>JAHEJA010000015.1 GCA_024639125.1 Paracoccaceae bacterium
ATCTGAAAAAATCGGCGCGGAACTTTGGATCGATCTTGATCGGGATCGAAACCAAATCCTCGGACCAATTCAAAGATTTCTTTCTGCGCCTAGATGAGGCAGGGTTTACCTATACCGACATCACCAACGACGAACTATTGGCCCAATTTGTGATTTAATCTGAATGGAACTTGCTAACAAAATCGCAGTCATCACAGGGGGAAGCGGCGGCATAGGCGCCGCCCTTGCGGTTGCTCTGAAACAGGCGGGGGCGCGTGTTGCGATTTCCGACATCGATGCTGATCGTGTTGCACGTACGGCGCATGAACTTGATGTATTGGGCATTGCCTGTGACGTTCGTCGCGAAGAGCAAATTATTGCCCTGATTGATCAGGTTCACGATCAGCTTGGTCAGGTTGATATCTTTATTTCCAATGCCGGAGTTGGGTATTGCGATCCTTCGCATGCAGCATCGGCGCCAAATGCAAATTGGCAAGACAGCTTTGACATTCATGTAATGTCGCATGTGTATGCCGCACGTAAACTGTTGCCTATGATGATTGAACGCGGGCACGGGTGTTTGGTAAATACCGCTTCTGCTGCGGGGCTTTTGCACCAAATAGGCGATGCGGCCTATTCCACCACCAAACATGCGGCTGTGGGATTGGCAGAATCATTAGCGATTGCACATGGTGATGATGGAATAACTGTTTGCGTCATATGCCCGCAATATGTTGCGACCCCAATGCTTGGTTATGAAACGCCCGATGATGCGCCGGATCATGACGGTCTAATTTCACCCCAAGACGTGGCGAACACAGTGATCCACGGGCTTGAACAAGAGCGCTTCTTAATCTTGCCCCATCCAGTTGTAAAAGATTACGTTCTAAACAAAGCAACCGATTATGATCGCTGGATAAAAGGCATGCGTAAATTACGACGGGCATCATTGGATCAAGTTGGATCAACCCGAGCGGACAAAATGCATTTACTGGTCTAGGCCGCTAGCCTTTGCTGTGCCTCTGCCAAAAAATGACTGCGGGATGCATCATAGACGGTCAAAACCCCATCAACATCCACGTCCTCTATTTTCCCTTCGGCAGATAAGGTTTCACCAATTTGACAAAGCTTTGCAAAATCTGAAAATCCAATATTCAAAGCGCTTCCTTTTAGGAAATGCATATGTTCTTCTAATTCGTCTAAACCATCGCCACCGCGCAATAATTCGATAACTTCATCAACTTCTTCCAGAAAAAGATCGATGATTTCATTAAAATCGTCTTCTCCAACTTCATCACGCAATTCCGTGACACGTTTCCAATCTATCATAGAACCTACTCCTTTGTTCCCACCGGTCAGAATCCATCCAATTCATGAAGCAAAGGTTACAGTTCAAATTTGAAAGATTAGGATTTTATCGTTTCATCTTCTGTTAAGGCGCCCGCTCCATACTTGGTGCATTGTGTTAGGGGTGCGCTGTGTCAAAGCTTGCAAATAAATTGGAACAAATTGGCAAACCATTTTCGCCAAAGGGGGCCGTGCAACGGATACTCATTGTCGACGACAGCCGCTTGCAACGGCGAATTATGCGCACAATGTTGGAACGCTGGGGATATGACGTCACCGAAGCGGCATCTGCCTTGGATGCATTGGACCATGTAAAAGCCAATATGCCAGACATGTTGATCAGCGATTGGATGATGCCCGGGATGACAGGATTGGATCTTTGTCAGAAATTACGCACGTTGGCACATTCTAAATATTGCTACTTTATCTTGGTCACCTCTAAATCCGAAAAAGCGGCGATCGCACGCGGATTAGAAGACGGCGCCGACGATTTTCTAACAAAACCTGTAAACGCCTCTGAACTGCATGCACGGATAGCAGCAGGGGAACGCATCCTTGCCATGCAGGACGAACTACGCGACAAAAACCAAGTTATCGGCGACACTTTGGCCGAATTGCAGACGCTCTACAATGCTTTGGACAATGACCTGATCGAAGCTAAAAAGCTTCAGCAATCCCTGATCCGTGACCGCAGCCGACGGTTTGATACGGCAGAGGTGTCACTTTTGCTGCGAAGTGCGGGACATGTTGGGGGTGATCTGGTTGGTTACTTTCCAGCAGGGCCCAATCAAATTGGGATATATGGCATCGATGTATCCGGCCACGGCATCAGCTCGGCACTTATGACGGCGCGCTTGGCGGGATATTTGTCATCCGCCGAACCGGAACAAAACATCGCCCTAATGCGTACGAAAACGGGCCAAATTGCGCCACGCGCTCCGAACACCGTTTTGGCACATCTGAATACCCTCGTATTAGAGGAAATGGACACCGACCTTTATTTCACCATGGCACTTGCGGTTTTGGATCTGGCCACTGGACACCTTAGTTTTGCACAGGGCGGGCATCCTCATCCAATTTTACAAACCGCAAATGGAAAGATTTCTTTTTTAGGGAACGGTGGAATGCCCTTGGGACTTTTGCCACATGCATCCTATGACGCGTGTTGTCTTCAAATGCGCCAAGGGGACCAATTTTACATTCTTTCAGATGGCGTTTCCGAATGCCCTGATATCAATGGAACGCTCTTGGATGATGCAGGAACGGAAAGATTGCTGTTATCATTGGATACGGCAAAAGGATTAGATAAATTGGATCTCTTGGTCTGGAAGCTTGCCGATCACGCAAGCACAACTGAATTTCCCGATGACGTCTCTGCCGTCTTGTTGGAATTTGGCGCTATAGATAGCCGTTCAGCATCATAAAACGTTCCAAGAAATGCGCATCGCCTTCGTTTCCCAACAGCGGCAATGCGGTTTCCATATCCATCCACACTGCGTGGTGAAATTCTTCTAACGGATCACACCGTTGATAGATTGGATTGGCCACATAGATGGTGCAAATCTTTTCCGCATATAGGTCATATTCTGGCATATAGGTGAAACGACGAAACGCACCCAAACGCTTGGGTGTTCCGATGATCCAACCTGTTTCCTCCATCACCTCACGATGCAGGGCTGCAATCGGGTGTTCGCCGGCATCAACACCACCACCGGGCAGCTGATATTCGGGCGCAGGTTCAGTTTGAAACGTCACAAGCAGATTGTGATCTTGGGGCAAAATCACATAAACACCGGGGCGCGGCGTATAAGAAATATCTGAGAGGGGTTGTTCCCCGAAACGTCTGATCATATCTCTATCCCTTCTTCGTGAACGACTTGCCCGAAACACCCGAAAACGGTATGCCACGAAAACGCTTATTAAGGAAACCTTATGTCACTTGGAAATCAAATTGCGTGGGACGACACTGTTTTACCGTTCCAGCTCGACAAATCTGACACACGTGGACGCATTGCGCGCCTTGATGGTGTGCTAAGTGGTGTGTTGAAACAACACGCTTATCCACCTGTTGTAGAAGCCTTGGTTGCGGAAATGGCCCTGCTAACAGCGTTGATTGGCGAAAGCATCAAGGTCCACTGGAAGCTGTCGCTTCAGGTCCAAACCAAAGGTGCGGTTCGCATGATTGCAACGGATTATTACGGCCCCGACAAAGAAGGTGGTCAAGCCCGCATTCGCGCCTATGCCAGCTATGACGAGGATCGGCTAACAGATGGTGATCCATACGACCAAATTGGAGAAGGCTACTTTGCTGTTTTGATCGATCAGGGCCAAGGCATGAAACCGTATCAAGGGATCTCGCCCCTCACAGGTGGTTCACTGTCTGCAGCTGCCGAAGGGTACTTTGCCCAATCTGAACAATTACCCACAAAATTCGCCCTGAAATTCGGCAAAACCATTGAACCTGGCGTGCCAGAGCATTGGCGCGCAGGCGGTATCATGTTGCAACATATGCCCAAAGCATCCCCCTTTGCCAGCGGTGAAGGTGGCACAGGCGAGGGCGGATTGTTAACGGCAAATGATCTAGTCGACGGTGAAGACGAAGAAAATTGGAACCGAGTTAACATTTTGATGAACACTGTTGAAGATTTGGAATTGATCGGCCCTTCTGTGCCGCCAACCAATCTTTTGGTACGCCTCTTTCACGAAGAGCAGCCACGTATTTTTGACCCGCAAGTGGTCAAATTCGGATGCACGTGTAGCGAAGATCGCGTTCGCCAATCGCTGTCAATCTATTCAGCAAAAGACATTCAAAAGATGACAACTCCAGAAGGGCGCGTCACAGCGGACTGCCAATTCTGTAGTGCGCATTATGATCTCGATCCGCTTTCGGTCGGGTTTGAAGCGCAAAAAGATGCAGGCGATGACGCCTAATCTAATTCAAAACCTAAAAGCTGCGCTTTCAACTGATGGCGCAGCAACGAGCGATTTTGATCTAAACCCTGATTTTATTCTGCCAACCCCGCGTGATTTGCGGCCGGCGGCCGTGCTTATTGGTATCCAAAATCGCGCCAGCGGCCCTTGTGTTTTATTGACCAAACGCGCGTCTCATTTGAAACATCACCCCGGTCAAATTGCATTTCCCGGTGGTAAAGCCGACCCCACCGATACGGATCTTTCCCATACCGCTCTGCGCGAAGCCAAAGAAGAAGTTGGGCTTCCATCCGACATCGTGCAAATATTGGGGCCGCTTGCCTATCATGAAACGGTCACCGGGTTTCAGGTCACACCGATTTTGGCACTGATCAACCAAGATTTCACAATAACACCTGAGCCGGGCGAAGTGGACGAAGTTTTCTATGTGCCCCTGTCCCATGTTTTAAACCCAGAGAATTATTCAATCCAAGGGCGATTTTGGCGCGGTCACAAGCGGCATTATTTCACAGTTCCCTACGGGCCATACTATATCTGGGGCGCAACTGCTCGTATTTTGCGGACACTCGCGGATCGGGTTACGCTATGAACGAAATACACGAAAGTGTCGCCAAAATTGACGGGGCATGGATACGGCACCCTTCGACCCAAGCCGTCTGCACCGCCTTAGAAGATGCGGGTCACTCTGCGCTTTTTGTTGGGGGCTGTGTGCGGAACGCTTTGATTGAGGCACCTGTAAACGATATTGATATTTCTACGGACGCACATCCAAAGTCCGTTATGGATATCGCGAAACGCGCTGGGTTTCAGGCCATTCCAACTGGCATAGATCATGGCACCATCACTGTGGTTGCAGATGGGCTTGCCCATGAAATCACAACGTATCGCAAAGATGTTGCCACGGACGGACGGCGCGCTGTTGTTGAATTTGCCACCACAATAAAACAAGATGCCTTGCGCCGTGATTTCACGATGAACGCGCTTTATGCGGACCGTCGTGGTGATGTGTTTGACCCTTTGGGCGGGTTGGCTGATTTGCAAAACCGCCTTGTGCGTTTCATTGAAAGCCCGGAACAGCGCATCAAAGAAGACTATTTGCGGATCCTGCGTTTTTTTCGATTTAGCAGTTGGTACGGCAATCCAGAACATGGGTTTGATGCGGATACTTTGGATGCGATTGCCCAAAATATTGACGGATTGGGTCAGCTGTCAAAAGAACGTATAACCGCAGAAATGCTAAAACTGTTGACGGCACCCGATCCGGCCCCGTCCATTGCAGCCATGCGCGCAACCGGTGTGTTACATGGCGTACTGCCCCAAGCCAACGATCAAAGTTTTGCGCTTTTGGTGCACCTAGAAACGTTGCAAAACACGACGCCAAACCCAATTCGACGTTTGGCAAACCTTTGCCCGTCCTTGCCAGAAACCTGTTTGCGCCTGTCTAATGCCCATCGCAAAATGCTAGACACCATAAGCACCGCCATCCAAGACATGACGCCACCACATGAGCTAGGTTATCGGGTGGGTTATCAGCTGGCTTGGGATGTTATTCTATTGCGCGCAGCTCTTTTTGAAACGCCGATCGAGCCATCTCAAACCCAAGAGGCGCGCAGGGGATCAGAGCAGAAATTTCCAATCAAGGCCGCTGACTTGATGCCCGAATACACAGGCGTCGCATTAGGTAAATGCATGAAATCACTGGAAAAAATGTGGATTGCATCGCATTTTGAACTTAGTAAAGCGGATTTGTTACGGTCATTAAATTCCTAAGATACGCATTATCTATATTTACAAATCTTTTCACTCCCGTATTCTGAGCGGCTTTTTGTTTGGGATAAAGTCATGTTTAAGAAATTTGAAAACCTTGTCGATCCGTTTTGTGACTATGATGAAAATACCACGCCACCGACAACGGTAATTGGCTTTATTTCCGAATATTGCCAGCCTTTTCGAACGGTTTTTGCTGTGGCTGGCATCTTGGCGATGCTGGCGGCCCTAAGTGAAATCGTGCTGATTTATGCGGTGGGCTGGCTCGTGGATGTGATGCAAGGGACGCCCGACAATTTATTAGACCAACATAGCGCAATTCTCATTGGCTTGGCACTGTTCGTTTTGATTTTCAAACCTGCTATCCATATGATCGACGTTATGATTTTGAACAACACGTTGATGACGAACGTTGCAACTTTGGCGCGTTGGCGGTCGCACAAGCATGTTCTTAGACAATCTATTGGCTGGTTCGAAAATGATTTTGCCGGACGCATCGCGAACCGCGTTATGCAAACGCCCCGTTCAATCGGCGAAGTCACTTTTCAAATTTTCGACGCTATGTCCTATTCTTTGGCCTATTTCGTCGGCGCTTTTCTTTTATTGATAAACGAAGACTGGCGGTTAAGCATTCCCTTGGCAATTTGGGTTGTTTGCTACGGAATCTTGATGAAATGGATTGTGGTAAACGTCGAAGCCCGTTCAAGCGCATCTTCGGATGCACGATCCGAATTAAACGGACGCGTCGTTGACAGCTATACCAACATTCATTCTGTCAAAATGTTCGCAAACGAAGGGGACGAGCTTGCCTATGCGAAAGAAGCGATAGTGAGCACCCGTGAAACCGTCGGCTTGGAAATGCGTGTTTATTCATTGATGGATTTTGGGATCAATATTCTGAATGGGTTGATGACGGTGTCTTTGGTTGGTTGGGCCATTTATCTGTGGACCATAGGTGCCGCCAGCGCGGGATTGGTCGTTGCAGCCATCACGCTGGTCCTACGACTTAGCGCGATGACAGGGTGGATCATGTGGGCCATCACCAATATTTTCAGTGAATTAGGCGTGATCCGCGAAGGCATGCAAACCATTGCTCAACCCGTTGCGATGCTGGATGCCCCCGATGCAAAGCCTTTGACCGTCAGCAAAGCATTGATCGAATTCAAATCCGTTACCCATCATTATGGCCGCACCGCAGGTGGCATTGATGATCTAAGCGTGACCATTCTTCCTGGTGAAAAAGTTGGCCTCGTGGGTCGATCGGGCGCGGGCAAATCAACTTTGCTAAAACTGTTGCTGCGGTTTTACGATCTTGAACAGGGTAAAATCCTGATTGATGGTCAGGATATTTTAACCGTGCAACAAGACAGCCTTCGCGGGCAAATCGGCATTGTTCAACAAGAAAGCAGCCTGCTTCATCGGTCAATCCGCGATAACATCGCCTATGGGGACCGCTCTGCCAGCGAAGACGCCATTATCCAAGCGTCCAAAAAGGCCCATGCCTATGATTTCATTCAGGATCTTTGCGATCCCAAAGGAAACAGTGGCTTTCAAGCCGAAGTGGGCGAACGGGGGGTCAAGCTGTCTGGGGGGCAACGCCAACGTATTTCATTGGCGCGCGTGGTTTTGAAAAACGCACCAATCCTGCTGCTGGATGAAGCAACAAGCGCATTGGATAGCGAAGTCGAAGCCGCGATCCAAGAAACGCTATATTCGATGATGCAAGGCAAGACCGTGGTTGCCATCGCGCATCGGCTGTCAACAATTGCCCAAATGGATCGAATTTTGGTCATGGATCAAGGGCGCATTGTGGAACAAGGCACACATGACGCGCTTTTATCCAAGGGTGGGCTATATGCTGATTTATGGGCGCGCCAATCTGGTGGCTTTTTGAAAACGGATTGAACTTTATGAAACCCATCTCGGAATGGATAGACTTTCACGCCCCTGCTAACGGGCCACCACCGCGCACCCTTTGGGGGTTTGCGAAATGGTCGCTCAAGGGCAGCTGGTCCATGGTGCTTTTGGCGGCGGTCTTTTCAGCCTTAGCTGGGCTTACCGAAGTTGTCAGCGCTTGGGTCTTGGGCACTGTGATCGACGCAGCGATTGATAGCCCCCGCGCCAGCGTTTTTGCCGACAATATAGGCATTCTGCTTTTGGCTATTGCATTTTATTTGATCGCACGTCCGATGTCTTTTTGGCTTAGCGCAATTTTTCAAAGCTATATCGTTCAGCCGAATATACTTAACCTTATTTTATCGCGGCTGCACCGCCATTCATTGGGACAATCCGTTGATTTTTTCGACAATGATTTTGCGGGGCGCATTGCCCAGAAAGAAATGCAAACGGCACGCGCCCTAAGTGACACAGTGGTCGAAACCATTCATACGGTCATTTTTGCCCTCGCCTCTGTCCTAGGCTCTATCGTCTTGGTTGCTGCTATCAGTGGTTGGATGAATGTGACGCTTATCATTTGGATTTGCGTCTATGTGTTCGTCATTCACCGCTTTATTCCGCTGGTACGCGCCAGATCAGCAGATCGCGCAAGCACCCGCGCGATGGTGACGGGTCAGGTGGTCGATACAATCACCAACATTAAAACAGTCAAGCTTTTCGCGCATGCAGATCACGAAGATCGTGCAGCGCTGAATGCTATGGGGTCCTTTCGTATTGCAGCGCTGCGACATGCGGATGTGATGGTACGATTCCGACTTTGGCTTATGGGGTTAGCCGGTATTTTACCTATTGCTTTAATTGGTGTGTCTCTTTGGGAATGGTCCATCGGGTCGGCAACAGCAGGCGACATTGCATTGGCAGGTGCGATTTCAATGCGGCTATCGCAAATGACAGGTTGGGTCAGTTTTAGCTTGATGGGTATATTCGGCAACATTGGCGAAGTCGAAGACGGCATTCGCACATTGACACCACCCCACACCCTTGTGAATGCAGAAAACGCCACTGAGCTAAAAGTGACCAGTGGTCAGGTTACCTTTGCAGATGTGGACTTTACCTATGGTCGTGATGTCGGAGGCGTATCAGGATTATCGCTTACCATTAACGCACATGAAAAATTGGGGATCGTTGGGGCATCGGGGGCAGGCAAATCAACCTTGGTTGCTTTGTTATTGCGGCTCTATGATAGCGAAGCAGGACACATCACCATCGATGGTCAAAACGTCACCTCAGTAACCCAAGAATCCCTGCGTCAAAACATCGGCATGGTAACCCAAGAAACCGCGATGTTTAACCGCTCGGCACGAGACAACATTAAATATGGACGACCCGATGCCACGGATGAACAAATCTTCGAAGCCGCAATCAAAGCCGAAGCACATGAATTCATCCAAGACCTGCAAGACCACAAAGGTCGACGTGGATACGACGCGCACCTCGGCGAACGCGGTGTAAAATTGTCAGGTGGGCAACGGCAACGCATTGCCTTGGCACGGGCGATCCTAAAGGACGCCCCTATTTTGATTTTGGACGAAGCCACAAGCGCGCTAGACAGCGAAGTCGAAGCATCCATTCAAACCGCGCTAGAAACGGTAATGGACGGAAAAACAGTTCTAGCAATTGCCCACCGATTATCCACGATTTCTAAAATGGATAGGATTGTCGTTTTGGACAAAGGGAAAATTGTCGAAGACGGAACGCATAACGATCTTTTGGCGTTGAACGGGCTTTATGCACTTTATTGGAACCGGCAATCTGGCGGCTTTATCGGGTTAGAGGATCCCCACGAATAAGGCTTTAATATGGTTACGTTTCCAAGTATCAGAAGCGCATGACACAGCATAGCATTCTTAGACTTGGACACCATGGTGACGGCATTGCCGAAGGACCTGTTTTTGCCCCTCTTACCCTTCCTGGGGAAGTGGTCACAGGGACTTTGGATGGTACGCGTTTGAAGGATGTGAAAATTGTAACGCCCTCGGACGCGCGGGTCGCAGCGCCCTGTTCTCATTTCAAAAGCTGTGGCGGATGTCAGTTGCAGCATGCCTCTGACCCCTTTGTGGCAGAGTACAAAGTAAACATCGTAAAAACGGCGCTATCCTCGCATGGATTAAGCACCGAAATGCGCCCTTGCCTTACATCCCCCAAAGCCAGCCGCCGCCGGGCAAGCTTTTCTGTAAAGCGCACCAAAAAAGGGGCTATGGGCGGGTTCCACACGCGTGGATCGGACATTGTGATCGAGGTCCCTAATTGTATCCTTGTGCATCCGGATATCCTAAGCGCGCGTCCAATTATCGAAGCCATTGCCTGTGTCGGGGGCAGCCGCAAAGCCGAATTGGCAGCCACGGTTACTTTGTCTAATGCAGGTCTCGACATTGCGGTAAGCAATGGCAAACCATTGGATGGCCCATTGCGCATCGCCTTAGCACAAGAAACCGAAAAACACGGGATTGCGCGATTGGCATGGGACGGAGAAGTCATCGCTATGCGCCATCCGCCAAGCCAAACCTTTGGCAGCGCCAAAGTTGTTCCCCCTGCTGGTAGCTTTCTTCAAGCGACCCCAGAAGGCGAAGCAGATCTGCTTCGAACCGTTCAGGAAATTGTTGGCTCGGCTGCACGTATTATTGATCTTTTTTCTGGGTGTGGAACATTTTCTTTACCGCTTGCCAAAACAGCAGAAATCCACGCCGTAGAGGGTGACACAGAAATGGTCAGAGCCTTGGATGCAGGTTGGCGCCAAGCTGTCGGACTAAAAAAGGTTACTCACGAAGCGCGTGATCTTTTTCGCCGCCCACTCATGTTGGATGAATTGGTCAAGTTTGACGCGGCCGTTATTGATCCCCCACGCGCAGGCGCAGAAGCCCAGATTTCCGTGTTGGCTGAAAGCCGGATAAAAACAATTGCCTATGTGTCGTGTAATCCTGTGACATTTGCGCGGGATGCTGCAACCCTAGAGGCACATGGATATACGCTTGAGTTTGTCCAAACTGTTGATCAATTTAGGTGGTCTTCGCACACAGAGCTGGTCGCCAAATTTACCAAAGCCTAATACGAATGCGCACTGGGCAGCCTATCGATGTTTGCCTAAACTATAATCAAAAAGAGCAGTCTTATGAAATCAATGCGCCTTGTTGCCCTTCTTCTTGTTGCGCTATCCTTTGGCGCATGTTCAAAATCGGGCGGACCTATTATTCCCGACATTACAGGCATCGTGGTCGATAAAGGCGATCGCAAGATGTATTTGGTGTCCAAAAATACCGTTAAAAAAACATACGACATCAGCTTGGGATTCGCCCCAACTGGGGACAAGAAAATTCGGGGCGATGGCAAAACACCCGAAGGAACTTATATCATCGACCGCAAGAACCCCAACAGCCAGTTTTACCTGTCGCTAGGGATTAACTATCCAAACATCAACGACGTTGCAGAAGCACGCGCATTGGGACAAAACGCCGGCGGAGATATCTTTATCCACGGGCGTTCTGGCACAGATTGGATGACCAAACGAGATTGGACAGCTGGATGCATCGCGGTCAAAAACGATGAAATCCGCGAAATCTATCAATCGGTCCGCGTCGGCACACCGATCTTTATTCGTCCGTAACGGCAACCGAACTTAGCGATTGGCCCCCTGTTACAAGGGTCCACCAAATCTTGCCGTTTGGTTCCTGAAACCAGGAAAAGCCCATCTCTAGGGCTTGAGTATCCAAAATGACAAAGCGCGTGTCTTTTTCAGACATCCACGCAGCCAAGGTGTCTAATTCGTTTTCGTATGTTTCAGAAATCGTTTCACCAATTAGGATACCCGGATAGCCAACGCGTTCGACGCGATCCAATGGCGACGAACCGTCAGACCCAAAGTGCCAAGGGCGATTCTGAATAGACATGTCGCGAGAATGCGTTGCTGCCGCCGCATTAAGTTGTGAATTTAGCGTCAATGTCGGCGCGCCAACTGAATTTCGCAACGCGTTCACTGAATCAAGCATACGGTATTGCACCGTTGCTTCGTTTTGTGCCGCTAAATTGTAAAATTTTGGGATTGGCTTGCCGTCTACAGCCAATTGATTGGTTGTTTCGGTTGTACAGGCTGCCAGCCCCAATACCAAAACAGCAACTGATACTAATCGTTTGAACATTTTTCCTGATCCCATGATTTGAAACCCTCTTATGATAAGATGAGTGACCTTTCAAACCCAGTTTAGCAAAACTTAGCCGGTTCACGTTGGTTTGAATTGAGAGTGCGGCTTTCACGCAATATAAGGCGGTAAATATACCCATAATGTTAGGTCATTACTATGTCTCGACTTTCTCGTCGTACCTTTATCGCTTCTGCCGGTGCTGCTGGCGCTGCGGCGCTTGCGTCCCCCAGCCTTGCTTTGGAGGGAAGTACAGAATTGGAACAGTCCATTTCTGCAAACGTACGCCATAATATGTCTAGTTTTCGCACATTTGACTGGCGGCCGTATTTTCCAACACTTCGCAATGGTGCAATCCTTGTAGATATCTCATCACGCGCTTTGCACTATTGGTCTGAAGACGGGCAAGACTATAAACTTTATCCATCTTCTGTCCCGATGACCACGGATTTGACCCGCAAAGGCCGCACAGAAGTGATTCGAAAAGTAGACGGCCCTTCATGGCGCCCAACCCCTTCTATGCGCGAGCGCAATCCTGAATGGCCGGAGTTTATTCCTCCTGGACCTGCGAATCCCCTTGGCACGCATGCCTTGTACCTAAGCTGGACCTACTACCGCATCCACGGAACACACGATACGCGTAAAATTGGACGTCGTTCATCAAACGGATGCATCGGATTATACAACGAACACATCGCAGAGTTGTTTGAAAAGGCGAAAATCGGCACACAAGTGTTGCTGATTTGACATTATATTGCGCAAACTGAGTAATCTAATGATTGCATGCTTCACCTGAATGGATATATTGGCGATATTGTTGAAATCAGGTCATCGGCCTGAAATATATATCGTGTTTGCGAGAAATGAGGTAATAAAATGAAAAAGTTCGCTCTTGCCACAGCATTTGCAGTAGCAGCATCCGCAGCAGTCGCGGGTAACCCAATTGAACCAATGATGGAAGCTCCAGTAATCGAAGCGGTTACAGAAACAGCTTCTTCTTCAGGTTCTAACTTGATCCTTCCTGGCATCATCCTTTTGATGATCGCTGCGGCAATGAACTAATATAGCTCTGCTATATTTTTTAAAATTGGCCACGGTTTTCCGTGGCCAATTTTTTTTGTGCGTTGACAGAAACTCGCGTGACTTGTCTAAGAGCATTAAAAACTGGGGTTAGCCATGAAACCGGCCCAAATCGCGATCACCGATCTTAGCTACAGACTTGATAATCGCACTCTCTTGTCGATCAATTCTTTGACACTATCGGCGCATCGCATTGCGGTTTTAGGACGAAATGGATCGGGCAAAACAACTTTGGCACGGGTGCTTAGTGGATTGATCGCCCCAACCACTGGCACAGTTAAGATTGGCGATGTCGCCCCGCTTCACGACCGCAAAAAAGCCATTCAAACCGTTGGGATTTTATTTCAAAATCCTGATCATCAAATCATCTTCCCAACTGTCATCGAAGAAATAGCTTTTGGATTGTCTCAACTTGGCCAGACCAAAGAGCAAGCACGCGAAAATGCACGCCATATGCTGGCACGGTTCGACCGAAGCGATTGGGCGGAACGATCCATATCTACATTATCACAAGGGCAACGACATTTGGTTTGCTTGATGGCGGTCTTGGCAATGTCTCCGCGTGTCATCATTTTGGATGAACCCTTTTCCGGCTTGGATATTCCGACCAAAGCAGCATTGGATCGTGAATTCGCCCAAATCGAACAGACATTAATTCATATCACCCATGACACCTCGACTATTGAAAACTACGATCATGTGATTTGGCTAGAGCAGGGACGCGTTGCATCACAAGGCAGCCCAAAAGACGTCGTGCCCGCTTATCATGCGGCCATGTCAGAAAGCATAACTCTCTGATGCTCGCCCTAAGCACACCGTTTGCCACCGTATTTCATCCAATTCCAGCCGGTGCCAAACTATTGGCATTGCTCCTTTGCTCTACCATGCTTTTTCTGGTGACGAGCTTATCCCTTCACATCCTGTTTCTGATTGGGACAGCTCTTCTTTATGTGTCACAAGGGACAGCTTTCCTTTGGTTTGGCGTGCGGCTTTTAAAGCCATTGTGGATTTTCATTGCTCTTATTGCACTCTGGCACGTTTTCACAGCCGACATACCCCAAGGCTTGATCATTTTGATCCGAATGATCACGGCGGTGAGCCTTGCGAATTTGGTCACCTGCACGACACCAACGGATGCTCTGATTGACACCGTTATGCGGCTTTTCTCGCCTTTGAAACGATTTGGAGTCAAACCAAAACGCATCGGTTTAATGATCGCTTTGTTTCTACGATTCACACCCGTTTTAATCCAAAAATCCGCACATCTTCAGGACGCCTTTCGCGCGAGAAGTGCAAAGAAATCAACATGGAAAACCGTTTTACCCTTGGCCGTAATTGCGCTAGATGACGCAGAACACGTCGCCGAAGCGTTACGCGCCCGGGGTGGAATTGACGGAACTTAACGAAAGTAGCCTTTAATGGAACGCAACATTGTCCTTATCACCCTGTTCGCCGCACTGATCGCAGTGCTCGGACTTGTCCCCAAAATCACCCTTGCTACAGGTGTTCCAATCACCGCCCAAAGCATGGGCATCATGCTCTGTGGAACAGTATTGGGCGCAAAACGCGGCTTTCAGGCGGTTCTTTTGTTTGTCTTTTTAACGGCGGTTGGCTTGCCCTTGCTAGCCGGTGGTCGCGGTGGCCTTGGTATTTTTGCATCTCCAAGCATGGGATTTGTCATAGGCTTTCCTATTGCGGCCTATGCTATTGGTTGGGTGATGGAAAAAACCAAAACAATGGCGATATTGCCCTCTGCGGTTATTGCGGCCGCGATTGGTGGTATCTTGGTGCTTTATATCCCTGGAATATTGGGAATGGCGGTCATGTTAGACAAAACGGTAATAGGTGCAGCAACCTTGATGACACCTTTCCTTCCGGGGGATGTAATCAAGGTGGTCCTAACAGCAGTTATAACCGCTGGCATTTACAAAGCGCGTCCACATATGGTGCTATCACGCACCTAAGACTTGGCGCGCAATAACATAGCAGACCCAAGCCCACCTGCGGCAGCAATGGCGGCAAGCCCTATTTGATCCGACTTCTCTAGGTCCTGAAACAAGCGCACGGCAAGAATTGCACCCGATGCTCCTATTGGATGGCCTCTTGCCAATGCGCCCCCTTTGGCATTCATGCGTGCGGGATTTATCCCAGTAAGATTGGCACAAAGCATGGCTTGAACGGCATAGGCTTCCATCATTTCCGTACAAGCGATCTGATCTGGCGCTATTCCCTGCCTTTGAAGCAGGGTGTTAACCGCATCAACAGGCGCGAGTGCTGGAAAAGCAGGGTCCGCGCCAATTGTGATGCCATCCACTATTTCAACCACTTTTCCTTTGTATGCCGTAGCGATATCTTCGGATACGACGACACAAAACGCGGCTCCATCAGCAGCAACGGCACTATTTGCGAACGTAATTGTGTCGTGAATAACAGGGGCGCGTTTGCAAAGCGCCATAGACAAAGCACGGCTATAAGTATCTGCGTTAAGCGATCCAATCGGCACTATTTCGCGGCCAAGCAGTTCCCGATTAGCGACGGCTTTCGCATGACTATGACACGCAAAAGTATCCTGCATTTCACGCGATATCGAATATTTCTTAGCCAGTCCCGAAGCGGATTCGGCCATATCAGGATCATTTTCGGGCCAAGGCGTGAAGGCTGGGCGTTCATAGGGTTCAAACAGTGCGGTTTCAGTATTTTGCCCCATCCGTATCGGTCTCTTGGAATAGCTTTCGACACCACCAGCAATAACGATTTCTGCATGACCGCTTGCTACCATATGCTTTGCCAAGGCCAAAGCATCTAGCCCCCCAACGCATTGGCGATCGATACTAAGCCCAGCCACCGACGCCGCACATCCAGAGGCCAGTGCAATCAAACGCGCAGGATTACCCCCTGCCCCCAATGCATTCGAAACGATCATCTCATCGACATCTAACGCCGTCAAACCACAGCTTTCTAGACACGCCCGAATAACAGGTGCCGCCAAATCATGCAGTGAAAAACCAGACAAGGCCCCAAGCCGTGGCGCAACTGCTGTCCGTTTGGCAGCTAAGATATAAGCAGATCTATGACCCATCTAGGTGCTCCAACATAGCGCTAAAAGCGCGGATATTTGGTTTGCCCGACGCCAAACGCGGCCAGTCGACCATGGCCAAGTAATGAAACGCGAATGGCACCGCACGCGATGACATATGCGTTCGGCACCATGTGCGCAATTCCGCTTCATTACAGGATGTTCCGCAATAGAACGCCACTGGATGAAACCCGCGCTTAGTGTCCGAGACTGGCATAACGACGGCATCAGAGATGTTGGGATGCAGCATCAAGGCGCGCTCGATGTCTTCTGGAAAGACGTTTTGATCCGCGACAGTAAACATGCGCGACTTGCGCCCTGACAAAAATAGATTTCCATCCGGATCAATCCGACCCATTTCCCCAACTGTTAACCAATCACCATCCCAAAGCGTATCCTTTGACGTGCCTAGGCTATAGCTTTCAAACACATAGGGGGATCGCACCCAAATGTCACCAATGCCTGTTTCTGTATTGATATTGCGGATATCTATATCAACATCAGGATAGGCTTTGCCAACGGAATTCAAGGGTGTTTTAGCATCGCTCAATGTTACAAAGCTGGTTTCCGAAGCCCCGTAAAAAACCCGTATATCAGCCAAAGGTGCCGCCTTTGCCAAAACAGCCCACTGTTCAGGCGATAGACGTCCACCCCCAACAAGGATCAATTTCAAATGCTGCAACGCCTGAAATTCGACCAACTGTAGAATTTGCGTCGGCGTGGCGTAAACAATGTCACATCGTTGCTCTAAGAGGGCACGTGCTTGTTGATTGGGGCGCAAATGCCCCATTAAATGCACATCAGCCCCAACACTTATGCCTTCGACCGCAGCAAATAAAGCAAGTGAATGCTCTAAATGACCCAGAACAGCATATCGCGACAAAGGCCCAATGCCGAAAAGTTCGGTGTGACGCTGAAATGACAGATTCCAGCTATTGCAGCTGCGTCTAAGGATTTTGGGCGTTCCTGTTGTTCCCCCCGTTTGGCATTGAAAATACCCGCCGGTATCAGATTTTGAAGCCTGCTGTGTGACCGGAATCAAAGGTGCTAAAACGGGTTCGTCCCCATTAGCCAGCAAATGGAAAAACCCCAAAAGGCATTCTGCATCTGATATCGATTTAGGGGATAGGCACCGATCACGAGGCACGAAATTGTCACGCGCTATGTCCGCGCCTACAAATAATTTCGCCTGTTGATGCCATTGCAATTTTTTGAACCTCACCTTTACCACTCTGTGTTAGATTGATAATTTATGTGAGATTAACCATCATGAAACAACCCCGAACGCTCTGTCAGGGTCGTTTCATAGAAAGAACGGCTTAAAACAAGCCTTCGTCTTTGGCGATCAAAGCCGCCTGGGTGCGATTGCCCGCACCAATTTTGCGATATAGCGTTTTCACATGCAGTTTGATTGTAGGTTCCTGAAGATCCAAATCGCGCGCGATTTCTTTGTTGGATTTTCCTTGGGACAAACCTTCTAGAACTTGCATTTCGCGACGAGACAATTTTTCCGCCAGTGGGTTTGGTTCGGCTTGCTCGTCTTCTGCAGTCATAAAGTCGATCGGCGCATATTGTTCGCCCATCGCCATAAAGCGCACAGCGTTCACCAAGGATTTCGCAGAAAGCGTTTTGGGAACAAAGCCGGCAGCACCCAAAGCCAGGGCTTCTTCTGCAACTGCTTTTGTTGCAACACCAGACATTAGCGCCACGCGTTGATTGCCTTCTAATTCCAGAGCTTTCTTCAATCCGTTTAACCCGCTCATGCCTGGCATATTATAGTCAAGCATAATCAAATCGAACGGACCTTTGACAGCAACAGCTTGCATTGCACCATCAAAATCTTGGGATGTAACCACCTCGATGTTACCTTCACCTTCTAAAAACATAACCAAAGTATCTCTTAAAAGGTCGTGATCATCTGCAATTAATATCTTCATTTTATTCTTTCACCGTTAAAATGTGGACTGCACCCACTCTGTCTATTCTTTATGAACATTAGCACGAAAACAACTCCCAATGCTATCGTTTGGATGTCATTCGCCGCCAAAGTGTATACTCTTTGGTATATCACAATTAACAAAAGAATATATCTAACCACATAGGCGCCGCAGCCTTAGGGATAGGAGCAGTGTGTTTTCCAAGTAAGCAATCATCTAAAGTTTGTTAGGTAATAAAATTAAATATATTGCGCTGCTTAAGCGGGTTGTCATGCTCTGCACCGAAGCAAGGGTAATCAATTTGATAATTTTCATAACACGCGATGCGTCTATGGGTGGCCAACCTCTAACGCGGAAAGACGGGCAAGTTTGCACACCAAATGTCAATTAATTATGGTGAATTCGTCCATCCCCACAATCGCTTTTATCCCAAAGGATATAAATATATACGGATTAGTTTTTCTAAAATCGACTGCAAAAAGATATTAATGATCATCGCAATTATAAACTAAAGGATTATTTATATACAAAAATGTATCAAACAGCTTCCTGGTTGTAATATTTGTAATCCTTTGGCATGGAATAGCTCAATCCGATACTATGGTTCGGGCCGATTATGTTTTGAATGTAGAAGTCAAAAACAAAACCACGGATAGGTTTGCCAAATATGGTTTCAATATTGCCGCCCTTGAGAACATGACTAAAACCGAAATTACGACATCTACAATCTGGACAGAGGGCGTACAAACGTTCGAAGGCGTTCTTTTACTGGATTTCCTATCGCACATCGGCGTGACGAATGGATATGTCGAAGCTTATGCAGCAAATGAATATTTCGTTGAAATCCCAGTGAAAGATGCAACATTGGCGGCCCCATTGATCGCCTATAAACGGAATGGTGACTATATGACCCTGCGGGACAAAGGCCCCCTATGGATCGTCTTTCCCTATGATTCCTCTGAAAACTACCGAACTGATGAAGTTTTTTCCCAAAGCATTTGGCAGGTTGACTCATTCATTATTCAATAAAATTAAATCCTATTAGGATATTCCTACAATGAACTTTTCTGTCCTCTCGCCTAATATACTGCGATGGATCCGATTGTCGGCTCTGATTGCTACGCTATTTCTCTGCCTAGCAACCATTTTCTCTTTGGGCCGCGAAGTTGTCTTGAAACTTGATGCGCTTAAGGTGGCAAACACAGACAGCGCTCAGTGGACCTTTGCTCAAATGGAGGTGGATTACTTTCGTTACAAATCCGCTTTAGAAGCGGTTGAACTAAAAGAAAGCACAAACACCGACGAAATCAGACGGCAATTTGATATTTTCTATTCGCGTGTTGCAATTTTGAACGACTCGCCGACGTACAATGAAATGTTGCAAGACAGCTATTATCAAATTCCTCTTGGTCATATCCAAAATCACCTTAACAAAACAACGTCACTGGTGGATGGCAACGACCAAGCGCTTTTTGACGCTGTCCCAGAGCTAAGCGATGGCGCCGATTTAATTGCCAAGGATGTACGCAATGTTGCCTTGCGCGGCTTACAGTTATTTATCAGCCAATCCGACACTCAGCGTACCTCTGTTGCGACCACGCTCTTGCGATTGGCCATTCTAACTGCGGCAATGGTTGGCGTATTGTCACTGGTCGCGATATTAATGTTTCGAATGTACCGCACCAGCAATCAACGTGGCAGCGAAATCCGCGAAACCGCGACCCGTATGGCAAGCGTTCTAACATCGTCGCTGGATGCGATCATTGTGATCGATCAAGACGGATACGTGATTGAATACAACGGCGCAGCATCCAAAATTTTCGGATATTCTGTTGAAGAAGCTATGGGGCAACAAATGGAAACATTGTTGATCCCACCGCGATATTTCAATGCCCATCGTGCCGGGATGAAGCGCTTTATTGACACGCGCCACAAGCGTGTTCTGGGTGCCGGTCGTATTGAATTGGAAGCCCTACACAAAAACGGCCATACATTTCCAGTTGAGCTTTCTATTGATACAGCCGAACAAGATGGGCGTCTGATTTTTGTATCGTTCTTACGTGACATAACGGCCGAAAAAGCAGCACAGAAAGAGCTTGTTAAAGCGCGCGATCGTGCTTTGGCTGGCGAAAAAGCCAAAGCAGAATTTTTGGCCGTCATGAGCCATGAAATGCGCACGCCGCTTAATGGACTGCTTGGCACATTATCATTGTTAGAGGACACAGGCCTTAGCGATAAACAAAAGCTATTCTTAGACAATATGAACGAATCTGGTCGCACGCTTTTGCGCCATGTAAACGATGTATTGGACATCTCGAAATTCGAAGCTGGCCAGATCACGCTTGAATCGGAACAGTTTCTTTTAAGCGAACTGATCGAAAGCATCATTGAAAGCGAGGCTGCGCATAGCACCCAAACCAAGAATAACTTTAAGGTCGAATGGCATGGGGATAAAATCAATACTGTCATCGGAGATCAGACAAAGCTGCGTCAAATATTGTCAAACTTGATTTCAAACGCCAATAAATTCACCGACGACGGCCAGATAACGGTTCATATTAAATTTGAAGATCAATTTTCAAACATATCACTGATTGAATTCCGTGTAGTTGACACCGGGATCGGGATCAAACACGAAGACATTGATCGCATTTTCAAAGATTTCGAAACCTTGGATAGCACCTACGGACGTCAGAATGACGGCACAGGGCTAGGACTTGGCATCGCGCGGCGCGTTGTTCAGCTTATGGGCGGTCAAATGGGTGTCGATAGTATTCCGGGACAGGGCAGCACATTTTGGTTTCGCGTAAAGCTCGGCGTCGCAGCTCAGGAAACACATTCTCCTTGGGAAACAATAGAGGCACAGCCACAGCGCGCGCTTGATATTCTGATGGTTGAGGATAACCAAATCAACCGCTTTGTTTTGCGCGGCATGTTAGAAGCAGAAGGCCACACAATCGACGAAGCAGAAAATGGACGTCTTGGTGTGGTAATGTCTGAACGTAAAAAGTATGATCTTGTCTTAATGGATATTAGTATGCCCGTTATGGACGGTATGGAGGCCACGAAAACAATCCGCACCGGTAAAGGCCTGTCAAGCAAGACGCCCATTGTTGCCGTGACTGCGCATGCTTTACCAGAAGAATTAGAACAATTCCGCACCATCGGCATAACAGATTGCCTTCGAAAGCCGTTGGATAAGAAAAGGCTACATGCTTTGATTACAAAATTTAGCCAGACCACTGACAAGGCCGGCACGCATAAGAATGGGGGGACTGATACATTGGATACTGAAAGCGATATCCTTGATTTTGAACGCATCGACATGATGAAAGACCAACTTGGCGAAGAAAACCTCAATAGCCTTTTGGGACGGGTTTATCAGGAAATGCAAAGCGTTGTTCACACGCTGAAAGCCGCTGATCCAAACAGCACAGACGTCGGTGAGCTTATTCCAGATATTCACAAAGTCGCGGGATCTGCCGCCGCTCTGGGCATCACAGGTATCCATCGCCAATTGAACCTGCTTGAAATTGCCGGCAAAGGCGACAACCCAGAAACAATGTGGGACGGTGTTGAAAATCTTTATGTTGTCTGGACCCAATGTGCGCAACTGTTCTCTGAGCGCTTTGATATCAAGTAAGACCATGCAAGCGCGTCGAATGATTGCGACATTGCCAAATTGCTAGCGCCATTTATCCAGCCGCTCAAGCCGGTCACATGATACAAAAAAACCCGCCACAAGGCGGGTTTTTCTAATTCTAATATAACCAACGATGCGATTAATGTTTGCCTTTGATTGGCGCCCAAATCTTTTTGTTGGTCAAGTACAAGAGCACTGACAAGATCGCCAAGATCAACACACCGACAAAGCCAGCATGTTGGCGCGCCATCATCTTAGGCTCTGCTGTCCACATAAGGAATGCAGCAACGTCAACGGCTTCGTGGTGAAGATCATTTGCATGACCGTCATCAAAATCAACGTCTTCACCAGCAAGTGGTGGGCCCATTGAAATCCAGCCACCTGGGAAAGCTGTGTTTTCATAAAGAGTAACACCTGCTTCTTCTTTTTCTTTACCAGTGTACCCCAACAACAGGCTGGCAATATATTCTGCGCCACCGATGCCGTTCACAAGTTGGCTAATGCCTGTGCCATAAGGTCCGTGGAACCCGGCACGTGCTTTGGCCATCAATGACAAGTCAGGCGCACCAGCCCCTGTGTTTGCAGGGAAATGGTCAACAGGCGTGGCTGGACGCGTGTCTTCTAGCTCGGAATCATAGACTTCAAAGTTTTGCGCATAAGCACGCACTTGATCTTCGGTAAAGCCGACCCCACCTTCATCAGCCAAAGTGCGCAACGGTACAAACTTCAAACCGTGACATGCAGAACATACCTCGGTGTAAACTTTCAGACCGCGTTGCAATTGGTTTTGATCATAGGATCCAAAAGGACCTTCGAAAGAAAACGCAATGTCTTCGATGTGCTGCTCGCCGCCACCTGCCGCAAATGCGGCAGATGCTGTGAGGGCCAGAGCAGTCGCTGCGCTTGTGATGATATTCTTCAACATAACAATCTGTCCCTTTGACTTATTCAGCAGGAGTCGCATCAGACGACTTGCCATAATGAGCTTCGAAGTCTTCTTCGATGCTTGCGGGTTGTGGAAGTGGTTTTTCTATAACACCCATCAGAGGAAGAATGATCAAGAAGTAACCAAACCAATATGCAGATGCGATCAAAGAGAACGACGCATATGGTTCCTCAGCTGGCATGGCGCCTAGCCACATCAATGCAAAGAAATCGATTACCAAAAGCGCAAACCACCATTTGAACTGTGGGCGATAACGACCAGAGCGCACAGACGATGTATCCAACCAAGGCGCAAGCGCCATAACTATGATCGCACCAAACATCGCAAGAACGCCAAAGAATTTTGCGTCGACAATGCCGCCGGTCACAAAGCTAGCCAATTGAACAACCCATACTTCAGAAGTAAAGGCACGCAAAATTGCATAGAACGGCAAGAAGTACCATTCAGGAACAATATGCGCAGGTGTCGCCAATGCGTTTGCTTCGATGTAGTTATCTGGGTGACCCAAATAGTTTGGCATGAAACCAACGATCGCAAAGAACACCGTTAGAATAACCGCTAAGGCAAACAAATCTTTGATCACGAAGTAAGGCCAGAAAGAAACAGTGTCTTTCTTTGCTTCTTCTTTTGAACCACGACGGACTTCAACGCCTGTTGGGTTGTTGTTGCCTGTGGTGTGGAAAGCCCAAATGTGAACGATAACCAGACCCGCAATCAAGAACGGGAACAAATAGTGCAAGCTGAAGAAACGGTTCAAAGTCGCGTTATCGACCGCTGGTCCACCCAAAAGCAAAGTTTGAATAGGTTCACCGATGAATGGGATCGCGCCAAATAGACCTGTGATAACTGTCGCACCCCAGAAGGACATTTGTCCCCAAGGCAAAACATAGCCCATAAATGCTGTGCCCATCATCAACAAATAGATCAACATACCAATGATCCAAGTGATTTCGCGGGGCGCTTTATATGACCCATAGTAGAGACCACGGAAAATATGCGCATAAACAGCGATAAAGAACAATGACGCGCCATTTGCGTGTAGATAGCGCAACATGTGCCCACCATTAACGTCGCGCATGATATGCTCGACAGAAGCAAATGCAAAATCAACGTGTGGTGTGTAATGCATCGCCAGAACGATACCTGTGATGATCTGAAGACCAAGGCAGAACGCCAAAACAATACCCCAAATCCACATCCAATTAAGGTTTTTAGGAGTAGGGATCATAATGGTGTCATAAATCAAACCCACAACTGGAAGACGGGTGTGCATCCACTTTGCGCCGTTTGATTTTGGTTCGTAATGATCGTGAGGAATACCAGACATTTCTTAGTTCTCCTTTAACCTAGTTGAATCGTGGTATCATCCACGAAATCTGCGACTGGAACCAAAAGGTTACGCGGCGCTGGACCTTTGCGGATACGACCGGATGTATCATAGTGTGACCCGTGACATGGGCAGAACCACCCATTAAAGTCGCCAGCACCATCCCCAAGAGGCACACAGCCGAGGTGCGTACAAACGCCCATCATGACCAACCATTCGCCATTTTCATCAAGCGAACGGTTTTCGTCAGATGCATCAACACCTGGCTTGTTATCATTTTCGGCATTAGCGTCCATCAGCTCATCCATCGAAACGGCGCGTGCCATTTCAATTTCTTCCGCAGTACGGCGGCGGATAAACACAGGCTTGCCCAACCACTTGACTGTGAGCTGAGTGCCCGGTTCGATATCTGCAACATCGACACGGATAGACGACAACGCTTTCACGTCTGCCGAAGGGTTCATCTGATTGACCAAAGGCCATACGGCGGCACCGGTAGCTACTGCACCTACACCAGCAGTTGCGTAGTATAGGAAATCTCTGCGGGTGCCTTCGTGATCTTCTGCGTTTGACACGAGGTTAACTCCATTCTTTGACCAAAAGTTGGCCCATTGGGTATTGTGGCCACCCGACGGGCAACCTGTTCCGTGCCCGTATTTAGCGAGCTAATGTGACTGCGTCTAGCGTCGGATTACATTTGGACGCAATTAGCGCCCTTGTGTCGCGGTTGAAATGGGTATTTTTCGTCAGTATAACCAGAAAGTATAATGATTTTTCTGACTGGATACAAAATGAACAAAGTGATTCTAGCTATAGCGCTTGCGTTTTCGACTCAGGCAAATGCAGCAGAGCTTGAAATTCAGGCTTTTGGCGGCATGCAATCTTTGCCTCATAGCATCGTAACAGGCAGAACAATCAATGGCCCGGTTGATGCCAGGATCGGCTGGCAGGGCAAATCTTTTGCACCCCCTCCCTATTACGGTGTGCGGGCAATCTGGTGGCGCGAAAGCGGGATTGGTTTCGGCATGGAACTAACGCATGACAAAGCCTATGCCCCCGAAAGCGAAATGGCCGCTCATCAATTTGACCGGCTAGAGTTTACAGATGGTCATAATATTATCACCGCCAACATCGCCAAGCGCTGGGTTAACAAATGGGGCGCTTACACGCCATTTGTTGACGCGGGTATCGGGATTGCGCTGCCTCATGTGGATATTCAACCGACAGGTGGGGCGCATACTTTTGGCTATCAATTGACCGGCCCTGCCCTGCGTCTGGGTGCGGGTGTTTCGCGTCAAATTACCGAAACCTGGTCGCTCTTTGCCGAGTATGAATTCACTGTTTCAGATAACAAAGCCAAACTGGATGACGGCGGCACCATTGAAACAACACTGGTCACAAATGCCATCAACGTGGGTGTGGGCTACAAATTTTAATGTAAAAGCCCCCCGACCTAACCGAGGGGCTTTACAATTTATTGCTATTTTACGCGCGAACGAGCTTTTCGTATGAGTCTGAAATATCGCGTGTTAATGCACCAACTTCAAAGTTATAGTCACCAATCTGACCAACCGGTGTGACTTCTGCTGCGGTTCCAGTGAGCCAGCACTGTTCAAAGCTTTCTAGCTCTTCTGGCATAATATGCCGCTCATGCACTTTGATGCCCTTTTCTTTGAGCATACCAATAACGGTTTGGCGGGTGATCCCGTTCAAGAATGCGTCCGGCGTCGGTGTATGCACTTCTCCATCTTTGACGAAAAAGATATTTGCACCCGTCGCTTCGGCAACATAGCCACGATAATCAAACATCATCGCGTCAGAACACCCCTTGGCCTCTGCCGCATGCTTGGACATTGTCGCAATCATATAAAGCCCGGCCGCTTTGGCCTGGGATGGTGCGGTTGCTGGATCAGGACGACGCCATTTCGCGATGTCCAATTTAGCACCCTTCATCTTGGCATCACCGTAATAGTTGCCCCAAGCCCAAACAGCGACAGCCATACGGACAGGGTTACGCGCAGAGGCAACACCCATGTCTTCGCCAGCACCACGCCACGCAAGGGCGCGTACATAGGCATCTTTTAGACCGTTGGCTTTCAAGGTGGCTTCTTTTGCGGCATCAATCTCTTCGACTGAATACGGAATATCGAAATCAATCAGCTTACCAGAACGCAACAAACGTTCAGAATGTTCCGTGCTTTTGAAAATCTTGCCTTCATAGCACCGTTCACCTTCGAAAACAGAACTTGCATAGTGCATAGCATGAGTAAGGACATGCACTTGGGCATCCCGCCACTCGACTAGTTTACCATCTAGCCAAATTTTACCGTCGCGATCTTCATAACTGCCTGCCATGGGATGTCCTTTCCTATTTCTGAATTCAGGCTTCTATTTTCCATTTATTACGCACAATGCGTCCGTTTCGGACATTTTGTTGCGCTAAAACTGTGAATCGCTAACATTTCCCCCTTGGAATGTCAACAAGGCTGACATAAAATGACGCAACCAAGGAGGCAATTCAATGAACCCTACGTCATCACCGCGCGCATCTGGGGAAACCCTTTTATTCTTGACGGATGAACAGCTGCGCCAAGGGATCGAAGCCATGTTTTTCGCCTACCGTGGCTTTACAGCAGACCCTGATAAAATCCTTGAGGAACATGGGTATGGCCGCGCCCATCACCGCGCTGTACATTTCATAAATGGTGCACCCGGGACAACTGTAAATAATCTGCTGAATATCCTTGGGGTTACCAAGCAATCCTTGAACCGCGTTTTGCGCACACTTATCGAAGACGGCCTTGTCGAAAGCCATGTCGGACAAAAAGATAGACGCGAACGCCACCTGTTCCTAACGGAGACCGGCAAAGACCTAGAGGCCAAGCTGACGGTGGTACAACAACACCGCATGCGCGCAGCCTATCGCCAAGCTGGGCCAGACGCAGTGTCGGGTTTCCGCCGAGTCCTAGAGGCAATGATGGACCCAGAGTTATTGCAGGCCTATAGTAAGCTAAGACAAGATTAAGTGAGCGGGGCAAATATGGATACGCATTTATTGATCGTCGATGACGACGAACGCATCCGGTCCCTATTGCAAAAATTTCTTATGCGGCATGACTTTATGGTCACAGCGGCACGTGACGCCGCCCATGCGCGCCGGCTTATGGCAGGATTAGAATTTGATTTGATCATCTTGGACGTGATGATGCCAGGAGAAGACGGGATTTCTTTGACCCGCGCCTTGCGTCAAACTTTGATGACACCGATCCTTTTGCTGACAGCGAAAGGCGAAACCGAAGATCGCATTTCCGGATTGGAAGCAGGCGCAGATGATTATCTTGCCAAACCTTTTGAACCCAAAGAATTGCTTTTGCGCATCAACGCCATTTTACGCCGTATTCCAGTGCAAAAAATCCATGACACCGCATTCAAAACCCTTGCCCTTGGACCTGTGCGCTATGACGTGGAAAAAGGTGAACTTTGGCAGGACGATCAACTGATTCGATTGACTGCGACTGAAAACCAATTGATGAAAATCTTTGCAGCCTCGGTTGGTCAACCCGTTAGCCGCGCACAATTGGCCCAAGAATTAGGCCGCGACGAAGAACAAGCCCATATGCGCGCGATCGATGTCCAAATCACCCGTCTACGCCGAAAAATAGAAGCCTCCTCGAAAGATCCGCGTTATTTGCAAACGGTCCGCGGAGAAGGCTATATGTTAGCACCGGATTGATTATTTTTTGATGCTTGCAGTCACATAATTTACTGACAAATCGCGATCCGACAATTTCCATTGCCATGTGATCGGATTAAAGACGAACCCTTTGCGATCAACGGGGTCTAGTCCTGCCGTGCTAATCAAATTGAACAATTCATCTGGCGTGATGAATTTGGACCACTCATGCGTCCCCTTGGGAAGCCAGCGCATGACATATTCCGCCCCTATAATCGCCACAGCAAAGCTTTTGGGATTACGATTGATCGTCGAACAGACCATCAAACCATTGGGTTTCAGCAACTGCTGACAAGCCGTCAGATACACCAAAGGATCGGCGACATGCTCAACCACTTCCATATTCAAGACAACGTCGAACTGTTCCCCATCGGCAGCCATCGCTTCGGCAGTCCCAAACCTATACTCAATATCAAGGTCAGATTGACGAGCATGCGCTTGGGCGACTGGGATGTTGCGCTCTGCCGCATCAACACCCACCACAGTTGCCCCAAGACGCGCCATGGGTTCGCACAACAAGCCACCACCGCATCCGATATCTAGAATACGAAGCCCTTTGAACGGCTCGGATTGGGTGATGTCCCGATCATATTCGGCTGCAATTTGGCTGATAATGTAATCCAAACGACACGGATTAAGCATGTGAAGGGGTTTGAATTTGCCATTCGGATCCCACCACTCCGCCGCCATTGCTTCGAATTTTGCCACCTCGGATGGATCAACAGTGGTTTGGGGCGCAGTCATTTACTTCTCCGTCTGGTCATTTGTGTTGTTCATCACATATAAGTTGAAAATGAACAAGTTCACGGGCTAATTTGAAACAGTGCATCAATTATATTCCATGATCACCCCTTATGACCATCAAATGATGGAAACAGGTGACGGACATAAAGTCTACTTTGAGCAATGCGGGAACCCAAACGGCATTCCCGTCATTGTGGTACACGGTGGTCCCGGAGGAGGGTGTAGCCCCGCAATGCGGCGTTATTTCAACCCCAAGCATTATCGCATTATCCTATTCGATCAACGCGGCTGCGGAAAATCGACGCCCTATGCCAGCATCGAAAACAACACCACCGATCATTTAATCCAAGACATGGAATCAATCCGCTACAAACTAGATATCGACCAATGGGCCGTTTTTGGCGGATCATGGGGGGCAACGCTGTCGTTGCTATATGCCCAAGCACATCCGGACCGCACCACGCATTTGATCCTTCGGGGCGTGTTTTTGATGACGCAAAGCGAATTGGATTGGTTCTACGCAGGTGGCGCTGGCAAATTCTGGCCCGATGCGTGGGAAAAATTCACATCCCCCATCCCCATAGAAGAACACGATGATTTCATCGCAGCGTATCACAAGCGGCTATTTTGTGGTGATGTCACCACTGAAATGGAATACGCACGTCATTGGTCAGATTGGGAAAATGCGCTAGCGTCCGTTCGGTCCGATGGCAAAGGAAGCAGCGCGCCATCAGCCTATGCACGTGCCTTTGCGCGGCTTGAAAACCACTATTTCACGCATAACGGATTTCTAGAAAGCGACGGTCATATCCTAAAAAATATGGACAAGATCGCGCATATCCCCGGCTTTATTGTCCAAGGCCGCCAAGACATGATTTGCCCACCAGAGGGCGCTTGGTCCTTGGCCAAAGCATGGCCGCGCTGTGATTTACGGCTGATCCCGACCGCAGGGCACGCCATGTCCGAACCGGGCATTGCATCCGAGCTTGTGCGCGTAACTGACTTAATTGCAGAATGGGTCGACGCGTAACGATTTCTAGGGATGTAAACGAATTTAACACCTAAACCTTGTACCGCAGATTTGCGCTCCCACATGTAAACAATGGAAAAGAACACGCATATGCCCGCACGTAACCAAGCCGCTTTGGATTTTTTGCTCACACGCCGCTCTCGACCCGCAAAAGCTATGACAGGGCCAGCGCCGGACAAAGACCAGCTTTTGGAAATATTAACCGCTGCTGCGCGCACACCGGATCATGGCAAGCTTGAACCTTGGCGTTTTGCGGTTTTGTCAAAACCCAAACTCACCGAGCTGGCCGCACTTGCCGATACACGATCAGCGGCATTGGGCTATGATGCAGAAAAAGCAGCCAAAGGTCGCCGCCAATTCGAAGATGGCCAGATATGCGTTGCAGTTATCGAGGTTCAAAAACCAAGTGACAAAATCCCAGCCATAGAACAAACTTATTCCGCGGGTGCGGCTTGTTTGGCGCTCCTCAACGCGGGGCTTGCTGCGGGATGGGGGGCTAATTGGCTTACGGGATGGCCATCGCATGATCGGACGTTTGTGGAAACCGGCCTTGGATTGCATACAAATGAAACCCTTGTTGGGTTTGTTTATTTTGGAACCGAAACATCCGCACCACCTGAACGCCCACGTCCGAACTTAGATGACATTGTCACATGGCTCTAACTTTAATCTTTGTCTCTTTTTCCAAGGCTGTCTCGCAATCATTAGACCCCGCATTCCGGTCTGTCTTGTTAAAGGGCATCGGACTGGCGATCGTGTTTTTGTTCCTTGTATTTTTAGGCATGGGGCACATTGCCAGTTGGATATTCGGAAGTTCACTGTCGCTTCCGTGGATAGGCAGCATCGATATATCCACCGCAGTCAGTATCGCGTCATTCTTTTTGGCACTTTTATTGTCGGTATTTTTGATGGTTCCCGTTGCATCGCTAATGTCATCTTTCTTTATTGATGACGTTGCGAATGCTGTTGACCGAAAGCATTATCCTCACCTCGGAGATGTCGCAAAAATCCCATTTTCCCAAGCGATTTCAGAGACGTTAAAATTTTTGGGATTGATCATTTTCGCGAACCTATGTGCGTTCGTTCTATATATATTCTTTGTCCCGTTTGCGCCTTTGATTTTCTGGTCTTTGAACGGCTATTTGCTAGGACGAGAATATTTTCAAATGGTTGCAATGCGCCGCATCGGGCGCACTGAGGCCAAGAAATTATGGCGTAAAAACATTGGCACGCTTTGGACTGCGGGTATATTTATGGCCGCGCCGCTGTCTATTCCACTCGCGAACTTGTTTGTTCCCATCCTAGCGGCCGCGACCTTTACGCATTTGTTTAACCAGCTGTCCCACGTCCCATACGGTGGAACCAATCAAGATCCTGCACAGTAATTGTGCCGGTTAGAATAATCGTCGCAATGATACACCACAAAACAAATGAAATACCTGTGGTGATCCACGCCTTTTTCTTAAGGTTGTGTTCTTCGGGCGAACCGGCGTGTGTGCCGGGAACGATATCGCCAATATCCCCCTGAGTTGTCAGGCGAATTGGGATCACACATAAAAACGTCATGAACCAGATGACGGCGAATAGGACGATGCCAGATGTAATACCCATGTTAAATCCTTTTGGTTTATACTTGTTCTAGTTCGATCAAGCAGCCGTTAAAGTCTTTGGGATGTAAAAACAACACGGGTTTGCCATGGGCGCCAATTTTTGGCTCGCCTGTTCCAAGCACCCGCGCACCTGTTTCTATCAAATGATCCCGTGCAGACAGAATATCATCCACTTCGTAACAAATGTGATGAATACCGCCAGCTGGGTTTTTATCCAAGAACCCTTGGATTGGACTAGACTCCCCCAGAGGGTACAGCAATTCGATTTTGGTATTTGGCAATTCGATAAAGATCACTGTAACACCATGGTCCGGCTCATCCTGAGGCGCGCCAACATTTGCCCCAAGGGCAGAGCGATACTGTTCTGCGGCGGCGTCCAAGTCTGGGACCGCAATCGCGACGTGATTTAATCGACCGATCATGTAAATACTCCTTCTGTTGCCATGGATATGCGCGGTTTCCGGCAGCAGAGCAAGTGAACGCAAAGCCGCACCTTGGGATTTAACGATTTATTAGGGCTAAGTTTGCAAAGTTAATCAACGATTCCGGGGAAACTGCCATGAATACTGTTGATGATATGATCTATAGCGCCACCACAAAGAAACGCCCAATGATCGGGCTGACGCTTTTGGTTGTCGAAGATAGCCGCTTTGCCTGTGAAGCGCTTAGATTAATGAGCCTGCGCAGTGGTGCACGCTTGCGGCGGGCGGATTGCTTGGCTTCGGCCCGACGGCATTTAAAAACATATCGCCCAAATGTGATGATTGTTGATGTCGGGTTGCCGGATGGGTCTGGATTGGACCTTATTCGGGACATTAAAAACAGCTTTGATTTCGCGCCGATTTTATTAGCGACAAGCGGGGATGATTTTCTTTACGAACCCGCCCTAAAAGCAGGGGCACATGGGTTCATCGCCAAACCACTGGCGTCAATATCCGAATTTCAATCGATGATATTACGACACTTCCCTGGACGGCCCGTATTAATCGATAGCCAGGCAATAGACGAAGTGATTGTACCAGACTCAATCGCCTATCGGGATGATCTCTGCCATGCCCTAGAATTACTAGAGGATGGAATGTCACCTTATTTGAACAAATTTATCTATGGGATTGGCACCTGTGCCGCCGATGCAGAGCTTTTGCAATGTTTGAAATCATTGGACATTCAAAACTTGAAATCCGTCATTTCAACTAAGATAAATGCAATTCACCCACTATAGCGCCGGATCAGAGCTTACACGAACAAGGCTTGTTAAATTGCCCAAACGTTCCCTTTGATTTCCCTGGTCATCAAAGTTACGAGGAGACAACCACGACAAGAACGCTTCTTTTAGTGCGGGCCAATCAGTGTCAATCACAGCAAACCATGCCGTGTCGCGATTACGACCTTTGACAACTGCGGCTTGGCGAAAAGTGCCTTCGTAGCTAAATCCCAAGCGCTGTGCGGCGCGGCGCGATGGCATGTTAAGCGCATCACATTTCCATTCGAACCGTCGATACCCATGCTCAAAGGCCCATTGCATCACCAAAAACAACGCTTCGCTCGCCCCACGTGATCTTTGGAGCGAGGGTGAAAAATTGATGTGCCCAATTTCAATGCTCCCCATAACAGGGTCAATGCGCAGAAATGCACAAACACCTAAATACTTGTGCGTCGTCGCATCGCGCAGAGCAAAGAAATGCGGATCCGTTTTTCCCGCCATATCGGAGGCCCATTTGAAATACTGCGCGGACGAATGAAACGGCCCATAGGGTAGAAAATTCCAATTCGCATCAGCGTCTTTGAAAGCTTCAAAAAGTTTTGCCGCATGTTGATCCGCGTCTAGCTTTTCCAATACAATGACATCACCAGATAGGTTTTTAGGAAGGTCGGCTTTCACGCCCGTCCAATTGTCAACTGGCGTTCCAAGTTTTACGTCTGTCATAATCCCCAATACCAACTATCAAACCGACGGCGGCTCGTCCCACGTCCATACGATTGAATACCAATAGTAAACCTTGGGATCTGGGATTTCCAGATATAAACCACTCTCAAGTCTTTGAACTTCCAATCCGGGAACTTCTACACTGCGACCTTGGGCCGTGACACTTACGCCGGCAATTTTTGGAACAACCCCGCTTTCAAAATTAACGCGGATCGACGCGACCTTGGTCGGACGTGAAATGCTAAGGTTTTGCGTTTCCGTTGGGTTTAAATAGGAATTTTTTGATATAAGCCGCATAAATGTCGTGAAAAGTGTTCCATCTTTAATAGGCTCTGGAAAATCAAAGGGGTACCAATGCAAAGTGTCCAGCGATGTTTTGTGTTTAATAATGTTGCCATTAAATTCTAGCAACATAATGGCCCCAGCGTCCACACCACTGGGAAAAGCAGTAGACTTAATTGCGCCAAACATTGCCTCTGCTTCGGTGGTCACTGTGCTTTCTGCAGTAATACCGTCGGCAGAGATTGTCAGCTCTGCGCGCACGTCATGCCAGTATTCATAGCCCTGACTGGAATTGTTATTGAAAAATTCGTTAAATGCCTGCAACTCAAGAAAACACTCTCTGAGTGTATTCGCATCAAATTTTCGAATAACATTTCGTATATGCGATTTTACTGTCTCTTCGGAGACACCTATTTGATCGGCAATATCCTTGCGAGAGGCGCCAGTGAGCAAATAAGGGACAAGACTAATTTCGCGCTTCGTGAGTTTTGGAGGCCTTCGCATATCAAAACAGTGAACCTTACCTGAAAAATTTATACCGCAGTCCAAGATCTACAGTAATTTCAATAAATATCAACAATACCAATTCGTAATGGCACTAAAAACCCCGCCAAAAAGAGCGGGGTTTCGTAAGGTTAACTTGTTGAACTAGTCTTGCGGAATAACGCGCAAGCCCAATTCCATAAGCTGATCCGACATTGGTTCGCTTGGTGCGTTCATCATCAAATCTTCTGCGCGTTGGTTCATCGGGAATAGGATCACTTCGCGGATGTTTTGCTCTTCTGCAAGCAACATCACGATCCGGTCGATCCCAGCAGCGCAGCCACCATGCGGGGGGGCGCCATATTGGAATGCATTCACCATGCCACCGAACCGCTTGCGCACTTCGGATTCATCATAACCCGCAATTTCAAATGCTTTGAACATGATTTCCGGTTTGTGGTTCCGAATGGCGCCTGACACTAATTCATACCCGTTGCACGCCAAATCATACTGAAAACCCAAAACATCTAGCGGATTGCCGTTCAAAGCATCCATGCCACCTTGGGGCATCGAAAATGGGTTATGTTCAAAATCGATCTTGCCGGTCTCTTCGTCCTGTTCATAGATTGGGAAATCCACGATCCAAGCAAAGGCAAATCGGTTTTTATCCGTTAGACCCAGCTCTTCGCCGATCACGTTGCGCGCACGGCCTGCAACGGATTCGAATTGCTTTGGCTTTCCACCCAAGAAAAACGCAGCATCGCCAACACCTAGCCCAAGCTGTTCACGGATCGCTTCTGTACGCTCTGGACCAATGTTCTTGGCCAAAGGACCCGCGGCTTCCATGCCGTCTGCCCCGTCGCGCCAGAAGATGTAGCCCATTCCGGGCAATCCTTCTTTTTGGGCAAAGGCGTTCATACGATCACAGAATTTGCGGCTACCGCCTGTTGGTGCAGGAATCGCACGAATTTCGGTGCCCTCTTGTTCCAAAAGTTTCGCAAAAATAGCAAACCCTGATCCACGGAAATGTTCGGATACAACTTGCATCTTGATCGGATTGCGAAGATCAGGCTTATCAGAGCCATACCAAAGAGCGGCATCACGATATGAAATCTGTGGCCAGTCTTGGTCAACGTTTTTACCGCCGCCAAATTCTTCGAATACGCCCGTTAAAACCGGTTGAATTGTGTCAAACACATCCTGTTGCGTAACAAATGACATCTCCATGTCCAACTGATAGAAATCCGTAGGGCTGCGATCAGCGCGTGGATCTTCGTCGCGGAAACAAGGCGCGATTTGGAAATATTTGTCAAAGCCAGAGACCATCAACAATTGTTTGAATTGCTGCGGCGCTTGGGGAAGTGCGTAAAATTTTCCTGGGTGCAAACGTGATGGCACCAAGAAATCGCGCGCACCTTCTGGTGACGATGCCGTGATAATTGGTGTTTGGAATTCACGGAAACCGCCGTCCCACATCCGACGGCGCATAGAGGCCACCACATCCGAGCGCATTTTCATATTTTTCTGAAGCTTTTCACGGCGCAAATCGAGGTACCGATATTTCAAGCGTGTTTCTTCGGGATACTCTTGGTCTCCGAAGACCATCAAAGGCAACTCTTCGGATTTTCCAAGGACTTCGATATCTTGGATAAACACTTCGATTTCGCCCGTTGGGATTTTGGCGTTCACAAGGCTTTCGTCACGCGCCAAAACCTTGCCATCGATGCGAATACACCATTCGCTCCGAACTTTTTCAATTTCGGCAAAAACCGGGCTATCAGGATCAGCCATGACTTGGGTCATGCCATAATGGTCGCGCAAATCAATAAACAGCAAGCCGCCGTGATCACGTACACGGTGGACCCAACCAGAGAGACGAACAGTATCGCCAACGTTAGATTTGTTCAGTGCGGCACAGGTATGGCTGCGATAGGCGTGCATGATAAATGCCTTTCATACGGATGGGTTTATAACTTGCGGTCGATACACAAGGTTGCGACCAAGATGTCAAGTGTAGCACAGAAGCCTGATACCAAAATTCCCCTCTTTTGTTGGGAAATCGGCGGAACCGGCGCAGAAACTGTGAAAATTTTCGGTATTCCGTAGAAACGATCGGCTTTTGTGGGAATGATGCGTCTTAAGGCTTGAACCTTGGCGTGGCTTGACTATAACGCAGAACAATTTGCGCGCCATGGATTCCCTGGTGCCTTTACTGCTGCCACAATCAGAGGTCCGACCATGCCAAAAAGAACCGATATTTCATCCATCATGATCATCGGAGCGGGGCCTATTGTCATTGGCCAAGCCTGCGAATTTGACTACTCGGGCGCTCAAGCCTGCAAGGCGCTTCGCGAAGAAGGCTATCGTGTCATTCTTGTGAACTCGAACCCAGCCACGATCATGACGGATCCCGGCCTTGCCGATGCAACATATATCGAACCAATTACGCCCGAAGTCGTTGCCAAGATCATCGAAAAAGAACGCCCCGATGCGTTGCTGCCAACCATGGGCGGTCAAACAGGTTTGAACACCGCACTTGACCTAGAAGCAATGGGCGTCTTGGAAAAATTCGGCGTTGAAATGATTGGCGCAAAACGTGAAGCGATCGAAATGGCAGAAGATCGTAAATTGTTCCGCGAAGCGATGGACCGCCTTGGGCTGGAAAATCCACGGGCCACAATCGTCACTGCCCCCAAGAAAGCAGATGGATCTGCCGACCTTAATGAAGGGGTGCGCATCGCACTAGAAGCTCTTGATGATATCGGGCTTCCTGCGATCATTCGTCCTGCGTTTACGTTGGGCGGTACCGGTGGCGGTGTTGCCTATAACCGCGAAGATTATGAATACTATTGCCGAACTGGTATGGATGCATCCCCCGTTAACCAAATCTTGGTGGATGAATCTTTGCTCGGTTGGAAAGAGTACGAAATGGAAGTCGTGCGCGACTCTGCCGACAATGCCATTATCGTTTGCTCGATCGAAAACGTGGATCCCATGGGCGTACACACCGGTGACTCGATCACTGTTGCACCTGCGTTAACCTTGACCGACAAAGAATACCAAATCATGCGGAATGCATCGATTGCTGTTCTGCGTGAAATTGGTGTTGAAACCGGTGGGTCAAACGTTCAATGGGCTGTCAATCCCAAAGACGGTCGTATGATCGTTATCGAAATGAACCCACGCGTTTCGCGATCCTCTGCCTTGGCCTCCAAGGCGACGGGTTTCCCAATTGCCAAAATCGCGGCCAAACTTGCCGTTGGATATACGCTTGACGAGCTAGACAATGACATCACCAAAGTCACGCCGGCGTCGTTTGAACCGTCAATCGATTATGTCGTTACAAAAATTCCACGCTTTGCCTTTGAAAAATTCGCAGGGTCCGAGCCGCATCTTACCACTGCAATGAAATCGGTTGGCGAAGCCATGGCCATAGGCCGTACGATCCATGAATCCTTGCAAAAAGCGCTGGCATCCATGGAAACAGGTCTGACCGGTTTTGACGAAGTCCACATCGAAGGCGCCCCAGAAAGATCAGCAGTGATCAAGGCAATCAGCAAACAAACCCCGGATCGTATGCGGACGATTGCCCAAGCAATGCGCCATGGCCTAAGCAACGAAGACATTCACAATGTCACAATGTTTGATCCATGGTTCCTGGAACGCATTCGTGAAATCGTAAATGCCGAAGAAGAGGTTCGTGCAAACGGGTTGCCACAGGATGCACAGGGTATTCGCGATTTGAAAATGATGGGCTTTACGGATGCGCGTTTGGCCAACCTCACAGGGTTCAAAGAATCCGATGTCCGTCGTGCGCGGACCGCACTTGGGGTGACAGCGGTGTATAAACGCATCGACACCTGCGCCGCCGAATTCGAAGCTCAGACCCCATATATGTATTCCACATACGAAGCCCCAATGATGGGCGATGTAGAATGTGAAGCCCGCCCCTCGGATCGCAAAAAAGTTGTGATTTTGGGCGGTGGTCCAAACCGCATTGGTCAAGGCATCGAATTTGACTACTGTTGCTGCCACGCATGTTTCTCGCTTACGGAAGTAGGCTACGAAACAATCATGATCAACTGTAACCCTGAAACGGTTTCCACGGACTATGACACGTCTGACCGTTTGTATTTTGAACCGCTTACATTCGAACACGTCATGGAAATCCTACGTGTGGAAAAAGAAAACGGAACCTTGCATGGGGTGATCGTTCAATTTGGTGGGCAAACGCCGCTGAAATTGGCAAATGATCTAGAAGCTGAAGGTATCCCAATTCTTGGGACATCGCCGGATGCCATCGACTTGGCAGAAGACCGTGAACGCTTCCAAGCTTTGGTGAACCAGCTTGGTCTAAAGCAGCCTAAAAACGGGATTGCCCACTCTGATGCAGAAGCGATGGCCATTGCTGGCGACATCGGGTTCCCGTTGGTTATTCGTCCCTCCTATGTTCTAGGCGGTCGCGCGATGGAAATCGTCCGCGATATGGCGCAACTAGAGCGCTATATCAAAGAAGCCGTTGTTGTGTCTGGTGATAGTCCGGTTCTTTTGGATAGCTATCTGTCTGGTGCTGTGGAATGCGATGTGGATGCCCTGTCAGACGGGACAACCGTTCACGTTGCAGGTATCATGCAGCACATCGAAGAAGCCGGCGTGCACTCTGGCGACAGCGCGTGTTCGCTTCCTCCTTATTCATTAAGTGATGACATCATCGAGGGTCTGAAACAACAAACCGAAGCATTGGCATTAGCGTTGAACGTGGTTGGTTTGATGAACGTTCAATTTGCGGTCAAAGACGGTGATATCTATTTGATCGAAGTGAACCCACGCGCGTCGCGCACGGTGCCATTTGTCGCCAAAGCCACTGATAGCGCGATTGCATCAATCGCAGCACGTTTGATGGCGGGTGAGCCGATGGAAAATTTCCCATTGCGCGAACCCTATCGTGATGCGTCCTATGACGAAAGCGTGCCACTTGGTGATCCTATGACCTTGGCTGATCCAATGATGCCTTGGTATTCCGTAAAAGAAGCCGTGATGCCATTCGCGCGCTTCCCGGGCGTCGACACGATCCTTGGGCCAGAAATGCGTTCGACCGGCGAAGTCATGGGCTGGGACAAAAGCTTTGCACGTGCTTTCCTCAAGGCACAAATGGGCGCAGGAATGGACCTTCCTCAGTCAGGCAAAGTGTTCTTTTCAATTAGAGACACGGACAAAACATCGTCCATGATCGAAGCGGCGCAGACGCTGACATCACTTGGGTTTGAATTGGTTGCAACACGCGGTACAGCCGCATGGTTGGAACAAGCCGGGCTTACCTGTAGCATCGCAAACAAAGTCTACGAAGGACGCCCAAACATCGTCGATATGTTGAAAAACGACGAAATTGCTTTGGTCATCAATACGACCGAAGGAACACAGGCGGTCAATGACAGCCGCGAAATCCGGTCTGTCGCCTTGTTTGATAAAATTCCGTATTTCACAACGGCAGCGGGCGCACATGCTGCAAGCCTTGCGATGCAATCGCGAACCGAAGGCGAAATCAGCGTGAAACCGCTACAAGGATAAAGCAAAGCCGGGGATTTCCCCGGCTTACTTTTTCAGATGGTCTTCAACAGCTTTAAAATCAGCAAGCGTGTCGATATCCTGAGATCGCTCGTTTGGCATCTCGCATAGCCCAATGCGATCCGTCGCCAACCCACCATTTGCTATAAACCAATCCGCGCCAAATACATAAACAGCCCCGTTTGGCTTGAAAACCTCGGGCAAAGATTGGCGGTTGGAAAAGCAATACTCGGGTTTAGACACAGGGATAAACGTATTGCCTTGACGCATTCCCCATTTCAAAATCGACCGCTCAGCCGGCGTTACAGTTTGCACCAAATCATAGTGCCCCGTTTCATAAACAGATATCGCATCCAAAACGTCCTGATCCAGACGAAGTGGCGAGGTCACTTGTAACAAAACAAGCGTTTTTCCGGTCAAGTTTTGCGCCGAAATTACATCACGCAAAACGTCATCCATTGTAGAGGTGTCTTGGGCAAATTGCGACGGTCGGTTATAGAGCTCAACCGTGTCTTGTTGATCAGACCCAAGGATTTCATGCATATCCGTTGACACAACAACCCGAGACACGGTTCGCAGACCTTGATCAACAGCATGTTGAAACAGGGGCTTTCCTGCCAGTGCGCGGATATTTTTCAAAGCAAGCCCCTTGGACCCCCCCCGTGCTGGTACAATCGCTACATATTCATTCGACATAGGTTGTCCCCACAAATGTGTTTAATGCCGCCAAACTCCGTGAGGTCGCACCAGATAGCCCATTACAATAGGCTTGGATGTCATTGGGCGTGCTAAAGCCATACCGACGTGCCATGAAAAATTCCTGTAATTCATTATATGTCATCTTTTTCACAACACCCTGCGCGATGGCTTCATGCGACAGAAATTCAATAAAGAAATCACCCTGCCCAATAATCGTCGGCTTTCCAAGCGACAAAGGTTCGGAAATATTATGCGACCCCAAGTCTCCGAAGCCACCGCCAACGACAGCCATCTGGCACAGGTTTAGGTAAAAATACATTTCGCCCAAACTATCCCCAAGCATGACATCGCAACCCGCACGCCATTCTCCGTTAAGCGTGGCATCCAACGTTTCACTACGTCGCACAAACGCAATGCCTGCGCTCTTGAGCTTATTTGCGACCACATCAAATCGTTCGGGCGCCCGTGGAACAAAGATGAATATCGGGCGCTCGGGTGCATCATCCGCAAACGACGAAAGCGTGGTTTTCAGAATTTCAACAAAGTGATCTTCTTCGTCATGCACGATGCTTGCCAAAGTTATCACAGGACGCTTAGGGGGCATGCTTGGTTCAAAAGCTTGAGACGCGGCAATTAACACATCAGGGATGTCTTGTTCGAAACGCATTTCACCCGTGATTGCAATTTTTTGCACCCCCCTTTGACGAAACCGCTCTGCATGAGCTTCGGATTTTACCATAACGGCCGCAAAGCCAGACACAAAGCGCCCCCGCGACAAAAGCGACTTTTGATCCCGTTCAAAGGCCCGTTGTGAATATTGCCCATTACACAGCACAAGGGGAATACCCCGCCATTTTGCGGTCCTGATCATGCCGGGCCAAAATTCGATTTCCATAACCAAACCATATTTCGGGCGAAATGCTTTGAAAAACCGCAAAAATGCAAGGCCATAGTCAAACGGCACATAGACAGGTGTCAAACGGCCTTGGGCTATAGCATCAGCAAATAATTTTTGGGCAGCACTGCGCCCTGCTGGGGTGAAATGGGTTGTGACCACATATTCCCCCTGTGCCAAAAGCTGATTAATCAAAGGCGCAGCAGATCGCAATTCACCCAAGGACACGGCATGGATCCACACATGTTGCTCGGCCCTTTGCCGGTGCAGCCCAAACCGTTCGGGCAGATGCGCCCAGTATGCGGGGTCTTTGCGCCCGCGTTTATACAAATAGGCCAAGATCAAAGGCATCCCAAAGACCCAAATCATCCGATATAAAATATAGACCAGATGCGTTGATATGCTTGAATTATTGGGAAGCGGCTTCACTTGGCGTCCTTTGCATTTGTCGCATGTTTCACTGGGATCATAGTCACAAGTGTGGTGATCAGAACATCCATTTTCGCCGCCTGTCCCACGCGTAGGGTCTGGGCCGCACCGAGCGTGTCACGCCAGGTTTCCGATCGCCAGAGCGCACTTAGGTCTTGGGCGTTTTGAATAGGCAGCGCTGCCCCGGCTTGATCTAGCAACGCATAATCATTTTCAAAATTCAAGGTCCGCGGTCCGTGAATAACAGCACAGCCAAGTTGGACAGCTTCCCATGGGTTATGCCCTTCGACATCGCTGAATGTACCACCGATGACGGCACTATTGGCCAATGAATACCACAGCCCCATTTCCCCGAACGTATCCGCGATGTAAACTTGGGTCCGCACATTTGGCGTCTGATCAAAACTGCGCACGCCAACATCAAGCCCATGAAGTGTTGGCAGGATAGTTTCTAATCGAGTGATATCACGCGGCGCAATAATCAATAGATCCCGAGGATGGGTCGCCAGAACATCCCGAAACGCGTCAATCGCAACAGTTTCGGTTTTGGCATGTGAGGACGCGATCAAATGGATACTCCGATCCTTGGTCAAAGACTTGAACAAAGCCAGCTCTTGTTGGTTCACATCCAATGGAGGCGCAAAAGGTTTAAGCGACCCATCAACCCGCACGAGGCGTTTGATACCAAAGGCCTGGATATTGTTTGCGGTTGCAACATCTTGGGCAGACAAGAGATCAAAGTGATCATAGATCAAACGAAACACAGGCATGCTTTTGCGTTTCTTATCGAATGACGCCTTGTTCATACGCGCGTTTATCAAAACCTGGGGAACCTTGCGCCGCGCAGTCATATCAATGAAATTCGGCCAAATATCTTGTTCAGACCACAGCACCAAATCGGGTGCCCAGTGATCAAGAAACGCATTGATATAGCGCGATACATCAAGCGGCAAAAATTGATGCACTGTGCGATCCGGAAGGTTCTTGGCAAATGTTCGGGCGGACGCCACCGTCGAAGAGGTCACCAAAAAATTCACATCAGGGCGCACGCGAGAGATGGCATCAATCACACCACGCAGCGCCAAAGTTTCGCCCAACCCAACTGCATGAAGCCACACTAATGGCCCTTGGGGGCGAATAATTGTTGGCTTGCCCAGTTTTTCACACCACCGAACTGGGTCCTCTTTGCCGCGCATAACCCGCTTGATCAAATGGCGTTTCGCCATCAGCGAAAACAACCACGTCACACAGCGATAGGCCCCTAGATAAAGCGATCCAATCAGATTAGACATCGACATCATGAAAGCGTTTTTGGAACGACCGCGCCCAGAAAGCCGGGGATTTCAAGACCTGAATGAATTGGTTGGTCGCATCCCCTTGGCCAAATTCGGTTTGTCCAGAATAGGTAACACCCCATTGCGTTTGTAGAAATTCGCTAATTTTAGCTGTTTCATCTGCACGTGCTTTAAAAATTGATGCCGCAAAAGATCGATTGGTTTGACGCGATCCGACATCTAGCGACGATATGCCAACAAAGGGTGCTTCGCGCACGCCAGCAGAAGAATTGCCGATCATGCAGGCTGCATTCTTCATAAGTTCGGAAAAATGTGAAAATCGCATGGACGGTAAAACACGGAACCGGTCTTTGGGGAGGCGGTTGATCACGTCTAAAATGCCATCACAGCCCGGATCATTATTGGGCCGTATGATGACAAAATATTTTCCGCTTTCGGCTAAGGCGCCAAACAAATCTTGGGCCTGAGCGCCCATTTGGTCCGCCTCTGACGTGACAGGATGAAAGGTACAAACCCCATAATCGCGATCCGCAATTTGATAACGCCCAATCACATCATCCAAGGTAATGCCGGATGGTTTCGCATGAAAGTCCAATTCAGGCGAACCGATCACGTAAATCGATTCTTCATCTTCGCCCAATGCTTTGACACGCTTTGCCGCCGTTTCCGAGCTTACAAAATGGCAATAGGCAAGTTTGGAATTACAATGGCGGAACAATTCATCAATCGTACCTGACACTTCTCCGCCTTCGATGTGAGCGCACCGAACATAGTTGGTCGCGCAGACCAATGCACAGGCCAGCGCTTCGACGCGATCCCCATGGACCAGAACCAAATCTGGCGCATGCTCTTGTATGAAATCCGAAAACCCAATCATGGTTTTGGCAAGGATCATATCCTGTGGGTCACCAGGGCGCTGATTCAAGAATTCATAAACGCCGACATTCGGTGTGCGGTGGACTTCGATTTTTGTGGTGCCGTATGCTTCCATCATGTGCATACCAGTCACAAAGAACGAAACGTCAAAGCCATTTTGACTGGCTGCAACAGCAAGCGGTTCTAATTTACCGAAATCCGCACGTGTGCCAGTGACAAATATAAGCTTTTGACCGGTCATTCGCTTTCCTTAGTCCTTGAAATCTTGCCACGTCAGCTGTTGATTTCGCACAACAGCTGTCATCAGTGTCTTGCCAACAACCTTGTCAAAATCATAGCCGGCTATCGCGCCATCACCTGGTCGGCGGGCCCAAATATCGGCTTCTGTAATGGTATGTCCCGCAGGAAGATCCTTGTCTGCGACAACACTGGCGCGGGCAAAGCGATAGACGTCTTCTTCGGGGCCCGTCCGTTGTTTTTCATTGTGAAGTGCCGTGTGAATTTCACGCGAGCGATCAATCAAAAACCGAAGCTCTGCCGGATCCATGGAACATGAAATATCCGGTCCCTTGCGATATCGGCTATCGGTGTAGTGCCGTTCCAAGATAGACGCCCCGAGCGCGACAGATGCCAACGCCATTTCAGGACCAATCGAATGATCCGAAAAGCCAACGACAGCCTTGGGAAAGGCTTTCTTAAGCTCTGTCACCCCTTTTAGGGATACAATTTCAGGAGGGGATGGATAAAGATTGGTACATTCCAACAATGCATAGTCCACGCCCGACTGTTCCAAAATTTCGACGCTTTGGCGAATGCTTTCAATCGTTTGCATCCCAGTGGACAATATCACAGGTTTACCCTTGGCAGCGATGTGGCGGATAAGTGGTAAGTTATCCGCTTCACCCGATCCGATTTTATACGCAGGGACATCAATGCTTTCTAGAAAGTCCGCAGCGGCCCGCGAGAACGGAGTCGAGATGTAAATCAACCCAAGGCTTTCTGTATACTCCTTGAGCGCGATTTCATCCTCTAGGGAAAGTGCGCAATTCTGCATCACATCCCAAATCGAAATAGGCGCATTCGGCGGAAAAATAGACTTGGCTGCTTCGGTCATTTCATCTTCGACAATGTGCGTTTGATGCTTAACACATTCACAGCCTGACAAGGCAGCTAAACGCACCATTTCTTTGGCCACAGCCAAGTCACCACCGTGATTGATACCGATTTCAGCTATTACCAAAGGAGGTTCCGTTGGGCCAATTTTTCTAGTGCCAATGTGCATCATGCACTCCGTTATGAATTGTTGTGATGCGCGGGCATCTTTTTCCAGCGGCGATGTATCCAAAACCACTGTTCTGGATTTACACGAACGCGTTTCTCAAGGCTATCATTAAGATCTTGGGTCATTTGAACAGCATCAGAATGTTCAATGGGCTCTTCTAGTACAATTTCATAGCTTAGATCAGCTTGTCGAATAGCATAGGCAGGTACCATTACTGCGTTAAATTTCAAAGCTAACTCGGCAACAGATAGGGCCGTGTATGCCGTTTCACCAAAAAACGTAACAGGCGCGCCGTTCCATGCATGTTGATCAATCAACACAGCCAACGATCCCCCAGATCGCAAAAACGTAACCATTTCCTTTAAGCCAGGGCGCCCGCGTTCGAACAAAGGCGTGCCGATTTTTGAAATGGATTCAATGTAATCTTTGTGGAAATAGGGATTGTTCATCCGCCGATATAATCCACCAACCGACAATCCCGCATGGATCAAGTTAGCGCGCACTGCATCGTAGTTCCCAAAATGCCCAGATACCACAATGGTCGGACGTCCTTCGGACTGCGCTTGTTTCAGAAGATCCAGACCTGGACCTGAAATTGGCATTCCGATCACGTGGCGCGAAAATTCATTTGGCGAAAAGAGCTCGGTCAACGTAATCCCAACATTGCGACACACATCTTTGGCCAATTGATCGGCTTTGTCTGGCGCGACTTCGGGCCAAACGCGGGCAAGGTTTTCAACAACGCGTTTGTTGTAACCTGCCAAAGGCGCTACTATTTTTCCAAAAAACCACCCGCCAAAACGTCTGCGGGGCGAAAAAGGGATCACACGAAGCAACCACAGCAACCCGCGAATTATCGTAGCTTGCAGTCGGTATTTCACGTCCTGACGGGTTGAGAGGGTCTTTTTATTTGCCACGCGTAGCCTCTGGCTTTTCGTAAAAACATGACAGATGACCTAGCACCTTCGTAATAAGAGTACCAGTAATTGTCACTCTTTTGATTTACATTGTTGCGCGATGTTCATATGACATTCACCCAACATGCTCATCGCGCCCTTTGGCCAGTCGGAACACTTTATGCGTAAAAAAGACAAATTCGATGTACCAATCCACGATGACGCAGCATTGCAAAAATCTTTGGCCTATATGCGTTGGTCAGACCATGCAATTCTACGCCAAGTATGGAACAACTTTGATCAGATTGCACCACGGGTATATCGCTCCAATCATCCCTCGCCAAAGCAATTTGAATGGCTGCGCGATCAAGGGATCAAAACGATCCTTAGTTTTCGCGCAAATAGATTCGCTCCAACGCACACAGAGAAATATCTTTGCAAGAAGCTTGGTCTAACTTTCCATAGCTGCCCAATGTCATCAAGCGCACCGCTTGCGTCAGAATTGAATGCTTTATTTGGCTACTTTGATACACTTGAAAAACCGTTTCTGATGCATTGCAAATCAGGCGCAGACCGCACCAGTTTAGCCAGCGCGCTCTATCTGATCGATCAAGCCGGCTATTCAGCCGATCAAACCAAACACATGTTTTCATTGCGGTATGTACACCTTAAGTTTTCCAAAAAAGGCGTGCTTGATGCGTTCATCGATGCTTTTGCGCGCGCCAATCACAGCACTGGCATCCCCATAAGAGAGTGGGTCAACACGGTCTATAACCCAGAGGAACTTCAGGCCGCATTTGATGCGCGCTAGGGTTATTCCGACTTCGCCACTTTGCGATTGGATAGCGGAATTTCATGCAGTTTAAACGCAAACCCTATTCCGATAATCGCTAAACACGTTATGATCCAATAGCTTGGATGCAAAGCAAACACGACCGCATCACCGACTACGCCACGCATATCTTGGGGAATGATCGCCATAGATTGCGGACCAAGTTCGCTAATGGAAATCGGCCCCATATCAATACCCGAGCTGGTCATAGCTGTTCCCATTCTGGATACAAATATAGCCCCAAACGCAGAAACAGCCAAAGATCCACCGATTTGACGGAACAAGATTGGTGCCGCCGTCGCCGTGCCCAGTTGGGACTTTGGCACAGCATTTTGCACAGCCGTCGATAAAATCGGAAAAATGAACCCCATGCCAAGGCCTATCAATAGGATCGTAACACTGAATCTGAGAACCGAAGTGTCTTTGGTCAACAGGGTCGTTGCAATGCCACCCAGAGCCAACAGCACCATCCCGAATTTGGCTAACACAGTGTACCGTCCGGTTTTTCCCATATAAATGCCGGCAAGCGTCGATGTCGTAACGATACCGATTGTTAACGGTATGAGTTGTAATCCCGACATGGTTGGCGATGTGCCTTGGGCCAGCTGAAGATACAGAGGGAAATAGGTGATCGCGCCAAGCATGCAGACACCAGAAATAAAACTGATCACATTACAGACCCAAAACACATTAATTTTGAACAGGCTCAATGGCAAAATCGGTTCCTGAGCACGCCCTTCAGCCCAAATAAACACCGCTGTCGAAACCACAGTCATCCCAAGTAAAAGAGCGCCCCAAGCAGATACCCATGATCCACCGTGCGCCCCTAAGCTTGCAAATAATGTAAGCATTGATAAAGCGAAGGATAACGAAATAGCGCCAAGCCAGTCAATTTTGCGCTTGGTTCTTGTTGTCGAGCCAGGAAAGCTAATCGCAAAAGCCACAAGAGCCGCAACGCCGATTGGGACATTGATGAAAAAGATCCAGTGCCAGCTAAAGGATTGAACAAATATACCGCCGACCAAAGGGCCAATAACGCTTGATATACTGAAAATAGCGGCAAAGACGCCCTGAACTTTACCGCGATCTCTGGGTTCTATGACATCACCCACAACAGCCAATGCCAAAACGAAAAGCCCGCCGCCGCCTATGCCCTGAACCGCACGTGCAAAGATCAAAAACGGCATCGTTTGTGCGACGCCGCACAAAGTAGACCCAAGCAAAAATATAGAAACAGAGAGATACACAATGTTTCTGCGTCCATACAGATCGCCTAATTTCCCATAGATAGGTGACGCCACTGTCGACGCCAGAATATAGGCCGTTACGACCCAACTTAGCTGCGACAACCCACCCAAGTCAGCCACAATTGTTGGCAATGCAGTGGATACGATTGTTTGATCCAAAGCCGCAAGCAAAAGCAATGATGCAACAGACGCAATCACCAACTTTGCCGAATGTACTTTGGGGGTATTCAGGTCAGAAACCATGGAATTGAGCCAGTATTTTTAAATAAAAAGAGCACCTTACGCCGGAATGACATAAGTCGTTTATATCAACGTGGTATGCCATTGAACCCTATCAGAGGGATAAGTCAACACATGACCCCATCGCGATCGTATTTGGTTGTGCATTTAGGCCATCGATTGCCAATCCCGCTGCAGCCTTGTACCGCGCCATAAAATCAGTTAGCTCGCGGGGGGCAATCACGTCATTGATATGATCAAATTCGCCACGGCAGCGTTCATCAACCAGATTAAGAATTCCAAATGGGCCAGCACCCCGATTGCGCAAAACCAATTCGGAAACCGGACCACAAAGCGTTGCATCAAAGTCAGCCAAGGCCGCTTGGGTTATGCCATGCGTCACAAAGCGCGCGCCTAACACCCGCGCATCAACAATGGCTTGGCTCGCGCCATTTGATCCCGTTGGATACATGGCATGGGCCGCATCACCGATCAAAATAACGCGCCCGTCTTGCCATGTCGCAAGAGGATCGCGATCCGTCATTGGGTATTCATAAACTGTTTCCGCTGACCGTAGCAAAGCCGGCACATCTAGCCAATCATAGGTCCAGTTTTCAAAATGATGCACGAAATCTTGGTGTGACACTTTGCGGTTCCAATCGCTGCTGGGCCAACCATTTTCCGCATCAACCGTCACTTCGGCGATCCAATTAATATCGGCGAGACCCGTTTCAGGGTCCGCAGCAGAAATGGGATAAAACACCAATCTATGCCGATGCGTTCCAAGCCCAACGAACGACGCGCCCGTGCGAATTGGTTTGGCTTTGCTGGTGCCGCGCCACATAATCGCACCGCCCCAATGTATCGGCGGTTGCTCGGGCACCATTTGCGCGCGTACGGCGGAATGAATGCCATCTGCCCCAACCAATACGCGGCACGTCCGTGTCGATGTTACCCCGTCCCCATCCCGAAGCGTCACTGTCACAGTGTCGTCTGCATTGTTTTCATAGGCTGTTACGCGCTGCCCCAAGGTGACCGCCTCTGCGCCCAAACGATCCAGCACTTTGTGATAGAGCATCATTTGTAGTTTGCCGCGATGCACAGAATATTGTGGCCACTTATAACCCGCATCCCGTCCGCGCGGTTCGGAATAAATCTGATTACCGTTCAGCCCCACCAACGCCCATTCTTTGGCGGAAACACCAACGCGATCCAGATCTTGTTCAGTAATGTCCAAATCAAACAATTCTCGAACAGCGTTTGGCTGAATGTTAATTCCAACACCAAGGGGTCGCAATTCTGAAACTGATTCAATCACTTGGCAAGGTACGCCGATTTGATGCAGCGTCAAAGCAAGTGCCATTCCGCCAATGCCACCCCCTGCGATCAAAACCGTTGTATCCGTCATACTGCGCCCTTTCGTTATGCAGCATAACTAAATCAAATCTACGCTTTTAGCGCAAGCGATTTACCAAGCAAAAAACGCAGCACAGGGCTGCGTTCTTGAACATGTTGGCTTGGAATTACTGCGCCAAATAGGTCTGAAGCGCGGTGCGCGTACCTTGGTCCCAGATCAAGTTCAACCAACGGGCAAAACTGGCCGAAAAAGCGGAATTCTGGGCAATGTCACCGTAATAATGACGTTGATCCAACCACGCTTGGGGGTTTGACTTTGCGGATTTAGCGGCGACTTGCAGGCTGTCCCAAAAGGGATCATTTGCGTCTATAACTGAACCATCCTCGCGCGTGCCTTCGCACATCCGCGCCCAAAGCGCTTGGGACAAAGCCAAGCCATCGATTGACGTGCCAGCAGCAAGCGCGTCTGTAATGACTGGCAAAATAAACCCAGTGTGCCGAGATGACCCATCAAAGGCTACGCGGCGGACTGTGTCCACAATTTCCGGATTTGAAAAACGGCTATCAATTAAATCAACATAGGCCTGCGGCGTCATCCCTGGAACGTCATGCACATGTGGCGCAACTTCTTCTAACGCTATTTTGCGAAAGAGCGCTCCGATCAAGTCGTCTTGCATACATTCAGATATCATTTCAATCGACAGGATTTCACCGGGATTGGAAATAACTTGATGGCCCCCGTTCAATATGCGAATTTTCATCGCTTCAAAAGCGTGAACATCATCGGAAATAGTCGCACCCGCGTCTTCCCAATTTGGACGTCCGGCACAGAAACTATCTTCGATCACCCATTGACGGAAATTTTCGTGGGTCACGGGTGCTTGATCATCAACGCCAAAAGACGCCGCAATTTCATATTCCTTTGGCCCTGTTGCAGGTACAATGCAATCAACCATGGAATTTGGGAACGTGCAGGTTTCATCAATCCAATCCGCAAGATCCGGATCAGACATCCGCGCCAACGATACCAGTGTTTGACGCAAAATTGCACCGTTGCCTTGAAGGTTATCACAGCTCTGACCCGTGAACGGACCAAGACCCGAAGCCCGACGCAGCTTGAGCGCGGCGATCATCGCCCCAAATGCCGTCCTTGGCGTGTCCGGGTTTTGTGCGTCATGCTGCATATCTGGATGTTCTGCATCAAAGCCCTTGGTAACCGGATTGATGTAATACCCACCTTCGGTAATTGTCAGCGCAACAATGCGAATATTAGGTTGTGCCATGCGCGCAATCAACGGACCATTGCCGTCTTCGATGGGAACGTAATCAATCATAGACCCAGTGATTTCGGCAGAACGGCCCTTGGGATCAAGCTCGATCAAAGTCGTCAAATAATCCTGCGACGCCAGTTTATCACGCTGGACACGATCATAAGGCCGCACACCCGCACCGACGATCGCCCAATCCTGAGCTTGCCCCATTTGCATCAAACGGTGCAAATACCAGGCTTGGTGCGCACGATGAAAGTTGCCTAACCCGATATGCACGATCCCCGCCGTCAGAGCCGAACGATCATAAGCCGGACGCTTCACATCTTGGGGAAGCTCAGGCAGTGTCGCGTTCGACAGTTTGATTAAGGTGTCTTTTAGAATTGCTTGTGCCATCAGCTCATCCATTGTCCGCCGTCAACGTTATAACACTGCGAAACGATGTAATCGGCGTCATCGCTCGCCAAGAAAATTGCCATTCCGGTTAAATCATCTGCGCGACCCATGCGCCCATAAGGAACGCTTTCGCCGACTTCTTTTTTCTTTTGACCGGGGGCTTTGTTTTCATATTTTGCGAAAAAGGCATCAACACCATCCCAATGTTCGCCATCGACGACACCAGGTGCAATTGCGTTCACATTGATGCCATGTTGTATAAGGTTCAATCCAGCAGACTGTGTTAGGCTAATCACGGCTGCCTTTGTCGCGCAATAGACGGCAACCAAGGCTTCACCGCGACGCCCTGCTTGGCTTGCCATGTTGATGATTTTACCTTTGATTCCGCGCTCGATCATATGACGTGACACAGCTTGCATCATGAAAAGTGGTCCGGATACGTTGATATCAAACAAGGTTTGATAATCCGCGCGATCAATCTCGACGATTGGAGCAGCAGAAAAAAGTGCGGCATTATTAACCAATATATCGATCTGTCCAAAGGCAGAAATTGTTTCTGACACAGCCAAATCAATGCTATCTTGCTTTGTAACATCCAAAGCAACGGCAATCGCATGATCACCAAGCTCGGCAGCTGTTTCTTGGGCGCGGGTCAAGTTAATGTCTGCTATCGCAACCCGCGCACCTTCGCGGATATAGGCTTGGGCAAATGCCCGACCAATACCGCGTGCGGACCCTGTGATCAGTGCTGTTTTACCCTCTAGCCGTTTCATCCGATACGAAGTCCTTCTGCGTCAAATTTATGGATCACATCGTCGCGAGGCGTTAGATAGACGCGATCGCCATATTTGAAATTGACTTCACCATCGACCCGAACAGTGATTGTATCTGCAAGGCCTGTGCCGTGAATGTGGAAAAACGTGTCTGAACCCAAGTGTTCTGAAACGACAACTTTGCCACTCCATGGGCCTTCGGACCCTGAGACTGAAATATGTTCTGGGCGAATACCGATCGTATGCGCGCCATATTTTGCCGCCTCTTCTCCGTCGATCAGATTCATTTTGGGCGATCCAATAAAGCCAGCGACAAATGTATTTCGGGGGCTATGGTAAAGCTCTAGCGGCGATCCCACTTGTTCTATGTTTCCCGCACGCAAAACAACGATCTTGTCAGCCATTGTCATGGCTTCCACCTGATCGTGGGTCACATAGATCATTGTGGTTTCAAGACGTTTGTGAAGCTCGCTAATTTCCAACCGCATGCCGACACGCAATGCAGCGTCCAGATTTGACAACGGCTCATCGAACAAGAACGCCGATGGTTCCCGCACGATGGCGCGGCCAATCGCAACACGTTGACGTTGGCCACCAGACAACTGTCCAGGACGTCGATCCAAATAGTCGGATAGGTTCAGAACTTCGGCAGCTTTGGTGACGCGTTCGTCTTGTTCCGCTTTGCTCAGGCCCGCCATCCGAAGCGGAAAGGTAATGTTCTTGCGCACTGACATATGCGGATAGAGCGCATAGGATTGAAAGACCATCGCCAAACCGCGCTTTGCCGGAGCAAGGTCGGTTGCATCATTATCGTCGATCTTAATCACACCACTGGACACATCTTCTAAGCCAGCAATCAGTCGCAAGAGCGTTGATTTACCACAGCCAGATGGCCCGACGAACACCACAAACTCACCCTCTTCAATCGTCAGATCAAGCGGTGGAATGACCTCGGTATTGCCGAATTTTTTCGTTACGCTTTCTAGTACAATACGTCCCATAATCTTTTCCTATTTCACCGCGCCAAAGGTCAGGCCACGTACAAGTTGCTTTTGGCTGAACCAGCCAAGAATTAGAATTGGCGCAATCGCCATTGTTGATGCTGCTGACAGTTTGGCAAAAAACAAACCTTCTGGGCTTGAATAGCTGGCAATAAAGGCTGTCAAAGGGGCTGCTTTTGCGGCGGTCAAATTCAAAGTCCAGAACGCTTCGTTCCAAGCCAAGATAACGTTAAGCAAAACAGTCGAAGCAATGCCCGGAATAGCCATCGGTGTCAGCACATACAGAATTTCATCCTTAAGCGAGGCTCCGTCCATGCGGGCGGCTTCGAGAATTTCACCGGGGATTTCTTTAAAGTATGTATAGAGCATCCAGATAATGATCGGCAGGTTGATCAGCATCAGAATAATCATCAGACCCAAACGGCTATCTAGCAGGCCAAGTTTTACGAAGCCGATGTAAATTGGATAGAGCACACCAACAGCCGGCAACATCTTGGTCGAGAGCATCCACATCAGGATGTCTTTGGTTCGGTTAGATGGAACAAACGCCATCGACCAAGCGGCTGGTACGGCAATGATAATGCCCAACAAAGTGGAACCACCCGCCAAGAAAATTGAATTCCACAAAAAGCGCATATAGTTTGAACGCTCTTGAACAACCGCATAGTTTTCCAATGTCCAATCAAAGAAAAGGAACAAGGGTGGATCGTTGATTGCCTGAGCTTCGGTTTTAAAGCTGGTTAGAATTGTCCAAAGGATCGGGAAAAAGATCACAAATCCGATAGACCACGCAATCAAAGTATTTAACGTTTTGCGTTGTGTTGTAACTGCACGTGCCATCACTTTGTTCCTTATGAGTCTAAGTTTTTGCCAACGGCGCGCATCAAGAAGATGGCAACAATATTAGCAAGAATGATCGCATACACACCCCCAGCAGACCCAAGCCCAATGTTTTGGCTTTCAAGAACGCGCTGGAAAATGAGATAGGTGAGTGTCTTGGTGCCGAATGCGCCGCCCGTTGTCACAAAGATTTCAGCAAACACGGACAACAAAAAGATGGTCTGAATCAAAAGCACAATGGTAATCGCGCGGGCCAAATGCGGCAATATCAGATGCCAAAACCGGCTGATCCAAGGGGCGCCATCCATTTCAGCGGCTTCAAGCTGTTCGCGGTCAAGCGATTGCACAGAGGTCAAAAGAATAAGCGTCGCAAATGGCAACCACTGCCATGATACAATCATCACGATTGACTGCATGCTGGCTTGCGTTAACCATTCTACTGGCGCTGCCCCGAAAAATTTCCACAAATGCGCCAGGATCCCGTTGATTGGGTCCATAAACATGTTTTTCCAAACAAGCGCAGATACGGTTGGCATAACGAAAAATGGCGCGATAACAAGGATCCGAACGATGCCTTGACCCCACATGGGTTGATCAAGCAAAAGCGCCAAAACGATACCTAAAATGATCGTAATAACCAGAACCGAACCAATGATTGTTAGGGTGGCCATCACGCTCGGCCAAAATGCACTTGAACTTACGAACCGGACATAATTGTCAAACCCCACCCAGCCCAAATCACCACCACGTAAAGGAAGGTATTTCTTAAACGAGAAAATGAGCGTCGCAGTTAAGGGAACAAGCATCCATCCCAAGAGTAAAATTACCGCAGGTGCCAACATAAATCGGGCAACAGAACGTGAGTGCTGAGTAGCCATGGTTCAACATTTCTATATTTGGGTTAGAGTTTGCATCACCCTTAAGTGATGTCGCTTCCCTTAAAAAGTCAGGGCGACAGTGCGCCGCCCTGCTTGATCAGCATGAAAACATGCTCGGGAGTAGTTTAACGGTAGCCAGCAGCTTCCATTGCGTCGTTCGTGATTGCTTGCGCTTTTGCAAGTGCTTCATCGATAGACTGTTGACCCGCATAAGCAGCCGCGAATTCTTGGCTCACATCTGTTGCGATGCCTGCGAATTCTGGGATCGCTGCGAATTGGATACCAACATATGGGCTTGGCTCAACTGTTGAGTTGTTTGGATCAGCAGAAAGAATTGAATCCAATGTCATTTTCGCGAATGGAACGTCCATGTAGTTTGGATTTTCGTATAGCGATGTACGCGCACCCGGAGGAACGTTCGCCCAACCTTCGTTCGCGGCCACTAGCTCGATGTAGGATGTAGACGTCGCCCATTCGATAAACTGCTTCGCTGCTGCTTCTTTCTGAGTACCAGCAGGGATACCTAGTGCCCATGCCCATAGCCAGTTAGAGCGTTTGCCAAGACCGTTGTCTGGTGCAAGAGCAAACCCAACAGAGTCAGCTACTGTAGAATCTTTTGGATTTGTTACGAAAGATGCCGCAACAGTCGCGTCGATCCACATGCCACATTTGCCTTGTTGGAACAAAGACAAGTTTTCGTTGAAGCCATTAGTTGCATAGCCCGCTGGACCAGATTCGTTCATCATACCTGAATAGAACTCAAGAGTATCTTTCCAAGGCTTTGTGTCGAACTGTGCATTCCAGTCCATGTCGAACCAACGCGCACCGAAAGAGTTTGACATCGCTGTAATGAACGCGCCGCCTTCACCCCAGCCTGCTTTACCACGCAAGCAGATACCGTTGATTTCGTTGTCACGATCTGTCATCGCAGCTGCGGCTTCACGGATAAACGTCCATGTCGGAGCTTCTGGCATTTCTAGACCCGCTTTTTCCATCAAGTCAGTGCGATACATGATCATTGAGCTTTCGCCATAGAACGGTGCCGCATATAATGTGCCGTCGTAGCTAAGACCACCTGACATCGCAGGCAAGATGTCTGCTGCGTTATAGTCTGCAGACAAATCATTCAATGGAACCAACCAGCCGTTTTTACCCCAGATAGGAGTTTCATACATGCCGATTGTCATGATGTCGAAAGCACCGCCTTTGGTGGTGATGTCGGTTGTTACACGCTGACGAAGCACGTTTTCTTCTAGTGTAACCCACTCAACTGTGTGACCTGTTTTTGCAGTAAAGTCATCAGTCAAGCCTTGCATACGGATCATGTCACCGTTGTTTACGGTTGCGATCGTAAGAGTGTCGGCAATTGCGCCACTTGCCGCCAAAAGCGAAAGTGCTGTTGCCGCGCGTAAAGTATTTTTTAGTAACATCTGTTTCCTCCCAGATTTTCAGATTACCTGAGCATCACGCTAGCCTAATAAATTAATCCCAGTCAACTAAAAATATTACGCGCGTAAACTTTTTATAAATATCTCGACATTTCAATTATTAAGCTGACTCTCTCATAACGAGTTTTCCGTCAAATAGACGCTCGCGGGGGCCGTTGTGTGACTCGCGATTCTCTAAAAGATCCAAAAGACGCTCTATACTAGATGATGCAATCGAATCGTAATCATGCGAAACCGTCGTCAATGCCGGACAGGTAAAGCGTGAATATGGGTGGTTATCGTGCCCAGCCACCCTAAGCGCGCATCCGCTGCCCCGACCAACGCGCAATCCCATTTCATAGGCCGCTGACAAAAACCCAATCGCCAAACGGTCATTGCTAAATAACACGGTCCCACTAACCAATTTGCGTTGGGCAATTAATTTCAAACCCTGCTCATAACCAATTTCTTCAAAATTCCAACCGGTCCCTTCGACACTATACACCTTTGGCTCTAGGCGCAGTCGCTCCATTGATTGGATATAAGACAATCGACGCTTGTTTGCGTTTGGATTGGACGGATATTTCATTTCAAAGAACACAGGCGGCTCACCGGTGCGCACAAGATAATCAACCATAATATCAGTGGCTTGGATATTATTATGCCCTAGAAAAGGCAGGTTCAGCGCCTCGACGTTGCAATCAAACAAAACCATGGGAAATTCCGCCGTATATTCCCTAAGCGCCACCACATTTGACGATCGCCCAAGCGGCGCAAACAAGATACCTGATGGCTTAATGTCCCGCAACAAAGCCAAATTTTCAATCTCTTGGTTCGGATCACCATGTGAACTTAGCAAAATGGGGCGATACCCTGCTCGGATCACCAAGTTCTCGATATTTCTGGCAATTTCGGCAAAAAAGGGATCCGCCAAATAGGGCACAACAATACCAATATTCCGCGTTAATCGCCGGTTTTGGTTCATTGCATAGAAATTTGGGCGGTAATCGTATTGCTCTAAAGCGGCTTCGATTTTTGCCTTGGTCGAGACCCGCACGCTTGCAGGATCATTAAAATACTTCGACAAAGTCGGCCGGGAAATACCGCTGACCGATGCGAAGTCTTCCATATTTTTTATCTTTTGATCCGTCATAAAACTTTATGGACTATATTTTCACAACCAAGTCCACCTCGCGTAAACTTTCTTTCCTGAAGATAGGCACAAAAGTTATCGCGCGTAAACAATTTTTACGACTATTTGTAATTATCTACAGAATTCAATGAAACTGGCGCTTGTTAACCAAGCGCCAGACCAAGAATTACACATCCACTTTGTCATAAATGACTTTATGAAGTCGGCTTTTTAGACTTTTCATCCAAATCAGCCGCTAGAACCGGATCATCCAGGATTTCAGCATCTTCTGTCGTGTCCTGCGGCGCATTCTCTGGTGTTGCCTCATCTTCTTCGACCATCACAACAGGGGCGCTGACCAACAGTGGCAGCATTTCCAAACCGGTTGATGTCGCCACTGACATTTGCGGAGGCTCTTTCCAAGCCATCGTATCCAGCGCATGACAGCTATCACAAACTGGCGCCCAATCCGCATGAACCGTATTACAATTTTCGCAAACCCATTGTGGTCCACGGGGCGCGCTGAGTGCTTTGGTCAACCAGCCGCGAACGACGTTATCGTCGCCACCTTCACCGCGTTCAATCGCGGCCATTATCGTCAAAGACCGCGCATCTGGTTCATTTTCTGCCAAATCCCCAATCGCCTTGCGCGCACCTGGGAAATCTTCTGCAGCAAGATTCAATTCCGCCATTACCAATTTTGATTCACGGTGATCTGGTGCCGATTTGACCAATTGCGCAAAACGCTTGATCCGTGCCGTGGGGGTTTCCTCGGGTTCTATCTGGGAAAAGGCCACTGCTAAATCAGGATGCGGCTGCGACGCCCATGCCTTTTTGATAACGCGCGTGGCATATTTGGCTTTGCCGTCCTGAATATACGACTGAGCTGCCAAAACAGCCGCAGGCACCAAATCAGGCGACAATCTATTCGCCTCAATCGCGGCTTCTTTGGCGTCGATCGTATTGTCTTCGCTCATGACTTCTTTGGCCTGCGACAAAGCAAGCACCGCATCACGACGTTTATGAACATCCCGCGGCAAGGCACCTTGTTTCAGTTTCGCACCTAATGTCTTGCGTGCGCCCGCCCAATCATGAGCCTGCGCTTGAAGCTGAAGCAAAACATCCTGAGTTTCTTTGTGCTTAGGCTTAATATCGAATGCCTTTTGCGCCAATTTCAAGGCCGTATCCGTATCCCCATCCAAAAGCTTTTGTTTCATAATACCCCGAACACCAACAAATCGCGTTTGTGGATCTTGGATCAAGCTTTTGTAAATTTGCTCTGCTTTGTGACGATCCCCTGTCAATTCAGCAGCCTGAGCCGCCACAAGGTTTGTCAACGCAGGCTTGTTCAAGAATTTTTCCGCTTTGGTCACTTTTTGCATTGCGACATGACCTTCCCCAGATGCAAGCGCAAGCATCCCTTCGCTTAGGGCTTGGTAGCCACGACGTTCGCGATTGCGATAGAAATACCGCGACAAGGCTGTTTCATCGCCATTGATGAATTTTAGAACAGCCACCAAAAGCGAAAGCACCTTTAAGAGAACCCAGACGATGACGATCAGGACCAACAGCATGATGACCGCTTGGATTGGGCTAAAGGTATATTCGGTTCCAGCCACGGTTGCGATGACGTTGCCGATCAAAACATTTTGACCATCCAAAAGATACGTACCGCCCATAGCCAATGCCGCGACGATAACCACAAAGAGTAAAATCCTAACAAGAGAAAGTAGCATAATCGGTCCTATTAATTCGTCGCTGACAATAAAGTTTCAATCGTGTTCAACGCATTTTGTCGCGCCGCTGCTGTGGCAATCCAAGACATCATTTTTTCTTTGGACGCATCAGGAAGCATTTCCAATTCTGCAAGGCTATCACTTAGTCTGCCATCTTTCAAAGCAGCCTCTGCACGCGATAACACCGCATCGGCATCACTGCCTTCTTTTGGGGTAACTGAACGCGCTTGAAGTTGCGATTTAAAGAAGCTTCCTAAACGTGACCCTGTTGCGGTCTCGTCTTGCGATTGCGACGCACGCGCTGCGTTCAAGGCTGCCCGCGCGCTATCAACAAATTCATCAGACAAGGCGGACATAGACACCAAACCATCTTGGGCAAATTGTGCAAGCGCATCCGGAGCCGGCGCACCAATCACGGCTTCGTACTCAGCCAAGGCAGCTGCGTAAGGACGCCCAGACTGCAAGGCGGTATCGACACGGGTCAAGGCGGCACGCGTTAGTGTGTTTTGCGAAATTTGCGCAACTTCTGCTTCTTTGGCTTGCGCAGTTTGCACCATTGTTTCGACCTGTTCACGCTGTGCTTTTAGGCTTGCTTGAAGATCAACCAATTCTTTTTGATATCCATCGACTACGTCTTTGGAAATCGCCGCGTTCAAAGCCTCTTGAGTAAGGTCTGACAAGCGCGCATCCAAAGCGGCAAGGCCCTGATCCATTTGGGCGACCTTAGCACTTAGGTCGTCTAACGATTGGGCAATTACAGCTGCATCAGGCCCATTGGATATCTGCGAGGTCAGCGCGCCAACTTTGTCTGTATTCATATTTACATGCGACCCAAGGTTGGTAACATTTTGCTCTAAACCATCAAGCTTGGCTGTGGTTTCTAAGCGGAATGCTTCTGCAATTTTACCCTGAGGCAAAAGCATAGAACCAGAGTCTAGATAAATAGCCGCGGCAAATCCCAAGGCAGCAGAAACCGCACCACCAACAATCATGGCACCTGTGCCACCCTTTTTCTGAACAATCACCGTTGGCGCTGCAGCGGGCACATCTTGTTGAATTTCAGGCTGCACATCTGTTTCTTCATATTCACTTGTTTCGTCGGAAATATCGCTCGTCATAGCGTCTTGCGCATCAGCAATAGGCTCTTGGATCACCTCGGCCTCGACAGCCTCAGAGTCCGCGCTTGGCGTATGCGTGCTGGATGTTTCGCGGGCATCAGCTTGGGCATCAGAGTGTGTTGAGGATTGGCTATCTGACTCCAAGTTTTGCTTATTTGTCTTTTTACCCATTGCTTCCCTCTAACATTCAATTCCCGTGCGATCCCAAGTTAATTCTGCTTTTACAGGATCACAAGTCGCAATCACGTCGCAAGCGCACGGCGTATCGCATCAATCATAGCGGGAATTGTCGGTTCGCGCACTACTGAACACACATTACCCCCGTCTTGACCCCCGTCTTGGTTCAATCCACGCGCTACATTTTCGCTCATTGCAATAACGTGGTGGTTCTTTTGTAAGTGCACCTGCTTCCCAAGTATCTCAGCCGTACGTGGGGAAAATAGGGGAAGAATGACGGGATTTCCCCCTGATAAAAGCGCACGCGCCTCTGAAGTAAGCGCAGATTCGCATTGATCGTACACGATGACCTCAGAACACTGGAAACCCAAGGCCGTTAATCTTTGCGCGACTTGTCCACGTGTATGAGCCCCCCGAATATGTAGCAAGTTCTTGCCGATCTGCGTGGTCGAAATCAATTTAATCAACTGATCCGCCGCGCCATTTGCAGAAATTGCTTCGAATCCCATTGCTTTTGCATTAACCGCTGTGGTGTCGCCCACACAAAACGCAGGTTGACCTTGCCCATTTGGTACAAATGCAACGGCGTGCTGCGATGTAAAAATGACAGCATCATGGTTACATAAGGTGACAGGGTTGCCGGTTGGCGCAATTGATAAAAGTGGGCTAAAACACACCTCAGGTGTCATCCCTGCATTTGCCAATTCCGCAACAAAGCTTTCTGCCTCTGGGCGCGGGCGTGTCATCAAGAGCGTGGCATTGGGATTGTGTCTCATAGGGTGCAATGCTACCTGCATACGGACAGACAAACAATGGATTACGCATGCAAACCACGAGTTTGACGTTTCTTGGCTTAGAAAGCAGCTGTGACGATACCGCCGCTGCGGTGCTTCGGGTCTTCTCGGATGGCACACGACATATTTTGGCGTCCACAGTTATGGGGCAAAACACCTTGCACGCTGATTTTGGTGGCGTTGTCCCTGAAATCGCCGCGCGCGCCCATGCAGAGCGCATTGATGTTTGCGTGCAAGACGCCCTACGAGACGCAGAGCTAGGGCTTGCCGATATCGATGCCATTGGCGTCACATCTGGACCGGGGTTGATCGGTGGTGTTTTGGCCGGTGTAATGTGCGCCAAGGGCTTAGCAGCCGGAAGCGGCAAACCCCTGATTGGCGTAAACCACCTTGCTGGGCATGCGTTAACTCCGCGCCTTACTGACGGGTTAGAATTTCCGTACCTCATGCTTTTGGTGTCTGGCGGACATTGCCAGTTTTTGATCGTCAAAGATGCAGAAACCTATTCACGGATTGGCGGCACGATTGACGATGCCCCTGGCGAGGCCTTTGACAAAACCGCACGGCTTTTGGGACTGCCACAGCCGGGGGGACCGTCGGTAGAACAGGCCGCATTAAAGGGTAACGACACACGCTTTAAATTTCCGCGTCCCTTGCTGGATCGAGATGGATGTGACATGTCGTTTTCCGGTTTGAAAACTGCTTTGCTGCGGACACGCGATGTCCTGGTTGCTGAACACGGGGGATTGTTTGAAACCGATATCGCGGATGTATCTGCCGGGTTTCAGACGGCAGTGGCGGATGTCTTGGCGGAAAAATCACGTCGCGCGATTGCAACCTATCTAGAGCTATCCCCCAAAGATCCGGTCATTGCCGTCGCGGGTGGGGTTGCTGCAAATAAATTCATCCGTTCCCGTTTAGAACAAGTCGCACATGACACTGGGGTGCGATTTACCGCGCCGCCTTTGGCGTTGTGTACCGATAATGCCGCCATGATCGCAAATGCCGCTTTTGAATTGTATCAAAGGGGTGTTCGGCACGATATGACATTGTCCGCGCGTCCAAGGTGGCCACTTGATACGTCTCGACCCGCGATGCTTGGCAGTGGCAAAAAAGGAGCAAAGGCATGACGCTTTCGGTTTTAGGGTCCGGTGCGTTCGGCACCGCGCTGGCAATTGCAATCGCACAAAAGGGAATGCACGTGACGCTTTGGTCACGATCCAAAGACGCGGCACGTGACATGCACAACACACGTGAAAATGCAGCGCGCCTTGCCGGGCATCGCTTCCCTGACACTTTGACCGTCACCGATGATATCGCACTTGCAACCCAGAACGATATTCTTTTGCTTGCGGTTCCGATGCAGCAACTGCGCAGTTTAGTGCAGCAGTATAAGACAATATTCCAAGGCAAGACGCTTGTTGCCTGTTGCAAAGGGATCGAACTGAATTCAGGCGCTGGTCCCTGTGATATCCTTGGGGAATATGCTGAAAAGATCGCCCTATTGACGGGTCCAAGCTTTGCACATGATATTGCCAAGGGATTGCCAACCGCTTTGGTTTTGGCCTGTGAAGACGATACGCTAGATAGACACCTTCAAGAGACGATCAGCACCCCAACCTTGCGGCTTTATACCAGCCCTGACTTGGTTGGTGCCGAACTGGGCGGCGCGCTCAAGAATGTTATAGCCATCGCCTGTGGCGCGACGATTGGTGCAGGATTAGGAGACAGCGCGCGTGCCGCATTGATGACCCGTGGATTTGCGGAAATGCAGCGTATGTCGATTGCACTAGGCGGATCAGCGGCAACGCTTGCTGGATTGTCTGGTTTTGGGGACCTAAGTCTAACCTGTATGTCCGAAGGATCGCGGAATTATCGGTTCGGGTTTGCCTTGGGTCAAGGACAGGATTTTGACCCCTCAATCACCGTCGAAGGCGTTGCAACTGCCAAAGCAACATTGACCAAAGCGAAATCATTAGGCATTGAAATGCCTATCACAGCTTGTGTGGACGGATTAGCCTCTGGGAAACTGGACGTTGATACCGCCATGAAGCTGTTGTTGTCACGTCCACAAAAGGAAGAATAAATGCTCATTGCGTTGATTGCCAAAGATAAAGAAGGCCACCTAGAAACCCGCAAATCCAATCGTGATGCGCACCTTAGCTATATCAAGGAAACAGGCGTGGTATCCCAAGCCGGTCCATTGTTAGATGATGCAGGTGCAATGTGCGGATCATTGGTGATCTTGGACGTTCAAGACATGGACGCCGCCCAATCTTGGGCTGCAAATGACCCCTACGCCAAAGCGGGTTTATTCGCTGATGTGCAATTGATTGCATGGAATAAGGTCATCTAATCCATGCGCTACTGGCTGTTCAAATCCGAACCTGACACCTGGGGCTGGAACCACCAATTGGCCAAAGGCGAAATTGGCGAAGAATGGAACGGTGTACGCAATTACCAAGCGCGCAATTTCATGCGCGAAATGGCGCTTGGCGATCGTGGCTTTTTCTATCATTCACAAAAAGAAAAAGCCGTGGTTGGCGTTGTCGAAGTGATTGCAACCTCGCATGCCGATAGCACCACTGATGATCCTCGTTGGGATTGTGTCGATATCAAAGCAGTTCAATCCGTCGTTTCGCCAGTCAGCCTTGGTCAGATAAAATCTCATCCGGACCTTGGGGAAATGGTGCTTGTCAAAAGTTCACGGCTTTCTGTGCAGCCTGTAAGCGATCAGGAATGGCGCATTATTTGTGACCTAGCGGGTATAAACCCCTAGCTTTTTCGAATGAGCTGGTGAAAGCTGGCATAGGAAAAGGGGGGGATGTAATGACCTTGATGACTGTATTGGCTGCGGCGGCCGCGAGCTTTGTGTTTGGTGCGTTTTGGTATATGACGCTGTCTAAACCGTGGATCAAAGCCGCAAATATCAAATGTGACGAAAATGGAAGGCCCGAAGGCGGCAGCGCTGTGCCATTTGCATTGTCCGCTGTTGCAATGCTGGTGGTTGCCGGCATGATGCGTCATATTTTCCAAATGGGTGAAATCGATACAATCGCCAAAGGGTTCACAAGCGGGCTTGGGATCGGGCTATTCTTTATTTCGCCATGGGTTATGATTAACAATGCCTATGGCATGCGTCCTTTTAAGCTTACCCTAATAGACGGCGGCTATTCGACATTCGGCTGTGCAATTATGGGAATTGTGCTGACTGCCTTTTGACAAAAGCCGCCCCAAATAGGGCGGCTTTCATTTTTGCAAATCCTATTCAAGCGATCGGTCGTATTCCAACCGTTTCGCGTATTCCATAGTTAGCAATTGTTCCAACAGCCGCGCTTCGGAATCGCTTCCTGTTGGCGTGCCATCACCAGAGGCACCAAACACGTACTGCGGAACATTCCGTTTCGCATAGGCCTCGGCCCAAACTCGTTGAATAGCAAGTTCAACATCCAGCTTTTGTGCCAAAGCATTGTCAGCCTCTAGCACAGCAGCTTTGGCATAGGCTTCTGCTTCAGCGGCAACTTTGACCGATTGCGCATCAATTTCGGCCTTTTCCAGCAAAATAGATGATCTATCGCGGTCAATTTCGGCTTGTTCTTTTAACTTGCGCGCAGCCGTAATCGCCAATTGCTTTTCGGTTTCAGCATTGGTCGTGCGTTCAATCTGAAGCACTTTGGCTTGCGCTTGCCGCTCTGCCACTTCGCGTTCGCCTTTGGCGATTGCAAGCAAACGCTGCTCTTCTTCTTGGATGCGTTGTTCACGTGCAATGGCGCGATCCGCCGCTGCTTGCTGACGCAAACGCATCCGCTTTTTGAACTCTTCGTTCGGATCAACGCCTGTTATCCGCGCTGACGTTACAGAAATCCCGAATTTGGTAAAGCTTTGCTCCTTGCGCTGTGGTTGACCGTTTTCATCAAGTGTTTTGCGCACAGTAAAAACGGTCTTAGTTTGATCCCCATAATCCTTTTGTTCCGTACCAAGTGACGCATTGGCTGTGGCATTCGTGCTTTCTTCCACCTGGACCCGCTCTTCTACCCGACGCACGATATAAATCCCGCTTTCCATTTGACGCTGGAATTCATTGTTAAATTCCGTTTTGCCCCCTTGGAAATAATCTTCGGCTGACATCAAAGCAGCAGTGGCCCCCAAAGTTTCCTGAAAAGCCGGAATAAGTTCGGTCCGCAATAGATTTTCGGGTGACCGATATAACCGCGCCATCTTGAGAAACCCCTCTTGGTCCGTAGGCAGCTCGTATCGCGCTGTTGCCGTGACGGCGGCATCTACCTGATCCAAGAACACCAAAGATTGCGCAGGAAGGCTTGCGCTCATTAAATTATTGTTTGTCTCAGAAGAAAGGCGTTCGTCATATCCCCCTAATGACCCGATTGATTGCACCGACATCGCGTTCTTCCATGCGTTGACGTTCCCGAAGAGATAGGAATTATACCCCGTATCAGAGACCATTTTTTCCTGCCCAGTTATTGTTCGGACATGATATTTGAACCCCGGTTCAGCATAGAAAAATATGCCGTTGAACCCGGATATGAAAAAATATCCTCCGGCTAGGACATAGCCAACGATTGAAAAATTTTTGGCTTGTTCAAATTTCTCGGGCAGTATCCGAACAGCCGACCAAATAACCAAGACCATGATAAATGCGATGGACATACCAATCATAAAAGATCCTCCAAATACAACTTTAATCTGTATTTTATTAGATAGGTACCGCATGATGATTTTAGAAGGTCATGTTTTCCATACTATGGAAATACGTCTATTTTCAAACCGTTACAAAATCGCATCGCAACAGCATTCGGGTTGATTTATGGCCTTTGAGCCCTAACTGCCTGTCGAGCAGAAATATTCGGAGCATGTCGTGCAGCTATTCTGGTTCAAACGCGATCTTCGTGTGTTTGATAACCGCGCCCTTTCACTGGCTGCGGCCCGTGGTCCTGTGCTTCCGATTTATGTTTTTGAACCTGAAATGTGGGCATGCCCCGATGCATCGGCACGGCATTTAACCTTTGTACACCAATGCTTGGGCGAATTGCATAATGACCTTGCACGTGCGGGTCAGCCATTGGTGACCCGATTTGGACCAATCCTCGATGTACTTGAAGATTTACGTCAAACCTATTCGATCCAATCGCTATGGTCCCATCAAGAAACGGGCAACGCATGGAGCTATGAACGTGACAAGCGCGTTGCCGCGTGGTGCCGTGACAATGCCATTCAATGGCACGACATTCAAAACCACGGCGTTGTCCGACCCTTAAAATCCCGCAATGGCTGGGCCATGCAATGGGATCGGTTCATGGCTGAACCCACCACGCCAACGCCGATCCTAACCCCCATTACGGATGCCCCGTTCCTTTGCCCGAGCGCCCGTGATTTAACGATGACGCCCGACAACTGTTCACACGCACAGCAAGGCGGGCGACGCGCGGGCCAAGAACGGCTTGCATCATTCTTGGATCATCGCGGGCGCACCTATCGTAGCGCCATGTCGTCACCGCTAGATGGGGCCGCAGCCTGTTCGCGGATCTCGCCACATCTGGCCTGGGGCACAGTATCGTTGCGAGAAGTCACTCAAGCCACATGGTCCGCACAAATGCAGCCACGGTCCGTGCAATGGAAAGCATCATTAAAATCATTCAACAGTCGTCTACATTGGCATTGCCACTTTATTCAAAAGCTAGAAGATGAACCAAGGCTTGAATGGGAAAACATGCATCCGGCCTATAATGGATTGCGCCCTGACCAAGCTGATCCAATCAAGCTTGCTGCTTGGGCGAATGGTGAAACTGGCCTCCCGTTTGTGGATGCCTGTATGCGCAGTTTACGCGCCACGGGGTGGTTAAACTTTCGGATGCGCGCAATGGTTATGGCGGTCGCGAGCTATCATCTTTGGCTGGATTGGAAAGCAACGGGACATGTCCTAGCCAGATATTTCACCGATTACGAACCGGGCATCCACTGGAGCCAAGTTCAAATGCAATCGGGCACCACAGGCATAAACACAGTCCGCGTTTATAATCCGATCAAACAAGGCTATGACCAAGACCCCACCGGGGCCTTTACACGGACATGGGTTCCCGAGCTGGAACTGATTGATGATCTTTATTTACAAGAACCGTGGAAGGCGCCGAATGCGGCAACAATATTGGGTAAATCCTATCCAATGCCGATCGTCGATGTCACGCATGCCGCCCGAGAAGCCAAAGATCGCATTTGGGCCGTTCGCCGCACCGAAGGGTTTAGAGATGGGGCTGCAAAAGTTCTAAAAAAACATGCCAGCCGCAAACCAGCCACCAAACGCGCGCGCCCCAAAGCAGCGTCCAATCAATTAAGCTTACCCCTATGAAAATGCGCAAGAAATCGGATCTTCCTACCAAAACCTGCGTTACCTGTGGACGTCCGTTCACGTGGCGCAAGAAATGGGCCAAGGTGTGGGACAGCGTGAAGTATTGTTCAGAAAAATGCAGGCGTACATAATGCAAGATAATGATCTTTTGACCGACCTTCCGTTGGAAGCTGAAAACATTGATTTCACACCTACCCGCGCTGCGGGCCTTGCCCGATTGGACAAATTCGTCTCGCGGACGGGGCGGCATTATGCATCCCAACGTAACTATGATTTTGGGCCAAAATTTCGATCAAACGTTTCCGCATTATCACCATGGATACGACACGGTCTCGTAAACGAATATGATGTGTTAGAGCGCGTTTTAGCCAAGCATTCACTATCAAGCGCCGAAAAATTCGTTCAAGAAGTCATGTGGCGGACGTATTTCAAAGGCTGGTTAGAACATCGCCCTACGGTTTGGGATCACTATAAACGTGACTTGGAACGCTTAAGCACAAACGTAACTGATCCCAGTTACAGGCAGGCAATCAATGGTGAAACGGGAATAGAGTGTTTCGATCACTGGGCTCACGAATTGGTCCATACCGGCTATCTGCACAATCATGCTCGCATGTGGTTTGCATCGATCTGGGTCTTTACTCTGCGATTGCCATGGCAGCTTGGCGCAGATTTTTTCATGCAACATTTGTTAGATGGTGATCCAGCATCCAACACTCTGAGTTGGCGCTGGGTGTCAGGATTACATACCCAAGGCAAAACCTATCTGGCCCGCGCAGAGAATATCGCCAAATTCACCAATGGTCGTTTTAACCCGATTGGACAGCTTGCGACAACGGCACATCCATTACTCGAAGAGGTGGATCACCCAAAAATATCACTGTCTCATATTAATACACCGATTACGGAACCCTATATTCTTTTGCTTAGCGAAGACGACACTTACCCAAACATCGCACCAAATCCAGTTGACGTAGTTGCCGTTAACTGTTCCGCGTTGCGGTCCCCTCGCCCTCTAAATCCAGTCATTACCGAATTTGTGGACGCGGCGTTGCGACAAGGGCTAGATCACTTTCAATCCAATGACGATACACTCGCAACCCCAAACACCGTGGTCGCGCAATTGGTGAAATCGGCACAAACCCAAGGAGTGCGCACAATCGTCACCCCCTATGCCACGACGGGTCCTGTTCGCGATGTTCTGAAAGATATATCACCCATGCTTCAAGATGCGGGATTGCGACTACAACAGGTTCAACGCACCTACGATCAACTTTGTTGGGCACATGCCTCCAAGGGATTTTTTGCTCTGAAAAAACAAATACCGCCTTTACTGAGTGCGTTGAAATTAGCCTAAAGCGACGCTAAAAATTTCTGTGCAGATATGCGGTATTCTGTCTTTTTAACATCATCCATTTTGTCCCATGTCCGAAACACATGCGACAAACGCGGGTTTCCCCGAAGCTTGGCTTGGTTACGATCCAAAAAGTCCCAATACAGCGGATTAAACGGGCAAGCATTCTCGCCTGTTTTTTGTTTGACATCATATCGGCACCCGGAACAGTAATCCGACATTTTACTGATGTAATTACCGCTCGCAGCATAGGGCTTTGACCCTAAAATACCGCCATCCGCGAATTGGCTCATTCCAATTACATTGGGCGCTTCGACCCATTCATAGGCATCTGCATAAACGGCCAAATACCATTCATGCACCTGAAATGGATCAACACCCGCAAGCATGGCAAAATTCCCTGTCACCATGAGCCGCTGGATGTGATGTGCATAGGCTTCATCGCGCGTTTGCTCGATCGCCGAGGCCATACATGCCATATCCGTCTGTGCATCCCAATAAAACAAAGGAAGATCCCGCGACGCATCCAGAAAATTTTGATCGGTGTAATCTGGCATCTTTAACCAATAAATACCGCGCACATATTCACGCCAACCAATAATTTGTCGAATATATCCTTCGACAGCATTCAAGGGCGCGGCGCCATCATAATAGGCGCGCTCCACACGCGCGCAAACTTCGAGAGGCGTCAACAGACCGATATTGATATATTGCGCCAAGATCGAATGATACAGAAATGGCTCACCAGAAAGCATCGCATCCTGATAATCGCCAAAACCAGCCAATGCAGTTGACGCGAAATGTTCCAGCGCGACCAAGGCATCCTTGCGCGTGACGGCAAACCAAAACCCATCTAACCGCCCAAAATTTTTGGCAAACTTTTCCTCGACAAGCTCAAGGACTTCTTGCGTGATTGGGTCAGGCTGAACTTTGACAGGGGACGGCATAAACAAATCGCCCTTGGCTGGCTTTCGGTTTTCCGCATCAAAATTCCACTGCCCCCCTTGGGGACCATCATCACACATCAAAAGCCCGGTTTTTCGCCGCATGTCACGGTAAAAATATTCCATCCGCAATTGTTTGCGCCCGTCTGCCCAAGTTTGGAATTCTTGATGTGTCGCGATAAAACGATCATCATCCACCATCTGTATCGACAGATCACTCTCAAGCAAGGCGTGGTTCAAACGATACTCAGATGGCTCTGTCACAACAAGCTGCGTCACCCCCAGCATTTGCATCTGCCGTCTAGCTTCGCTGACTACATCGCCTGCATTCTGGGGGTCATCCAGCTTTGTGTACACAACGCGCCAACCGCTCTGCCGCAACTCTTGGGCAAAATGGCGCATTGCGGAAAACACAAATGCCAACTTCCGTTTATGATGCGCCACATACGTTGCTTCGCTTGCAACTTCTGCCATCAAGATAACATCAGTCGCCTTATCAGCTGTTTCTATCGCGCTAATTTTGGGGTTCAACTGATCCCCTAAAATTAGAACTAACCGATTATGACCCGCCATGCTGATGCTCCATTGTAAGGAAGCACAGCTAAATCACCGCACTAGAAAAGCAAGCCCTCGCTTAGGAAAAGCCCAACCGCTTGGCCATGAATGCAATGGCCGCCAAATAGCCATCAACGCTCCCGCAATCAAATCGCTGGCCCGCCAAGGTCACAGCGTCGACATGCCCCTGCGCCGCTTGCGTATTGATCGCATCTGCCAGTTGAATTTCACCACCAGCCCCAACCGGCTGATCGCGTAAAATGGCAAACACATCAGGCGTCAATACATAGCGACCAATACTTGCCATATTCGAAGGCGCATCTTTTGCATCTGGCTTTTCCACCAAACCAGCAACCCCGCCCGAAATTCGATCAGGATTAACAACGCCATATTTGGAAATATCCGGTCCGTTGACTTCCATAACACTTAGCTGCGTCTTGCCCGTCTTGTTATAGGCCGCGACCAAATCCGCCGTTATGCCATCCCCGTCATAGGTCAAAAAATCATCCGCAAGCAAAACAGCAAAGGGGTCATCCCCCACAGCACGCTCAGCACACAACACCGCATGACCTAATCCCAATTGCTCTGGCTGACGCACAAATATACATTCAACGCCCAAAGGCAGAATATTTCTAACACGCTCCGCTTGCTCATCTTTGCCCTTGGCGCGCAAAGCCATTTCCAGCTCTTGATTGCTATCAAAATGGTCTTCGATAGCCCGTTTGTTCCGCCCCGTTACAAATATCAGAGTCTCAATTCCAGCAGCAATCGCTTCTTCTGCGGCGTATTGAATTAATGGCTTGTCAATGATTGGCAACAATTCTTTAGGCATTGCTTTGGTCGCAGGCAGGAACCTTGTCCCAAAACCCGCTACTGGAAATACTGCTTTTTTGATTGGTTTCATAACAATAAGACTACATTAAAAACGTCATCTTCTGGCTAACACAATCTATAGACACGTCCAAGCCCAAAGCAGATTACCTTTAAAACAATATCATTTTCACGTTTGTACAAATACTCAAATATATACCTCAACAATGAACGACACGGCCCAGAATTGAGCGTTATTATTTTAGCAAATTAAGTCAAAATCTTCCCAAGCCGGTCCAATGCAGCTTCGATATTTTCTGCACTATTTGCATAGGAAAACCGAACGTACCCTTCGCCCATTGACCCAAAGCTGGTGCCTGCAATTGTGGCAACACCTGCTTGATCTAAGAATAAATTTTGTGCTTCAATTGCGGTCAATCCGGTTCCAGAAATATTGGGAAATGCGTAAAATGCCCCTGCGGAATCCGTACATGTCACACCCGGAAGCGCATTCAAACCGGCGACAATAATTTTACGCCTTTGATCGAAATGCGCCATCATATCGGCGACTGCATCTTGGGGTCCTTCTAGGGCTGCGATTCCGGCAAACTGCGTGGGTGCATTCACACATGAATGATCGTTAATACACAACCGTGTCACATGCTCGACGGCACTTTCTGGCCAAACAGCATAGCCTAAACGCCATCCTGTCATCGCATAGGTTTTGGACCAACCATCCAACATAATAAGCCGATCACGGATTTCGGGATACTGCAATAGACTCACGTGGTCTTGACCATCATAAAGCATTTGAGAATAAATCTCGTCTGACAAAATCGCAACATGGGGGTGCTGATCAAGCCCTGCGACTAACTTGTCGATTTCCGCTTTGGGCGTCACGCCACCCGTCGGATTGGCGGGGCTATTAATGATTATCAAACGCGTTTTAGGTGTAATTTTCGACAGGACTTCGTCCGCATTAAACGAAAATCCATTTTCTTCGCGTAATTCAATAGGAACCGGAGTGGCCCCAGAATAACGGATCACGGATTCATAAATTGGGAAGCCCGGATTGGGGTACATGATTTCTGCCCCCGGTTCACCAAACATTGTGATCGCAAAGAACATTGTTGGCTTACCGCCTGGTACGACCACCACATGATCGGGATTCACGTCAACCCCGTGCCGTCGGTTCAAATCACGCGCCACCGCTGCACGCAATTGGGGCAATCCGTTGGCTGGCGTATATCCATGATGCCCATCTCGCATCGCTTTGATACCGGCCTCGACGATATGGTCCGGCGTTGCAAAATCAGGTTGACCAATGCCCAGATTGATGATGTCTTTGCCCTCTGACGCAAGCTTTTGCGCACGCGCCAACACGACGAAAGCGGACTCGGTTCCAAGTCGATATAGGTTCTGGGCAAATTGCAATTTAGACATTCGATTTCCTCTCGGAGTAGCCGCCGAAGCAGTGCAGAAATTACAACAGAATTGCAAGAATACTTGCAATAGATTTTGCATGATAAACTAGGTTAGACATAATGACTGGACCCAACGCAGCCTTGTCAGGCTAAACACTTGAACCCTTAATCTATCCTGTGGGCTGATCATCTTCGATATAATAACGAATATTTTCCACAAAGCTTGTATCAGCGGACATGCCCAGTTTCAGCGCTTTGGTCGGTTCAAAATCTGATCGCCAACCGCCAACGATCTTTTGCACGTCTGGCTGCGCATTCCATGTAATCAACTCTTCCGCCTCTGGCCCCACAACGGACGTCATGGCATCGATCATTTCGCGGATTGTTGTCTTTCGTCCTGGCATCATCATGCACCGACTGGATCCAAAATCTTGGCCTGGAATTTCAGCGCCAAGAATTAGATTTTCGACGCATTTTCTAGGTGACAAATAGTAATGCGCAAAGTCTTTGGAGACGGGGCAGTTTGCGGGTTGGCCATTCAAGGGTTCCCGCAGGATTGACGACATAAAGCTAGATGCCGCGCGATTGGGCGCGCCGGGCCGAACAGAAATTGTCGGCAATCGGAACCCACGCCCATCAATAAATCCTTTGCGGCTATAATCATTCACCAACAATTCACCGATTGCTTTTTGTGTCCCATAAGAAGACTGCGGCATCAATGCCGTGTGATCCAAAATTGGATCTGGCACTTCACCGCCAAAAACCGCAATCGAGGATGTGAAAACAACCGTGGGACAGGTATTCAAACTGCGCGCGCGCTCAAGAACGTTTAACGTGCCCATCATATTGATTGACATGCCCGCAAAGAAATCGTCTTCGGCATGAGCAGACACTATGGCAGCCAACAGATAGATCACATCCACCTCTGACCCTATGGTATCGGCAACTGACTGCGGATCAGCGATGTCACATGTGACTGTTTTGATATCGAAATTGGCCGGAATGGACGCTGGCATGTGTATATCAGCCAATGTAAGCGACTCGATCTTCTGCCCGCGAAGCTGACCACGTGCCACCAAAGAGCGCGCCAGTTTTTGGCCGATAAAACCACCGCCACCAATGATCAAGATATTCATACGTTTCATCCTTTAAATAGTGACGGCACCAAGGCACCGCGATGTTGAATGACGGTCGATGCCAATTTCATGGCGCTCATCGCAGCATCATCTGCATTTTGGCCCAGCGCAAGCGCACTTAGAAATGCCGCGGCAAAGCTATCCCCTGCGGCAGTGGTGTCAACGATTGTATCAATAGGAACAGGCTGACAGGTTCGTATCCCCGTTTTATCCCAAAGCCAAAGCGCGTCTCCTCCGTTTTTCACGGCAACCAGTTCGGCACCGGCGGATTGATAACGGGCAATCGTGTCAGTTGGCGATTTGTCTCCGAACAATTCCGCATCTTCGTCAAAAGACGGCAAAACAACCTGCGCAGTTTGCGCCGCAAAAGAAATCCAATCTCGCATTTCATCATGGCTGTCCCAAAGATTTGGGCGCAAGTTGGTGTCAAAGGCTATCATAGCGCCGTCCGCTTTGGCCTGCTCTAACGCCGCACATAGCGCTTCGCGTCCACGGGGGGATAAGATAGCCAAAGTAATGCCCGAGAAATGTATCACAGCGCGATCTTTGCACATTTGGGCAAGCCAATCGGCATCATCCGCTAACAAACGCGCAGCCGACTGTGATCGCCAATATGAAAACCGACGTTCCCCTTGATCCAACGTTATCATATAAAGCCCAACCGACCGTTTTGGCACGATGCGCAGCCAGTCAGTCGCAATACCACTGTCGCGAACAAAGGCAGCCATGTCTTGAGATGCAAGGTCATCGCCAATGCAGCTGCCAAAACTGACATCCCATGCCTTTGGCAATAGTTTGCGTGCATACCAAGCAGTATTAAACGTATCCCCAGCAAAGCCGCGTTTATAGCTGTTTTGCCCCATATCAGCCAATTCGATCATACATTCACCGACGGCCAAGAACGATGGCGTCATAAAATCACCTGATGTTCGTTTTGACCTTTGATATCTAATGCCACAAAGAGGGTTTGCCCGTCTTCGACCGCTGGATCATCAAGATGTTGACGCGCAGATGTCATAAACAGCGTTTTGCAATCAGCCCCCCCGAAAGCAGGACAGGTCATTTGCTGAGCCGGCGTTTGTATCACGGATAACGCACGCCCGTCTGGGGAAAATTGCGTGATTTTCGCATGACCATAATGCGCAATCCATAGGTTCCCTTGGGCATCCACAACGGCACCATCAGGACAAAAGGTACGACCAGAAAGATCCAAGAAAACCTCTGGAGGTCCATCCGGCCACCCCTCTTGATCAAGTCGCTGCCGCATAATCTGACCCTTGGGTGTATCCGTGAAATAGGCAAGCGTTCCACAAGGCGCAAAACACGTAGAGTTAGGAATGGTAAGCGGTTGGTAAAGCTGACGCAATTCGCCCTTGTAATACCGATAGATCGCCCCCGCATCCGGTTCTAGATCAATACCCATCGTGCCGATCCAAAACCCCCCAAAGGGATCCGCGCGACCATCATTCGGACGCGTGATTGGATTATCGGCTTCTAGCGAAACCACGTGTTCAGACGTGCCAGATGTTAGGTTAAATCGAACCAATGCGCCTTTTTGGGCAACGAGCAAATGATCCTGATCAACCCATCCTGCCGCAGACACAAAAGTATCAAACTGCCAGTGCTGTGTTGTCTGACCTGAACGCTCGTATAGTCGATGTCCATTAATATCAAACCAGAACAATGACTGGCGTTTTGGATGCCAAAGCGGTCCTTCACCAAGTGAGCATTCCGTTTGATCAAACGCGATAGGTGTCATGTCAATAATCCCCGCAGAGCCAAATTCCGCATCAATCCCCCCACACCAAATGTCCAAGGCGCGCAATCCGTAGATAGCTTTACCGTATTCGCAAGATATCCCAAAGCTTGTTCTGAAATTTGTACGCGGTCACCGATATGATGCGTGAACCCTTGGTTTTCGCCATCCCTGTCTTTGACTGGGGCAAACATAGTACCCAAGAACAACATGAACCCATCTGGATATTGGTGATGTGCGCCGATTGTCTGCTGGACTAACTCGGTTGGATCTCGGCTGATTTGAGACATCGAAGAATGGCCCTCTAGGGTGAACCCGTCTTGACCTACCACGTCCAAGCGCAACTCGGCGGTTCGAATGCTGTCCAAGGTAAAGTTTTGATCGAACAGCCGCACAAACGGACCAATCGCACAGGAGGCATTGTTGTCTTTGGCCTTTCCAAGCAACAAGGCAGAGCGCCCTTCGACATCGCGCAGGTTCACATCATTGCCAAGGCTCGCACCTTGGATTTTGCCTTTGGAATTGACCGCTAGAACAATTTCCGGCTCTGGATTGTTCCATTTTGAAATGGGATGCAACCCGACTTCGGCGCCCCAACCGACCGCAGCCATCGGGGGACATTTGGTAAAGATTTCCGCATCAGGTCCAATCCCGACCTCAAGGTACTGAGACCACAGCCCTTCTTTTACCAAAAGCTCTTTGACCTGCATCGCCTTGGGGGATCCAGGTTTGATACCGCTTAGGCTATCCCCGATAACAGAGGTCACTTTGGTACGGATATCTTGCGCCAGGGCACCTTTGCCTCCGGCACGTTCTTCGATGACACGTTCGACCATGCTTTGTGCAAATGTGACGCCTGATGCTTTGATCGCCTGAAGATCACAAGGCGCAAGCAATCGCAGCGCATTTGCATCCCGCGCACCCCATGACGCCGTTAACAGATCATTCAACGTGCAAACAGTTTCCCCAACGTGACCGGCAATGTCATCAATGGGCGCATCTTGCTCTAATACATCTGACACCGTTGGAACATCACGGGATGTAATATCCACAACTTGCTCGTCCCGTATAACCACCACACATGGCCCCACATCGGGTCGCCAAATACGCCCAACATAGGTTCCTGTTTGATCCAATGCCAATGGCGTCATTTTGTTCCCTTCCCCAATGCTCGTGTCGCTTGGTTTTTCCCGTTTGATGACGTGGGACTTGCACACAAGCAAAAATGGTATACCAATTATTCAGTCAGCTTTAGCAAAGTTTGTCAACAAGTCACGGTGCATAGGATGGGACGGAATTGAAACTCTTTGATCTATCAAATCAAACGGCTTTGATAACAGGGTCATCTATGGGAATTGGCTATGCCCTTGCCCAAGGATTGTCCGAAGCCGGAGCCAAAGTGATTTTGAATGCCAGAGACACATCGCGGCTAAACACGGCCGCGCAGCGACTAAGCGATACTGGTGCGCGCGTGGATACACTGCCTTTTGATGTGACAGACGCTTTGGCGGTGCAAACTGCGATTAATGCATACGAAGCAAATAATGGTCCGATAACGCTTTTGATCAATAACGCCGGCATGCAACATCGCGCACCGCTCGAAGACTTTCCGATTGACGCCTTTGACACATTGATGCGCACCAACGTGAACTCGGCGTTTTACGTCGGGCAAACCGTCGCCAAACATATGATCCGCCGCAAGGGTGGTAAAATCGTCAACATTGCCAGCGTCCAAAGCGCGCTCGCGCGGCCGGGAATTGCCCCCTATACGGCTACCAAAGGTGCCATTGCCAATCTTACAAAAGGTATGGCCACAGATTGGGCAAAGTATGGCTTGAACTGTAATGCCATTGCGCCAGGATATTTTGATACCCCATTAAATGCGGCTTTGGTTCAAGACCCTGCATTTTCTGAATGGTTGGAAAAAAGGACACCCGCAGGGCGTTGGGGCAAAGTCGAAGAATTGGTCGGCGCTTGCGTGTTCTTGTGCTCCGATGGCGCTAGCTTCGTGAACGGACAAACACTCTATGTCGATGGCGGGATAACGGCCAGCTTATAACATACTCCAGATGAAAGAAATCTTATGACACAAAAGCAAAAAATCGGTTTTATTGGCGTTGGTTACATGGGCCATGGAATGGCTAAAAATATCCTAAAAGGTGGATATGACGTTTGGGTCAAAGGCAATAACAACAGAACACCGATTGAAAGTCTGGTGTCCTTGGGCGCCCACGAAGCAAAGTCTTTGCAAGACATGGCGCAAACCTGTGACATTATTCATCTATGCCTGTCGAATTCCCCCCAAGTCGAAGCCGTGATCCGTGGGCCCGAGGGGTTGCTTGCAAATGCACGAAAAGGATTGATCGTCATTGATACCAGCACCTCAGATCCAACATCCACCTGCGCACTTGCAAAGGACATGGCAGATTGTGGTGTACACATGGTTGATGCCCCGTTGGGACGCACTCCGAAAGAAGCCGAAGCGGGAACGTTAGACGCGATGGTCGGTGCAGATCCCGACATATTTGCGGTCGTGAAACCGGTGATCGAATGCTGGGCTGGCACGATTAACCATATTGGCGATGTCGGCTCAGGTCACAAAATGAAACTGCTTATGAACTTTCTTGCTGCAAGCTATGCGTCACTTTACGCAGAAACGGCCGTCTTGGGGGCCAAGGTCGGCATTTCACCTCAAACGTTCCGGAATGTGATCGGACCAAGTCGATTGGGCAACGGGTTCTTTGATACTTTTATGCAATATGTCTGTGATCGCGATGAAAATGCGCATAAATTTTCCATTGCGAATATGTCCAAAGACATTCGCTATGTAAATGCGATGGCGACAGATGCCGGTGTTATGAATGTCATGGCATCCGCTGCGCGCCATTACTTTGCCCATGCCGAAGCCATCGGATCGGCTGGTGACTTTGTGCCGATGTTGTCAGATCATGTCGCTCGATTAAATGGCATTGACCTCGCAGAGGTTGTTGCCAAAGCCTCAAAGTAATCAAAACAGATTTGCAAAAGCATCCCTCTTTGCTCTTGCATTTGGTATACCATTTCATAAAACTGTTCCAAAATTCAGTTTCAACAGGAGCTTTCTCGTGTCCGACACCAAAGCAAATAAACAATTCAGATCCCAAGAATGGTTCGATAATCCAAACAATCCGGGCATGACCGCGCTTTATGTTGAGCGGTACCAGAACCAAGAATATTCCCGCGAAGAACTTCAGAGTGGACGGCCTATCATTGGCATCGCACAAACCGGAAGCGACCTTGCACCGTGCAACAAGATTCATGTCTTCTTGATGGATCGCATCAAAGCAGGGATCCGCGAAGCAGGCGGTATTCCCATGGAATTTCCGGTACATCCAATTCAAGAAACCGGCAAACGCCCGACTGCTGCGCTGGATCGCAACCTTCAGTATCTGTCGCTCGTCGAAGTTTTGCACGGTTACCCAATTGATGGTGTCGTCTTAACCACTGGATGCGACAAGACAACGCCAGCCATGTTAATGGGTGCGGCGACTGTCGACCTTCCTGCGATTGCCCTGAATGGCGGGCCAATGCTGGACGGGTGGTGGAATGGCAAACGTGCTGGAAGCGGAGCCATTGTTTGGGAAAGCCGTCGGCTTTTGGCTGCTGGTGAAATCGACTATGATGAATTCATGGACCGCGTTTGTTCATCCGCCCCGTCTTTGGGGCATTGCAACACGATGGGCACGGCCAGCACCATGAACGCAATGGCCGAAGCATTGGGAATGACGCTTACAGGAAATTCGGCTATTCCCGCCCCCTTTCGGGAACGCATGACGATGGCATTTGAGACGGGCAAACGCATTGTGAAAATGGTTTACGAAGACTTGAAACCGTCACAAATCATGACACGGGACGCATTTGAAAACGCGATTGTTGTGAATGCGGCGATCGGCGGGTCCACCAATGCTCCGCCGCATTTGCAAGCCATCGCCCGTCATATCGGCGTGGATTTACATGTCACCGATTGGGAAAAATACGGGTTTGATGTTCCCTTGATGGTGAACATGCAGCCCGCAGGCGAATACCTAGGCGAAAGCTTTTTCCGCGCCGGCGGCGTTCCCGCAGTGATGGGCGAATTGGTGAAGGCCGGACGCATTCACACAGATGTCATGACAGCCTCGGGCAAACCAATGGGTGAAAACCTGAATGGATGGCAAAGCAAGGATTTGGACGTTGTCACCACCTACGATGCACCCTTACGCAAAAACGCAGGGTTCAAAGTGCTATCGGGCAACTTGTTTGACTCTGCTTTGATGAAAACATCGGTAATTTCAAAAGATTTCCAAGAGCGGTTTCTATCAAAACCCGGAAAAGAAGGCATCTTTGAAGCCCGCGCAATCGTGTTCGAAGGTCCCGAAGATTATCATGATCGCATCAACGACCCCGCGCTAGATATTGACGAAAATTGTGTCTTGTTCATTCGCGGCGTTGGCTGTGTTGGTTATCCGGGGTCTGCCGAGGTGGTCAATATGCAGCCGCCGGATCACATCATTCGCCAAGGCATTGCGCATCTACCAACAGTTGGGGATGGTCGACAATCAGGCACATCCGAAAGCCCGTCGATTTTGAATGCATCGCCCGAATCTGTTGTTGGCGGCGGTCTTGCCTATTTGAAAACAGGGGACATGGTGCAATTGGATTTGAACATTTCCAAATTGAACGCTTTGGTGGATGATGCCGAATGGCAAGCCCGCATAGACGCATGGGAAGCCCCCGTTATTGAACATCAAACTCCTTGGCAGGAAATCTATCGCACACATGTTGGTCAACTTGCAGATGGCGGATGTCTAGAATTGGCAACCGCTTATCAAAAGATTTCCAAAATCATTCCCCGCGACAACCACTAAGGACAAAGATATGCCATCTATCATCATCACAGGTGCCGGACGCGGTATTGGTCAGGCCACTGCCAAGCTATTCTTGGATAACGGCTGGCACGTTGGCTTGATCGGTCGCAACCAAGACATATTGGCTGCGACCGCATCGGGGTACGACCGCGCGCTGGTATTGCCTTGTGATGTGACAGACGAAGCCGCAGTAGACGCCAGTTTTGACAAAGCCATCGAAAACTGGGGCCGTATTGATACGCTTTTCAATAACGCTGGCGTATCTGTGTTTGGCGCGCGTCCTGACGAAATTTCAGTTGCAGATTGGCGTCGCTGTATCGACATTAATTTAACTGGGTCTTTCATTTGTGGACGCGCCGCTTTTGCGAGGATGCGCGCGCAGGATCCCCAAGGGGGGCGGATTATCAACAACGGGTCCGTATCCGCCTATGTTCCACGGTGGGGGTCATCGCCTTATACCGCGTCAAAACATGCGATCACAGGATTGACGCGATCCTTTAGCTTGGATGGTCGCCCGTTTAACATTGCGTGTGGGCAAATCGACATAGGCAATGCCCTAACAGATATGGCGCAGAAAATGACAACCGGAATGCCCCAAGCAGATGGAAACATGGCCGTAGAAGCCGTCATGGATGTGTCAAACGTCGCGACCTCTGTGATGCATATGGCGTCTTTGCCTTTGGATGCCAATGTGCAATTTATGACCGTTATGGCAACAACAATGCCATATATCGGACGCGGCTAAAGAGACCGATTTCCATGAACTCACAGGCGCTCGTGACTGGTATTGTTGACACGCTTAGGCGTGATATTTTGCGCGGCGTATTGAAACCGGGCACCCCTGTCAAAGAGCGTGATACCTCGACTGAAATGGGGGTCAGCCGTACGCCAATGCGCGAGGCACTTCGTGTTCTTGCAGAAGAGGGGTTAATCACCCTGCGGCACGCGCGCAGCCCGATTGTGTCACTTCTTGATCTAAAAACAGTATCCGATCAAACCGAAGTCCTGATCACCTTAGAGCGGCTTTCGGCTAAGTTGGCATGTCGCCATGCAAGGGACGCAGAGCTTGAACAAATTCAAACGACAATGGAGCGTATGCAACGCGACTTTGACACCTTCGATACCGTGACATTGTTTGAATTGGATATGTCTTTTCACAGTCAGATTGCCGCAGCATCACAAAATGCAAGCCTGACTGAAACGCACAAGCTATATCTACAACGGCTTTGGTATCCGCGATTTTTAGCAGCAGCAAAGCGTCAAAGCCGCGAACGTGTGTTAACGGATCATGCCGCTATTCTGGCCGCGCTCTTGGAACGAGACGAAGTAGCCGCGCAAAAAGCCGTGGAACAGCATCTTTTGTATCTAGCCGATGATATTCAAGAACAAGTGAAATTGGTTAATTCTGGGCTAGAAAGCCCGTCTAACACAGAAAAGGACACCGAATGAAACTCTTGCGGTTTGGCCCAAAGGGCGCGGAAAAACCTGGCCTCTTGGACCATGATGGTCAAATACGTGACCTGACTGGCATCGTTCAGGATATCGATAGCCAGCTGATATCTTCTGGTGGGCTTGATAAGCTTAGGAAAATAGACCCAAGCACATTGCCTCTGGTTGCCCCCGATGTCCGGATTGGCTGCTGCTTGGCATCGGTTCCAAACTTTCACTGTGTTGGTTTGAACTATTCAAAACACGCCCAAGAAACAGGCATTCCGATCCCGGCCGAACCAATATTATTTTCCAAAGCAACGTCGTGTTTATCCGGCCCCAATGACCCAGTGATTATTCCACGGACATCACAGAAAGCCGATTGGGAAGTTGAGTTGGGTATCATAATTGGGAAAAACGCGCTGTACGTAGACCAAGACACGGCTCTGGATTACGTGGCGGGATATTGCACGATAAACGATGTATCGGAACGCTCTTTCCAAATGGATCGTGGCGGACAGTGGGTAAAAGGCAAATCCGCGCCGACTTTTGGTCCTGTTGGACCTTGGTTTGTGACTGCAGACGAAGTTCCCGATCCACAGGTGCTTGATCTGGAATTATCGTTGAATGGTGAAACAGTTCAAAGCTCGAATACGGATGATATGATCTTTTCTGTACGCAAAATCATTTCCTACATGAGCCAATTCATGGAACTTTTGCCAGGTGATATCATTGCCACGGGGACACCCTCTGGAGTTGGGCTGGGCATGAAACCACCACGCTTTCTAAGGGAAGGTGATGTCATGGAATTAACTGTTCAGGGTCTTGGCACGCAAAAACAAACGGTGACAAACGCATTGTAGCATCACCACATTAGGCTCTGCTCCTTTGGGGACGGAGCCTAATGTGCGCCATTCTCGCATGTTGACCACCAATCCTTTATTTCTTCTGTCGTAATGTTTCCATGAACACCTATGGCAACAACAGTCGTTTTTTCGCGAGCAGTTGTTGGTGTGATCTCAACTTGATTACCCACCACTTGAACAATCCAGGCTGTTTCATCTGGTCCCTGAACGATACCTTTAAAGCGAAACATGGTCGTTGGACGGCATGCCAACAGGTGATCCAATTGCCTACGCGACAGAACAACATTTCCTTGAAAGCTCCAAGACACATAATCTGGATGGCCGCTGGCATGGGGCGGGAATGGATTGGCAAAATGTGATCCCAACACAAGTGGAGCAAGGCTATCTGTTGCATTTGCCACGACAAGTTCGACACCTGACAGCGCACGAATACACTGACTCATTTTCTGGGATAAAACTGTGGTTTTGCTGGCCACGATCAAATCAGCTGCGGAAATTTGTCCGTTAATCTGAGCCCCGATCATAACATCGGTCGATAGGGTTTCAATGGTTTGTGCATCAACAACGGTGATGATCCCCCCATAGGACAAATCCGGCTCGGCCTTGGCAGCATTCGCGATTTTCACAGGATCAGCAATTCCACTTGCTTCGATAATCAGATGATCTGGTCGTGGTGTGCGATCCAACACTTTGCCAATCGCAATATAAAGATCAGCCCCCATTGTGCAGCACACGCATCCATTTGTTAGCGTCAAAGTATCATCCTCGGTGGACGCAAGCAGCTTTTCATCGATATTGATAGATCCAAAATCATTGACCATGACCAATAGCTTTTGACCATGGTCTTCGCTTAAGAGACGGTTAATCAAAGTGGTTTTTCCTGCTCCCAAATAGCCGGAAATCACCGTCATTGGTAAAGGTGCTATTTTCATACCAAATTCAAAGTGCCCCCCAACACCGTTCCCAAAACCTTGATGTCCCCAAGCGTCAGAGGGTCCACATCAAAAGGGTTGGCATCCAAAACCGCAAAATCTGCACGCTTGCCCGTCTCGATTGACCCGATTTCATCATCCATTTTTAACGTCTGTGCGGCGCCCAAAGTGATGGCTTTGATCGCGTCTTGAACTGATATTTTTTGCGCCTCACCAAGTGTGCGACCGGACATTGTAATGCGATTGACGGCACACCATGCTGTGAACAATGGGCCCATTGGGGTCACTGGCGCATCTGAATGGATCGCCAAGGTCACACCAGCATCCAATGCACTTTGACATGCATCCATGCGGCGCGCGCGATCCTCGCCTATGGTCAAAGCCGCGTGTTGATCGCCAAAGTACCAAATGTGATTAACAAAGAGATTTACGCATAGCCCCAATTCGGCACACCGTCGGAATTGATCGACCCCCATCATTTGCCCGTGTTGCAGCACATGCCGATGCGTAGGCCATGCATGTTCACGCATGGCTTCAGCGAGCGCATCAATAACAACTTCTGAGGCTTCGTCACCGTTCACATGGATATGCATCTGCACCCCAGATTTATGCATTTCTCGGCAAAGCGCTTTGATTTGGTCAGGCGCAATATTCCAAAGACCATTTGGCTGCCCCCCCACATATCCCGGCCATTTCACACGTGCGGTCCAGCCTTGGATTGATCCATCCGTCATTATTTTCACAGCCCCAAGCCGCAATTTATCAGTGGACTTGGCTTTGTAGGCCAATGCCTGTTTTGCGACATCTGTCGGCGTTCCACCAATGGCTGTCATTGCAGGCACGAGCCGCACGGGATAGCGATCATCGCCAGTTGTGCGCAGTAATGTTTCCAGCGCTTCATCTGTCAATTCTGAAAATAGATCCGTGACGGTTGTAACACCGCATTGCTTTGCGACTTTGGCATAGTGCTGAATGGCATCTGGACGCAAACTTAGGTTACTGAAATCAATTCCTAACCGCCGAATAAGAGGAAACATTGCCGCCATTTCCTGAAGTTCACCATTGGGCCTATCATCGGGTCCTTTGATCACACCTTCGACATTTGTGCCTTGATCGTATCCAGCCAATTCTAACGCTTTAGAATTCACGCACATGAGGTGAAAATTCGAAAATAGAATTGCAACGGGTCTGTCTGTGCTAATTTGATCCAGATGGGATTTGTTCATCCGCTCATCCGGCAAAAAGATTGGATCAAACCCCCAAGCCACTAATGGCTGGTCCTTTGGTAATCCCTTGGCGTAATCAGACAACCCTTGGATAACTGCGTTTAGATCGGTAAAGCCTTGGGCTAAATTGCCATCCGGATCAACGCGATCATGAAAACCCGCATAAGCATATTGCCAGATAGCCCCCGCCATCATATGTGCATGGCCTTCGACAAAACCGGGTAACAACACTGTGTCCGCTAAGCTGTCATCATGGGTGACGTCCCCCCATTGATCGCCACAATCGGCCCCGCCCACCGACAAGATGTGGCCGTTTTGCACGGCTACATGTGTTGCTTCGGGGCAGTTTGGATCCATGGTGACAATCTTGCGCGCGCGAAAGACAGTGATATCTGACATGGGTGGTCCCTTTTCTATTTAGTCATTAAGCGCCGTTTGCAGCAGCTTTCAAATCTTATTGTTCAATCTGCGTGACCCGCCGCCGGAGCGTTTCGATAAACCGTCGTTTGGTTTTATCGATGTTTTCAGACTTCCAAACCGCAACGGTTTGAATAGGGTCAATCGCGTCTTCTATAGGAATCATAGTGACCCCGATTGGAAGCGAATTTCCAATACTTTCTGTAAGCACAGTGATACCCACACCGGCCGCAACCAACCCCATAATACCAAGACTTGTTATTCCTTCTTGGACAATGCGGGGCTTGAACCCATTACGATGACAAAGAGGCAGCAAATGCGACAGGAATACTTCCCATTCCTTGAACGCCCCATGCACAAAATTTTCTTCTGCCAAGTCTGCAATCCGAACCGAAGTGCGCGACGCCAAAGGGTGGCTATCATACACAACACAAGTCAGCCTTTCGTGCGAAATCGGCAATTGCTCAAACCAAGTCCCACTGATTGGGCCGGTAACAAAGCCGATGTCCAACAGATCATCTTCTAGATCGCGCAACTGGTTGATCGAGACATCATTTTTGAACTGCAATGCAACATCAGGTAAGTCGCTGCGCACATCTTTTAGAATTTTTGGCAGCACCCCAATGATTGCAAGGTCCGTATAGGCAATGCGCATGGACCCCATTTTGCCATCCGACACATTACGCGTATTTTCAACAGCATACTCGATCGCAATTAAAATAGCGCGGCTACTCTCTAGAAAGGCTTGCCCGGCTTTGGTGAGAGTCACGAACTTTTTGGTGCGCTCTAACAAAATAACGCCCATATCGTTTTCTAAATCACGAATTGTCCTGCTCAAAGCAGGTTGTGCAATGCCAATCCGCTCTGCTGCGCGTCGAAAATGCAATTCTTCTGCGACAGCAACAAAACATCGAATATGTCTAAGGTCGAAACGCATGATACCTTTTTGTTATCAACAAAGAACGTTTTGATATTATACATGCAATACACCCTGTGCCAACGTAAAGAAATAAAAATACAACCAACAAGGTGAGAGATATGAAAACCAACACGTTAAAGGCGCTCGCTCTGTCATTTGCAGCGGCCACTATTTCAACCACATCTGCGATGGCTGCAGATATTACAATGAATGTCGGATTTGGTGCGCCAGAAGCGTCAATCTATGGTCGATTTGGCGCCCACTTTGAAAGACTTACCGAAGAAATGAGCGGGGGTGCGATAGATGTAAAGCTGCGCTGCTGTAATCAAATCGCTACCGAAGACGAAGCGTTCAAAGCCATGCAGCTTGGCACGGTTGATGGGTTCCTTATTACGGCAAACAATGTGTCTCCGCACTGGCCTTTGATGGACGTGACCGTTTTGCCGTATATCTTCCAAAATACTGATCACCTAAGTCGCGTGTTAAATGGCGACGTCGGTCAATTCATGAAGGACAAACTCCAACAGGACACAAGCGTGCATCTCTTGGCATTTGGCCCAGCGCTGTATCGCGATTTTTACAACTCTGTGCGCGCAGTCAATACAATGGCCGACATGGATGGTTTGAAAATTCGTGTTCCTAAGAACGAAGTGATGATTGCCACATTCGAAGCCTTTGGTGCAAATCCAGTTCCGCTTGCTTGGTCAGAAACGCCAACAGCTCTTCAGACAGGGACGGTTGACGGTGGCGATAACGGCACATCCTTTATTCGCGATATGAAATTCTATGAGTTTGAACCACATTTGGTTATTCTCGAACACTTTGTTGCTTTTGCGCCCTTGTTTGCGTCCGACAACTTTATGAAGCGTTTAACAGACGAGCAGCGTGACATCATCCATCGCGCCGCAGAAGAGGCAGGCGCCCTTTTGTCAGAAGAGGTTGCGTCGGAAACGACGGAAATCCGCAACTGGCTGGCAACAGAAGGTGGCATGGCAATGACCACACCTGACAAAACAGATTTCGTGGCTGCCGCCAAAGGCGTCCAAGACGACTTTGCGGCCAAGCGTGGTGACGAGTTTGTTGACTTGGTCAAAAGAATTCAAGCAGCCGCAGAATAATTCTACGTATATCCATTCAGAGGCGTTAGCGCCTCTGAACCTACTTTTTTGATATTGGAGACCGCCAATGATCGGCGTCAGATGGCTTACCCGTCATTTTGAAGAACTCATTTGCTGCACAGCCTTGGCAATTATCGCCATAAGCGTTTTTTCCCAGGTCGTCGCACGCTATATTTTTGAAATCGCCCTTCATTGGACAGAAGAAGTGGCCTCTGTTTGTATGGTTTGGGCTGTTTACACGGGGGCATCGCTCTGTGTTCGTGAACGGTTTCACATTCGAATTCTGGTCGCGGTTCAAGCATTGCCCCCTCGGTTAAGCCGATTTGTGATCTATATCGCCGATTTTACTTGGGCCATTTTTTGTATTTTCATGCTTCGGGTCAGCTTGGATTACTTGGCTGTTATGTGGAAATTCCCGACCATCAGCCCGAGCCTTGGCATTAATCAATTTTATCCACAAACCATTCTCATCATTGGCTACGGTCTGATGCTGCTTCGTTTAATCGAAACCTACATAGAATGGATCAAAGCCGGGGCTGATGGGCTTCCTGGTATGTTGGAAGAAAACCTTGAAATCAACGAACCGCAGGAGCGCCCCCTATGAGCCCATTACTAATTATTGCGCTCGTTTTTATTGTACTGACAATAATCGGCGTTCCGCTTTTTGTATCGGTTGGCATGACCACGCTTTTGGCTTTGTTTATGATCGATATTCCATATACCCTAATGGCGCAAACTGGGTATTCTAGCCTAACGCCTTTCCCATTGCTGACGATACCACTGTTTGTTTTAGCCGGCCGACTGATGGAAGTCGGAGGCATGGCAACACGTATGATATCCATCGCGACAAACTTGGTTGGTGCCTATCGCGGTTCCATGGGATTGGTGACGGTATTTGCCTGTATGCTATTTGCGGCTCTGTCCGGCTCTGGTCCAGCAACGACGGCTGCGATCGGCTCTGTGACGGTTCCAGCCATGAAACGCGACGGCTATGATGTGCCTTTTGCGGCATCAATCACCGCCAGCGCGGGTGCGTTGGGTAGCCTTATTCCACCCTCAAACCTAATGATTATTTACGGTCTGGTTTCGGAAACATCTATTCCACGGCTCTTTCTTGCTGGGCTCCTACCGGGCCTGATGATCACACTCTTTTTGATGATCACAACCTATATCATTGCGCGCCGCCGCAACTATGGCGGGGATGGCGCGCCATTTTCTTGGGGACCGTTTCTAAAGGCCCTTTGGGATGGAAAATGGTCGATTGGCGCACCTGTGCTTATTCTTGGTGGTATTTACGGCGGCAAGTTCACCCCGACCGAAGCCGCGGGCGTAGCTGTTTTCTATTCGTTATTTGTAGGGCTCTTTATCTATCGTGAACTTACCCTAAAGAAGCTGATAGATGCGCTGCGATTTACCGCTTTGTTAACGGGTATTTTGATCCTGATCACACCGACATTGGCCTTTGGTCAGCTTACCGCATTTTACGATATTCCAACCGCCGTCCAACAAAGCATCACGTCCCTCACAACCAACCCATTTCTTGTGTTGTTACTGATTGGCGTTTTCTACATCTTTATTGGTACGTTCATGGAATCTTTGGCACAGATTGTCTTGTTCACGGCTGTGTTTTTACCCTTGGTCACGTCGTTGGGCGTTGATCCGGTGTTGTTCGGCGTCTTTACCGTTATCACCTGTGAGATTGGCTTTTTGACGCCACCTCTTGGTGCGAACCTGACTGTGGCCGCACGCATATCGGGGATATCTATTGAACGCATATCCGTGGCGGTGTTGCCGTTTATCTTGGCCTATATCCTTGGGATGATTGTCTTGATCCTATTCCCTGATCTGACGCTTTTCCTTCCCAATTGGGCCTATGGGATCGCGAAATAGCAAGGGGGCTCTTATGTTTGATATCCTGTTAAAGGGTGGTGATGTCCATGATGGATCAGGCAAAGTCCACGCATGCTGTGATGTCGGAATAAAAGACGGCATGATTGCAGAAATTGCGCCGGACCTGTCCACCAAAGGAAGCGCGCAGATCATCGATGTGACCGGTTTGGTGGTTTCCCCCGGTTTTGTGGATATGCACACGCATTCCGACTTTACCCTTATCGCAGATGGTCGCGCAGAAAGCCAAGTGCACCAAGGCGTCACAACAGAAGTCATTGGTCAATGTGGCATTAGCTGTGCTCCTGTGCTGTCGCATGACAATATCCGCAAAGTCGCGCCTTGGTATACGGCTGATGCCAAACACAAAGGCTGGCTTGGTTTTTCGGAATATCTGGACGCGCTTGACGACACATCTTTGGGTGTGAACGTCATGGCATTCGTTGGACACGGCACTATTCACCGCGCCGTCATGGGGGATGAACTGCATGCTGGCGATGCCGATGACGTCAAGAAAATGGCCAAACTGGTTGAACAATGCATAGACGAAGGAGCCGGTGGTTTTTCGTCGGGGCTTGAATATTTTCCGGGCATTTTGGCTGCGCCTGAACATCTCGTACCTATGTGTGAAGTCGCAGGCAAGCACGGGCGCCTATATGCAACCCATGTCCGCAACCGTGATACGCACTATGACCTTGGGTTTGCCGAAGCCATAGCAACAGCGCGTCAATCCGGCGCCAAGCTGCAAATTAGCCATATCCAACCCAAATATGGCGCCCCTGCCTATGCAATGAACCATACTTTGGAAATGATTGAATTGGCGCGGCGACATGATGTGGACATTGCCTTTGATGTTATTCCCCATGATTGGAATCACACACTTATGGCGGCAATTTTGCCAAAATGGGCCCAATCTGGCGGCATTGAGGATGTTATGAAACGGCTCGCAGATCCAGAAGCCCGCGCCAAGATCAAAGCCAATCCCCAACCCATGTGGCTGATCGTGAAGGCCGAAAAATGGCAAGATATTGTGTTGTTGAATGCCACGATCAACAAAGACATTGTGGGGGCAGATTTTGCCGAAATTGGACGTATGCGGAATTGTCATCCCTATGACGCGGTTTTGGATATCCTATTAGAAGAAGGCGAAAATATGATGGCCTGTATGTGGTCATCGAAAAGCTTTCGCAACAGCGATGTGGAGCTTTGCCTTAACCAACCCGAATGCGCCGTGATTTCTGATACGGTTGCAATCGCAAATGACGGAGTTCTCAAAGATCATATTGGGTCGTTGTCTGGCTACGGATGGGCTGCGCGGTTTTTGCAATATTACGTGCGCGATCAACAAATCCTGACATTAGCAGAAGGCCTTCGCAAGATCACCTCAATTCCCGCCGACCGACTCGGGTTGAAAAACAGAGGGCGTCTAAAGATAGGGTATCATGCGGACATTTGTGTATTTGATCCCGCTCATATCGCCAGCAACGCCACAGCCAAAAACCCCCGACGCTATGCCAGCGGCATCGCGCATGTGATGGTCAATGGACAGCTTTCAATGCTAAACGGCCTACGCACAAAAACCAACGCGGGTCAGGTGCTTAGAGATTTCAAAGCGGCATAATGTTTCAAAGATCATCCCCTGCCGTCACACCACTGATTAATTGATAGGACAACAAGTCAGAAATTTGATGTGGATCACGGATCATCGCAGTTACCTGTTTGCGCAACGCAGAGATTTGAATGTGCTCAGACATCAACACGGCATCTGCCGATTTTAGGGTGATTGGTTCGAACCGGATTGTGCTGCCAGTCGGGGCTTGGGCACATTTAGCAAGATCACTTGGGATTACAGTTCCAATTCTAGGATATCCGCCAATTGTTTGGCATTCTGCCAATAATACATAGGGTTGGCCGGCCCCTGTCATTTGAATATCCCCAGCAACGATGAAATCTGACGCAATACCATCACTTAAATCGCAGCCGAATGGTTCACCCAAAAAATCCAACTTAACGCCTTGGCGGTTGGCTGTACGGCTCACTGTAAAGTCTGTATTGTGAAACCGTTCCAACGTCTCTGCCCCAAATAGCGACGTTTGCGGTCCTGCTAAATATCGCAGCCGCCCCCCGGTATATCGATCAGGCGACACAGCAAGACGCATATTGCGCGCGTCATCGCACAGTGGCCCACCCAAGGAAAAACAATCCCCAACTTGCACCATGTTACCTATACCAGCCGTCAGATGAGCCGCTTGGCTATTATAAATCAATGGCGTTTGAATGGGGCACGATGGCGTGACATAGCCGTATCCCCCGCTTTGTCGTGGCGCAATCGTCAACACGTCACCTTTGGAGACCGGATGACACGCACCCCATGTCAGCGATCGTTCGCCCAATTTTGCGCGCATTTCTGTGCCCGTCAACGCAATGACCATAGGGCCTGTAAACCGGAAGGTTCCCCCAATGCCCATGCATTCAAAGGCGGGCAAGACCCTCGAAACGCCCAATAAAGCTGTGGCTTCGTAAAGCGCGATCCGATCAGCTGCGCCCCCATGTGATAGACCCAGACCCATGATATTTGGCCGCCCCAAATCTTGGACGGTGACACCGGGGGCAATACGGTCAATATGAATCAATGCACCTTGCATGATGCGCCCCCGAATGGGTTTTCACTGTCTCGTAAGGCGGAAATATCGCTCTGACTGGCCTGCACAAATGTCATCGCATCCCCTGCGCGCAGGGCAACGGGATCTTGCGCGGACAAATCAAAGGGGCGAAACGCTGTCAGTCCCAGCTGTTGCCACCCAGTAGGAGACGGATTGGCAAAGAGCACCAATTGCCGAACGGCTGTAACCAAGGCTCCGGCTGGAACTTCGGCGGTGATTGCGGATTTACGCGGCATGTTCCAATGCTCTGGCAACATACCGATATAGGGTTGTCCCGGCGCGAACCCAATGGCCAAAACACGCAGCTCTGCGCTTAGGATTTCGGCGATAATTTTACTTGGATCACACCCAATTACATCAGCCACTTCAGCAAGGTCCGGCGCGGCATCCCCATCAAAACAAACCGGAATTTCCCAAGTTCTCTTGGATTTTGGTAACGCCAGCTGGGACCAATCGTGATCAGCACACAGAGTGGTTAACCACGAATTAAGTGTCTGACGAGAAACGCGATTTGGATCAAATCGGACCAGCAACGATGCCAAAGCAGGGGCAATTTCAACAATGCCTTCGTGTCTATTCCCCTGCAGCGTGGCAGTCATGAATTGAACCGCCGCCGACGCAGCATCGGACACCGTGCGGGCAAATTGAATAACCAAGGCATCCATCCCCAAGGGATAAATCTTGGGCGTAACTATTGGGTGGTCATCGGTCAATCACTTGGCCTTTTCTATATTTCCAACGTTATTCTTTTAATTAGTTGACAAAACATTGACACTTTGTCAACGTTTCAAACATATAAACCTGAATAACATTTCGTACAAGGGAGCGATCATGTTAAAATTTGCCTCAATCTTTGCGGTTGGCATGGGCCTTACTGCTATGTCTGCTACAGCTGAAACTTGGGATATGCCAACACCCTATGGTGACAGCGTCTTCCACACAATGAACATCCATGAATTTGCAAAAGACGTGGATGCCGCCACAAATGGCGGGCTCAAGATCACAGTGCATTCTGCTGGATCCTTGTTCCCACATGGTGAAATCAAAAACGCTGTACGCTCTGGTCAAGCGCCTATGGGCGAATTCTTTCTATCGACGCTATCCAACGAAGATTTGGCTTATGGCATCGACAGCCAGCCATTGGTTGCAACATCCATCGACGATGCCGCACATTTGTGGGCAGCCCAAAAACCCGTGGTAACAGAGCTGTTGGCAAAACAAGGATTGATGCCATTGTTCTCGGTTCCATGGCCGGCTCAAGGATTATATACAAATAAAGAAATCAACACCGTCGAAGACCTCGCTGGTTTGCGGTTCCGGTCTTACAATGCAGCACTAGAAGAATTCGCAACATTGGTTCGCGCAGCGCCAACCCAAGTCGAAGCCTCTGACATTGCGCAAGCCTTTGCAACGGGCCAAGTCGAAGCCATGATCACATCACCATCCACAGGCGTAAGCTCAACAGCTTGGGATTTTGTAAAGTTTTATACATCCATTGACGCATGGGTTCCTAAAAACATCGTCGTTGTCAACAAACGTGCTTTTGATCGCTTGTCCGCAGATGCACAACAAGCTGTCATGAATGCGGCAGCTGTTGCAGAGCAACGCGGTTGGGATATGTCGAAAGCGGAAGCTGCCGAAAAAATCCAAATCATGCAGGACAATGGCATCACAATCGTAACCCCAAGTGCAGATCTTTCTGCGGGTTTGCAAACAGTCGGAGCAGAAATGCTAGAAAACTGGAAAGCCAATGCAAGCCAAGATGCGTTGAGCGTGCTGAGCAGCTATCAACAAAAATAACCGAAAACGCGGTGTGGCCCCTGTGCAAACTTTGGGGCCATACTCATCGACTAAAGGGGTGAATGATGCGGTATGTTTTGGATCGGTTATACCTATTCGCGGGCGGCTTGGCCGCTTTTAATATTTTATTGATTTGCACAATTGTGACACTACAGGTTTGCTTGAACATTCTGGCGCGCGTAGGGGGCGTTGAATGGTCATATACATTGCCGTCCTACGCAGATTTCGCAGGGTATTGCCTTGCTTCGGCAAGCTTTCTTGCTCTGGCACATACGCTGAAATCGGGCGTGCATATTCGTGTCAATCTAATGGTGCAAACAATGGGGCATCGGGTCAAATGGGTTATGGAAATGCTCACTTTGGCGGTTGGTGCAGCCACAAGCGGCTATGCGTTTTGGTATTGTGTCCGGCTTACGCAAGAAAGTGCGCATTACGGAGACACCTCGACTGGTATCGTCGCAATTCCGCTCTGGATACCACAATCTGTGATGTCCCTTGGGCTAGGCGTTTTGACCATTGCGTTTGTGGATTTGTGTCTTTCTTCTGCCATGGCGCGACACTCAATTCTTTCTGATGAAGGAACCGAATGATTATGTCAGATCCTATCATCTTTTCCATACTATTTATCGTGCTGGTTGGCCTATTGACTTCTGGTGTTTGGGTTGCTCTCTCGCTTATTTTGATGGGCATGACGGCGCTTATGTTATTCTCGAACGCCCCTGTTGGATTGGTCCTTGCGACGACGCTTTGGGGTCATAGCCACAGCTGGCCTTTGGCCGCGCTTCCTTTGTTTATCTTGATGGGGGAAATCCTTTTGCGATCCCGACTAAGCCAAGATATGTTCAGCGGCCTTGCGCCCTGGCTTGGCGGGATACCCGGACGGTTGTTGCATGTTAATGTTCTGGGGTGTGCAATTTTTGCCGCAGTGTCAGGATCATCGGCAGCAACAGCAGCCACAATCGGGCGCATGTCCGTTCCAGAGCTACTTAAGCGCGGATATCCACGCGACTTAGTGCTTGGCACTTTGGCGGGCTCTGCCACCTTGGGACTACTTATTCCACCGTCAATTATCCTGATTGTGTACGGCGTTAGCACCGAACAATCCATTGCCCGACTGTTCATTGCAGGCATTCTACCGGGTGTCATGTTGGTCGGTCTGTTTGCTGGCTATGTTGCTCTGCGCGCGACATTGAATCCCGCCCTTATTCCAGCCGAAGACACACAGGCCAGTTGGTCCGAAAGGTTCCATGCGGCACGACGGTTGATCCCTGTGATCTTGTTGATCGTCGGTGTTATGGGAACCATCTATACTGGCGTGGCGTCACCCACAGATGCGGCTGCGATTGGCGTCGTTTTGGCGACCATTTTGGCCAAGCTCACCGATAGTTTTACGCTAAAAGATTTCATAAGCGCCCTTATGGCTGCTACAAAGACCAGCTCGATGATTGCATTTATCCTTCTCGGCGCTGCTTTCTTGTCGGTGGCAATGGCCTATATCGGGCTGCCACGAAATTTGGCAGCTTGGATCGGAACCTTTGACTTGTCACCCTATGCGTTACTTGCCGTCCTTACGGTTTTCTTCATCGTCTTGGGGTGCTTTCTGGATGGAATATCCGTGGTGGTTCTAACAACATCAATCATCCTTCCTATGGTTCAAGCGGTTGGCATTGACCCTCTTTGGTTCGGTATTTATCTGGTTTTGGTTGTGGAAATGAGCCAAATCACACCGCCCGTCGGGTTCAACCTTTTTGTTATCCAAGGGTTAACAGGCATCAACATTCTAACGATCGCACGCGCGGCAGCACCGTTTTTTGGGCTCCTGCTTCTTGGTACCCTGCTCATAACAGTGTTTCCAGACATCGTTACCTTTTTGCCAAATGCAATGAACTAAAGCGATGACACGGCGCGGCTGGCTTGGTCATATTGGCCAGACAAGCCGCGCAAAAGCTGCGCAACGTCGCGCAATTCCTGGCCCTGAAATCCCATTTTCCCCAAGCCTTCCAACAAAAATTGCTGGCGGATTTCCCGGTATTTTTCGCATAATTCGCGCCCTTGGGCCGTCGTTTGATAAAACACTTCTTTGCCACGTTTATCTGACTGAATCAGCTCAAGCTTGAGCAATTTACGCAATGCGTAATTCACTGTGTGTGAATCTTCGATGTTGAGCAGGAAACAGACATCGGAAAGCCGCTTTTCCGAATTGCGGCTGTTCGTGTTATGCAGCACCAAAATTTCCAACGACGTCAATTCACGTAAACCAGCCGCAGCCATGCATCGCTGAATCCAACGGTTGAACCCGTTGTAAGCGATGATCATGCCAAATTCCAATTCAGACAATTCCCAGTTTTCGCCGTCGGCCAAATGACGTGATGAAACGATACGGCGGTTTGACTCTGACATCGGGGTGTTCCTTTTTGTTTATTCACTTGCACCTTACCATCAGCACGCTGACAAATTACAGAGGATTTAGCGATCAGATGACGGCAAATTTACATGTCACAAAAATTCCTTTGCAAGCCAGCTGTGTCTACGTCACACTAAGTGTAATTTTTTAAAGTTATCGTTGCCGTCATTTTCATAGGGAATTGCCCAAATGTTATTAAGAAAGTCTATGTGCGTTCTGGGTATGTCTGCTTTGGCTTTAACTGCTAAAATTGGGAACGCAGACATCATGTCCCGTGTTTGGCTTGATCAAGGATGGTCAAAACGCGATGCGCAAACCTGGTACACGCTCAGCCAAGGATCGCGGCTTATTCCAGAGAATTGGATTACCAACCTTGCGTCTGGACAGGATAACACCGCCTTTTCAGATCGCCCCTTTTTTCAAAAATTTGGCTTCCCTTATTCTGACGATACTGCCAGTTGGCCAATTGGGTTTGTCATGGACTATGATGACGCGGGCCAAAGTTACCTTGGGCTAAATTGTGCCGCGTGTCATACCTCTCAACTCAAGTTTCAAGATACCGAAATCCTTGCGCATGGGGGTCAAAACTTTGGAGATTTGCGCCAACTGATCGAAGAGCTGACAATGGCGGTAAAAACCACACTGTTGGATGACATGGCCTTTCAACAGTTTCAGACCAAAGTGGGCCAAGATGCGGATCACCTGAAAACAGAGATGCAACTGTGGCTAGATGAACGGCACGCCATTGATCGCACACTAGAGGGCACTCAGGATTGGTTGCCCGGTAGCGCCGATGCTGTGTCTTTTATCTTTGCCGCCACGACCAAAGGGGTTTCAGCCGATCTAAATTTTAGCGTCACTCCCGGCAATGCCCCAGTGAATTTTCCGCCGGCTTGGAACGCCAACCAGCAAGCGCGGCTGCAACACAGTGGATTGGTGTCTAACGGGGTCAATTATAGCATCTTGGGCAATGCCAAAGATGGGGCATTGGTGCGTAATATTTCCGAAGTATATGGGGTATTTGCCGATCTGAGTGTGGATAGATCAGGCAAAGTAAGGTCGTCTGTTAACCTTGGGAATTTGATTGATATCGAAAATGCGTTGTCGCATTTGGAATCCCCAAAATGGCCCAAGGATATTCTGGGGCCTCTTGATCCAATCATGGTTTCTCAGGGACGCGACCTCTTTGAAACAACCTGCGCGTCTTGCCACGGGACGATAGCATCGGACGATATTAAAACCCAAATGCCCCTAAAGGAAACACTGGCCGATGATGTGGGCGACGCCTTTGTGTATGTGCAACCCGTTGTAGACCAAACCGTCACGACGCAATCCGTTGAATTTGGGCTTCCTGAAAATCCTATGCTGATCGGCACGGACCCTATGATGGTGTGCAACTTTTTGATGCATCGAAGCAGCACCGGAAATTTAAACGGCTTAATGAAAAAGAACGACATGTATTCCATGGCCTTTTTCGACCGATTTGGCCCCCAAGACATGACAACGGATATCATGGCTGCGCTTCTTATTCGTGAAATATCGCAGAACTTGCCAACGCTGATCACGTCCCAATTGGAGAACGAAGCCCAAGAATTGGGTCGGCTGATGTCTGGGTGGTTTTTGGACAACACAAACGACGGGCTTGTTTCGCTTTATTCCAATCAATCCGACATGGGGCTTGACCCTTTAAAACGCATCCGTGCGGCCTGTGCTGATTTCGCTGTCGAAATGAATAGAATTGATCCCGTATATTACGCCATGCCCGGCTACAAAGCTCGACCTTTGAATGGAATATGGGCCACACCGCCGTTTTTGCACAATGGATCTGTTCCAACGTTATGGCACCTGCTTCAGACCACAGAAAACCGTCCAACCAAATTTTATGTCGGTTCGGCAGAGTATGATCCAAAATTGGTTGGATTAGCAAATATTGATGGTCCCAAGGGTCAAAAATTCACGGTAACACAGCCGAATGGCGACCTTATCTTGGGCAACTGGAATGGTGGACACGAATACGGCACCGATTTAACCAACCAAGAGAAAATGGCGATCATTGAATATGTCAAATCTCAGTAAATTTGTGACGTCCTCTGCATTGGTGTTTCTTTTGGCGCTTGCTCCGCCTGCATCCGTTCAGGCCCAAGATGTGATTGACCTCTTGCTTGGCACGCAGTCAGAGGCAAATGGTGAACGCAAGAATAAAGTTGGTATCAATCTCAACATTGACTTGAACTCTTTGTTCAAAAAGAAACAGCCACCCAAGCCGGAAACCACACCCCAGCCTGCTGAGCAACCTGCAACCCCGAAAAAGCCTTTGGTTAAACGCAAAGCCGCGCCTGTAGCGCAAAAGCGGATTATCATCGAACAAAGCCCTCGGCCCTTTGTGCGGCCCAATTGGATGGCAAATGAAGCAGCGCTTTGTTTGATTGACTGCGCCAACGAACAAGCTGCTCCGATAGATTTTGACGCCCTTCCCCGTGATCCAGATGGCATCATAAAAATCACACAAGCACCGCAAGACATCCTGAAACGAGATCGGTTCTTTGTGCGGATTTCCCCTGACATTGATGTGAGCCAAGGCATTCCTTTGGATCTTGTGCCGAATGGCATGATGATTATCCAAGCACTTGGGGGATCATTAAACGCACTGATTTTGCGCGGATCCGACGAGAACGCACAATCGCTAATAACAGACCCCAGAGTGTTGGGAATTTCCCAAGACTTCGAAGTCACGTTTGTCAGCAATTCACCCGTGCTTGCACAGCTCACGCAGAACCCAAACGCCTCGCGCCAAGATTTGCCGCTGGAAACCAGCGATATCCGCGTCTACGTCGTTGATAGTGGACTGCGCGAAATGCATCTGGAATTGGCGCAAAGAATTACGCATTGGATTGGGCTTGGCACACCATTGGGCGGCGCCTTTGAGGATTTGTGTAATTATCACGGCACAATGATGGGATCATTGATTGCAGGCAAGCAATTGGGATTGGCCGAGCGCGCCCAGCTTGTGGACGTAAATGTTATGCCATGCGATGCATTGGGCAAGGGCCGCATCTTTGCGACGGATATCTTGACGGCCCTGTCTGCAATCGAACAAGACCAAACACGCATCGGATTACGGGCTAAACCATTTGTTGTGAACATGAGCCTTGCCACGCATGCCGAATGGGCCCAGCGCAACGAAACGAAACTGTTTGGCACGACGGCCATGGTGCAGGCGGTCGATGATTTCATCGACCAAACCGGTGCAATTATCGTGGCCGCTGCAGGAAATGATACCCGCGATGCCTGCCTGTATTTTCCTGCCCTGATAAAAAGAGTGATCACCGTTGGCGCACTGGATACCAATGGGCAACGTGCCGAGTTTTCCAATTTTGGTGCTTGTGTTGATGTTTATGCGCCCGGCGTTGATATACCCGTTGCAGGTTCTCAGGTTGACACCAAATATCTGCTTGCGAGCGGCACGTCGCAGGCAGCCGCAATTGTGACCGGTGTCATCGCACATAGACTTGCAGTTGGGGAATCCGCGAACGATTTAATAGCGCGCCTGTTGCAAAACCAAATGTCACCGGACGATACTTATCTTGTGGCGGCATTGGGCAATGATACCCCACCACTGGAACCCCAGCCCCAGAAAATCATAACGCTTTCGCCCACAGTTCTATGTCAGGTTTCGTCCTTTGGAGCCTCCCTGAACCTGAGAAGAGAACCGAATATTCTATCCTCAATCATAACTGGATTGGATGCAGGAACGCCATTAACAGTCGTCGGATACCAAGAAAATTGGCTTCAGGTTCGCACAACAGATTTGAAAAATGGATGGGTTGCAGCCAAATCTGAAAACAACATTTTAGTTAATCAACTGGGGACCGATGCCCCTTGTTTCATGGATGAATGACAGTGTATCCTTACTAACGTAAGGAAAAAATTTCCATCATGCAGCACAATTTAATCTCAAAAATTTACGACTGCGCCATTGATCCGGCAGCATGGCCAGCTGCGCTGAGCGAAATTGCCAATGCTCTTGGCGCAAATGGCGCAATGTTCTTTGAAGTTTCAAATCGCGGGGGAAATGATTTTATTATTGCACCACACATTTCAGAAAACTTCAAACATGAAGCGGTGAAAAGGTACCTTGATGCCTTCAATGACCAAGAGATCATAGATCAAGAACACTTTGCGCGTCTGTCTGGTGCGAACCTTGATTTAGATTTGATAAGCGATACGGAATTTTACCCAAACCACGCCACGTTTGATAAATTACCGAATGTGCAAGCTATGATGAAAACAGGCTTGCGGCACCGCGCAGGAACTTTGCTTAATCTTGACTGTTGGAAAATTGATCGGTTTGCCCTGCAATATAGCATCGAACACGGTCCGATAACGCCCCAAGAAAAAGCAATCGCAAAACAGCTTTTGCCGCATATTGCAAAATCATTGCGGGTTGGTCGGCCGCTTGGATCAGAGGGGCATTTTATTGCGCTACAATCGCGATTAGACGGGTTGGCGTTTAGTGTTGCAGTTGTCGATTCAAAAAACCATCTGATCATTGCCAATCAGAATTTTCATGAAATGCTTCAAGATCACGACGTGTTTCAACTAGATCGCACTGGCCAGCTCAAACTGATATCTCAGTCACATCAAGCTCAGTATAATGCCCTGATCACCCAAGATGACGCACATGGGACCAAGGGGCGTTTCGCACGAAGCGAAGCGCTTTTGTTTCCAACCAATAGTGGCGCGCTGTTTGTTGAAATTTGCCCGGCCAACAATCATCCTGAATTGCATGGCCTTGCGGCTGGATCACGTTTGATTACTGTATTTGACAGCGCACAAAAACATGTCATCGATACAGAAATTGTCTCGCGATTTTTTCCGCTGACAAAAACAGAAAGCCAGACATTAAACTTGCTTGGGTTAGGATATTCTAACAACCAAATCGCCGAAGAACGCAATAGGTCACCGGAAACAGTAAAGTCCCAAATTAAAAACCTATTTAATAAAACAAACACAAACAATCGCACCGAATTAGTGCAATTGGCAGTAAGTTTAAATTCACCGTTTTCGCGGAGCTGGCTCAGGTAGTCAACTTATAGTCACAGCACACAAGCGCGTCATGTGCTGTGGTTGCAAGGCACGGATTAAGACACCACGCCCATCAGCATGACTGGCACCCCGACCAATAACAAAGCAATGATCACAAACGCGAGGCCGAGCCCCTTGAGGTCACTTGATTGATTTGACATGTTTTCACCCTTTTTCAATTGCGTACCAATATCTAAATCGCACACGTGCTTTTAAAAGGCGCTGTTAGATCACAAACATGTTATGACGGCTTTCATCCTGTCACAAAGGTCGCAAGCAACATGTACAACGGAAGCCCAACAGTCAAATTGAACGGAAATGTAATCCCTAAAGAAAGCGACAGATAGATCCCAGATTTAGCATCAGGCAAAGCAATCTGCATTGCTGCAGGAACTGCGATATATGACGCCGAGGCAGAGAGTACCATCATCAAGAACGTTCCACCAAATGACAAACCCGTCAAGGACGCAGCACATAGCCCAATCACCGCGCCAACGATTGGCATGAGACATCCAAAGCACACCAAACCCAATGAGATATCGCTGCGATTTCGCATCAACGACCGCCCCGCAGACAACCCCATATCCAGCAAGAAAAGACACAATACACCGGTGAACGGAACCGCAATAAACGGCTTTAGCTCGTCCATTCCATCCTGACCGGTAATGGCACCAATCAAAAATGAACCAACCAACAACACGATGGACCCATTCGCCAAAATATCGCGATAAAGCTCTGACGTGTTTGACTGCGCTTGGTCAGACGTCCGAGACGCCAACCACAAGGCCGACATAATTGCAGGAACCTCCATCACCGCCGCGATCGCAACCATATAGCTTTCCGAAGCAATTCCAGAGGTTTCAAGAATGCTGACCGCCGTCACAAATGTGACGATTGAAATAGAACCATAGTGCCCTGCAACTGCGGCCGCGTTCATCGTGTCCAGTTGCGTAAGCATTCTAATCAACCAAAATGCCACAAAAGGAAGTATGAAACTTAGAACGATACCCGCAACCATATTTGCAAAAAGATCAAAAGATATGCCGCTCTGGGAAATGCCTACGCCCCCTTTGAAGCCAATCGCAAACAAAAGATAAATCGACATAACCTTGGCTGCGCCTTTGGGTATCGACAAATCACTTCGCACATAAGCTGCTATGACACCCAAAATAAAAAACAGAATTGTAGGCGCCAGTAAATTATTCGCTAATAGGCTTAGTGAATTCCCCATGAACACAGTCCCCAATATGTAAATTTGACATTAATTGGTGCCGGGCGGGTCACTATTCAAGTAGCGTACTCAAAATTTCGTGGCAGCCCCGAAATTATCCTGCAACGACCCAATGGGCACATCGTCAGGCGTAGTTTTTCTGAATAACGCATCAAAGGTCGCCATTCATCCAACATACGACATGTAGCCTAATTTCAAGTGGAATTTGGTGGCGGTGCAGGGACTTGAACCCCGGACACGCGGATTATGATTCCGCTGCTCTAACCAACTGAGCTACACCGCCGAGTGCGCTGTCATGTAGGATCTTTGGAACCGCGCGTCAAGC
>JAHEJA010000045.1 GCA_024639125.1 Paracoccaceae bacterium
TTATCTTGCTGTCGCTGCCCTTTAATCATTGGTTTGCGCTCTTTGCGGTTCTATCCCATATCTTAGGTGTTCTGACCGCCCGCTGGCTCTTTTTCGCTCAGGCGGAACATGTGGTCGGTCTATACTACGGGAAACGGTGATCCCAACCCGAAGGCGGGGGGCAATGCCCCACGCCAGAGACACAAAGCGTGGGCTGACAAGCCCACACTATTAGGTCACACCACATTAGATCACATAACATTATATCATACCGGCGATCGCATGCGCTTGCGAACTCAATAGAACAGAACAACGAAAAAGGCCCTCGATCACTCGGGGCCTTTTTGCATTCGTCTATAGCTAAACGATATTAGTGAAGTTTTGCTTCTACGTCTGCAATCGCCGCATCGATAAGCTTGTTACCGTCTGCTGCTGTCATCTGTTTGGCAATGATGTCACGCGCCACTGAAATTGCAACCGCAACCGCAGAATCGCGCACATCCCGCTCTGCCGAAGATTGGGCAGATGCGATTTGTTCCTGAGCAGCCGCCAAGCGACGTGCCAAGGACACTTCTAGATCTTTCTTGGCTTGCTCTGCGACGGCCTGAGCATCAGACCGCGCTGTCGCAATAATGCGATCCGCTTGGTCCTGAACTTCTTTTTGCTTGCGCTCATAAGACGCAAGGATGCTTTGCGCTTCGTCACGAAGAGCCCGCGCTTCATCAAGTTCGGATTTGATACCGTCAGCACGTTGATCGAGCATTTTACCGATCATGCCTGGGACTTTGAATTTCATCAAAACCAGAACAAAAAGGATAAACCCAAGCAGAACAACAAAGTCAGTATTCTTTAACGAAAAGAAAGGGCCAGAGGCCGCAAACGCAGGGCTTGCAACAACAGCGGCAAAGAGAGTTGCTAATATACGCATTATCTTATCCCTTCATCCGGTCTGCAATTGCCGCTTTCACAGCTTTTGCATCTGCCTTACCACCAAGTGCAGAAACAATCTCACCAGCTGTGGCTGTTGCGACTTTTTCTACGCTATCCAATGCGTTTGCACGGATCTCGGCGATTGCTTTTTCGCCTTCGGCAGCCTTGGCAGAAATTTCTTCGTCCGCTTTTGCCATTGCGGCATCCACGTCTGCTTTGATTTCCGCTTTCGTTGCTTCTACGATACGAGCAGCTTCCGCACGGGCATCGGCCAATGCTTGGTTGTACGCAGCTTCAGCATCTGCCGCTTTCGCCTTTAGCTCTTCAGCTGCAGCGATATCTTTTGTAATTGTCCCCTGACGTTCCGCCAAAACCGCAGCAATGCGGGGTAGCGCAACGCGCGACAGGACGAAGTAGATCACAACAAGTGTGACCAAAAGCCAGAAAATCTGGTTGCCCCATGTCGAGAAATCAAGTTGCGGCATACCTGCGTTAGACGCATGCTCTGCTGCCGCTCCGTGACCTGCAGCATCTGCTGCCTGACTGGTGGCTTCGTGGGTATTAGATGCCATATCGTCCTCCGTCGGAACCTGAGGGAACCGAATGAGCCACCACGTGGCTCATTCGACCGTAAGGAATATTTCCGCGAAGAATTAAACGGCGAACATCAATAGCAAAGCTACTAGGAACGAAAAGATACCTAGAGCTTCGGCAAACGCGATACCGATGAACAATGTTGCTGTTTGTGATGCTGCTGCTGATGGGTTACGCAATGCGCCTGCTAGGTAGTTACCTGCAACGTTACCAACGCCGATTGCTGCTGCGCCTGAACCGATAGCTGCAAGACCTGCGCCGATGTGTGCTAGTTGACCTTCCATTTGTATTCTCCTTACGATGGGAAGTTAATATTTAGTAGCGTGTTCAAACTTAGTGACCAGGATGCAAAGCATCTTTTAGGTACACACAAGTTAGAATGGTAAAGACGTACGCCTGAATAAAGGCCACCAAGACCTCAAGCCCGTACATTGCTGTAATCGCAACAACAGACACTGGCGAAATCACTGTAATCGCCGCAAATCCAGCGAAAACTTTGATAACCGCGTGGCCCGCCATGACGTTACCCGCAAGACGGATAGAGTGGCTAACTGGACGTACGAAATAAGAAATGAGCTCGATAATTGCCAAAACCGGACGCAATGCCAAAGGTGCAGAAGACACCCAGAACAGCGCCAAAAAGTGCGTGCCGTTCTTGATGAAACCAACGATGGTCACTGTCAAGAAAACGAACATAGCCAAAACAACGGTTACCGCAAAATGCGATGTCGTTGTAAAAGACAACGGTAACAGACCCAAGAAATTCGCCATGACGATGAACATAAACAAGGTCATTACATATGGGAAAAAGACAACGCCATCTTTGCCAGTAACATCTTCAACCATCTTATAGACAAAGCCATAAGCCAATTCACCGATAGACTGAGACCGGCCAGGAACAACCGCGCGGCGGGATGTGCCCAATACCATCACAGCAATAATTGCGATCACAGCCAACGCCATCCAAAGCGTCGCATTTGTGATCGTGTACCATTGAATAGGACCCTCACCAAACAATGGCTTGATGATAAACTGGTCCATTGGGTGGAAAACCAAACCTGATCCTTCGGAGTGCGCTTCAGTAGCCACGGTCAAACCCTCTTTTTCTGTTCGGCCTGTTCGGCCAAAATTTTCTCTTGCGCTTCTTTCGCCGAATTCAGCATGGTTTTAACACCAGCGACGAAGCCCAACAATGTAAACACCACAAGAAACAGCGGTATCGTTCCAAACAGAACGTCCAAACCGTATCCCATGCCAAAGCCGATCCCAAGTCCTGCGACCAGCTCTATCACCATTCGCCAGGCATGCTGCGCTGTTGAATAGTGTTCATCCTGACGACCCTGCGGTGCCTGCGAAGCCTTTACAGCGCTAATCCGCTTTTCCAATGATGCCAATGGATCATTTTCAACTGGGTCAGTCACGCCACAAATCCTTCTGGATGCTTGCCGCCGGTGATAAGCCGAGACCCGTTTCGAGTCAACAGATTGAATTACCCCCGATATTTTGGACTAAATTATTGAAATATATATATTTATGAAAATGTGACGCTGCGACAAAATCGCCTCTGATCTTTGGAATTGTCCCGATTTAGGCCTTTTGTGATATTCAACCATTTGGTTGACGATTGCTGTTGATTGCTCTTAATAGACCCATGACACCAAGCCTTGATGACATATTCGCAGCCCTCGCCGATCCGACCCGCCGCGCCATCCTTTCGATGCTGCTCGAAGACGATATGGCCGTCACCGACGTTGCCGAACCCTTTGAGATGTCCCTTGCAGCGGTGTCCAAACACCTTGTCATCCTGACAAAGGCCGGTTTGATCAGCCAAGAAAAACGCGGCCGCGTCAAATGGTGCAAACTTGAACCCGACGCCATGCGCACAGCAAGCATCTGGATGCAAAGCTTTGGTCAATTCGAAGCCATCAACCTGGATGCATTCGAAGAGTACTTGCAACAAAATGAGTTATTTGGCTAGATTAACCAAACAGAGTGGAGTTTTCATGCGTCGTCTCGTGATTGTTTTATTCATATGGTTTTCTGCGGCTCTTCCTTCACAAGCAGTTCCAGATATCGCAGAGCTCAGAGCGCCTTTTCGAAGTGAAACTTTTACGCATGATGAACTAAGGATCGTCCAGCTCGGGCTTATTCTTGTCGGTCACTATAATGGTATCCTAGACGGCAAATGGGGCGCGATCAGTAGCAAAGCATTAAGCGGTTATTCCTATTCAGAATTTTCCGAACCACCCAAGAATATCCACTTAACGTCTTTGATCTTTGAAGCCGTCGACTTTCTTGACAGTAGCGAATGGGAAATCATTAATTTTGACGATCCGACCTTTTCTATAATTGTGCCCACAAAACATCGCTCCGAAGTTGTAGAAAGCGAAAATTATTTTAGCTTCAGTCACAGTGAAAGCAGCTTGAATTATTCGATATCTTTTTCCGGTTTAGACAAAGTCGTGAATTTTCATAAATTTGCCATGAGCGAAGCCAAAGACGACAGCAATACATATACCGTCCGCAATAAAAACCGCATTGTGACCTCTGTTGAAAAGAGAAATAATCAATTGCTTTATGTGCGGTCTGACTTGGTTGACAATGTCTGGACCACGGTGCTGTTAAGTGCGTTCCCACAAGATAAAAACATTCTCAATGCGGTCGCAGGCAGTATTCGGTTCAACAACCCTTATGAATTCACCATTCCAGAAAACGGAAAACTCGCTCAGGTTCTGGACACAGTTATTGCGATCGCAAATGAACCCAAGCAAACGACTGAGCCAAAGAAAACTGAGACGCCCAAGAATGCGTTGATCGGGACAGGGTCTGGCTATGTGATATCAAACCAAGGTCATATCTTGACCAATGCCCATGTCATAGAGGATTGCCAGACCTTAAAAGTAAACGAAACACAGCTTGATATTATTGCTCAGTCCGAGCTCTTTGATCTTGCCGTTCTTCAAAGTAAAAGCCTGCTGAATACGCCACATGCGCAATTCGCAACATCCACGATCTCACTCAATCAAGACATATCAGTGGCCGGGTTTCCCTTTTCTGATTTGCTGTCCAGCCTGAACGTAACACGGGGAAATGTTTCTGCTATTACAGGTCTAAAAGGCGATAACATCAACTTTCAAATTTCGGCACCAGTGCAGGCAGGCAACTCTGGCGGGCCTGTGTTTGACAAATATGGTGCAGTCATCGGCACGGTTGTCGCCAAACTAAGCCCCAAGGCAACAGGGTCAGTTCCTGAAAACATAAATTTTGCCGTCCGAAATGAAATTGCACAGCTTTTTTTATCTCAGAACCGAATTCCAATTTCGTTTAATGCCAACAACACCCCTTTGTCGGCCGTAGACTTGGGTATTTTGGCTTCAAACGTAACCCAATTAATTGAGTGTTATAATTAAGCCCGCTGTTCTTCGGATTTCAAAAGCAAGATAACCGCCAAAAAGCTAAGTCCGACACCAACAAGGATCAACCCTGTGGGAACGCCGTGGCCAAGCATCATTTCCCATACGATCACCCACGTCGGTGTAAGATATGTATAGGCCATGACTTTGGATGCAGGCAGGCGCATTGATGCAAATTGCAACAGAACAAAGGTGACAGTCGACGCAAAGACCGCCACATACATAATTGTCACCCATACCAACCAGCCAAGTGACATCCAGTCCGTTGCGCGAATGGCCCCCCATCCTACGCATGCCAACACGATACTGCCCCCGCTTAGCATGCCAAAAGTCGCCATAAACGCCCCCTCGCCCCGATTAAAGACACGGAACATGATTGGAAAAAACGCATGCGCCACACAGCCCAAGAAATAAATCGCTTCGCCACGACCGACTTGGAACTGAAGGAAGGCTTCAAAATCAGCGCGAAAAATCACCCAAAGCGCGCCAATCGCCCCGATGACCAAAGCGGCTCCGACGCGCCATGACACGGCTTGTCCCAAAATCAGGATTGCCAATCCCGCGCTCATAATAGGGTTCAACGTAAATACAGACGCCGCAGAGACAGGCGCCGCGGTTTTCAGGCCTTCGAACATTAAGACGAAGTAAGACGAAAACACGGCCCCCATGACCAAATAGCGCCACGGCGATTGAAGCGCTTGGCGTGTCATCCCCCCTGTGGCCCATGTCAGCGCGCCCACAATGATCGCCGCAATGACGAATCGCACCGTGTTCAAAGCAAGCGGCGCAATGTCATTTGCCACCAAAACACCCAAGGAAAACGATCCCGCAACACAGGCTGAAAAAATCAGCATTGCCAAATGGCCTTTTGACGCTTCTGTCATGCTGTTCTTTCCAATTTTTTCACTTGGTCTTTTAGATGTGCCAGTAATGCTTGGACTTTGATTGTGCGATGCAAGTCAACATGCGTCACCAGCCATAATTGCGATGACCATTCCGCGCGCGGTTCGATCACCTCGATCATGCCCAACTGCTGTGCGATGCTTCGTTCCAAGAACCCGATCCCAAGCCCTGCAACAACGGCGTCTTGCAAAGTATGGACATCGGTTGATCGCAGAACCAAGGCTGTCTCTGGGACATGTTTTGCCAGCCAATTATAATGCGGCGCGCGGGAATTGATCACATCATGTGTGACGAACCGATGCGTTGCCAAGTCTTCTATCGATGTCGGTTGACCATAGGTTTCAATATACCGCGGTGCGGCAAACAACCCTGCACTGATCATGACAAAGGGCTGCACAACATTATCCGGCTCACTTGGCGCACCCCCAGCACGCAAAGCCACATGCGCTTCGCCATATTCCAGCCGATACACACGTTCGCCCACCAATAACCGCACCCGCACATCGGGATGCATGTCTTGAAAGCTGCCAATCATCGGCACCAAAAGATCGACACTCTCGGCCAAAGCTGTGACCACGATTTCACCCGATACGCTTTCGCCTTGACCTTTGAGGCGCCCGACAAGTTGGGCAAATTGATCTTGGGTGGATTGCGCGACGCGGAACAAATCCTGCCCTGCTTCGGTCGGAGTGTAACCGCGCGCATGCCGTTGGAACAGCTTGACCCCCAACCGCGCTTCAAGCGCATCAATATGGCGAATAATTGTAGCATGATGCACATCCAACACTTTGGCAGCGCCACTCACAGTGCCCATTTCCACAACTTTAAACGCGGATTTCACCTCGTCCCAGTTTTCCATAGTGACCCTTTCCGCGGCCAAATCCAACTCTGTGCATTTTTCAACAACTCACGTGCATATTTTGCGAATTGTGCTTTCAAGCGCAAGGTTTAAATGTCCCCCACAACCTTGAAAGGACACACTATGACACATAAAATTCTACGCATCGACAGCTCGATTAAACCGGCAAATTCCGTCAGCCGCCAATTGGCCGACGAAATCATAGCCAAATTTCCGGACGCAACCGTCACCACACGTGACGTTGGCCAAACGGTAAACCCGATTGATGCCAACTGGCTTGGCGCCGTGTTCACACCACAGGCCGACCGCTCAGCGGACCAAACACAGATCGCAGATCATTCGGACACGCTGATTGCCGAAATCCAAGACGCCGACATGATCGTGATCGGTGTTGCTGTCTATAACTTTAACATCGCAGCTGGTCTGAAAAATTGGATCGACCAAATCGCCCGCAGCGGCGTTACATTCAATTACACCGAAACCGGCCCCGTCGGGTTGCTAAACGATAAACCCGTCTATCTTGCGTTTGCCTCTGACGGAACAGCCGCAGGATCAGACATCGATTTTGCCGACCGCTATTTGCACCACGTCCTTCCCTTCCTTGGATTGAAAAACGTCACAACCATCGCGGCGCAACAAATCGCATTCAATGCCGATGCAGCATGGGACGCAGCGCGCGCACAAATCGCGGCCCTTTAAACCCGCATCAGATGCCCAAGATTAAACGAAAGGTTGGCGCATAGTTATACTGTGCGCCAACATGACTAACCACCCACCCAACCCTGATACAGTGGCCGAGCATCTTCCTTGACTCTTATGGGTCATTTCGCTATCAGCCAGCCAATCACAACGGAAGTCACACGCTTCCGGTCCTAATGCACACGCAAGGATCGCCCCCCGTCAGCGAGGATTCGCCCACGGGGGCCGTCTTATTTTGTAGCGTGCGCGCTTACATTAGGACTGCAACGGTAAAAGGAGCCGCGACATGTTTGAAAATCTGTCCGATCGCCTCTCAGGCGTATTCGATCGACTGACCAAACAAGGTGCCCTATCAGAGGACGACGTAAAAACCGCCCTACGCGAAGTACGCGTCGCCCTGCTAGAAGCCGACGTTTCGTTACCCGTCGCCCGTGACTTCGTAAAAGCAGTCCAAGAAAAAGCAACCGGTCAAGCGGTCACCAAATCCATTACACCCGGTCAACAAGTGGTCAAAATCGTCCATGACGAATTGGTGCGCACTTTGTCTGGCGATGACGATCCGGGCAAACTAAAAATCGATAGCGCCCCTGCGCCGATCCTGATGGTGGGTTTACAGGGTTCTGGTAAAACAACCACAACTGCAAAACTGGCAAAACGGCTAAAAGAAAAAGAAGGCAAACGCGTGCTAATGGCGTCACTTGACGTCAACCGCCCCGCGGCGATGGAACAGCTGCAAATTCTGGGCCTTCAAATCGGCGTCGACACATTGCCTATCGTCAAAGGCGAAGACCCCGTTGCCATCGCCAAACGCGCCAAAACCCAAGCCTCCCTTGGGGGCTATGATGTCTATATGCTCGACACAGCGGGCCGCTTGCACATCGACCAAGAACTGATCGCCCAAGCCGCCGCCGTTCGCGACGTCGCAAACCCGCGCGAAACGCTTTTGGTGGTTGATGGCCTAACAGGTCAGGACGCGGTTAACGTCGCAACCGAATTTGATGATAAAATCGGCGTCACTGGCGTGGTCTTGACCCGCATGGATGGCGATGGACGCGGTGGTGCGGCCCTCTCGATGCGCGCGGTCACTGGCAAACCCATTCGTTTTGTTGGTCTTGGCGAAAAAATGGATGCGCTTGAAACCTTTGAACCGGATCGTGTCGCAGGGCGCATTTTGGGCATGGGTGACATCGTGGCCTTGGTCGAAAAAGCCCAAGAAACCATCGAAGCCGAACAAGCCGAACGCATGATGAAACGGTTCCAAAAGGGCCAATTCAACATGAACGACTTAAAAATGCAGCTCGAACAAATGATGAAAATGGGCGGCATGGAAAGCATAATGGGCATGATGCCGGGCATGGGCAAAATGGCCAAACAGGCTGCAGAAGCAGGTTTTGACGACAAAGTGTTGCGCCAACAAGTGGCGCTCATCAACTCGATGACCAAAAAAGAACGCGCCAATCCGCAAATCCTCCAAGCGAGCCGCAAAAAGCGTATCGCCGCCGGCGCGGGCATGGATGTCAGCGATTTGAACAAATTGCTTAAAATGCAACGCCAAATGTCCGACATGATGAAAAAGCTCGGCAAGATGGGCAAAGGCGGCATGCTCAAACAAGCCATGAAAGGCATGTTTGGCAAAGGCGGTATGCCCGCCGGCATGGACCCGTCACAAATGGATCCTGCCGCACTGGAACAAGCTGCAAAACAAATGGGCGCAAGCATGCCCGGCGGCAAACTCCCCGGCCTTGGCGGCATGGGTGGCCTGCCCGGTGGTCTAAGCGGCTTTGGGAAAAAGAAATAATGTTTTCAGCTTTGCACAAATACTCCTGCCAGAGGCACACAGCCTCTCAACACGGTGCCAGCGCACCTGTTGGATATCACGGTGCAAACTGTTTAAAATCAGCCATGCGGCAGCATGACCGAAAGGTCACGCTATGCTAACCAATGCGCCGACACTTCACTCTGACACCCTGATCCTGCGCGGTCCCGAAAAACGGGATGCGGAACCGGTGATCAATTTCCTACTGGATCAGGATCGCGCCGCTGGATTTGGCTCAAGCCCAAACCGTGGCCACGCGTGGCGTTGGTTTTCGGTGAATGTGGGCCATTGGCATTGGCATGGCTATGGCTATTTCATCGTCGAAACCAAACAAGGCGATGTCGCCGGCCTCTGTGGTCTCTGGTATCCCGAAGGCTGGCCAGAACCTGAACTTGGCTGGGCTGTCTTTGATGGGTTCGAAGGCCGCAGCATAGCCCACGAAGCAGCGAGTCGCGCCCGCCTTTGGGCCTATCAGGACCTCGGCCTGAAAACTCTGACGTCCAACATCGTGCCCGGCAATGCGCGGTCCGTAAAACTGGCCGAACGCTTGGGCGCTGTGCACGAACGCACCTACATCAACCCACACATGGGCGAAGACATGATGTTTCGTCACCCGTCACCTGCGGAGCTTGGCCTATGTTAAAGTGCACCGATACGTTACCGACACAATACCGACGTTGTACCGACGTCGCAAATTGGGGGATATAGACCTATGTCAGACGCCGTTTCTCGCGCCGCCGAAATCCTAAAAGAGCACCGCACAAGCATCGATCGCTTGGATGCTATTTTGGTCTTTACCTTGGCAGAACGCTTCAAACACACACAGGCCGTTGGCAAACTAAAAGCCGAAAACGACCTCCCCCCATCCGATCCAGCACGCGAAGAAAACCAAATCGCGCGCCTCCAAGAGCTTGCACTTCAGGCCGATTTAGACCCTGAATTTGCTAAGAAATTTCTGAATTTTGTCATTCAGGAAGTCATACGACACCATAAACAACACCAATCCTAGGGACCCGTCCCTATCCGCCATTCTTAAGGAGAATATCAAATGGCTATGAAAATCCGTCTTGCCCGTGGTGGCAGCAAAAAACGCCCATTCTACCGTATCGTAGCAGCCGACAGCCGCATGCCACGCGATGGCCGTTACGTTGAAAAACTAGGCACATACAACCCACTACTCCCCAAAGACAGCGCAGACCGCGTCATCATGGACGTAGAACGCGTTCAGTACTGGTTGGGCCAAGGCGCGCAAGTCACAGACCGCGTTTCCCGCTTCCTAGAAGCCGCTGATGTTCTTCCTAAAAAAGAGCGTAACAACCCTAAAAAAGCGGTTCCAGGCAAAAAAGCCCAAGACCGTGCAACCGAAAAAGCAGCCAAAGCTGCTGACGCGGCAGAAGCAGAATAATAAACATTTCAGACCCAAGGGAAACCTTGGGTCTTTTCCTCTGCCACGAGTGGTCGTATGTTTCGTCTAATAAGACTTGTATTTTATGTGGGCGCGGCCTTTGTCGCTGGAATGATTTATGCGTCCAGTTCAAATACAATTCAAATAGATCGCTGCCTTGATATTGGCGGCAAATGGAATGAAATCGGTTTCTGTGAAAGGTAACCCATGAGCGAATTGATTTGCGTTGGCTCAATTGCCGGCGCGTTTGGTGTCAAAGGCGAAGTGCGCGTCAAAAGCTATACAGCCGATCCTTTGGCCATTGCCGACTACGCCCCCTTACTCACCCAAGACAGCACTCAAACCTTTGATATCGTTATAACAGGTCAAACCAAAAATGGTCTCACCGCACGCATGTCAGGCGTTGTCTCAAAAGAAGACGCCGATGCGCTAAAGGGCACACAACTCTTTGCTCCACGGGATCGACTTCCCGAAACCGAAGAAGACGAATATTACTACGCCGACCTTATAAACCTAAGTGTTTATGACACCGGCGGCACCCTGCTTGGCACTGTTAAATCGGTTCAAAATCATGGCGCAAGCGATCTTTTGGAAATCAAAATTGCAGACAGATCGCTAACAGCCCTTCTTCCGTTCACAAAAGCAGCCGTGCCAACAGTCGACATCGCCTCAGGTCGCATTATCGCTGACCCACCATCAGGGGTCTTTCCCGACGATGACACAAAATAAATCTCACGGTCGGCTGTCTATTGCGGCCTCTCTCAAGCCGCGCGAATTGATGCAAAACAATCCCCGCCTTGCACATACATGGACTGCCCAAATTATCACGCTTTTTCCAAATGCCTTTCCTGGCGTCCTAGGAGAAAGCCTTACTGGAAAAGCGCTCCAAGACCGAAAATGGGCCTTAGAAACCATTGACCTACGTCCTTTTGGTGACGGCAAACACAAAAATGTGGACGACACGCCGTCTGGCGGTGGTGCAGGCATGGTGCTACGTGCAGATGTCCTTGGCCAAGCGATCGAACATGCGGCGGCAAACGCACCACAGGGTCGCCCCATTGTATATCTGTCCCCACGTGGCACCCCATTTACACAGGCCAAGGCCCGCGAATGGTCCAAAGGATCGGGCGTGATCCTTCTGTGCGGTCGCTTTGAAGGCGTGGATCAACGCGTCCTTGATCATTACAACATAGAAGAAGTCTCCCTCGGGGATTTTGTCCTAACGGGCGGTGAAATCGCAGCGCAGGCGATGATTGACGCAACAGTGCGCCTCTTGCCTGATGTTCTTGGAAACGCCGCCTCTATGGACGAAGAAAGCCATTCAAACGGCCTGCTTGAGCACCCCCAATATACGCGCCCTGCGATCTGGAACAGTCTGGAAATCCCCGAGGTTCTGCAATCAGGGCATCACGGAAAAATCGAAAACTGGCGGCGCGAACAATCTCATGCTCTTACGAAATCTCGCCGTCCTGATTTATGGGACGCTTACACGTCCAAGATCAAAAAATAGCTTTCTTTTTGCCCAAAATACTCATACGCGGCACCCAAGGGGGCGGAACAAGGCCCCAAAGTCACCAGATTGGCAAAAAATCGCATAAAACGCGGTGTTTTCACAGTAAACTAACTTGAATTACGCATCACGACGCTCTAAGCAACGCGCAGTGCTAGGGTAGATTCTGTCTGCTCATTTTCGTATGGCGTCTTTGGCCATCCTCAAGCGAATAGCCAAATGATTAAGTAAAGACGACCTTATTCTCTGGCGGGCTGATTATTCGGGACCCGAACAAAGACCAAGAGCTCTGGGACGCGCAACAAACTTTACGGACAAACCGTAAGCATAGGAGATAGCGATGGACATTATCGCACAACTAGAAGCGGAACAAATTGCCGCTCTCGGGAAAGAAATTCCTGATTTTAAAGCCGGCGACACAATTCGCGTAGGTTACAAAGTAACCGAAGGCACACGTACACGTGTTCAAAACTACGAAGGCGTTTGCATTGCACGTAATAACGGCAAAGGCATCGCAGGTTCGTTCACTGTTCGCAAAATTTCATTCGGTGAAGGCGTAGAACGTGTATTCCCATTGTTCTCGACAAACATCGACAGCATCACAGTTGTTCGTCGCGGCCGCGTTCGTCGTGCGAAACTATACTACTTGCGCGCACGTCGTGGTAAATCTGCGCGTATCGCAGAAGTTACAAACTACAAGCCCAAAGCTGGCGCAGACGCATAAGGATTGGCAAGATGAGAAAAGACATTCACCCAGATTATCACTTCATCGACGTCAAAATGACCGATGGTACAATCTTGAAAATGCGCTCCACTTGGGGCAAAGAAGGCGATACAATGTCGCTTGATATTGACCCGACTGTACACCCAGCATGGACTGGTGGCGGCGCACGTTTGCTCGACTCTGGTGGACGCGTTACAAAGTTCAAAAAGAAATACGAAGGTCTTGGATTCTAATATCCCTGCACGTTTCACATTTCAAAACGCCGCGTTTAATCGCGGCGTTTTTCGTTTCAGGACTATGGTTTTTTATTGAACCTGATATGTACTCTGGTACGTCAATGCCAATCCTCGGAGGCTTCCCTGAAACCGCGTTCACATCATACAGCGCTTGTAGAAAACACCGCGCTTTGGATTCATGCATCTGAATGTGCAAATCACGGGTCTATTGTTGCTTTGGTGCAGCGTGTGCTTGAACAGCGACCCGACTTGGAAATTGTCATCACGTCATCCCATATTGATTTTCAATTTCAAGATACACGCATTCACGTGCTTAACGGGTTCAGCGACACGTCACAAACACGATCAAATTTCTTTGCATCCCACGCACCCCATGTTGTGATCTGGGTGGGTGGATATTTATCCGCCTCTGTTTTAACGACATTTCAAGGGCCGCAAACCCTGTCACTTTTGGTCGATGCCTGTGCCCAAGGGTTCGCGCTTAGGCGGCTTTCGTTTCTTCCTAATCCCGACAAACGGTTACTGGGGTATTTCGATAAAGTCATACCAATCGACCCAAACGCCCAAGACACGCTCACCCGCTTGGGGGTCGATGCCGAACGGATGCCCATGTGCGGCGCACTGCAATCCATGCCTCTGCTTGATCAAGATAACGATGAGACCACCGCATTCACAATAAAAACTGGCAATCGGCTGACCTGGTATGCAGCCAATCATCATCCCGATGAAATTCACATTATCCTTTCGGCACATGAACAAATTGTACGCCAAAGCCATAGCACATTGTTGTTGTTAGCCGCCCGCAATGACCAAGAAGCAGAAGAATATCAACGGCATATCTCAGCCCATAACCTGCGTAGTAGCGTTTTAGATCCCGACAGTTTGCCCGATCAAAATGTACAGGTCGCCATCGTGATCTGTTCCAAGGATCAGGATATCGCGTTACACCGCGCTGCAGCTGTCAGCTTTCTGGGGCAATCCTTGGGAACAGGTATGCGTGGCAGCTCGCCTGCGCCCGCCGCCGCCGTGGGCTCGGCTTTGTGTTATGGGCCCAATAGTTCTGATTATGGGGCGCTTTATTCCAAACTGGCACATGTTGGGGGCGCGCGGATGGTGAATGATGCCGATACTATGGCCCAAGCCGTAGGGCATATGTTAACCGCCTCGACCGGGGCGGCAATGGCGCTTAGCGCGTGGACGGTTTTAACCGAAGGGGCCGATATTACCGATTTTATCCTGGACCTTGCGCTAGGGCACTTGGATGACATAGGTGTATAACCATGAAAGCCCCACGTTTTTGGTTTAAGCCACCCAGCACATTTGATTTACGCGCCTTTTTACTATCCCCTCTTGGGGCGCTTTATGGCTATGCAACAGCACATCGAGTCGGCAAACCAGCGGTCATGCGGGCAAAATGTCCGATTATTTGTATCGGCAATATCAACGCGGGCGGCACAGGCAAAACGCCCACGACCATCGCACTGGCGCAGCATTTGGTATATGCTGGGTATGACGTACATATTGTCAGCCGCGGCTATGGCGGATCACTAAAGGATCCGACCGAAGTACAGCCAGCCACCCACACAGCATCACAGGTCGGCGACGAACCCCTGTTGTTGGCTGCATTTGCCAGAACATGGGTAGCCGATGATCGCGGAGCAGGCATTAACCTTGCCATTGCAGCAGGCGCACAAATCATTCTGATGGACGACGGCTTCCAAGACCCCAAAGTCCACAAAGATTTATCGTTGGTTATCGTTGATGCAGACAAAGGATTTGGGAATGGCAAATGCATCCCAGCGGGACCATTGCGTGAACCTGTTTCTGCGGGCCTCAGACGCGCAGATGCGGTGATTTCCATCGGGGACGCAGCTGCACAAGCACGGTTCAAACATACTTGGGGCACAGCGATTTCTCAGCCTCATATCACTGGGCAACTTGATCCTTTGGAAACTGGAATGGATTGGACATCAGGACGCTATATTGCTTTTGCAGGGATCGGCCATCCAGAAAAATTCTTTGCCACCCTGCGCGGTTTGGGGGCAAATATTATTCGAAGCGAAGCATTGGATGATCACCAACCGTTGACTGCGGGCTTGGTAAAGCGGCTCAAGGCCGAAGCCCGGCTAGGAGACGCACAGCTGGTTACCACCGAAAAAGACGCCGCCAGATTGCCACGTGAATTTCGCATGGATGTTATCGCCTTGCCCGTCCGGTTAACTATGACTGACCCAGGCGCAGTAGATGCCCTTTTGAAACCGGTTTTGCCCACCCGCTAGTTATCTTGACCCAGCTTCGGCGAGGCTTTGGTCAATGCCAGCTCTGCGTCGGAAAAGACAAATGGCGAACGAACGCTGGGAATGCCATCCAGATCTAGCTGCATCCCACGGTATTGAACCTGTGGATCCGCAAAGACTTCGTCCATTGCATTGATTGGCCCTGCTGGGACGCCATGCTTTTCACAAGCCGCAAGCAAATCCTGTTTGGTCATTTCCCGCGTTTGTGCCGTCAGCAAATCTGTCATGTCTTGGCGGTTGGCAATGCGATTGGCATTTTTCAGAAACTTTGGATCATGCGCCATGTCAGGCACGCCGAGCAGATCACATAAACGCTGATATTGACCGTCATTTCCCGTCGCAATGATGATATGTCCATCCTTGCATTCAAACACCTGATATGGGGTTAAATTCGGATGGAAATTTCCGGTCCGTTCGGGCGGTGTTCCCGTCGAAAGGTAATTCATAGCTTGGTTTGCCATAACGCTTACGGCTGTATCTAACAGCGACATGTCAATGTGCTGCCCCGTGCCAGTTTGCGCCCGCATATGCACAGCGGCCAATATTGCCGTGGTCGCATAAACACCGGTGAAAATATCAGTAATCGCCACACCCGCACGTTGGGGCATGCCATCGGGATCACCGGTAATCGACATAAAACCGGACATGCCTTGGATAATGTAATCATACCCTGCGCGGTGCGAATAGGGTCCGGTTTGACCAAACCCTGTTATAGAGCAATAGATTAGCTTGGGGTTTATCTTGGCAAGGCTGGCATAATCCAAGCCGTATTTCGCCAAACCACCAACTTTGAAATTCTCGATCAAGATATCGGCGTCTTGGATCAGCCTGCGCACATGCTCTTGACCCTCTGGGGTTCGAAAATCAATGGTAACGCTGGACTTTCCACGATTGCAGGAATGGAAATAGGCCGCCGTCACATCACCGTCACGTTCAATAAATGGCGGCCCCCACTGACGGGTGTCATCGCCTTCTGTGGCTTCGACTTTGATAACCTCGGCCCCAAGATCAGCCAAGGTTTGCCCCGCCCACGGACCCGCCAAAATGCGGGCCAGTTCGATAACTTTAAGTCCAGAAAGAGGCGTGGTCATTATTCACCTAGTTTTTCATCCAAAACCTTGGCGAATTCTTCGTAGGACATGTTGGAATATTTTTCACCATCAATCAAAAATGACGGCGTCGATTGGATTTCATCGCGGGTTGCGTTTTCTTGATACCATGCCACCAAAGCGCGCAATTGATCCGCATCTTGCATGCAAGACTGCAACTGATCGTCGCTAAGACCTGCGATTTTGCCCAATTTGGTCAATTCGCCAACGATTTCCAAATCACCACCGGCACGCGCCCAGGTTTGTTGATTGTGGAAAATCAATTCGGTCATTCCGAAAAAGCGATCAGGCCCAGAGCAGCGCGCAATCATTGACGCCCACATGCCATATTTATCAAAATAAACTTCGCGGAAGGTGAATTTTACTTTGCCGGTATCGATATAGCTTTCTTTTAGTTTCTTATATTGGTCTGCATGAAAGCTTGCACAATGCGGACAGGTAAAAGACGCATATTCGATCATAGAAATTGGTGCGTCTTCTGCACCAATCGTCATGTCAGGCACGACAATTTCCGTGGCCTCGGCTGTTTCTGTGGCTTCCTGTGCGTTGGCTGCAAAAGGCAACGCAAAATCAGGAGACGCGGGCTTTGATCCCATTTGACCAATCCAAATAGACGCCCCTGCCGCAATTACGAAAACCCCTACATATTTCAAAATATTGCCCCACATTTTCGGCACCTTTCAACTTTATTATTTTGTTTGATTTCTAGATAGTACATTCAAGGCCAAAGTCTCAAGCGCGCGTTTCAAATCGGTATCTGCAACATCGCGCGACATTGTTTGCGCCTCATGCGTGACGGCTGGATCTGGTTGTTTCGGCCTGTGTTTTGGCTTGTGATGAAACACTGCTTTGCCTTCGGAAAATCCTTGGGCTGCGGTTTGTGTGATTTTGATCCGTGCAATTGCGTTATAGCCATAGGTGGCATTCACACGATTGCGAATGGTTTCTTTTTGCATCTCTAACAAAGGCGCATTGGCCCCCGTTGTCAAAACCGTCAACGTAGCCCCCATGCCGTGGCGTGCGTAGCTGACATTGATGGGATGCGCGATATCAGCGGTTTGTTCCCCGACGATTTCAACCCAATGGGTCAACACGCGGCTTTCGGCAAATCCACGCGACTCCGAGGCACGACGAATACGTCCCTCTAGCAAACTAACCGTTCGCTTGAACCCATATGTTGACCCATTACGCGTGGACATGCCTTGCATCCTTTTGATCTATACTATCTTAGTGACAATAGCGGCGGATGCCAGAGTAGAAACCATTATTCGAGTTCAAAGTTGCGTGACTTACCCAAATCTTCTGATCTTTTAGACTGGTATGACCACAATGCCCGTAAAATGCCTTGGCGCGTTTCCCCCAAAGATCGCGCACAAGGCGTTCTTCCCAATCCGTATTTCATCTGGATGTCCGAAGTCATGTTGCAGCAGACAACAGTTGCCGCAGTCAAAGACTACTTCAACCGCTTTACCACACGCTGGCCCAGTGTTGTCGATCTTGCCAATGCTGCGGACAGCGATGTTATGGGGGAATGGGCCGGACTTGGGTATTATGCACGGGCGCGTAATTTGCTAAAATGCGCGCGATATGTGGTTGAACACCATGATGGTCATTTTCCGAACACATATGACGCGCTGATCAAATTGCCCGGAGTGGGTCCTTATACTGCTGCGGCGATTTCTTCGATTGCCTTTGACACAGCCGCGACGGTGGTTGATGGCAATGTTGAACGTGTCATGGCGCGTGTGTTTGATATTCACACCCCCCTGCCGACCGCCAAAGCCGAATTAACAGAAAAAGCAGCAGCGCTTACTCCGATGATACGCTCTGGTGATTATGCCCAAGCTGTGATGGATTTAGGCGCAACAATCTGCACCCCGAAAAAACCAGCCTGCGGTCTATGCCCATGGTCGAAACCTTGTCTAGCGCGCCAAAGCGGGTCCGAAGCCGAACTGCCCAAAAAATTGCCCAAAAAGGTCAAACCAACCCGGTATGGAATTGCCTATGTTGTGCGGCGCATTGACGGTGCTATTTTGCTAGAAACACGCCCAGACCATGGTTTATTGGGGGGAATGCTTGGCTTTCCAACGACGGAATGGGGCGAAACCCCAAAAGATGCGGCCCCCATCAAAGCCGATTGGAAAAGTTTGAATACCGAGGTCAAACATACCTTTACGCATTTTCACCTAAAGCTTACAGTCAAAACTGCGCTTGTCCCATTTGACAGACCCGCGACCGTCGGAGATTTTATCGAAAAAGCCGAATTCCGCGTGTCTGACTTGCCAACTGTTATGCGCAAGGTATTTGATGCAACACAAAGCGGATTACCCCGCAAATAGATACTTTTCTAGAAGGATGATACAAATGACCGTTCAGCCATTAGGATCAAAATTCATTCACGCTCTGCCATTCTGGAGCTCGATTGCCTTGGCTCCTGTGACGATTTTCACGATGTACCAAGGTGGCTTTTGGTTCGTCATTCCAGTTTTGTTAATCTGGTACGGCGTAACGATGGTTGATGAAATCACCGGACAGTACAAGAAAAACGCGGACCCCGACACGTCAGAAGACGCCCTGTTTTGGTACAAGGCTGTCACCATTGTGTGGCCATTTGTACAATTCGCAGTGATATTTTGGGCGATCTATTTCATCACGCGAAGCGATTACGCGCTTTGGGAAAAGCTTGGTATTGCGCTCAACATCGGGATGCTGACGGGGACGATTGGTATCAACTATGCGCATGAGCTGATGCATCAAAAAGACAAAAGAGAACGATTTTTGGCGGATTTTCTTTTGGCAATGGGGCTTTATTCGCACTTTCGATCTGAACACCTGCAAGTCCATCACCGCTATGTCGGCACGCCCAAAGACCCTGTGACGGCACGCTTTGGCGAAAGTTTTTACAAATATTTCCGCCGCGTCCTCACCAGCTGTCCTCAATCTGCTTTTCGGGCCGAAAAGGAAAAGCTGGCCAAAGTCGGCAAGCCATGGACGGACCGCAGCAACCCCTTCTTTACCTATGCAGCGCTTCAAATTGGTTTGTTGGTGTTAACCTTTCTGATTGGCGGATGGGCCGGGATATTGTTCTTTGTTGCCCAAGCTTTTGTGGCTATCACGCACCTAGAGCTTGTGGATTATGTTGAACACTATGGCTTGACCCGCAAACATTTGGGCAACGGCAAATATGAACACGTCCAACCCCATCATTCGTGGAATGCTGAACATCGCGGGTCAAATTGGATCTTGATCAATTTACAGCGTCATTCGGACCACCATTACAAACCAAATCGACGGTTTCCAGTTCTGCAAACCTATGGCGCGGAAATCGCCCCTCAACTGCCTTATGGATACCCTTTGATGACGTTAGCAGCGTTGTTCCCGCGTCTATGGCGCAAGAAAATGAACCCACGCGTAAGGCGCTGGCGCGACATGTATTATCCGGAAATCACAGATTGGCTACCCTATAACAAAGGCCGCACGCCGATGCCCCGTTAGGCGATAAAAAAAAGCCCTACCAAAAGGTAGGGCAGTTACCTAGTGCGTCAGGACACAGGCGGAAAGAGAGGCATGCACCTGTGTGCATGCCTTATTTGTATGTTATATTGGAAATACCTAGTGGGGACGGTCCGACATTTCATCGCGGATCTGTTGACGCAAAAGATCAATTGAAACGGTTTTTCCATCTCGCTTGAAACACCAATATGTCCAACCATTACAGCTTGGTGCGCCTTCTAGCTTGGCGCCAACTTGGTGGATTGATCCTTTGACATCTTCGCCGATCAATGTACCGTCAGCACGCACTTTGGCTTTGTGACGCCCATTCAGGCTCATGAGTTCTTCGCCGGGGCGCAACATGCCACGCTCAACCAATTGTCCAAATGGAACGCGTGGCTCTGCGCGTTTTGCAGTTGTCACGGCAATCGCTTCTTTGTCATATTTACGCGTATTTTTGATACGTTTTTCAGCAACTTTACGATACGCTTCTTCGCGTTCGATGCCGATAAAATTACGGCCTAGCATTTTAGCAACGGCGCCAGTGGTTCCTGTTCCAAAGAATGGATCAAGCACAACATCCCCGGGATTCGTGGATCCAACCAAAACGCGATGCAAAAGGCTTTCTGGTTTTTGCGTTGGATGCGCCTTGTCACCGTTTTCATCCTTGAGCCGTTCATGACCATTACAAATCGGCAAGACCCAATCGCTTCGCATTTGAATGCCTTCATTCAGCGATTTAAGCGCTTCGTAGTTAAAGGTGTATTTGGAACTTTCCTGTTTGGACGCCCAAATCATTGTCTCATGCGCATTGGTCAATCGCTTGCCACGGAAATTCGGCATTGGATTGGACTTGCGCCACACCACATCATTCAAAAGCCAAAACCCTTGGTCTTGCATGGATGCACCAACGCGGAAAATGTTGTGATAGGATCCAATCACCCAAATCGCACCATTTGGCTTTAGCAAACGACGCGCCGCTTTGAGCCAAGCGGTTGTGAATTCATCATAGGCCGCGAAGGATGAAAATTGATCCCAATGATCGTCAACGGCATCGACTTTGGAATTGTCTGGGCGGTGAAGATCGCCTTTGAGCTGAAGATTATAGGGGGGATCAGCAAAAATCAGGTCGACAGATGCCTCAGGAAGACTGTTCATTACATCAATGCAATCACCAGCCAATATAGTATTAAGAGGAAGCGCAGGCGCTCCCTTTACATTGCTCGTTTTCATTTTTACTGCCTCAATAAAGCGGCGCTTATGCGCTCTTCTTTGATCCCTAGTGTGAGTCAAAGTGGATTCGAGGTCAATTTGTTTTTTGAAACAGACAGTTATTTATTTTTCTTGATACAATATCTTGTGTACTGGCGCGAATGAACGTCTATGATGTGGGGTCACCCCCTGTTCCACCAATGCAGCTTGATGTATTTTTGTCGGATATCCCGCATTTCTTTCCCATCCATACCCGGGAAATTGGCTCGCAAGCTCTGTCATCAATCGGTCACGTGTTATTTTTGCAACAATAGAAGCAGCCGCAATCGACAGGCTCCGACCATCCCCCTTGACCAAAGCCGTCGCGGGCATGGGCAAGTCTTTGGGAATTTTGTTTCCGTCGATCAATGCATGGGCTGGAACCTGCTGTAATCCAGCCAGCGCTCGCGTCATCGCCAACAAGGACGCATTTAGGATGTTGATCTGGTCAATTTCTTGGACAGACACATGAACCACGGACACCTGAGCAGTTTTCATAATGCGATCATATAAGATGTCCCGCTTTTTGGCAGACAGCTTTTTAGAATCGTTCATCCCCTCGGGAATGTTATCGGGGTCCAAAACAACAGCCGCAGCTGTAACTGGCCCTGCCAATGGCCCCCGCCCCACTTCGTCAACACCGGCAATCGGCATAACACCTTGCCCCATGAGGTCGGCTTCAAAACTAAAATCAGGCACTGTCATCAAAGGTTCCTAGCTACAAATCACGTCACACATCCAATCATAAAGGAGGCC
>JAHEJA010000071.1 GCA_024639125.1 Paracoccaceae bacterium
GGTTGGGGCGGATATGGATGAGACCTTCAGTCATATCGATGTCAGCTAACTCCAAGCCGACAATCTCAGCTAGACGGCATCCTGTTTCCCCCAATAATGGCATAAGCAGCTTGATTTGTGATCCGGACGATAATGCTTGCCAGTAACCTTGTCTTAGTTGGTTTAAGGTGAAAGTTCCTCGTTTTTGGACATCTTGCCCTTCACCCCTAATAAACAGGCGGCTGAATGGGTTACGTTTATCCACATCGAGTTCTGCATAGGCATAGTTTAGAATAGCTGATATGCAATTAATCTTACGCCTAATTGTGGCCGTCTTGTTTCCTTGTTCCTGTAGTCGACTAACTAACATCTTAGCATCATCTCTAGTATAGGTAACCACATCACGATCCCCAGCCAAGTTGATAAATGTATCCAATGCTAGCTTGGGCGGTGCAATATCTATCCCTCTCAAGGACAAATACTCGTGCGCCATCTCTGACAATAGGTAAGACTTCGGCCTAAAGCTGTCCACCACTGCAGAGATGTTGATTGGTGTTGTGGACCTAGGGCAATCCCAAGATGCCTCTAGCACATCACTGAGACGAGTTGCGTATGCTTCTGCCTCTATTGCACAAGCCGAGAGCATTTGCCTGATGTGACTGCCGTAGATTTCAATTGCATGCGCAGGAACCCGACGATTGTAGTAATAGACATTCGAACGCCTAATTGTGTACCGTATGCGTGACATAAACCAAACTCCTGATTGTAATTTAATCAAGAATGTCAGCAAGTTATGTCCCAAGCATGGCGACCCCGGAAGGAATCGAACCCTCAACCTGCCGATTAGAAGTCGGCTGCTCTATCCAGTTGAGCTACGGGGCCACAGGGGTCAGATAGCGCGTCAGACATGAAAATGCCATAGCTATTTGACACGTTTTAAATAGGCGGCAATCGCGTCACGATCGGCGGCGCTTAGACGAGATGTGTTTTTGATGACATCAACCATTTCACCCCCTGCAACGTCATACTCTGGGGTAAATCCCGAACTCAGATATTCGGCAATATCAGCAGGGCTCCAATCAAGTGCGCCAGAGGAAATTCCGGGGATTTTACCTGGGCCTGCTGGATTTGGCCCCCCTTGCAGCCAGACCCCACGCCTCCATCCGCCAAACATATTGCGTGCTGTGTGACATTCCGCACAATGGCCCAAGGCATCAACCAAATACTGCCCACGATCGGCTATATCGACATGGGCCGACGGCATGAACAAAAGCTTCCAACCGCCAATGCTGCGCCGCACAGAAAACGGAAAAGCCACGTCATGCGGCAAGTTAGGCTGATCGCTGGTGGGCAAAGTTTTCATATAGGCCCAGACATCGCGCACATCTTGGTCGCGCATGTTTTGATATGTCGTATACGGGAACACTGGAAAATAATGCTGCCCATCCGGAGAGACGCCTTGCCGCAGAGCCTGTTCAAAATCAGCCAGCGTCCAGTCACCCACGCCGTATATGGGATGCATGGAAATATTAGGCGCATAGAACACCCCAAACTGGGTATCAAAGGGTTTGCCGCCAGATAAGATCAATCGATCCTCTGACAGGGGCGCGCTGTGGCAGCTGGCACAGCCTGCCGCGTCAAAGACATAGGCCCCATTTTCCACGCTAGGATCCCCTGGTTCCACGCCACGGGGCGCGGCGGGCGCGGTCACAGCAAACGCAACCGCAATAGCGATGAGAACACCTAATCCAAGCTGAGTTCGCAACTGCACCATATCAAGACACCTGATTCTAACAATTTATCCACGGAAGCACGTGACCAAACCTTGGAAAAGCGTTTATTTCCCATCACACTACAATGAATATTCATTTTATCCACTAGGGTGAGTTTTTTTTCATATTTGCTCTTGAACACCGCCCGAAGGCGTCGTAAACACCGCCCCACTGCTGGGATGTAGCCAAGTGGTAAGGCAACTGTTTTTGGTACAGTGTACCGTAGGTTCGAATCCTACCATCCCAGCCAAATTACCGAAAAATATATATCTTTTTTGGTGATTTGGCGCTTATTCCGTCCCATATTTGATTATATCTTGCTCAGTCACCGTATAAGTAGACGTGACCGTTAAGACATCATTCGGCCCCAGCGCGTCATAGGTGCCGTTCAATGTATCCGCATTTGATGATTGCCCACTTGATCCGCTAAGTGTCGCGGTTTCTATATTGGGCTGATCAAATGTCCCTTCGGCAATATGCATGTCGCTAATTGCAACGTTAATTGCAGGGATACTGCCTTTGTTGGTGATGTTATAGGTATAGCTGATAACGTCACCTGCTTGGGCTGGATCATTCGGGGCGCTGGCGGTTTTTGACACTAAAAGCTTGGCTTCTTCGAACTTCAAAAGCAGCATAATTTGGCTTCCTGCAAGCAAACGGCTTGGCGATGGATCGGAGCTAAAATCAACGCTATTATCAATAGAGAAGCGCCCCCAATTCGAGCCTCCTCCAATCTGTGTTTGTGGAAACCAATGAACACCTGTAGAAAAGCCGCACGCATGAAACACAGAGTTGGTTAAGGGTTTATTACGATATGCGGACGCGCAAGCAGCTTGCCGCAAATGATCAACTGCCCCAGTTCCCGTCCATGTGTTTCGCAAATTTGGTGCGTCTGCGATGCCTTGGCCCAACATTTGATTTTCAAGCACCCTGTTAATGTACGTTTGCGCATCAGTTGTCGCATTCAATCGTGTCGGAAGATTACCAGAATTTACAGGAAATGATGTAATCTTAAGACTGTTAGCATGGCCCATATCAGCAAGTATATCATCTGTTAAATATCCTTTGCCATATTCCAAATCTGACGACACCATTGGATTTGAAAAGGTATCTGTGCGCTTGATATAAGTGACTCTAGGCGTTGCTCCCAGCGTGCCAGAGCTAATGGAATCGTTCGTTAGATCCACGGGTATCACATCCGCATAAACGCTTATGTAGCCCGCGGAATCCACGAAAGTGCGGAACGCCTTACCATCAATATCGAAATAATAGGTCCCAGCTCCGTTGATTTGATGAATGACATCTAGATTAGTAAAAGGGTCTTGAGCTGTCGTTCCCGTTGGGACAGAAAATGTTTGAGCAATAACAGTTTGTGGCACACCAAATAAGATGATCAGCATTATGGCTAATTTTTTGATATTACACTTCATGATTACGAACATCTTTCAATATTGGACCTTAAGCTTAGCGCCAAATACCTTGACGCGTTCCATATGTCAAAAACACGCCCAGTGTGTCAAAATGGTCGCGTAAAATCAAGTTTGCTAGACACAAAACAATCAGCTCAACCAATAGCTGATTGCGCACCACAGATCAGCCTTGAAATTCTTGGGACATGGATCCGACTTGGTGCAGTCATGGGAGTATTGATTTTTGACAGCGGTCATGCCATTTAGTTATGGGATATAATTAAATTAAGGATGTAACCAATGCTTCCCTTTCGTGCGCCCGTCGACGACATCCTAAATTCTTTGCATATTGCAATCGAAGGTCACAGTATAAGGGATTGGGATACTGACCTGATCCGTGAAATCGTAACGCATTTTGCCACTTTCGCACAAGGCGTGCTTGCTCCGATCAATGCTATCGGGGATGCGCAAGGCGTCACATTGCACAATGGCCGCGTCACTATGCCAGACGGCTTCAAAAACGCTTATGACGCCTACACCCAAGACGGGTGGCCCAGTCTGACAATTCCAGAAGACTTTGGCGGACAAGGCATGTCAGGGTTTGCCTTATCGGCTATTAGTGAAATATTTTCCGGCGCGAACCATTCCTTGCAAATGGTCACGGGATTGGTGCCCGGAGCCGCCCGCACCCTTTTGGAGTATGGGTCGGACGCCCAAAAAGAGCTTTGGCTACCCAGGTTGGCATCGGGGGAATATTTGTCCACGATGTGTTTGACCGAACCTGCTGCTGGATCGGATTTATCGCGTGTGACGACGGTTGCAACGCACTCTGATTCAGGTTGGCGCATCACAGGTGAGAAAATCTATATCTCGGGGGGTGATCAAGACATGAGTGATGGGATTTTTCATTTGGTCCTCGCTCGGACAGGTGACAAAGCGTCTGGGATCAAAGGGTTAAGTCTCTTTGCCTGTGAAACCCGTCAGGATACGGACACCCAAGGGTTCACCGTTACACGGATCGAAGATAAAATGGGCCTGCATGCATCGCCAACGTGCCAGATTGCGTTTGACGCCGTTCCAGCCGAGCTGATCGGCACCGAAGGTAACGGATTAAAAGCGATGT
>JAHEJA010000017.1:0-14376 GCA_024639125.1 Paracoccaceae bacterium
TGATCGAACGCTTTGGCATTCCTCTGGATGAATACCCAAAACGCTGTGTCGAACAGGTGGAGCGGTGGAAAGATCAGCTAGAAGAATTCAAAACCGCAAATCAAATCGAGATCCCAAATTCAGTTGAATATGCATCTGAAATCATCAATTCGGTTTGGACAGGCACCCCCAGTGTGATTTACGGCAACGTAGCAAATCATGGCTATATTCCCGACTTACCGAATGGTTGCGCCGTCGAGGTGCCTTGTTTGGTGGATCGCAACGGCATTCAACCGACACGCGTTGATGATATTCCACCCCAATTGATCGCTATCATGCGTTCAAACGTCAATGTTCAAGAGCTTACTGTGCAAGCACTTTTGACTGAAAATCGGGAACATATTTATCATGCAGCAATGATGGACCCCCACACAGGTGCCGAATTGGATCTGGATCAAATCTGGGAAATGGTGGATGATCTGATTGAACAACATGGGGATTGGTTGCCTCAGTGGTTATCAGGGGCAAGCAAACTTCGCGTGGCATAATGATGAATGGCAAAGAGCAAGACAGCATAACACTTTGTGTTGTCGGTGGTGGCACCGCTGGCTGGCTCTCTGCCATGATTTTGCAATCCGAGGCCAAGCGCCAAGGATGCGATGTTCAGGTGATGCTGATAGAAAGCTCTAAGATTCCAACAATTGGTGTCGGCGAAGGAACGACATCAATTTTTGGTGCGGTCCTGCAATCGCTTGGCATTTCACAGTCCGAATTTTTGGCGAAAACAGATGCGACAATCAAATACGGTATCCGGCACAAAGATTGGCGTCGTTTAGACCATTGTTATGACGGACCAATTGATGACCCCTATGCCCTTAGCGATAAAATCCCCAATGCGGGGTCCTGGATTGACACATTCTGTGTGGCTGCTGGGCGATCCGTAACTGAACCGCATTTATTTCAGGCTTTGATGACGTCGAACAAGGCCCCTGTCGCTCTGCAAGATGGGCGTCCTGTTGCGCTTAGCCAATTTCACCATGCCTATCATTTTGATCAAGCCAAAGTTGGCGTGTTTCTGCGTGAAAAATCAAAGGGCATTACGCATATTGATGCCACGGTCACCGATGTGATCCATCACGCTGAAAACGGCAAGCTAACGGCATTGATGTTGGATAATGGGGACAAGGTGACAGCGGATTTCTTTGTCGATTGCACGGGCTTTTCGCGCCGTCTGATTGGCAAAGCAATGGGTGTGCCATGGAAAAGCTACGGTGATATCCTTCCTGTGAACCGGGCCATGCCGTTCTGGATTGATTTGCCCAAAGACGATATCCCGACCTACACATTGGCATGGGCGCAGTCCTCAGGCTGGATGTGGCAAATCCCGACCCAAGAACGCATGGGCTGTGGATATGTCTATTCCGACCGCCACTTAACCCCCGATCAAGCCCAGGCTGAAATTGAAACCACCTTGGGCCTGTCTATAACGCCGCGGGCTGATATAAAAATCGATGCGGGCCGTTTAGACCGCGTTTGGGACAAAAACGTTTTGGCTCTTGGTTTGGCTTCCAGCTTTTTAGAACCGTTAGAAGCAACATCCATCCACGGAACAATTGTCGCTGTTTTGCTGTTTTGTAATCGCCACCTGTCCAAGCTGACGACTATTTCCGACCAAGATCGCACAACCTTTAATCACGCTATCGCAGGGCAGGTGGATGATTATTGTGACTTTATCAATCTGCACTATGTGAGCGAACGCCAAGATAGCGCCTTTTGGCGTGATGTGGCCAATGACTATATCCAGACAAATACACGTGAAAAAATAGCCCAATGGCAAACCAAAATGCCGTCGTCGGGGGATTTTGCTAATGCTTTGGACGGATTGCCCCATGTCGAAGAATTGCTGCATTATCCGGTTCTGGATGGGCTGGGATTGCTGAACCAAACTGTGGCGCGTCAAACCATGTCTCAAAACCCCAAGTTTCGAAATTTTGCCCGTGACACTGTCGATCACCTAAGTAAACAATCAAAATTGCTCGCAAGCCAAGCTCTGTCTCATAGGGAATGGCTGACGTCACTTCATCAATAAAGGAAATAGAATGACGCAATCCGCAACGTTTCATGATCTCAAGGGACAAAGCGTGTTCATCACAGGCGGCGGCTCCGGTATCGGGGCTTCGCTGACCCAAGGTTTCTTGGCCCAAGGTGCAAAAGTTGCTTTTGTACAGCGCTCTGATGCATCGGCATTTTGTGATCAAATGGAACGGGATTACGGAAACCGACCTTTGTTTATTCCTTGTGACATAACCGATATTTCCGCATTAAAGGCATCAATCACGCAAGCCGCCGAAACCAATGGTGCAATTCGCGTCCTCGTTAATAATGCTGCCAACGATGCCCGTCACGATACTGCCGACGTAGACGAAGCGTTTTGGGATTGGTCCACGTCAATTAATCTCAAGGCGTATTTCTTTGCCTGTCAGACGGCGGCTGCTATGATGCGCGCCTCAGGGGGCGGCTCAATTATCAACTTTTCCTCCATTAGCTATATGATGGGGAATGCTGGCTATCCTCTTTATACCACGTCCAATGCTGGCATAATGGGGATGACCCGCAGCCTTGCACGTGAATTCGGGCCCGATAAAATTCGGGTAAATGCCTTGGCGCCGGGATGGGTTCTTACGGAAAAGCAAATGGATAAATGGGCAACCCCCGACGCGCTTGCCGCGCACCTTGACCGGCAATGTCTAAAAGACCACCTTGCGCCACAGGACGTTGTAGATGCAGCGTTATTTCTTGCGTCAAACACCAGCCGCATGATGACGGGTCAATCGCTTGTCATTGACGGCGGCGTTGTGGTTACAGGATAGGCAGATGACACATTGGATTGCACTCGATTGGGGAACCAGCCAACTTCGTGCGTGGCGCATGGGACCAGATAACGACATCCTTGACCACCAAACATCAGATCGCGGAATGGGGGCATTGACACCTGATGCCTTTGAACCCGCCTTACTCGAACTGATCGATGACTGGCTCCCTGTTGATACGACAACACCTGTGATTGCCTGTGGCATGGTCGGCGCGAAACAAGGCTGGTGCGAAGCCCCCTATACACGCGTCCCTTGTGTCCCAAGCCAAGGCAGCACAATAATCGCTCCAACCCAAGATTCACGTCTCAAGGTTACCATTCTATCCGGGCTTAGCCAAACAATGCCATCTGCGGATGTCATGCGTGGCGAAGAAACCCAAATCGCGGGGTTTTTGGCCCAGAACCCCAAATTCGATGGGGTAATCTGTCTGCCAGGGACCCATACAAAATGGGCCCATATCAGCGCAGAAGAAGTGGTCAGCTTTCAAACTTTCATGACGGGCGAATTGTTTTCACTTTTGTCCAAATACTCAGTTTTGCGCCATTCCATCGCAGAGCAGGGTTTGGAACAAGATGCCTTTAGGACGGCAATTGACGATGCTTTATCGCGTCCTGCAACAATTGCGGCCCGTTTGTTTGAATTGCGCGCCTCTGATATTTTGCAGGGTCAAGAACCTGCTATCTTGCGCTCCAAATTGTCGGGATATTTAATAGGTCTGGAATTGTCAGGCGCACGCCCATATTGGTTGGGGCAAGATATTATATTGATCGGCGAACCCGATCTTTGCCAATTATACGCCACAGCCCTAAAAGCCCAAGGCGCATCGGTGGCGATCCAAGACGCAACATCTATGACATTGGCGGGGCTCACCGCTGTTTATAAAACCTGCATAGGACATACCCAATGACCCGAAATCTTGTTGCCATCTTACGCGGTCTGAAGCCTGAAAATGCGCTTTCGGTAGGTCAGGTTTTAATTGATGCCGGAATAGACAAAATCGAAGTTCCGCTCAATTCGCCATCCCCGTTTGACAGTATTGCACAAATGGCAGGCGCGTTTGGCGCGCATGCTTTGATTGGCGCGGGTACGGTTTTGACCGTCGAAGATGTCGCCAAAGTTGCCCAAGCAGGGGGGCGTTTAATCGTGTCTCCTGATTGCAACCCAGATGTTATTCAGTTTACCAAAGCCGCGGATTTGTTATCCTATCCCGGTGTGATGACACCAACGGAATGTTTTGCGGCTTTGCGTGCCGGCGCAGATGGGCTCAAGATCTTTCCGGGGTCTTTGATCGGACCTGAAGGGGTAAAAGCGATACGCGCTGTGCTGCCTTCTGATTGTGATGTCTTGGCGGTTGGCGGTGCGGATGCCAGCAATTTTTCCGCATGGCATGCCGCAGGTGTGACTGGCTTTGGTATTGGGTCCGCTTTGTTCAAACCGGACATGACAATTGATACAATTGCTAAAAATGCAGCGACATTGGTTGCTGCATATGATGCGGTATTTACATCCTGATAATGCCCTAAACCAAGAGGCAAGTTATGAAACGTACAATAGGCACCTGCTATTATCCCGAACACTGGCCGCGTGAGATATGGGAACAAGATGCCGAACGTATGGCTGATCTGGGTCTTACATGGGTGCGTATCGGGGAATTTGCATGGTCACGCCTAGAACCGCAGCCGGGGCAGTATGATTTTGATTGGTTGGATGATGCCATTCGCATCTTGGGCACAGCGGGATTAAAGGTTGTTTTAGGCACTCCAACTGCGACGCCTCCGCGGTGGATGATTGATAGATACCCTGACATGCTTGCGGTTGACAAAGAGGGGCGTCCTCGAAAATTCGGGTCACGTCGTCACTATTGTTTTTCCCACGAAGGATATAAATCCGAATGCGCGCGGATTGTACGTGAATTGGCCAATCGCTATGGCAACAACCCCTATGTTGCCGCTTGGCAGACGGACAATGAATACGGCTGCCATGACACTACCGTTTCCTATAGTGCGGCGGCACGGCGGTCATTTCAGCTATGGCTTCGGAAACAATTTTCCAACAACGGCAACGCGGGTGATATTGCGGCTCTTAATGCGGCGTGGGGGAATGTATTTTGGTCAATGGACTACGATGATTTCGACCAAATTGATTTACCTAACCTGACCGTTACGGAACCAAACCCTGCGCATAGCTTGGCGTTCCGGCGTTTTAGTTCTGATCAAGTTGTCGCGTTTAACAAACTTCAGGTCGATATAATCCGAAGCTTTTCTGACGCGCCCATTGCGCATAATTATATGGGCGGTGTGACGGATTTTGATCACTTTAAAGTCGGTCAGGATTTGGAAATTTCTAGCTGGGATAGCTATCCGCTTGGCTTCTTAGAGGACCGTGTCGGCCAAGACGACAGCCATGTGACCCATTTTGCGCGACAGGGTGATCCGGATTATCAAGCCTTTCATCATGATCTGTATCGCGCGGTCGGGCGTGGGCGGTGGTGGGTTATGGAACAACAACCCGGCCCCGTGAATTGGGCGCCGTTTAACCCCGTGCCTTTGCCGGGCATGGTGCGCCTCTGGACGTGGGAAGCCTTTGCGCATGGCGCAGAAGCCGTGTGTTATTTTCGTTGGCGTCAAGCGCCAATGGCCCAAGAACAAATGCACGCAGGATTGTTGCGGCCAGACAGCGTCGAAGCCCCTGCCTTTGCCGAAGCCCGTCATGTCGCCCAAGAAATCGCCAGCGCGCCTGATGTCAGCATAAAGCAAGCTCCGGTCGCGATCATGTTTGATTATAACGCTGATTTTGCGTGGAACATTCAACCGCATGGTCGAGGGTTGACGTATTTGTCGCTCATCTTTGACATTTATCGCGCATTGCGGCAGATGGGGTTGTCTATTGATATTCTTTCGCCAGAAACTCGTGATTTTGATGGGTATAAACTGGTGGTAATGTCGGGCATGATGCATGTACCTGAGGATCTAAAACAGGCCTTATCCCAGTCAGATGCCCGTGTGATTTGGGGTCCGCGAAGTGCTGCGCGCGATACTCATATGTCGCTGCCTGATGGCTTGCCGCCGCAGCTTGTGGATTTTGACATCAAGATCACAAGCGTAGAAAGTTTACGCCCCAGTCTTGGGATTGAATTGGAACATGGGGGCAAGTGTTGCCATTATCGCGAAGACATTGAAATCAATGACGCAGAAACTCTGGAAACAACCAAAGACGGGACACGTATCGTTGTGGCGCGGGGGAAGCAAGTTTACGTTGCTGGTTGGCTGGATCAAGACGGATGGATGCAGATCCTGCGCAAACAATGCCAAAACTTGGGTTTGGATCTCTATGACCTGCCTTCTGGACTGCGATGCAGGGACACGCTGACAGAGCGGTTTTGGATCAATTATGATACACTAGACCATACCATTGATGGTCTTACTGTTCCGGCCCTGTCGTATAGTGTGCAGCCTATTTGAACCTTGGGACCTAAGCCGCTGGGTCAAATGACCCTGTGAAATAGTTCCCGTCCATAAATCGCAACGCGATCGAGACATAGCATTTCTGTGACAAGTGGCGTTTGATTTCTGTCTCGAGTGCGGCAATCAAACCATCGGAAAACGCTTTGTCCCGATGGGGTTTTGCAAGCATAGCGAGATCAAGCATAACGTGGCTATGGTTCCACGCTTCTGCTGGATAAGCCCGCCCTTTGCAGGCGCCAGATCCTGCATCATGTTGCAAAATAGTAGCTTCGATATCAGCAAGCAAACGCGCCGCATCTAAGGTTATGTCGTTTGAATATTTCAATTCTGCATGCGGCATGGTCGATCCTTGATCCTATGTGTTTCAGTTATACAATTTGCGCCATAGCTGGCAAGACATGCATGCCTTTACCCAAGTGGAAATCGTGAAACCAGATGGAAATATCCTGATGCATCTTCGCCCACTAAACATATTGAATTGATCGCAAGGGGACGATGCAAAAACGGTTCAAAGTGCTGTTCTAAACAAAGCTGGACCTTTGCTTGATCTGTCTGATCAAGCGGTCCCGTTACGGTCATGTGAAACCGAAACTGATCCAGTACATAAGGATATCCCCAGTTCACAAGATTATCGTTTTGGGCTGGGTTTAGATTGGATTTTTGGCGTTTGTTTAACTCTGCTTGATTGAGCGGTGCGCGAAATTCATCTAGATGGGTCACGCAAAGGGTCGCAATAGCATCAAGTTTAGACGTATCGCCCTGTGCCGTTAATGCAAAAAAGCGCCCCAATTTCGATATGGTCAAACCCGACAACACAACGGGGGAAGCTGTGCTGGCGAGCTTCTTTAGCGCAGAGTGCAGCGCCGTGTTTGATGTGCCTGATGCCATCCGAAAGGGCGGTTTTAGCGTTGCGTGAAACCCGTATTTTTGTGGTCGTGTGGTGTAATGTTGTGCGGCTATGGTCGTCAGATGCGTCCCTGTGGCTAAATCCCATCCCAACCATGTCGCCCCCGCGTCCATAAAGACGGGATCATCGGGGCAGTAATAAACAGCATAACGAATAAAATCGGGCATAGCGGGCTCAGATCGGCAATGGCGCATCGGCTTTGATTTGATCCATGACAATTTGGCTTTGCACGCGGGCAACCGTTGGATGTGCAAGCAAAATTTCGTGGATCAGTCGGTTCAATGCCCTAAGGTCTTGGCAATAGACGCGCAGTAAATAATCCGCCTCTCCGGTCAAGGTCCAAGTGGAAACAATTTCTGGATGTTGTTCAACCAGCGTTCGGAATTGTTGGGCATAGCTCGCCCCATGTGATTGCATTTGAACCTGTACAAAGGCCTGTACGTTTAGGTTCACTTTGTTTGGGTCAATTTTAGCGTGATACCCCGAGATTATGCCAGCCTCTTCGAGCCGCTGCTTGCGGCGTCCAATTTGGCTTGCTGACAGGTTCAAGGTTTCGCTTAATTGCGCGGCGGTCATTTCGGCATTCTTTTGCAAGAGCTGCACTAATTTTTCGTCAATCTGGTCCAATGTGTAAATAATTTCCAAAAATGTTATAATTTGCGCAGAATGCGCGCAAAGAAAATGCTTTACAAGGGGCTATTCGCGCAAAATCCGCAGGTATGCTGCGCTAGTGTGATGGAAAGGAGACATATCATGGGCCCATTTCCACATACTGCACCACAATCAACACTTACCTCTGAAAATCCAGCTGGAACAGATGGTTTTGAATTTGTTGAATTCGCGTCACCGCAACCCGATGACCTTCGGGATGCGTTTGGCAAGATGGGATTTGTCCATGTTGCAACCCACAAGGGAAAAGCCATCGAGCTTTGGCAACAAGGTGATGTGACATATGTGCTGAATGCAGAACCGAATAGTTTTGCAGCCAATTTTGTTGAACACCACGGACCCTGTGCCCCTTCGATGGGATGGCGTGTTGCGGATGCGCAGGCAGCCTTTGATCATGCGGTCGCAATGGGGGCAGAGCCTTATGAGGGATCTGATAAAACAGTGGACTGGCCCGCCATTCGCGGCATCGGTGGATCGTTGATTTATTTCACGGATCAATACTACGACACATCGCCTTATAACCATGAATTCAATTGGATTGGTCAATCAAAACCACGCGGCGTTGGGTTTTATTATTTGGATCACCTGACACATAATGTTTACCGCGGGAATATGGATAAATGGTTCCAGTTTTACAAAAATCTGTTCAATTTTCGCGAAATTCGCTTTTTCGATATCGAAGGTAAATATACTGGGTTGCTCAGTCGGGCATTAACGTCCCCGTGCGGGCGTATCCGTATTCCAATCAACGAAGATCGGGGCGAAACAGGTCAAATTGTTGCCTATCTGCGCAAATATAATGGCGAAGGCATTCAGCACATCGCCGTTGGATCACATGACATTTACGAAAGCACAGATGCAATAGCCGCAGCCGGCGTGTGCTTTATGCCGCCTCCGCCTGATGCCTATTATGCGCTTAGCAAAACGCGGGTCATTGACCATCAAGAACCCATAGATCGCATGCAGAAACACGGTATTTTGATTGATGGCGAAGGCGTGGTTGACGGTGGCGAAACCAAAATTTTGCTTCAGATATTTTCAAAAACTGTGATCGGCCCGATCTTTTTTGAATTCATCCAACGCAAAGGGGATGATGGCTTTGGCGAAGGAAACTTTAAGGCTCTGTTTGAATCAATTGAACAAGAGCAAATCCGAACCGGAGAACTAAGGGCAGGCTGACATTGACTTGCCCAAAAATCGGGGCCTAAATAGCCCAAAGCAGGAGGCCCCGATGAAACGCTCTGAGATCAACGAAATTATTTTGCAAGCGGATGACATGATCCGCAGCCACGGGTTTTCTTTGCCTCCTTTTGCCTACTGGAGCCCCGACGCATTTCGCGCCAATCAAACCTTGGCCCGCCATATCATCGACACACGGTGTGGATGGGACATTACCGATTACGGTTTGGGCGAATTTGACAAGAAAGGGTTGTTTTTATTCACTTTGCGCAATGGGCGCTTGGCAGATTTACAACGTGGCGGAGGCATGTGTTACGCGGAAAAGCTTTTGATTTCACGCCAAGATCAGATCAGCCCGATGCACACGCATGTGATCAAAGCCGAAGACATCATTAATCGTGGTGGTGCTACGTTGGTTGTTCAACTGTTCGGATCAGACAACGATGGGAATTTTTGTGAAACTGCTGGCGGTACCGTGTGGTGCGACGGGGTAAAGCGGGATTTTGCCGCGGGTGAAAAACTGTGCCTTGCCCCAGGAGAAAGCGTGACCTTGTTGCCCGGTGACTGGCATGCGTTTTGGGGGGATGGCGGGGATGTGCTAATTGGCGAAGTGTCAACCGTCAATGACGATGAAACCGACAATGTGTTTCGCTCTCCGCTCGGGCGGTTTGCAACCATAGAAGAAGACGTTGATCCGCTTCATTTACTCGTCAGCGATTACAACATGGCCTTTGCCAGTTAGGGTCACCCCATCAATCGAAGCGCCAAATATGGTGTTAAATTAAATACAATGATTAATATCCAGTAGAAAAATAGAACTTGGGGGATCGACGCGTTAATACGGTCCGCTTGATCGCCAAACATCACCCCAAGGCTTGAAAGCGTCGCCCTATGGAACAGCGTGATTTTTAACAGCCCCAACACGAAAAAAATGCAGTTTATCAAAAGCATCAAACCCATCAGGTTTGTAAATTGATCAAGCGACATAAGGATGTCCTTTGCTTATGTTTTTTTGGCTTGAGCGTTGAAAATCTGGAAATAATACGCCTTGTTTTTCATCAGCTCTGAATGCGTGCCGTGCTCAATTAGATTACCGTCTTCTAAAACATAAATCAAATCAGCATCGACAATCGAGCTAAGTTTATGGGCGACCACAATCGTGGTTTTTCCGGCTTGTAGCTCGGCAAAGGCTGCGTTGACTTCGGCTTCTGTCAATTGATCCAAGGCCGAAGTCGCTTCGTCCAAAATCAGCACCGGCGCAGGGCGCAGAAAGGCCCGCGCAATGGCAATGCGCTGCTTTTGACCGCCAGAGAGCTGGCTGCCTTTGGGTCCCACGGGGGTATCGCCGCGTTGGATCATCAGATCGTGAATGCGCGCGGCCTTGGCTGCTGCGATCACATCGGCCTCTGTTGCGTCAGGTCGCGCATAGCGGATGTTTTCCATAACTGATTTGTTAAATATAACAATGTCTTGGGCTACGATGGAAAATTTGTCCCGCAAAGACGCCAGCTTGATTGATCCCAACGGGCGCCCGTTCAAACAAATTTCACCTGCGTCGATATCATAAAGCCGACTAATCAGGCTAAGGATCGTGGTCTTGCCCGATCCTGTCGCCCCAACAATTGCCGTTTTTTGTCCCGCGTTGAACGATAGGGATAGGTTTTTGAATAGGGGGTTTTCTGGATCATAAGCAAAGGTGACCTTGTCCAGTGTGATCGACACTGTGTCGTCGTCCAAATCCGTTGCCGTTGGTGCATCTTTGATTGCAGGGTCAGCAGAAATAAGACTATGCACACTGTCCAACAAGATTAAGCTTGCTTGAAGTTTTGTAAAGAACTGCGCCAACAAACGCGCAGGATCAAAGATAATTGCCAAGCCCAACAGGAACGCAATAATAGAGGCACCATCCATTTCAAAGTTAGGCGAAAGCGCCATATAACCGCCGCCGCCAATCACCAGAATATAAACAAAAGCAGAAGATAAATCGATGGTTGGCGCAACAAGTGCTTCTGCAATTTGTTGGCGGATCGTCAGCGTTTTGATGTCTTCAGCAGAGGCAAGCATTCGGGTAACTTCGGTATCTTCTTGGCCCGTCATTTTGATCGTGCGCATGCCACCGGCCATTTCGTCGATATTGCTCATATAGGCACCCAAGGCTTTTTCAGCTTCGCGACGAATGATCTTGATGCGGCTTGAAACCCATTGCATGAGCAAAAATATGATGGGCAAAATGATAAGCGCGACAAAGAACAAGTAAGCCGATTTATAAATTAAATAGCCGGATACAATAACAATGGTGCTAAGATCACGAACGGCATTGATCGTCGTTTGTCCCACGAAATTAGACAGCTCTTGGGATTGGTTCACCAATCTCAGGATCAAATCGCTGGATGATGTTTTGTCGAAATAGGATTGATCCAACCGCACAATAGAATTTGTTAAATCGCGCCGCAGTTTCCAAACAGCATCAGCAGCCAGCCGCGTAGACATCCTTGGAACGATATAAGACGCGGTTGCGCGCACAATGAAAAGCAACATGACCATGGCGCAGATTTGCACCAGATCCGCCAAGGCACCTTTGCTGAAAATAACCCGTAGACCGTTTTCTGTGATGGACAGGAATTGTTGGTAAACCGCGCCTTGCATGAGCACCAACACCATAATGAGCAAAAGCCATGGTGATTTCTGTTTTAGGTAACTATTCCAAAACCATCGCATGTTGCGGCGGTCTGTGTCGTTGAAAAATCGATTGGCCATTGTGGACGCCTGTAATTGTCTTTGACCTCTGCTACCCCATTCCGCCGCGATGTTCTAGTCTTTGACGAATGTGACCATAAAGGAAATCGTGATTGCGACGTTGTTATCGCTATGATGAACACATGGAAAATTTCAGCTTTTGTTGCGGTTTGGGTGTCCCTTGTGGGGCCAGCTGGCTTTGCTCAGGATATGATCCTTGGCGATGCGCAAAGCCCGTGGGTGAATGACACAGCATCGCGGGTGTTTGGGACAGATGTATCCAAGACTGGATTAAGTGATTTAAACAACACCCCGTCCGGCATTGGGATGTTTGCGGTCGCAGACATTATAAAATTGGCCCCGCCGCTTGGTTTTTTGGCGGCTCCCTATGGGATTTTGGATCACAAACACGTCGCCAAAATCAACAAAGACACCTCGCTTTTGACGGAAATGAGCGCCCCACTTGCGTCCTTTGATCTTGAGGTTATCGGGGTCGTGTATTTGGGACATCGTATGATGATTGCGGAACATGGAAACTGGGGCGAGCCGCCTATAAAACCCGCAATGATTTATCAAAAATCCATTGCTGTGATCAATGATGCAGCCAACATGTATGGTGTACGCGACCTTGGCGCGGTGCCTGTGCCGCTCTTGGCGGATCAGTTTGACAAAGCGTTGGAATTTGAGGCGGTCGAATTTGGCGAACAGTGGTCCATGGGGACTTGGCCGTCGCGATGTGTTAGTGTTGCGATGACGGGGCATCAAATTGAACTTGGGCTTTTGCTTGTCAAACGTGACTGGTGGCGCGGTCTAAGCCAAGTGGATCAACAGGGGATCCGCACAAAAACGATGACAGATATCGAAAGCATCACCCAAGCAATATTGGATCAAGAAGCGGACCTGCTTGCTGACCACCTTGCCAAGGGGTGTGACCAAATCGCGGTTGATGTCGCGGCCTTTAAAAATCAAACCCGTCTGACGATCAGCACCAGTGCAAAGCCTGCACGTTGGTTATCTGGCGTCTATCAAGCTATGTTAGCCTTGGGCGGCTGACCGAACCGTTAGGCCAGAGCAGACTGAAAACCGGCGTCTAAACTTGAAAGGATCGTGTCCACATCTTGCTGCGTGAGAACCAGAGGCGGAGACAAGATGATATTTGGTCCAGACACGCGCACCATTGTACCGTGTTTATATGTCACGTCTTGGATACGAGCGATGGTGGATTTGTCGATGACGGCCTTGGTTGTTTGATCGCTGACCAATTCCATTGCGCACATAAGCCCGTGGCCGCCACGCACATCTCCGATGATATCATACTTTGATGCCAATCCGTTTAGGCCAGCGAATAATTCGGCCCCCCGCGCAGCGGCGTTTTCATGCACCCGAAGGCGTTCTGTTTCTTTCAGACATGCAATCGCTGCCGCAGCGCCGACGGGATGACCAGAATAGGTGTACCCATGTCCAATTGCGGCTTTGCCGGTTTTGTCGTTTTCAAATACCTCGGCTACGGATCCCGCAATCATGACCGCGCCGAAGGGGAAATAGCCGTTGGTGATGGCTTTCGCGGTGCACATGAAATCAGGTTGAACCCCCCAATGGCGCGATCCTGTCCAGCTACCAGTGCGCCCAAAGGCCGTGATCACTTCGTCCGCAATGAGCAAAATACCGTGTTTTGTGCAAATTTCACGCACACCCGGCATAAAGCTTTCGTGCGGGGGGATAACACCACCGGCCCCTAGAATGGGTTCCATAATCATAGCCGCAATCGTGTTTGCACCTTGAAATGCGATCTCGTCTTCGAGTGCTGCCAAACACAACTGAGCAAGCTTGGCAGGATCGGATTCATTAAAGGGATTGCGATAGGGGTAGGGGGCGGGAATATGATGACAGCCTGGCATTAGCGGTTCATATTGGGTGCGAAAATTCGCATTTCCATTGACACTCGCCCCTCCGAAATGTGTCCCGTGATAGCCTTTTTTCAGGCTTAGATACTTGATCCGCCCGTCTTGACCTTTGATCTTGTGATATTGTCTGGCGAGACGCAGTGCCGTTTCAACGGAATCCGAACCTCCAGACGTGTAAAATGCCCGCTCCAAGCCATCGGGGGCAAAGAAGTCGCGCAACATTTCAGAAAGCTCAATGACGGCATCATTGGTTGTGCCGCGAAAAGTCGAATAGTAAGGAAGCTGATCAAGTTGTGCCGCAATCGCAGCCTTGATTGGTGCGCAGGAAAAGCCCAGATTGACGTTCCACAATCCCCCAACTGCATCAACCACTTCGTGCCCGTCAACATCCACTATTCGCACCCCATGCGCGCCAGTTACAATTGTGGGGGGTGTGTTTAGGCTGTCTGCTGGATGCGCCATTGGATGCCACATTGAACGGGCGTTATTTGCCTTGAGGAAGTTGCTATCTTTCATGTGTGTTCCTTTTGCTTAGCCCGACAAATTAGCCCGACAAGTTAACCCGACAAAGGCGTAGACAATATCCGGCCTGTCAAAGCTTCGTAATCATGCGCAGGAAACCCGCCCATCAGTTGCGTGATTTCAAGAGAGGCCTTGAAAAGGGC
>JAHEJA010000017.1:14476-21274 GCA_024639125.1 Paracoccaceae bacterium
TTAGCCCGACAAGTTAACCCGACAAAGGCGTAGACAATATCCGGCCTGTCAAAGCTTCGTAATCATGCGCAGGAAACCCGCCCATCAGTTGCGTGATTTCAAGAGAGGCCTTGAAAAGGGCGTCTTTTGTGATGTCCTTTAGGTCGGTGTTCATACGCGCGACCGGAGCGGCGACGGCAATTGCCCCGATGCAATCGCGCGCAGCATTGAACACGGGGCAGGCGATGGAATGTACATCTTCTTCAAAGCCACTCACGGATTCTGCACATCCTTGGTCGCGAATACGGTCCAGCATATCGCGGATTTTGGTCGGATCTGTGATGGTAAATGCCGTTCGTTTTTCCAAGGGGCGCGATAATATCTGGTCCTGGAAATGTGCTTCGCTGTAGGCCAACACCGCCAAGCCAGAAGAGGTAGAGTGAAATGAAATCACTTCGGCATCTTCCATTGTGACGCGTGTTCCATGTCGGCTGCTGTAGCTATAGGCGGTGACGTTCAACTGAGTTCCGGCAATCATCGACAGATGCGACGTTTCACATGTCTTTTCGTTTAGCATTTGCAGGATTTTTTTTGACACTTCACGCGTGGGTGCGGCGGCTTCTCTGAGGCTGGATAATTTGATCAACGCAGGGCCAAGACGATATTGACGATCTGACCCCACTTGTTCGACGAGTCCGTGTTCCAATAATTCTGTCATATGACGATATACTGTCGCCTTGTTTTGTCCAGAGAGCCGCGCAAGTTCAGCAAGCCCGATCTCTTGGCGAGAAAGGTTGAAATAATTTAGCAATGACAATGCCTTAGAGACGGTACCCATAAAACCCTTGATCCTAATGCTGCGCAGCATTCTATATCTGCAACGCCCAGATTGTGACGTCGTTTACAAATGTGTTGACAGAAATAGGTTTCCTCTGTCAATCTATTTTTGCAACGACGGTTCAATAAATGAACCGCAACAAGGGAGAGTTTAATGAACGCCAAAAATTTCTTGGGCGGCGCGCTCGCGCTTGCACTGACCGCCGTTGGAGGCGCTGCTTTTGCAGAGTATCCAGAAAAACCAGTTAGCTTTATTGTGCCTTGGCCTCCGGGTGATCTAGAGGATGTGCTGACACGTATGATCGCCGAAGATTTTCAAGCCGAGTATGGCGTATCTGCGGCGGTTGTGAATAAACCCGGCGGTGGCGGTGGACCATTCCCCGGCGCGATCGAAGTGGCAACAGCACCTGCGGATGGATATACAATCGGGTCTTTTGTGATTGGGGTTCCCGTTGTCGGGCATCAAATCGGAATTGATGAACTTACACCTGAGCGGTTCGACCCGCTTGGTATTTTCCTAACCTATCCATTTGTAATTGCAGCGGCAGGGGATGCGCCCTATTCGACAATGAATGAATTGGCCGACTATGCGAAATCCAATGATGTCGCATTGGGCCACTTTGGGGATCCGTTGACACCAACCCAAGTGACCAAAGCGTTTGCAAAAAGCGCAGGGTTTGAATGGGGATCGGATGCGGCCTTTGATGCGTTGGATTGTAACACGCTCGCCTCTGGTGATGCGGATGTAATCAACACAACACTTCAGCTAATTTTGCCATGTTTGGATAGTGTTAAGGTTCTGACGTCGATTACGGATGCGCGCATTCCATTGGTGCCTGATGCACCTGCGATTGGGGAATTAAACGCGGATTTGAACATTGCACTTTGGAATGGGCTTTTTGTCACCAAGGAAACGCCGCAAGATGTACGCGACAAGATCATTGCTGTTGCGCAAAAAACCATGGCCAGCGAACGGGCTCAGGCCGTTGCCAAGGAAACCGGCGCATTGGTGTATTGGCAAAACGCAACTGATAGCGCCGCGCGCGTTGCCAGTGACATCGCAACAATGGACCGTATCGGATCATTGCTAGAATAACCTTAGTGGGGCAGCTTGCGGGCTGCCCCCATTCCGGGACGGGACAGCCATGGCGGACACCGAAGAAGAGCGCAGATTTGTGGGCCCGCGTCGTGGACAAATCGTGTTCGCCCTTTTGTTTCTGGGGGTATCCCTGTTTTTGCTGTCTCAAATTGGTGAGCAAACCAAATGGATGAACAAGGTAAAATTTGCCGCCCAACCGCGACTATGGCCCGCTATTGGGCTAGGGGGGATGGTTTTATTTTCGGCTCTGCATTTATGGAAACTGCCGCGTAAAAGAATGGTGCGCGACGATTGGCAAGAAGCCAAAATTTGGCTGGTGCCTTTGGAATTCGCCCTATGGTTTTTGATCTATGTGTGGATGACGCCGATTATCGGATATCTTCTCTCGACAATCTTGTTTACCCAAGTTTTGGTCTTTCGCATGGGCTATCGGAAACGGAGCTATAAAATAGCCGGTTTGGGGTTTGCAATCTGTGTTGTCGTGATTTTTAAATCCTTTCTTCAGGTGAAAATCCCCGGAGGTGCGATTTATGAATATCTTCCGGCTGCGTTGCGCAATTTCTTAATTTTGAATTTCTAGGGGCGTCATGGACCTTTTACTTGCTGCATTCGAAGTCTTGGCGCGTTGGGATGTTGTCATCGCTTTATTGGTTGGCTCTGTCGGAGGTGTGTTGATTGGCGCAATTCCCGGTGTGGGTCCAGCAGTGGCCATTGCGATTTTGCTGCCTGCAACGTTTTCGATGGATCCGATCGTGGGCCTTACTGTTTTGCTTGGGATTTATGGCTCGTCCATGTATGGCGGTGCGATCCCTGCAATCTTGATCAATACGCCAGGGACAGCGGTCAATGCCTTGACCACTTATGATGGCTATCCAATGACCGCCAGAGGAGAGGCGCGGCGGGCGCTGTCGTTGGCATATTCTGCGTCATTTTTCGGCGGCGTCTTTTCCGTTATCTGCTTGATATTATTTGCCCCTGTGCTTGCCAAAGTTGCCCCTTTATTCGGATCGCGCGAGATTTTTCTAGCGGCATTGTTGGGGTTGATCCTAGTGGTTGTCGCGCACCGTGGGCAGGCGCTTATTGCGGCGGCTTTGGCGTGTTTCGGGATTTTCCTGAACTCGGTCGGATTAGAGCCGGTGAAATACACCAAGCGCTATACCTTTGATCAATCTTTTTTATCAAGCGGCGTGGATTTGATTGTCGTTGTCTTGGGGTTGTTTGCGCTGTCTCAGGCTTTTGTGCTGCTACAAGGCGAAGACGAAAAGCTGCGCATCAACAAACTACGCGGCGGCTTGTTTCAAGGTCTTCGTGAACTGGGGCGCCATCCACGCGTGGCGTCTGTTTCGGCAAGTTTCGGTGTGGTGATGGGCATGATCCCCGGGGTTGGGGAATTCACAGCTCAGTTCCTAAGCTACACCTACGCCCAACGCACATCCAAGCGGCCCGAGGATTTTGGTCGTGGATCATCCGAAGGCTTGATCGCGGCAGAAACGGCGAACAATGCTGTGCCAGCGGCAGCCATGGTGCCCTTGTTGGCGCTGGGTATTCCGGGCGAAGCATTGACGGCCATGATGCTCAGTGTGTTCTACGTGCATAATGTGGTTCCCGGTCCGCAGTTATTCCAAAACCAAATGGATTTTGTCGTCGCGCTTTATCTGGCGCTTTTGATCCTTAATGTCATGGTTTTGGTGTTTTTGTTGTTTGCAACAAATAGCCTGATCAAAGTTGTTAAAATACCCAACCGCTTTTTGGGTGTTTGTATTCTCGCTCTTAGCTTTGTTGGGGTGTATTCACTTAGAAATTCGGTGACGGATTGTATATTGGCTGCTGTGTTCGGGTTGTTTGGATTTATTCTTAAACGCCTATCGCTTCCTATTGTGCCCATCATTTTGGGGATGGTTCTGGGTGGCATCATGGAGGTCAAGCTGCGCGCTGGTATGGCGCGGGTAAAAGAGCCGTTTGACTTTATTGATCGTCCTGTCGCTATGATCATATTCTTGATGATCATCGTCGTTTTGATCATTCACACGCGGCAAGTATTACGGGACCGCGCAGTCCTGAAGGAGAAAAAATGGTCAGCCAAGCACACATCAACGAACTTCGCACAGCACCTATCGCGCCGCAAAAATTATTTATCAACGGAGCGTGGCAAGAAGGTTCGGGACAAGCACTTGAAGTACTCTCCCCGATCAACGGAGCGCCGTTAACAACGCTCGCACATGCGGACAAATCTGATGTAGATCGTGCCGTCAACGCAGCACGCGTGGCATTCGATGATGGGCGCTGGTCAAAGGCGGCCCCTTCTGTGCGCAAAAAGGTGTTGATCAAGCTCGCTGACCTGATCGAACAACACGCTTTGGAACTGGCGGTGTTGGGGGTGCGCGATAATGGCACCGAATTCAATATGGCACTCAAGGCAGAGCCGGGTTCTGCGGCGGGGACATTTCGGTATTATGCCGAAGCATTGGACAAAGTGTATGGTGAAATCGCTCCGACGGACGCGGGAAGCTTGGGTTTAATTTACCGCGAACCGGTGGGCGTCGTGGGGGCGATTGTGCCTTGGAATTTCCCGATGATGATTGGTGCTTGGAAATTGGCGCCTGCATTGGCAATGGGCAATTCCGTCGTGTTGAAACCTGCTGAAACTGCATCCTTGACGCTTTTGCGTTTGGCGGAACTGGCAAGCGAAGCAGGATTGCCTGATGGTGTTCTAAATGTGGTTACTGGATCTGGGGCGACGACGGGCGAAGCCTTGGCCCTGTCGATGGATGTGGATGTTTTGGTCTTCACAGGATCCGGGGGCGTTGGACGTCGGTTGTTGGAATATGCGGCGCGATCAAATTTGAAACGGGTTTATTTGGAATTAGGGGGCAAATCGCCAAATATTGTTTTTGCCGATGCCGAAGATTTGGATGCTGCTGCACAAGTGTCGGCCATGGGGATTTTCCGAAATTCGGGTCAGGTATGTGTCGCAGGGTCGCGGCTTTTGGTGCAAGACAGCATACATGACGATTTTGTTGATATGGTCGCAAACCATGCCCGACGATTACATGTTGGGGATCCTTTGGATTTGAAAACACATGTGGGTGCGGTGAATTCACTGCGCCAACTTGAGGGCAATCTTGGGTTTATCGAAAGTGCGCAAAAAGAAGGCAACACAATTGTTCTGGGCGGCAAGCGCATTCTTGCGGAAACAGGCGGCTATTATATGGAGCCGACAATTGTGACCGATGTCGGTCGTTTCGATCGCTTGGCCCAACAAGAGGTCTTTGGCCCAGTTTTAGCAGTGATGAAGTTCACAACCGAAGAAGAGGCGCTGTCGATTGCGAATGCGACGGATTATGGTCTGGCAGCAGGCGTTTGGACCGCAAACCTTGGGCGCGCACATCGCATGATTTCCGGTATTCGCGCCGGTGTTGTCCATGTAAATACCTATGGTGGGGCTGACAACACGGTCCCGCTGGGCGGTGTCAAGCAATCGGGAAATGGACACGATAAATCAATGCATGCGCTAGATAAATATACCGATCTCAAGACGGCTTGGATAAAATTGTAAGGGCAAAAAATGGGTCACGATAAAACAATTCTGGTTGTAGGAACCTATGACACGAAAGATGACGAATTGACGTATTTGTCAGATCGTATTCTTGCCCAAGGGGGCGCTGTGCTAAGTATGGATGTGTCTGTGCTTGGCGATCCAACGGTTCCGACGGATATTTCCAAACATGCCGTGGCCAAAGCCGGTGGTCATTCAATCCAAGAGGCTATTGCCGCTGATAATGAAAATATCGCCATGCAGATAATGGCCAAGGGGGCGTCGCTGACGGCGCTTGACCTGTATCAAACTGGTGCAATTGACGGGGTGATTATCCTGGGTGGTACAATGGGCACAGATTTGGCCTTGGATGTATGTGCGGCCTTGCCCCTTGGTGTGCCAAAATATGTTGTATCGACTGTTTCTTTTTCTGCCATGCTGCCACCAGAACGCTTGGCTGCGGATATTCAGATGATTTTATGGGCGGGTGGCCTATACGGGCTGAATTCGGTGTGCAAGTCATCCTTGTCCCAAGCCGCCGGAGCTGTCTTGGGGGCCGCGCGCGCGGTTGAGCCACCCAAGCGCGATCGCCCTTTGATTGGGATGACGTCCTTTGGAAAAACGATCCTGCGATATATGGTGACGCTCAAGCCTGAGCTGGAAAAGCGGGGGTTCGAAGTTGCAGTGTTTCATGCCACAGGCATGGGGGGACGGGCCTTTGAATCATTGGCATCCCAAGGCGCCTTTGCCTGTGTTATGGATTTTGCCCCCCAAGAACTATGCAATTGGATGTTTGGATCGGGTATAACAGCTGGCGCTGATCGTCTGACGAATGCAGGGCGCGCCGGAATTCCGCAAATGGTGGCGCCTGCCTGTTATGATTTGGTAGATCTAATTGGATGGCAAGAGGTACCAGAACGGTTCAAAGATCGTGAAAGCCATGCGCATAATCGGCTGCTAACGTCCGTTGTGTTGAACTTGGAAGAGCGTAAAATGGTAGCACGTGAATTATCAAAAAGACTGGAACCCTCTTCGGCCCCTGTCGCGTTCTTTTTGCCAACACTTGGATGCAATGAATGGGACCGGCACGGCGGACCATTGGCGGATAAAGACGGGTTGCAAGGCTTTGTTGCAGAAATCGAAAACCTACTTTCGAAAAATGTAGAGCTTGTGAAATTAGACTGTCATATCAATGACAAAGCCTTCCATGATGCGGTATTGAAAAGATTTGATGACTGGGTAGAAAAGGGTTTTATAAAGGCGTAAACTATCAATAGGCGACGTGGATATGTCGTATATTGAACTGAAAGTGACTTTGAATGCCCCAACATAAAGTGCAAGTCGTGAA
>JAHEJA010000024.1 GCA_024639125.1 Paracoccaceae bacterium
TTCGATCAACAACCCCAAGGGATCACGGAAATAGATGGATTTCATAAACCCCCGATCTTTGGGGCCAGCATAGCCGATTTTGCGTTGCTTTAGCCGATCTTCGACCTGTTCAAATGTCGATTGGCTGACCTCGAATGCAAGATGATGCAGCCCACCCACGTCTTGGGCGACACGCTGCGCACTAGGAACGCGGGTTTCATCGGTAAATATCGTGATCAAGCGACCATCGCCCGGATCAAAATAAAGATGGCTTTCCGCGGGATTATCCAAATTTGGCTGCTCAAACACAAAAGGCATGCATAAAACACCTTGCCAGAAATCAAGTGACGTCTGCCGGTTGGCCCCGACCAAGGTGATATGATGCACGCCTTGTGTGGGTATCCGATCAAATTGGGGCTGTGTTTCCATAGGTTCGGGTCCTTGTGTCTAGGTCGATGATTGCGAATATAGTCAGCTGTTGGTCAATCTGGCGCAGGCGTTGCAAAAGTCACGGCCCTAGTTGTTCTGGGTAAAGTCGGAAAAAATGTCTTTCCAACGCTTTTTAAATCGGGCAACGGTGGCTTTGTCTTTGGCAACCAGCAATGACGGACCTAATCCTATAGAACGCCATGTGCTTGATCCCGCTCCGCTGAGCGTGGGTTGCGGTCGCGACACCAGGAAATTCGCGCTCATTTTCGCCTGCCCTCGGGGACCAAGAAGGTAATCCAGAAAATCAGTGGCGGCTTTTTGTGGACCCGCCTTTTGACGCGGAAGAATTGCAGCGCGTGATAAAACCAAAGTGTAATCCTGTGGTTCAACAATCCCCAAGATCGGCTGATCCTTGGCAATCGTATTCGCATAAGATCCCAAAACATTATAAGCAATCAAATATCGCCCCTCGATCACGCCATTGATAATTTCAGAGGAACAACATGTCGCCACAGCACCAGTGCGGGCGAAAGCTTCCATCAGGGCGCCAAAGGTCGATGCTTCTTGGGAATCCATAAAAGCAAACAAAAACCCCAGACCAGAGGCTTCGATATCATAGGTCGCAATTTTTCCGGCAAAAGGTGTGCCTTGGGGTCGCAACAAATCCAATACATCAAAGCGTGTTTTGGGAACGTCTGCTGGCGACACCAAGCGTTTATTGTACACCATCACCGCAGGTTCGCGGGTAATGCCCCAAATTTCATTGCGCCACATTAATTCGGGCGAAATCGAATTGGTTGCGGGGGACATCCATTGATCTGCGCAGCGATCATTCACCAATTTAACCATTTGATGAACGCCTGAACTAATGACAATATCCGCCTGTGGCCCCAAATCTATACATTCATTGGCCGTCAAATCAAAAAGATCATTAGACCCCCATTGTTCATAGCGAACGGCATAGTTTGGATAAAGGGATATAAAATCCTGAACCGTAGGGGCAAAAATTTCGATGTCAGTGGTGGTGCGCAAACGCAAAACCGTTGCGGCTGTGTCGGCACCAAAGACTTGCACCGCTTCTTGCCCATTGGCAATACCGCCTTGGCAAATGCGCAGGATAAGCAGAGCTATGAAAACCACCGGTCTAATCATCCTTGCCCCCTATTAAGGGAAGCAGCATATCAATTTGAAACCCGTCTTTGTGACGGTGCAAATTCAAATCACCCCCAAAGGCATCAGCTACAGATTTGGCAATCGACAGCCCAAGACCCGAGCTTTTGCCACGTGACGCAGAGCTTCTAAGAAAGCGATTGCCAATGGCTTCTTGCAAATCATATGTCGGCCCCGGACCCGCGTCCTTGATCCATAAGCGACCTTTTGCACCGAGCCGATCTGCCCCCACAGTGATTGGGGATTTTCCATGTGCCAAGGCATTTGAAAACAGGTTCTTGGCGGCTTCTTCCAAGGACACCGTATCGGCGCGTACCAATATGGGGACATCCCCTATGTCCAAAAGGATGTCCTGATCCGGATATAAAGCCGTGTGATCGACCTGATCCAAAAGCGTCAAAGCAATATCGCGCAAGTCAATCGTTTCACGGCGCGCGCTTTCTAACCGGTGTATCACCATAGCGCGCGACAGCATTTGATCCAACAAACGCCCCAAGCTGATACTTCGATCATGGATTTTTTCAATGATCTGTATGCGCTTGTGATCATCTGCTTCGTTCAGCGCAAAATTTGATTGCGCCCGAAGCGCTGCAACAGGTGTGCGCAATTGATGCGCTGTATCGGAAATCAAATTTCGCATGACATCAAATTGCTGCTCAAGCCGCGTCATAAACCCATTGAGCGACGTCACCATTGCCGCAATCTCTTTGGGTGCGTTTTGATTGATATGTGTTAAATCTTGGGGATCGCGCCCCCGCACCGTGGTTGCTATTTCAGCCAAAGGGCGCAGCGCAGAGCGCACAACCAACGTTGTTATCCCCAAAATAGCCACGCCGCCAATGAACAAGCCAATCAACGCCTTGCGTGCAATGTCTAGCGCCAACTCTTGGCGGGCAAGCATTGTTTGACCAACGATCACTTCGACCGTGCCAGATAGTTGCCGTTCTGAAAACTGCCGAACTGTGCGCACGAACCGCGCTGGTTCACCTGAAAAATGCGCATCAAAGAAAATCACGTCTTGGGATCCAAAGTCGCCCGAACCAGGAATATCGGCAAGCGCATATCCAGTGATTACACTGCCATTCACACCCCGCACTTGATAGGCGATGCGATCATTGGGCGCTAACGCCAAGAGATCAAAAGCCGATTGCGGAAGCTCGACAACCAATGCCCCATCAGAAATCGAAATCGTAGATGCAATGGTGTTGGCTGCACCCACCAACAAACGATCAAAGGCATCTTGGGCCGCGACGCGCCCATAAGCAAAGGCCGCAATAGACAAGACAAATCCCCCAACGATCAGCAATGCGCTTAGCCCAATTGCCAAGCGAGCCGTAAGGGAGAGGTTGTACGCGCGCAGCTTAGGCATCGACATCAAGCTGATACCCCAATCCCCTCAGGGTCTTGATGCCCACACCTGACCCGATCAATTTCTTGCGCAACCGTGCAACATAAAGCTCGATTGCATTTAGACCGACAACTGTGTCTTCAAACGAATAAAGCCCCTCAAGAATGCGCTCTTTGCTAAAAACCTGATCGCGATGACGCACCAACATTGACAATAACGCAAATTCACGTCGGGTTAAATTTAACCGCTCACCATGTGAAGACACCGATCCCGATGTCGCATTAAATCGCAGCCCGGCAATCTGAACCTCGCCCGACTTATCCGAATGTTCACGGCGCAGCATCGCATGAATGCGCGCCTCTAATTCCCTGTAATCAAATGGCTTTACCAAATAATCATCTGCCCCCAAGGAAAAGGCAGATACCTTATCATCAACAGAAAACTGCGCCGTTAGCATAAGAACCGGAGCCATGTTTCCTTGGCGACGCAGCTTTTGCAAAAGCTCGGTTCCGCTTCCATCTGGCAAATTGATATCAAGCACAATTGCATCATAGCGCTGCACGGCAAGAAACCCTTGGGCATCGGCTATTGAAAACGCCAAATCGCAGGCAATCCCATTTTGGGCAAATTGCCCATGAGTTGCCTCGGCAAGATCAACCGCATCCTCGACCATTAATACGCGCATTTGCCCTCTCCTGACTTTAACCTAGGGTGTGACAGGTTCATGACAGGGTCAAGCGTTAAACTCATCCATAGGGTCATCGGCTTTTTGATCGTTGACCAATAAGTGGAGGAATAAATGACATTTAAATTTGTACGTACCGCGCTGACTGTCGCGGGTCTTTCTGTTGTTGCCAGCTTTGCATCTGCAGAGGGCTACACACCCGAAAATCCTGAGTGTATCGCACCTGCGAACCCAGGTGGCGGATGGGATTTCACATGCCGTCAGGTCGGTAAATCGCTGCAAGACTTGGGTCTTTTGGACAAAACGATGCAGGTTGTGAACCTTGCTGGCGGCGGTGGCGGAGTTGCCTTTGCCGAAGTCGTGAACAAGCGCGGCGATGACAATGACCTGATTGTTGCCGCATCTACTGCGACAGCGACACGTTTGGCCCAAGGCGCATATCCAGGAAACAGCATGGATCAAGTCCGCTGGCTTGCAACAATTGGTGCGGATTACGGTGTAATTGCAGTATCTGCCGACAGTGCAATCCAAACATTGCCTGAATTGCTAGACCAAATCAAAACTGACCCAACATCCATTTCCGTCGCGGGCGGTTCTGCTGTTGGCGGTTGGGATCACTTGAAGGTTTTGATCGCAGCTAATGCGTATGGCATCGACGATGTACGTTCGGTAAAATACATTGCATTCGATGGTGGCGGCGAAGCGGTAACACAGCTTTTGGCAGGTTCTGTTCAGGCGTTCACTGGTGACATTTCAGAAGCCAAAGGTTTCGTGGATTCAGGCGACATTCGCGTGATTGCAGTTTTGTCCCCTGATCGTCTAGAGGGTGAATTTGCGTCTTTCCCAACTGCCAAAGAGCAAGGCATCGAAGCAATTGGTGCAAACTGGCGTGGATTCTATGCCCCAGCCGGCATGAGCGATGACGCGTATAATGCATGGGTCAGCAAAATTGCAGACCTATATGCGACACCTGAATGGAAAGACGTCATGGCAAACAACGGCCTTGCCCCGCTTGATCTTCAAGGCGACGCATTCCAGGCATTCGTTTCTGACTCTGTTTCAAAAATCCAAACGATTTCACGTGAGATCGGCATCATCAAGTAAACTCAGCTTATGCTGATTAACGGGGCGTTTATATGCGCCCCGTTTCTTTTAGGGAGGCAATTATGAGCGACCGTATATTCGGCATTTTCGGCATATGCTTGGCAGTATTTTATGCATGGGCCACATTACAAATCGAAGAAAGTTTTCTATCAGACGCAGTGGGGCCAAAAACCTTTCCTTTGATTGTTGCAGCAATCCTTGGTTTGTCATCGTTGATCATTGCGCTCAAGCCGGATGCAGACCCCGTTTGGCCCCCTTTGGGACGATTGGTGGAAATTGGCGCCGCAGCGGTGGTCATGGTGCTTTATGCCGAATTGCTTCCTGAAATAGGATTTATTTTGGCAACAGCAGCGGCTGCGTCTTATTTGACATGGCGACTAGGCACGCGCCCCTTGTCTAGCCTTATTACCGGCGCCCTGATTTCTTTGGGCATTTACACTGTTTTCCATCTTATCCTCGGGCTGTCCCTCGCCCGTGGACCACTTGGTTTTTAAGGAGCATCCGTTATGGACACACTCGCATCTTTATCTGACGGGTTCTTAATCGCCCTAACATGGCAAAACCTTTTGCTTGCGTTATTGGGCTGTTTCCTTGGAACAGTCATGGGGGCATTGCCTGGTTTGGGTCCGTCTAATGGCGTGGCCATTTTGATCCCACTTGCCTTTACTCTCGGGCTTGGCGCTACGCCATCTTTGATCTTGTTAACTTCGGTTTATTATGGGGCGATGTATGGTGGGCGCATCAGCTCGATTCTGTTGAATATCCCCGGTGATGAACCTGCAATGATGACCTGTTTGGACGGGTATCCCATGGCACAAAAAGGCCAAGCAGGCGAAGCTTTGTCGCTGTCTGGGATTGCCTCCTTTGTCGGTGCGTTTTTGGCAACTTGGGGCTTGGTGCTTTTGGCGCCTCAGTTGGTTAAAATTGCGCTCTTGTTTGGACCTGCGGAATATTTTGCCTTGTTCACTTTGGCCTTTGCCACCCTTGGCGGTGTCTCGTCGACCAACCAGGCGAAATCTGCTTTTGCCGCGATGCTTGGACTTGGGTTAGCCGTGATTGGCGTTGATACGCAAACCGGTGTTCCCCGTCTAACATTTGGTGAAGTCCACCTCTACGACGGTTTGGATTTCTTGGTCGCGATCGTTGGATTGTTTGCTTTGTCCGAAGTCTTTATCTTTTTGGAAAACCGCCATGGCGCAGCCGATGCAGATAGCAAAAAGATAAAAATCGGTCGTCTGACACCACCATGGTCCATGATCAAAAGCTGTACCCCCACAATGTTACGCACGTCCTTCTTGGGTTTTATTGCGGGTGTTCTTCCTGGTGCGGGCGCGTCCCTTGGGTCGTTCATTTCCTATTCAATGGAAAAGCGGTTGGTTGACAAAAAAGGCACCTTTGGAAAAGGGGATCCCCGCGGAGTAGCCGCCCCAGAAGCCGGCAATAACGCAGCAGCGGGCGGCGCTTTGGTGCCAATGTTGGCCCTTGGGGTTCCCGGTTCAGGGACAACTGCGGTTTTGCTGGCCGTTCTGATGTCCTTGAACATAACGCCCGGCCCGCTTTTGTTTGCTAATAATCCAGACGTGGTTTGGGGCCTTATTGCCGCGCTTTTCATTGCGAACTTTATGTTGCTGGCTTTGAACATCCCGATGGTCGGTCTGTTTACACGCGTGCTTTTGGTGCCACCGCGCATTTTGATGCCGATTGTGGCGATGGTCAGTTTTGTTGGGATCTATGGTATTTCAGGATCAAGCTTTGATTTGCTGGTAATGGTTGCCTTTGGCCTAGCGGGATGGCTGCTGCGCAAGCTTGATATCCCTTTGGTTCCGATTATTCTGGGAACATTGTTGGGGAATACGATGGAAAACAATTTGCGCCGCGCTGTGACGATTTCCAACGGTGATTATGGAACATTGATTGATAGCCCCCTGTCGATCACCCTTTGGACAATTGCCTTGGTTGGGTTCATCCTGCCGATCTTTGTTGGGAAAATCATTAAGCGGCGCATGCGCGCTGAGCCAACATCCGATTAAAAAAGGGGCCAATTGGCCCCTTTTTACTTTATCCGCGCAATTTCACAAATGTACCCATTTGGCATCTTCTTGCGCGCTATCAGCGCAAGCTTCCATAAACTTAACACCGTCAAGACCATCTTCGCCAAACGGCACCTGAACCAACCCTTTTGGCAATGTAACCCCAGCACGCCGTGCGGCGATCACCATGCCAATTTCCGAATAAAGATTACCCCAAGCATCCGTCAAAGCTTCGCCATGCCCACGTGGTAAATGGGCCAAACGCTCTGCCGCTGGTGAAAGACCTGCCCCCTGCCCACGTGAAAATATTTGTTGTGGCGCATCAAGGGGCGAATAGATCAACTGCTCAGGATATTCCTGATCCCAAGAAAGACCACCGTGTTCCCCGAACACACGGATTCGCAATCCACAGGCATTACCAGGAGCCGCTTGGGTTACCCAAATCTGCGCCGGCGCACCATTGCTCAGGTCCATTTTGATAAAAGCCGTATCTTCGAGTGCCTTTGTGCCGCCACATTGGTGAAAATCGGCCCGCAGCCTTTGGGCTGAAAGCCCTGTCATCGTTTTCATTAGATGATAGGCATGCGTTCCTATATCCCCTGTAGCAGATGTTCTGCCAACAATATTTGGATCACGGCGCCATGCAACCGATGCGTTTTCCTCGGCCTCGGATGTTGTTCCCCAGTCTTGGACATATTCGACCATGACTTGGCGGATGGGGCCCAGCGCGCCCTGAGCAATCAAGGACTGCGCTTGGCGGATCATGGCATGAAACGCGTAGGGATAGGTCACTGCAAAGACAACATTCCTGTCCTTGGCAAGCTGAACCAAGTCTTGGGCATCGGCAATTGTGGTCGTAATCGGTTTATCCAAAATCACATCAATGCCAGCCTGCATAAATGTTTTGGCGATTTCAAAATGGCTTATATTTGGCGTACAGATACAAACGGCTTCGATGCCATCCTCGCGGCTGGCTTCTGCCTCTGCCATTGCGCGAAAATCATTGTAACTGCGATCTAATGGAATAACAGTGTCCCAAGCAGATCGCGCAGCGATATCTGCATTTCGCGACATGGCACCAGCACATAGATCCCAGTGATTAGACAGTCGCGCACCATTGCGATGCCAGTTTCCGACAATAGCGCCTTGCCCACCGCCAACTTGTCCTAATCTAAGCCGGCGCCCTAAGGGTGGAACGCGCAATCCATTTTTCAGCGAAAAATCATATTCTGGGAGGGTCATGTGAATTCCTATTTCATGAAATGGGTTTAGCTAAACTGGCAAGTGTGCAGGTGATAACAGTCGTTTGATGACCACAGACCGACAAAAGGATGCCACATCATTCGTCCGTCATTTTATAGGGCTGCGCCGTTGTCGGTAATGGACGTGTGATATAGACATCTTCGTACTTAAGCTGACGCCACAGAACGGGAAGCACGTCTTTATAGGCTTGCCAGATCGACGGGCTTGGGGCGGGAAAATCATGTTTTACGGCGTCGTGTAATTGCGGCAGTTGATGAAAAGGCACCAAAGGGAACATATGGTGTTCGGTATGATAATTCATGTTCCAATAGATAAAGCGGCTTATTGGATTCATATAAACTGTTCGACAATTCAGGCGGTGATCCACCACATTATCAGCAAGACCAGCGTGTTGCAAAATACCCGTCAACACATGATGCCAGGCCCCATATAAACGCGGCAAGCCAATGATCATCAAAGGAATGAGGGACCAAAAATAGACCGACGCACCCAAAGTCAGTAGATAAATCGCGACCCAAATACGCGCGACCCTGATCACTTTGGAATGTTCAGATTGGGGAATATAGCTGGCCTCTTGGGGGTCGAGCCGCCCCATCGCATTCAGCACCATCAATCGCCACCCATGCCACGCATCCAGCACCCCAAACAGATTGATGATAATGCGCGCCATAGCAGGTGGACGCATTGCCAAAATTTCGGGATCCCGACCGACAATGATCGTATCAGAGTGATGACGCACATGGCTCCATTGCCAAGTGACAGGGTTACGCACCATACAAAAAGACGCAATTTGATAGAGCCATTTATTGTATTTTCGCGTTTTGAATGCAGTTCCGTGTCCGCATTCATGCCAGCGACTATCCATTGCCGACCCATACAGAACCCCATAGGCCAACCAAAAAGGGATCGACCAATAACTAGGCCAGAGCAGCACGCCCATAGCCGCAAACCCGATGAGCGCAGTAAACAATATCGCTGTATCTCGAAGTGCGGGACCGTCTTTGCGAGCGATAAGCGCCTTCATGTCTTTTCGTGCGATTTCGGTTTTGTACCACTCGGCCGATGCAAGGCCAATCTCTTGGGCGTGTTTGCCAGAGGCCCCTAACAAAGAATAATCACGCTGTGTCATTACGCCACCTGCCCCAGAGGTTTGATTTACCCCGGCTTATACGCTCTGTTCGCTTCGGGGTCTGTTGTGTCATATGGCATGGACTGTAGCGCCACAGTCATCGCATTTGAAAGCGGAAATTTCGCCCATTCCAAAGTTTGCGCAACGCGTTCTGGTTTACTGACACCGACCAGCGTTGACGTGATCCTTGGATCATTTAATGAAAATTGCAAAGCAGCAGCGCCCATTGGCACATTGTGGTTTTCGCATAAGTGTTCAATCTGTTTGACTGGGGCCAGCATGTCCTCGGTGGCGTCTTGATAGGTGATCCTTGGGGATGCTTTGCTGCCTTTGGCCAAAACACCGCCAGCAAATGGCGCCGCGTTTAGAATTGCCATGCCTTGGTCATGTGCATAGTCAAACATATCGCTGGCGCATCTGTTCAGCAAAGAAAATCGGTTGTGACTGATCAAAGTGTCAAATGGGTACGACTTGAGTAATGGAAACATCATGTCAATGCGCCCCATGGCTAGGCCGACAGCTTTGATCAAGCCTTGTTCTTTTAGCTTGAACAGTTCATCGAATGCCCCGCCGTCACATGTCATCTCAGCCAAATCCCGCGCATGTTCTGGGTCATGCAAATGCAAAACATCCACCCGATCCATCCCAAGCCGATCAAGGCTTTCTTCTAGGGACTGACGCACGCGGGCTGCATCAAAACGGCCCGTTTCCATGTCACGGTCAACCTTGGTCGCGATAACAAACCCCTCGGGAACACCGCCAATCGCATTCAAAGCTTTGCCGATCCGTGTCTCACTCCGACCAAAGCCATAATTGTTTGAGGTATCAATGAAATTCACCGGACCTTGGAATATTTCAATCAAGGTTTCAATCGCTTGTGCTTCTGAAACATCATAGCCATAGGTGTCGGGCATATCCCCCAGACTGCTGGTGCCAAAACAAATCGGCGTTACCATCACGCCTGTATTTTTGATTTCACGTTGTTCCATTGGATCCCCCTAGCACATTAACTGATGCTAGGATGACCAATTTGACCTAGTTTGCAAGGATATAACCATAGTTCAAAATACTGGCAAAGCTGACCCATGCCCAATAGGGTAAAAACAAAAGGCTTGCCAATCTGTCAATTCGGTAGCTGACCAAAATAAAGGCTCCAATGGTTGCCCAAAGCACAAGGATCACAGCCATAGCACCCGTCAAATCAAATGCACCGAAAAACACAGGTGTCCAAAGCGTGTTCAAACACATTTGTAGCGCCCATAATGCAATCGCATTCGCGCTTTGCCCATGTTGAGGCGCTGTCGCGATACGATACCCACTGGTCGCGATCAAAATATAAAGCGTGGTCCAGACCGGACCAAACAACCAAGACGGCGGTGCAAACCAAGGGGGTGTCCAATTATTGGCAGTCAAATCGCCCAAGAACCAATAGGCTGTTCCTGCAGCAACAACAGTTGATGCGTAGAAAATAATCCAAGTTATAATTTTTGACGGCACAGTATGTTCCTTTTGAACGATTACCCTTATCAGATAGGGTGTCGCTGCGGGAATGCCAAATCTATTCCTAAAGCAACAGTTATCTTTTTCACAAATGACTAATGGTGTTGCCATAAGGGGCGCTTTTGGGTGCCGAGGGGATCCTTAGAATGCCCCAAGCGACGGTTTTCCTAGAACCGGTCAGAACCTGCCTGAACCTGTTCTATGGGTTTTGTGACATCGCTTGTTTTAGGTCCAATCGCATACGATGCACAGTATTCACAACGCTGCCCGATGATAGCTTTTGGTTTGGACGTTCAACTACAAATCCGCAACTTTCCCAAAAGGCGCGCCCTGTGGGATTTTGGTCCAAGACCGCAATGAACATTTCATCTGCCTGTCGCGCGATTGCGGATTGCAGCAGTATTTCAAACATGCGCCTTCCCCACCCACGACCGCGTAAAGCCGGGCTTAACATCAGCAAACCAATATAAGCGGACCCTGCATTGGGATACCCAAAGCTAAGATCGGCAATGCCGTGAACGGCCCCCTGTTGATCAACGATGCCCAATTTTACACATGTGCTTGGATCTATATTCGGCGGGGCTGACGCAAAGAATTCATCAATATCTTGATCCGTCGCAAAGCGCCCTTTTTCCAAATAAATATAGTCGCTGGCCACTGCGAAAAAATCGCGCAATGCGCCCCGATCCAAGGGATCCACTAGAGTGCGCGTGCTTAGGGTGGCATTCGGGTCTGTCACATTCTGTCCAACAGCTTTTCGATAAAGCTCTGACCTGCGTGCATTTGCGCAACGCTGATAAATTCATCGGCTTGATGTGCCTGCGCAATATCACCTGGTCCACACACACAAGCAGAATAACCTGCGTCTTGGAATTGCCCTGCCTCGGTGGCGTAGCTGACAACATGGGTGCCATTGTCGCCCGTGATTGCACGTGCCAATGTTTCTGCTGGGCCGTCCGCTTCGGGTCGCAAGGGTGTCACGCTAAAGGTATGGTCCACATCAATGCGTGTATCGGGACAGCGCGCTTGCATATCGCGCTCTACCTCGCGCAGTTTGGCAACGTAGAGATCCCTGTAATAGGTGCCATCTTCGCTTGGGTTTACGCGAAAATCCACGCCAAACTTACAAGATCCTGCGGTAATGTTCTGCGCCGTTCCCCCGTGAATGGTGCCGACATGCGCCGTGCTCCATGGGGGATCGAACAATAAATCCACCTCGGTCGGTGACTTATCGCTGTTGGCCTCATTGATCCGGTTGGCCCAGTCGATCAGCCGCCCTGCTTCCATGATTGCACTTACACCTAGATGCGGCGTCGAGCTGTGAACCTCGTGGCCGATGATATGGGTTATATGGGCCTGGCTCCCCTTGTGTGAGGTGACGACCTGCATCATTGAGGGTTCCCCCACAATCACGCTTTCTGCCTTGGGAAGAACGTCAACAATTCGGGCAATCATGGGCGGTGCGCCCGTACATCCCACTTCTTCGTCAAAGCTGAGCGCAATTTGCAAAGGTCGGCTGAGGGGGCGCGATGTCGCTTCAACCATGGCCCAAATCGCCAAGGCATCAAACCCCTTCATGTCACAAGACCCACGCCCAAATAGCAGGCCCTCTTTCTCCGTCAAAACAAAGGGATCCGTGGACCAGTTTTGCCCTTCGACAGGAACAACATCCGTATGTCCTGACAAAAGCACGCCACCTTTGATCTGGGGCCCAACATGGGCAAATAAGGCCGCTTTGGGTTCGCTTTCGTGACAATAGCGATGGCTCGTGATCCCATGCGCGGCAAAGTAATCTTCGACCCAATCAATCAAGGGCAAATTGCTTTGACTGCTGACCGTTGGAAAGGACACCAATTTTTCAAGTATCTCTATCGGGGTTAATCGTGTCACCATTCCTAGTACCCGCTGTCTGTTGTCAAAATGAAATGCCCCTCAGAGACTTCTTTATAAACTGAGGGCGCAGGCACATGCCCGATTGGGTGAATGGGTGATGGAATAGGTTTGAAATTCAAATCACGCTCTGTTTTGCGCATTTTGGGATCAGCGACCGGAACCGCTGTCATAAGGGCTTGGGTGTAAGGATGCTGAGGGTTCTCAAACACCTGCTGGCGCGACCCTATTTCAACGATACGGCCCAAATACATAACTCCGACCCGATGGCTCACCCGTTCGACAACCGCCATATCGTGACTGATAAACAAATACGACAGGCCCAAATCGGCTTGTAATTCCATCATCAGATTCAAAACCTGTGCCTGAACCGAAACGTCCAACGCGGACACGGCTTCGTCTGCGATGATGAGCTTTGGGTTCAATGCAAGTGCGCGTGCAATTGCAATCCTTTGACGTTGTCCACCGGACAATTCATGCGGATAGCGACGCAAATAGCTTTTGGGCAACTGAACCCGGTCAAATAGCATTTCGACACGATCTTTGATGTCACTTTTACTATGCGAGCCGAAATTCAACAAAGGCTCCGCGACTTGATCCATGAGCTGCATTTGTGGATTGAGCGATGCAAATGGGTCTTGGAAAATCATTTGCATGTCTTTACGTGCCACCCGCAAGGCTTCTGGGGCAAGCGCCATGACGTCTTTGTCCCCAAGTCGGATTTGGCCCGACATGGGTTCAACCAGCCGCAAAATAGAGCGACCTGCTGTTGACTTTCCACAGCCAGATTCACCAACAAGCGAAAGAGTTTGCCCTTTGGGGACATCAAATGAGATGTCTTCGACCGCGTGAACCTGCGCAACGGTACGGCGCAACACGCCACCCTTTACTGGAAACCGTGTCGTAAGGTTACGCACCTGTAACAGGGGTTCGTTACTGCCTTTGATCGCTTGGACATGGCTATTATTAGCCCCAAGCAGCCGCATGGGTTCGGGATAGGCTTTACCAGTCATCTCACCCAGTTTTGGCACCGCTGCCAAAAGCGCGCGGGTATAGTCGTGTTGCGGATTGGCAAAGATGTCCTCGACAGGACCCTCTTCGACTTTGTTGCCGCGATACATGACCACCACACGATCCGCCATTTGAGCAACGACGGCCATGTCATGGGTAATGAACATAACAGCCGTTCCCGTTTCACGCTTCAGCCTATCAATCAAAGCAAGTATTTCCGCTTGTATCGTCACATCCAATGCCGTTGTCGGTTCATCCGCAATCAACAACCTTGGTTCACAAGCCAAAGCCATAGCGATCACAACACGTTGACGCATCCCACCGGATAATTCATGCGGGTATTGTTTCAACCGCCGCTCAGGTTCTGGAATACGGACCTGCTGCAACAATTCAAGGGCACGCTTTTCGGCATCCGCTTTGGATAGGTTCTTGTGCAGACGAATACCTTCGCTAAGCTGGCGTCCAATGGTGAAAACGGGATTCAATGCGGTCATTGGTTCTTGGAATATCATGCCAATTTCGTTGCCACGTATGTGCCGCATCAAAGATTGATCGCTTGCGACAATATCCGTCAATCCGCCATCTTTGCGATCAAATAGAATTTGACCATTCGTGATATCTCCACCGCCAAAATCAACCAGTCGCATCAACGACAAAGACGACACCGATTTCCCCGATCCCGATTCGCCAACGATGCAAACAGTTTCCCCGGCGGCAATGTCAAAAGACACGTCTTGGACACCGACAACGGGCCCATCTTTGGTTTGAAATTCAACTCTAAGATTACGAATAGAAGCAATCATTTGATCAAGCATAGCACGCCTCCCAGTTTGAAATCAGGCTAATGATCCGATGCCATCACTGTCAAACGATAAAAAGATAACAACGAAAATGTTGATTTTTTAATCGAGAGGGTATTCGATAGCAAAACAAGGTTGATGCGGATGACCTATAAATTTCAGTTAATGCGCGAAAAACCTTTGCTCAACCAGAGGCACTCATGTCCATAGGGAGAAAAACATGAAACTAAAAACCGCACTTTTAGGTGCGCTTGCCTGCGCGTCGTTTTCAACGACTGCCTTTGCCGAACGTGGCAGCGATGGCAACGTCAGCATCATTTATTGGCAAGCCCCATCTATTTTGAACCCGTTCCTATCCGGCGGAACCAAAGACGTAGAAGCGTCTTCTTTAATTATCGAACCTTTAGCGCGTTATAACCAAGATGGTGAAATGGTTCCCTTTTTGGCTGCTGAAATCCCAACGGTCGAAAACGGCGGCGTATCAGCCGATTTGACATCGATCACCTGGAAAATAAGCCCTGGCTTAAAATGGTCTGATGGGTCGGATTTCACAGCAAATGACGTAAAATTCACAGCTGATTATTGTATGCACCCCGAAGGCGGTTGTGCCCAGTTGACCAAATTCAACGGCGTGACCAACATTGATGTGGTCGATGATTTGACGCTTACCGTGACATTCGACAAGCCAACGCCGTTCCCATATGGACCGTTTGTCGGCGGCGAAAGCCCGATCATTCAAAAAGCACAATTTGAAAATTGTATGGGCGCAAAAGCACCCGAATGTACAGAAGCGAACTTTGGCCCGATCGGAACCGGTCCATTTGTCGTCACAGATTTCCGTCCAAACGACGTTATCCAAATGGTCGCCAATGAAAACTATCGTGATCCGGCCAAGCCTGCGTTTGCGTCATTGACCTTTAAAGGTGGCGGTGATGCAACCGCAGCAGGCCGCGCAGTCATGGAAACGGGCGAATATGACTATGCCTGGAACCTACAACTGGCTCCTGAAATCATCGCACAGATGGAACAAGCCGGCAAAGGCACCCCTGTCGCAGGCTTTGGACCGCTCGTCGAGCGGATCATGTTGAACCAAACGGATCCTTCATCCAGCCTGGATGCAGAGACACGTTCAACAGCGAAGGCCAAACATCCCTACCTAACCGATCCTGCGGTTTACAAAGCGCTTTCCTTGGCAATTGACCGTCCATTGTTGGTCGAAATCGGATACGGCAAAGCGGGCCGTGTGACATGTAACTGGGTTCCGGCACCGGCTGCGTTCAATTCAGACAAATTGAGTTGTGACAAACAAGATATCGCCGCGGCGAATGCAATGCTTGATGCCGCTGGGTATATCGACACAAATGGCGATGGTGTGCGCGAAACGCCTTCTGGCGTTCCTATGTCCATGGTTTACCAGACATCGACCAATGCGGTTCGTCAAGATTTCCAAGCCCTCGTAAAACAGTGGTGGAGCGAAATTGGCGTAGAAGTCGAGCTGCGCAATATCAGTTCATCTGTCTTCTTTGGGGGCGATCCGGGGTCACCTGATACGTTCCAAAAATTCTATGCCGATGTTCAGATGTATGCCAACACGTTTAACGGAACCGATCCGCAAACTTATTTGGGTAACCTCTTGTGTGACAAGGCACCGCGCCCTGAAACACAATGGCAAGGTGAAAACATTTCCCGTTGGTGTGATCCCGAATATGATGCGCTTCATGCTCAGCTTTCTCAAACAGCTGGTATCGAACAGCGTGCCGAGATTGGCCGCAAGTTGAATGATATGGCGATCGAAGGCGGCGCAATGATCCCACTGGTACACCGTGGTCGTTTGTCAGCGCATGCCAATTCCCTTGGTGGTGTGATCCTAAACGTTTGGGATAGCGAACTTTGGAACGTTGCTGATTGGCACCGTGTGAAATAAATCAACAGTATTGGCCTGCGATTTTGACATTGCAGGCCAATGAAAAACCAATGACCTGAGGCGTCTTATGCTACACTTCACAATCCGACGTTTGACCTTGGCTGTGCCGACGCTTTTGTTCATTAGTTTGATAATATTTTTACTATTGGAATTGGCCCCGGGCGATCCGATGGCACAGGTGCCATTGACTGTTCCGCCAGAAGTCAAAGAAAAGATGCGCGAAGCGCTTGGGCTTGGCCAACCCATGCATATCCGTTTTTGGAAATGGATCGTTCAATTTTTTTGGATTGAACCTCAGGTGATGATCGACTGGATTTTCCACACGAATTTCTCAGAAGGCAAACTGCGCGTGATCAGCTGGCAAACGCGTAGTCCCGTTATGGACATCGTGATCCAGCGCTTGCCACAAACGCTTTGGGTTGTTGGGGTGGCTTATGTGGTTGGTATTCTGATTGCGATCCCGATTGGTATCTATTCGGCCTATCGACAATATTCCGTGTTTGACCAAGTCGGTACTTTTGTGTCGATGATAGGATATTCTGTACCCCCGTTTTTTTCGGGTGTATTTGTGATCGTGATTTTTTCGGTTAATTTGGGCTGGTTCCCATCAATCTATGACACCACGCATGTCGTGAATGACTGGGACAGCTTTGTTGTTCAGCTTAATCAAATGATCATGCCAGTGATGGTTTTGGCCTTGCAAATCACAGCCCAGATCAGCCGGTTCATGCGCGCCTCGATGCTGGATAACTTGAACCAGGATTTCGTGCGCACGGCACGTGCCAAAGGATTGGGGGAACGGGTTGTTGTTATGGTGCATGTGTTGCGCAATTCCATGATACCCGTGGTGACGGTAATTGCCCTTGGCATCCCCAGCATTTTCGGCGGAGCCATCATCACCGAACAAGTGTTCAAAGTGAACGGAATTGGACAGCTTTTGATAGGCGCGATCCAAGCCAATGATTTGCCAATGGTGCAAACTTTGACATTCATGTTTGCCGTTCTAATCGTGCTGTTTAACCTGATTGCTGATGTCCTCTATGGCATCCTTGATCCGAGGATCCGCTATGACTAATTCCACCGAAATCGAACTAACCAAGCCGCCCCGCAGCCAATGGAAAGACGTCTGGGATCAATTTAAAACCCACAAAGGTGCCTTGTTAGGCGGCGTGGTCTTTCTGGCGATTATTATCACGGTGTTCCTTGGCCCCTATGTTTGGACTATTGACGCAAGCACCATTGACATCCGAGCCCGCAACCAAGGTTCAAGTCTTGCCCATCCCTTTGGTACTGACCAATTAGGGCGCGATACATTGGCGCGCATGATAGCAGGCGGTCAAACCTCGATTTCAGTTGGCTTGGCCGCTATGGTTCTTGCACTATTTCTAGGTAGCATGATTGGCGTCATGGCTGGATTTTTCAAAAAGCTAGACGGGCCATTGATGCGATTAACTGATTTGTTTTTGGCCCTGCCCCTTTTGCCGCTTTTGCTGGTCATGATGCTGTTGTTCCGTGAACCGCTCAATGCAGCGTTTGGGCCGGAAACGGGTATTTTCATCCTTATTGTAACAGCCATTGGCGTGACAAGCTGGATGCCAACTGCGCGGATTGTGCGCGGCGATGTGCTTGCCCTTAAGGAACGTGAATTTATACTGGCAGCACGATCAATTGGGACCAAAAATTCCAAGATCATTTCACGGCACATATTGCCAAACGTACTGTCACCTATTTTGGTGTCAGCCACGCTTGGGATCGCAAATGCGATCATCACAGAAAGCGCGCTGTCGTTTTTGGGGCTGGGGTTTCCACCAGATTTCCCAACTTGGGGGCGCTTGCTGTATGATGCGACGGATTATCTTCAACAATTTCCGGAACGTGTGTTTTGGCCGGGCATCGCCATTTCCCTAACGGTTCTAAGCGTGAACTATTTGGGCGATGGCCTAAGAGATGCCCTAGACCCCAGAGTGCGTGGTCGATAAGTTTACGTCAGATAATCCCGCCACGCATGCTGGGGTTGATAGCCCAACATGCGCTTGGCTTTTTCGTTGGAATAGAAACTATCGGGCACATTGGGCGTTTTGATGGGCACGCCTTGGTAATAGCGATCAATTATGTCCTGTGAGCTAAGGTTCACGGAATGATCGTCATTTGAAACGTTGAACACCTCATACCCAAGACCATCTGTTTCCAAACATTTCTGCACCATCTGCCCCAGGTCACGCGCGTCAATATAGGAAAAGATATTGCGCCGACGCAGGTCCGGATTTTCCATATAGGCCGGAAAGTTTGCTTCGTATTCATGCGGCTCAATCACATTGTTGATCCGCAACCCATAGATATCAATACCAGATCTCCGTTGAAAGCATTTCGCAGTGGCTTCGTTCACAACTTTGGACATTGCGTAGCTGTCTTGGGGTACGGTTGGGTGTTCTTCGTCAATAGGAAGATACTCTGGTTTCAGCTCACCATCCGCAAAACACACGGCATAGGTTGTCTCGGACGATGCAAATATCACCTTTTTGATGCCCATTTTAATGGCGGCATCAATCACATTATATGTGCCCATGGTGTTCACGCGATAACATTCATTGTCGCTTGTCATCAACAAACGCGGCACAGCCGCAAAATGCACCACGGCATCAAAACTAGGCACACCAGCACCTGTTTCCAATTCATCGTAATGCGCGTAACTTGCCATGACATCAAAGACTTGGCCCGCATCCGTAATATCCGCAAGCCGGGTCAATACACGGGGATGCCCTAATTCGACCTGATCTAGATTAAGAAGAGTATGCCCCTGCGCCAACAAATAATCGATGCAGTGTTTTCCCGCTTTCCCAGATCCACCTGTGAACAAAATACGCATGTTTTCTTTCCTTTTCACAAACCTAAAGACTTGGCCTATTAGTTGATCGCAATGTAGCATAAGTCAAAGCATACCTTTTGTTATGCATGACCATTTCGGAAGTGAGCCACTTGAATAGGGCCACGCACTGGGATACCGATTTCTAAACCATGAAAAAGGAACAGCACGATGGCAGTTACTCAGATGCTTCTTGAAGTTGGCATGGGCACCGCGCTTCGATCAGGAAACTATACCAAGGCCGCATGCCGTGCCGTTCAAAATGCCCTTTGGCACAATTCGATTAGCCTTGCAGAGGTCTTTGATGTCGAAAAACACCAGATGATTATAGATGTGGAAATTGCCTGTCAAAAGCCCGATCACGTTGATTTGGATCGTGTTAAATCCGAATTTCCATATGGCCAAGTGACCTGCCGCGCTGTTGCGGGTGGGTTAGATATTGCAAACCCCAATCGCCCTGATGCTGAGCCTACTTTGATTGCCCATGCGGCGATCAAAGTGTCGCTTGATGTGACCCCAAAGGAAAATGCCCAATGAAACGTTTGATTTTAGAAATGGGGTCTGGTGCGGATTTATACGGAAAAGACTATACCAAAGCCGCTATCCGAGCGTTTCACAACGCTATTCGCCACAGCTCGATCACCTTGTTCAGCGCCCTAAACCTGTCCCATACTGAAATGGATGTCATCATTACAATCGGGGTCCAAGAACCCGACTGTGTCGATATTCAAGCGCTCTGTGCCGAAGTTCCAAGAGGCAATCCAACGGTGAATGTGGTCTTTGGTGGTCAAAACATTGCGTCCAATCACAACGGGGATACAAGCGTGATAGCCACCTGTGCAATCGAAGCCTACGTTCCGAACTTAGCCGACGCCTTTAAAGTTCAATAAATGAAGGGAAACGGCGCATAGCATGGCGAAATCTGGCGTAAAAATTGTCCTGGTAGAACCCGAAATCCCCCACAACACAGGGGCCATTGGCCGGACCTGTGTCGCGCTGGATATCGAATTGATATTAATCAAACCCTATGGGTTTTCATTGGACACCAAAACGGTCCAACGCGCAGGAACACGCTATTGGCAATTTGTACATCTGTCGGAATATGCATCTTGGCAGGATTTTATTGACGATCGCAATCCACCTCGGGATCAGCTGTATTTATTCGAAGAAAACGGCGCACAAAGCTTTTATGAACCCGCGTATGCCCAAGATGCCTATTTGGTCTTTGGCAAAGAATCGACGGGTATCCCCGATGCTGTTCTCGACGCTTTGCAAGATCGCACCTTTCATGTCCCTATGCGCAGCCCAAAGGTCAAATCACTAAACCTTTCCAACGTTGCAACAGCCGTCGTCTATCAAGCCATGCGCCATCAGCTTATGAGCTAAGCAT
>JAHEJA010000025.1 GCA_024639125.1 Paracoccaceae bacterium
TTCACCGTTACACGGATCGAAGATAAAATGGGCCTGCATGCATCGCCAACGTGCCAGATTGCGTTTGACGCCGTTCCAGCCGAGCTGATCGGCACCGAAGGTAACGGATTAAAAGCGATGTTCACAATGATGAACCACGCCCGCATTGATGTATCGCTTCAGGGTGTGGCCCATGCAAGCCGTGCGCATGACATTGCAAAAACCTATGCCCAAGACCGCATCCAAGGCCGTGGCAAGGATGGGACGCCGACAGCAATCCTACATCACGCCCCCGTAAAACAGATGCTCGACCGTCAACGCGCGCTTGCGCTTGGTGCGCGGCTTCTTAGTCATGATGCAATGGTGGCGATTGAAACAGGAAATCGTGCGCTTGCGGATTTTTTAACACCAGTCTGCAAAGTGTTCTGCACAGATGCAGGGTTAGACGCCGCAAATTTGGGTATTCAGGTGCTTGGTGGCTATGGGTATTTAACCGACTATGGTGTTGATCAAGTCTGGCGGGATGCACGTATTTCATCAATCTACGAAGGCACAAACGAAATTCACGCAGTTGGGTTAAGCCTGCGCAGCCTCCAACTGGCAGATGGCGCATTGGTCAAAAGTTTTCAATCGTATCTTGCCCCCAACGTGCCCAAAGATTTGCGAACCCTTTGGCATGCTACATGTGACAAAGTCGCAGCGTCCCCTGATCCGACCTTAATGGCTGTGGCCTTTATGAAGGCCACAGGCTTGATTGCTTGGATCGGCGCGTTGACGCGGCTGAGCGCAGCATCGACCAGTTCGAAGGAAGACAAAGCGCTTTTGCCACACCAAACACGCATAGCACAACAAGAGCTTAGGCATGCTCTCGCCATGGTAGAAATACAGTCAGAATATCCATAAACACTGGCTATTTATTACCGATTAAGCGCATCATTGTCTTAATGTTGCCATATACTTTTTAGATCAAATTAGCTGAATTAACGAGTGGTAAGGGCAAGCTCAAATTGAGCCGTTGGGGATATGCGTGTTAAATTAATTTTTGGTGAAACAGATACATTGTCGTTTGGTGAAATCCAGTCGATGCTAGCGGATAGAGTGTTCTATGTTGTCGCGTTACTAACGGCGCTGCTGGTTATCTTTGCCAATCCATATCACTATTTGCTGCCTGTATCGATATTCGAGTGGGTTAAGTATTTCGCCATCCATGCACCAATTTGTGTCATCTTATACGTGTGCATCAAGTTCGCGTTTATCACAATCGCAACGACGTATAATTGGCGATATATCTACGAACCGTTAGTGACGTTTGTCACTGTTGTTCTCACAATTCCATTTTGCAAAGCTTCTGCTGATCTTGCCTTTCGTGAATATAACTTTGACTTACCCCAGTTATATTTTTCGACGTTTTTTGATTACATTATTCTCGAAGGATGTATCACACTGTATTGGCACAAGTTTCTACGCAAACGGAAACTAAAATATAATGTCCACAACTATACGCAACTTAGCAAGGATCAATCAGATCTATGGATTACGGTCGGGTGCTATACGATTGAAGTAAGCACCTTGGTGTGGATCAGGTCAGAAGACCACAAAATCCGTATCAAATGTGCAAACCAGCAAGATATCGTTCTGCGCGAAAATTTGAAATCTGTTTTGTCTCAGTTAAAAAGCACAGACGGGATCCTAATTCACCGATCCACTTGGGTGTCCAGATCCGGGATCGACAAGCTGATCAAAGACGGTGGAAAACAATCGCTGCAAACAACAGATGGTCACCTTCACAGCGTCGCCAAAAGCCGCGAAGTTCAATTGTTGGAATGGCTTGAACAAGCGATTGCCGCGCAGAAAACGCCAAAAAATCCAACGCCAACGTGCCATTTTATTGGTGGAAACACGATTAGTGTCACGCCAACAGAATTAGTGCGCCTTATGATGCACCCCAAAACAATGCTGTTTTGGTTCGCAACGTCATTTGCAACAGTCTTCTTGAACCCTAGCGTGCTGGTTTCGGGGCTTCCCTATACGATCTGGATGATTTTCTGGCTCAGTCAATCAACGTTCTTTTTTATCCTGTATTCATGCACGATCATCGTTTTCAATGCAGCTTACCGTGCAGCGGGATTCAAAAATACACTGCACATCACGACAGCTGGTGTAGCCGTGTTTATTGTACACTACGGCAGCGTTGAATTCACCAATTGGTTCACGGCCCCACTTGGGTATACATTCACGTACTCCGTGATTTTTGCCCTATCATGTGCCTTAATGTTGGAATGTTTTGCATCAATTTTTGTGGCAAAAATCTATCCAATGTTCAAAAGTGAAATATGCGACGGTGTCGCGGTTGATGCTTTCGGGCTTGAATTGCAGGTGCAAATCGACACCTACAGCCTTGCGCTTGGGGATATATTGCATGTGAAATCCGATGGCCACTATTTGGAAGTCGCCACCAAACGAGCCAAGTATTATGTCAAAGGAACCATTGCGTCGCTTGAGGCGCAAATATCAGATACCTTTGCCGTTTCGCCACATCGCTCCTATTGGATTCCGCGTCACGCCATCAAAGCCACCCAGCAAGCCGGTGGGAAACTGTTGCTCAAACTCACAGATGGCCACGCCGTCAGCGTTGCCCGTGGACGGCGGGATGCGGTGTTATACTGGATGAAAAACGGACGCTCTGTGGCTTAGGATAGCTCAGCTTGGGACGGTGGATTACATCCTTGGCGCTGGCAATTGATAGCCGCAGCTTTGCCTGCTTTGCTCAAAATATCTGTCAGCTCGGCTTCATCCAATGCCGCCAAACGTTCCCGTGTTAATAGATCACGCGCCACGCATTCAGAAACCAAGGTCGCCATAAATGTATCACCGGCGCCAACCGTATCAACAAGCGGGTCTGCCAAAGTCGCAGGCAAAGTGACCGTGACAGAGGCTGTGCGGGCAAAACATCCCTCGGCCCCTTTGGTCAACACTGCCAAAGCTGCATGTCCTGCATCGCAAAATGCTGTAAACGCATCCATCAAAGGCATATCGGGGAAAATGTATTCAAGGTCCTCGTCAGACAGTTTGATCACACCAGCATGCGCCGTCATTCGTAACAACCGGTCAACATATGCTTGCCGGTCCGAAACCAAACCAGGGCGCACGTTAGGGTCAAGTGACGTTAAAACGCCTGCCTTGGCTTGGGCTTCAAAGAATGCTTCCCATGCGGCGCCGTCTTCTCCGTCGATCAAGGCCAAAGAGCCAATATGAAATACCTGGGCATTCTCTGGCATCATGCGATGCAAATCATCCAGCGTAACATCCCGTTCAGCCGTTCCATTGCGATAGAACTGATAACTGGGGATAGACTTATTCACCGAAACAACAGCCAGCGATGTCGGCTTGTCTGACCGGGGTGCTGCAAAATGAACGCCGTCGTCCAAAAGCCGCTGTGCCAAAACATTGCCCAGTGAATCTTTGGAAATCGGGGTAAGGTAAACGACCTCTTGACCTTGTCGCGCGGCTGCCATTGCGACGTTATAGCAGGATCCACCCGGTTTTGCTGTGTAAACAGGCAAATCGTTCTCGGTCGCTGTTTGCACAAAATCAATTAGGTTTTCACCACCAATAACGATCATAGTCTATCCTTTCGCGGCACGTTCAAAATCTGCAGCCGCTTCATCCGTTTGAGTTTCATAAACAAGTTCAGCCGCAATCGCAGGGGCAAGAGTAAAGCAATCATGACCCTGCATCGCAAGATCGACCATTTGATCCACTGATCTGAGGGACGCGATCAAAATGCGCGTGTGAGACCCTGCCCCAATTGCGCGCATTTGCGCCATATGCGCCATGGCGTCCAACCCTGCCTCGTGCATGCGTCCGAAATAGGGCGCGATGTAATCCGCGCCAAGTGCCGTCGCCGTAAACATTTGCTTGGAATGATAACACGCGGTCATCAGCACCTTGCCACCAAGAGTTTTAATCTCAGACGCTGCGCGAATGCCGTCGATCGTAAGCGGAACTTTTACGACACAGTCGATACCGGCCTTTTGACCCGCGGCATACAACGCCTCGGCCCAACGCATGTAATCATCTGTGACGTCAACGACCTGAGCATGTAATTCCTGCGCCCCAAGTGATCGCGCATGCTGCGCCATGTCTTGCCAATTGATACCATCATAGGCCAGCCCCGCGCGTTCAGCCAACAAGGGGTTGGTCGTAATTCCATAAAAAATCCCCAAGGGCATCAAACTATCCCATGCAGAACAATCTGCTGTATCAAGATACAACCGCATCTGGGATTGATTGATTTTTACATCTGTCACGTGAGGATCCATTTGATCAACAAAACTTGCGCCCTTATCGGGGCAACGTTTAAGAGCGTCAATAATTAAGTCTACCTGATTAATTAAATTTCCCACAAAAAAGCCGACAAACCCGAAAGCGTGTCGGCTTTTTGTGAACCTTAAACGCCGGTTTCGACGATTGCCGCGGCCAAAATAGGGACGGTTTGTGCGTTCAGGCCGGCGATGTTCAATCGGCTATCACCAACCATATAAATCCCGTGCTTTTCTCGCATTTGCTCGACTTGCTCAGCAGAAGCCCCCAACCGCGAGAACATGCCACGGTGTTCCGCGATGAAACCAAAACGGTCTGATCCTGACAAACGCTGTAATTCTGACGCAAGCTGTGTACGTAGGCCAAGCATGCCCAAACGCACTTCTTCTAGTTCGGCTTGCCATTCTGCGCAAAGGGCATCGTCCTGAAGGATCATCGTAACCAAACGCGCGCCGTGATCTGGCGGGAAAGAAAAATTCTGGCGGTTCAAAAAGGCAAGCGTGCTTTGGTTAAGACCACGTGCTCCGCCATCTTGCGATACGACCATCAACATGCCCGTGCGTTCACGGTAGATACCGAAATTTTTGGAACAGCTTGCTGCGATAATGGTTTCTGGAACAGAGGATGCGATCAAACGCGTCGCTGCGGCGTCTTGATCCAGACCATCACCAAAGCCTTGGTATGCGATGTCGATCATTGGTGTCGCACCGGTTTTAAGCAATACATCAACCACCGCTTGCCATTGCGTCATATTCAAATTCGCGCCAGTTGGATTATGGCAGCAACCATGCAACAACACGACATCACCGGCTTTGGCATCGGACAAATCAGCCATCATTCCGTCAAAATCGACGCCACGGGTGTCTGCGTCAAAATAGCGATAGTTCACGACTTCGATATTTAGGTATTTCAAAATCGACAAATGGTTTGGCCATGTCGGATCAGATACAAAAACACGCGCACCAGAATTTGCCATTTGGATCAATTCAAATGCCTGACGCACAGCCCCCGTACCACCCGGAGTGGCGACAGCGGCTACAGTGTCACGCGCCACAGCTGAACCAAGCACCAAGGACACCATCACATCGCCAAACGCAGGATCCCCAGCCAATGCAACATAAGATTTTGATGTTTCTTGTTCCCACAGCTGTTTTTCAGCTGATTTGATAGCGCGCATAACCGGCGTTAAACCCTGAGCGTCCTTGTAGACGCCAACACCCAAATCAATCTTGTTGTCGCGAGGGTCTGCTTTGTAGGCTTGCATCAAAGCAAGAATTTTATCGGCTGGTTGTTCTTTTAGCGTGCTGAACATTTACGCGTCTCCGGTTGCGACGGGAACGGTTGGGAACATACCCCATTCCGTCCAGCTTCCGTCATATAATGAATGATCAAGTTTCCCCAGTCGGGTCAAAGCCAAGCTGAGCACCGCTGCCGTCACACCTGAACCACAAGAGGTGATGGCTGGTTTGTTTAAATCGACACCTGCTGCTTCAAAGATGCCGCGCAGGGTGTCTGTCTCTTTTAGGGTTCCATCCTCGTTTAAGAGGGATTGGAAAAATACGTTTTTGGATCCGGGGATATGCCCTGCGCGCAACCCTTCGCGTGGTTCGGGCGCATCGCCCCTAAACCGCGCAGGCGAACGCGCATCAATTATTTCGAAATCACCCAGCTTTGATGCTGCGGCAACTTGGGTCACGTCCTTGACCATGTGATTCTGACGGCGCACCGTCATGTGGCGATCCCGAATAACCGGCGGAAGGTCTTCTATTTGGCGGCCTTCTGCGATCCACTTGGGAAGCCCACCATCAAGCACGGCAACGTTATCTTGGCCCATCAACTTGAAAAGCCACCACACCCGTGCTGCAGAAAACAAACCAGCGCCGTCATAGACGACAACCTGATGACCATCCCCAACGCCTTGGGCACGCATACGTGACATGAATTTTTCGACAGGCGGCACCATGTGCGGCAAATCCGATCGTTTGTCGCTCACGTCATCGATGTCAAAAAAGCGCGCTCCGGGAATATGCGCGGCGTCATATTCCGCTTTGGCGTCTCGGTTCATGTTTGGCAAATACCAAGATGCATCCAGAATGCGTAAATCTGGATCCTTGAGATGAAGTGCTAACCATTCAGTCGACACCAGTGTCTTTGGATCATCATGTGTCATGTGGACCCCCGTCTAGGATTTTGTTCTGCCTACACTGTTGGGGGGCAGGTAGACAAGTCCAAGCACCAATGAAATATGCTTGAACCCGTGTTTTTTAGCTTAGCGTGCCATTTTGTTGCGCACAAAGCCAACAACAGCAAGCACAAGACCGCCACCGACACCGCCGCCTGCGACTTGTTGGATGATCGAACCAAAGTCCAATCCGGCAGCTGCACCCGCAGCGCCTGCCAAATCTGGCGCACCGAGCGCGGACAAAAGGGATCCACCAACACCGCCACCAATGATGCCAGAAATCGAATTGATCACTGTGCCTTGGTTAATGCTTGGCAATACTTTGCCTGCGGCATTGCCACCGACTGCACCCGATATTAGTCCTATTAAAAGCTGTTCCATTTTGCATCCCTTTACTCGATAACTGGCCCGAATTGGACCAGCTAGACTAAGACAGGGATAGGCTGCAAAAGTTAGGGGAATTCGCGCGTCGTTTTCCACCTAAGGGAAATGTGTCACTCGCTATGACGCAATAGCCGCTGTTTTTGGCGACCCCAATCACGTGCCGCTTCTGTGGCGCGTTTGTCGTGGTTCTTTTTACCTTTGGCGATACCAATTTTGAATTTCACCATGCCCTTGTGATTAAAGTACATAACAAGCGGCACAAGGGTCATTCCCTTGCGCTGGGTTTCGGACCAAAGCCGAGCCAGCTCTTTGCGATTGACCAACAATTTACGGCGGCGGCGCTCTTCGTGACCCCATGTTCTGGCAGGCTCATAGGGGGCGATATAGGAATTCACCAACCACAATTCGCCATTTTCCACATGCGCATAGCTTTCGGCAATATTAGCAGAATTCACACGCAGGGATTTCACTTCGGACCCGGACAGCATAATTCCACACTCGAGATCGTCCTCGATTGCATAATCGAACCGCGCGCGTCGGTTTTCAGAAATCACTTTGTAATTCGGATCGGACTTTTGCTGTGCCATGGCGATGACTTCTATACCTAACAAAGTTTACTGTCCAGAGACCGGCACCTTGCGAATTCACTGGACAAGGTCGCGCAAATTTATAAAATTTGATCAAATTATTGAGTACCCCAGGAGAGACCCATGAAGGACAACAATTTTATCCGCGAAAACAACGCCCGCCACATGTGGCATCCAATGGGCCACCCAGCAGATTCGCTGGCGAATCCGCCAAAAGTCATCAAATCCGCAGCCGGCGTGACAATCACAGATATCGATGAACATGTCACAGTAGATGCTGTCGGTGGTTTGTGGTGTGTAAACCTTGGATATTCAAACGACGTCGTAAAGGATGCCATTGCCAAGCAACTGTATGACTTGCCCTATTATTCCGCCTTTGCGGGAACATCGAACCCGACAGCGATCGAAGCGTCTTATATGGTGCGTGAAATGTTCGCCGAGGACGGCATGAGCCGCGTTTTCTTTACGTCTGGCGGATCCGATTCTGTGGAAACCACATTGCGCTTGGCGCGGCAATATCATCGGCTTCGTGGCGAACCAACACGCACGAAATTCATTTCATTGAAAAAAGGCTATCATGGAACGCATTTTGGGGGCGCGTCTGTGAATGGGAACAATCGTTTCCGCATCAACTATGAACCACTGTTGCCGGGCTGCTATCATTTGCCAAGCCCGTATCCCTATCGGAACCCTTATAACGAAACCGACCCTGCGCAATTGGCGCAGAACATTGCCGCGGCATTCGAAGACGAAATCGCGTTTCAAGGTGCGAACACGATTGCCGCATTCATCATGGAGCCAATCCAAGGCGCGGGGGGCGTCATCGTTCCAGATGCGTCCTTTATGGGGCTTATGCGCGATATCTGTGATCGTCACGGCATCTTGATGATTTCTGACGAAGTTATCACAGGCTTTGGTCGCACAGGAAGCTGGTCCGGCGCGCGGCATTGGGGTGTCAAACCCGATATGATGTGCATGGCCAAGGGGATTACTTCGGGCTATTTCCCTGTTGGTGCTGCGCTCATGAGCGACAAAGTTACAGATGTGTTTGAAAACGACACCACGGGCGACGGTGCAATTTTCCATGGCTATACCTATTCAGCACATCCCGTCGGCGCCGCAGCTGTTGTGGCTTGCTTGGCGGAAACCCAACGGCTTGATACCAAAACCAATGCGGCGGCACGCGGTAAACAGCTGTTTGAAGGTGCGCAAAAATTGGCGCAAAAGCATAGCATGATAGGCGACGTGCGCGGTGGCGAAGGTCTTATGACGGGGATCGAAATTGTTAGCGATACTGCCGCCAAAACGCCAATGGATATGGCTACAATGAAACGCATCCACCAAGTTGCCTATGAAAACGGCGCTATGGTGCGATTGGGGGCCAACAATATTTTGATGTCCCCGCCTCTGACCATAACGGAGCAGGAAATCAACACTGTGCTTTCCGCATTAGATGCTGGATTTTCCGCGGTTTAATCACCAGACACGGGCGCGGCCTAGGTCGCGCCCATTTCATTTCAAGTAATAATTTTCCAGACTTTCATTTTTTCCTTTCTTTTATTCCATTTTTTGAATATATGAAATCAGACTCAGGGTAAAAAGGACTTTTCCATGGAAATGAAGCGCATTAATGCCGACATAACTGTGTCGCCGCAAATTTCAGCCAGTGACATCGCAGCCATCAAGGACGCCGGTTTTAAATCGATCGTTTGTAACCGCCCGGATGGTGAATCAGGCGACCAGCCAAACTTTGAAGAAATTGAAGCTGCTGCAAAAGCAGCTGGATTGGATATGCGCTATCAACCCATCATTTCAGGAAAGATCACGGATCAAGATGCTTTGGATTTCGGGGCGAACTTCGGCGACCTTCCTAAACCAATATTTGCTTATTGCCGCACAGGAACACGCTGCGCCACTTTGTGGTCTTTGTCTCAAGCAGCGCATTTGAACGCTGCTGAAATTTTATCCGCAACCAAGGCCGCAGGCTACGACATGGGCGGCGTTGTTCGTCGGATCGTAAATGGCGGATCATCGCCTGAAAATGGCGTTGATGCAAAATTTGATGTGGTCATTGTAGGTGCGGGTGCTGCTGGTATTTCCGTTGCATCCAGCCTGAAATCACGCAAACCTGATTTGGATATCGCCGTGATCGATCCGGCGGATGTTCATTATTATCAACCCGGTTGGACAATGGTTGGCGCGGGCGTGTTTGAACAGGACACAACAGTGCGCCAAATGGGATCGCTTATTCCCAAAGGTGTCAAATGGATCAAAGCCGCTGTTGCTGCGTTTGAACCCAAAAACAATGCCGTCGTCTTAGAAGGCTGCCGCGTCATTGAATATGCGCGATTAATTGTATGCCCGGGTCTAAAGCTGAACTGGGACGGCGTCGAAGGGCTTTCTGAAACGCTTGGGCGCAATGGCGTCACATCAAACTACCGGTTCGATCTGGCCCCCTATACATATCAGCTGGTTAAGCAAATTCGCTCTGGTCGCGCGCTGTTTACACAGCCTCCAATGCCCATCAAATGTGCCGGTGCGCCGCAAAAAGCGATGTATCTTTCATCTGATTATTGGCTGACAGCAAATCGTCTAAAAGACATTGATGTACAATTCATGAACGCAGGTGGCGTCTTGTTCGGCGTCAAAGACTACGTTCCTGCGTTAGAAGAATATATCAAAAAATACGATGCAACTGTGAATTTCTTTCATAACCTTGTGTCGGTTGATGGCGATGCAAAAAAGGCAACATTCAAGATTTCCAAACCGGATACACCAGTCGAAACCGTTGAGGTTGAATTTGACATGATGCATGTCTGCCCGCCGCAAACCGCACCTGATTTTGTGCGGGCGTCACCTTTGGCAGATGCCGCAGGTTGGGTGGATGTGGATCAAGCCACATTGCGTCACAAAGAATTTGATAACATTTGGTCATTGGGGGACGTGATGAACGCACCCAATGCCAAAACCGCCGCTGCCGCGCGTATCCAAGCGCCAGTGGTTGCCAGTAACGTTGTTGCCGACATCAATGGCAGCAGCGCCAACGCACAATACAACGGCTACGGCTCATGCCCATTGACCGTTGAGCGCGGCAAAATCGTCCTCGCAGAATTTGGATACGGGGGCGCTTTGCTGCCTTCGTTCCCGAAATGGGCCCTAGATGGCACCAAACCCACCCGTCGCGCGTGGATCCTCAAGCAATCAATCCTTCCGCCAGTCTATTGGAAGGCCATGCTTCGGGGCAAAGAATGGATGGCGAAACCTACAAAAATCGCCGCCGAATAATCACCTGACAGAGCAGAGGCCCCCGTTCATAACATGCGTAGCGGGGACCCCGCGCCCTGCCTCCTGACCAGGAAAATACAATGAAACTCTCTCTTCCTTCCCGTCGGCTTGCCGAACGGTATATGCCCATTTTGACTTGGGGCAAGACTTACAACAAAGACACATTGACCTCGGATGCGGTCGCAGCTGTGATTGTAACGATCATGTTGATCCCACAATCCTTGGCCTATGCCCTGCTTGCGGGATTGCCTGCCGAAATGGGTCTTTATGCGTCGATTTTACCTTTGCTTGCCTATGCGGTTTTTGGAACATCGCGTGCCTTGGCTGTTGGTCCGGTTGCCGTTGTGTCTTTGATGACCGCTGCTGCGATTGGCAACCTTGGGCTGTCTGATCCCATAGAAATCGCAATTGCCGCTGGGACATTGGCCTTTATTTCGGGTGTGATGTTAACCGGTCTTGGTCTGTTACGGCTTGGCTTTCTGGCGAATTTTCTGTCGCATCCTGTCATCGCAGGCTTTATCACCGCATCGGGCATATTGATTGCGACAAGCCAACTAAAGCATATCTTTGGGATCTCAGCCCAAGGTCACACTTTGGTGGAATTGGTGATTTCGCTGTTTGAACATCAACATCTGACCAACCCGATCACCTTGGCGATTGGTCTCAGCACCGTTGCTTTCTTGTTTTGGGTGCGCAAAGGATTGAAACCTTTGTTATTGTCCACCGGCATGAAAGCCCGCACAGCGGAAATTTTAGCAAAAGCAGGCCCCGTTGGCGCCGTCGTTGCGACCACATTGTTGGTCTTTCTGTTTGATCTGGAAAACAAAGGTGTGCGGATCGTCGGAGAGGTTCCCATGGGGCTTCCGCCTTTGACACTGCCAAGCTTGAGCCCTTCGCTTTGGGGGCAGTTGTTCATGTCTGCTTTGTTGATTTCAATCATCGGCTTTGTTGAATCTGTTTCCGTTGCCCAAACCTTGGCAGCCAAGAAACGCCAACGCATTGTACCAGACCAAGAATTGATTGGTTTGGGCACATCTAACATCGCTGCGGCAATCTCTGGCGGCTACCCTGTGACAGGTGGGTTTGCGCGATCAGTTGTGAATTTTGATGCCGGTGCCGAAACACCCGCAGCAGGTGCATTTACCGCGGTCGGCATCGGACTTGCCGCATTGCTTTTGACACCACTGTTGTTCTTTTTACCCCAAGCCACTTTGGCTGCGACAATCATCGTTGCGGTTCTGTCTCTTGTTGACTTCTCGATCTTGAAAAAGACATGGAGCTATTCCAAAGTTGATTTTACCGCCGTCGCAGCAACCATCCTGCTGACCCTGGGTTTGGGTGTCGAAGTTGGTGTATCTGCTGGCGTGATCCTTTCAATTGGCTTGTTTCTTTACAAAACATCTCGTCCACACGTCGCAGAAGTCGGCTTGGTGCCCGGAACCCAACACTTCCGCAACATCAACCGCCATAAAGTAATCACGCACCCAAGCATCGTAAGCCTGCGCATCGACGAAAGCCTCTATTTCGCAAATGCGGCTTTCTTGCAGGATTATGTCTATGACCGCGTGGCGTGCGATCAGCCTGTGCGCCATATCATCCTGATGTGTTCCGCCGTGAACGAAGTGGACATGAGCGCGCTTGAAAGCCTAGAGGCCATCAACCTGCGGTTAAAAGACATGGGGATCAAACTGCACATGTCCGAAGTAAAAGGCCCTGTCATGGACCGCTTGAAACGCAGCCATTTCTTGGATGAAATGACCGGTGACGTCTTCTTGTCCCAATATGATGCGATTGAAAAGCTGGCTCCTAAGCTACTCTAACACCCGTAAAATACAAAAAACGCCGCTCATTTCGGGCGGCGTTTTTCATTTTTAGAAACTAGTTTCAAGCCAACTTTCGATAGGCCCCACTTTCCAGATCATCGATCGTCCATTGACCAACTTGATACCGAATAAGCCGAAGCGTTGGCAAACCCACAGCGGCAGTCATGCGTCGCACTTGGCGATTGCGCCCTTCTGTGATCGTAATCTCAATCCACCGATCTGGAACAGATTTGCGTTCCCTGATCGGCGGAACCCGCGCCCAAAGATCATCTGGCGGATCCATAAGCCGCGCCTTGGCCGGACGTGTTTTTCCGTCTTTCAAAACGATCCCGCGTCGTAGTGGATCAAGATCTGCATCACTTGGATCGCCTTCGATTTGGACCCAATAGGTTTTCGCAACTTCGTGCTTTGGGTTGGAAATCAACGCTTGCTGCCGTCCGTTATCCGTCAGGATCAACAACCCTTCGCTGTCCCGATCCAACCGCCCGGCGGGATAAACATTTGGGATCGGAATAAATTCAGAAAGTGTCTTTCGATCTGATCCCTCTGTGCCTTTGTCCGTGAACTGTGACAACACATTGAACGGCTTGTTAAACAAAACTATCACAGCACAAGGTCCGCCGCCGGTTTAATCATGCCTGTATCAACACCACGCCAATTCCGCACTGGTGCATTCATGCGTTTCAATGTGGCTGGATGATTGGCATCCAACACACCCAAGGACACCAACAACGCTGCAATTGCAGCTTCGCTTGCGCGTGTGGCACCGTCCATAGCCTTGAGCGCGATGCCGATTTTCTTTTCTGGGACAATCGCCACAAATACGCCTTCGGCCCCTGTCTTGATGGCAACTTTGTGATCCATCGCGCGCATCAATTCGGTACAAGCGCGCCCTTCTCCTGCGACCAATTCCGGAAATTGCGCCATGGCTTGGGTTAGGCGGGCCGCGGCATTTGACGCCAAATCGCTCCTGTCTTGGGCCGACGCAAACCATGCCATTGCACGTGCCAAACCATGAACAGTTGTCGCATAATTAGGGGCTGAACACCCATCAATTCCATATCCAGGGCTGGTCTGATCCGTAACCATTTCAAAGGCTTCAAGACAGGCCTTTTGAACGGGATGGTCCACTTCGATATATTCGGCATTACCGCCTATGTGCTTGTTCAATGTCAAAAATCCGGTGTGTTTGCCCGAACAATTGTTGTGCCACTGACACGGTGACTGATCTGTCTTGATCAAGTCATTGCGCGCATCAGGATCATTTGGCGTCTGCGGTCCACACCGGAAATCATCATCCGTTTTCCCGATATGTCCTAGCCAATCTGCTACGCGATCCGTGTGAATGCGCGCCCCTTGATGCGATGCACAGGACAAGGCCAATTGCGCAACACTTAGCCCATGCGCATCCGCAGCACCCGACGTAATCAAAGGCAAGGCTTGGATCATCTTGGATGAGGACCGCGGCAGGATCATCGCATCGGGATCTCCCCATGCTTTGATGATATCGCCACGACTGTCACAAACAACAGCATGGCCCAAATGAACACATTCCAGAAATGGCCCACGCCAAATTTCACAAATCGGCACTGCAGAGGTCATTTTATCATCCTTTTCTAAGCAAATTTACGCCAAGGGGCTTTCGCAATTTAGGTGTTTCAGTCTAAAGTGCATTTGTCGAGAGTTAAAGGATGCGATTGAAACCCCAGCCGAAAAATGGGATCAACGCGTTCATAGTGAATTGAGGCCCAAATGGGCGGAGGCTTTTATGCGAATATGGACTAATATTGCGGCATTCGTATCAAGTATTTTGATACTATCATCACCTGTCATGGCGCAGCAAACCAGCACCAACAAAGTCGCGGAAAACACCGACTGGAGCGTGTTTGTCGAAACAAACCCAAAAGAATGTTGGAGCGTGTCGCAGCCAAAAGAAACCGTAAACACACGCAATGGCCGCGTTGTTGCCGTTCGCCGAGGTGAAATTCTGCTTTATGTGTTCTATCGCCCAACTGACAAAGTAAACGGTCAAATTGCATTCACAGGCGGTTATCCGTTTGCAAACAATTCCACTGTCTCGCTGACCATTGGCAGCTCTACGTTCAACCTTTTCACCCAAGGTGACTGGGCATGGGCCGCGTCTAACGAGGACGATGACAAAATCATTGCAGCCATGAAGCGCGGGGCAACAGCAACTGCCGTTGCAAGCTCTAGCAAAGGGACACGTACAGAAGACACGTTTTCTTTGTCCGGCTTTACCGCCGCTGTTGAAGACGCCGAAAAGCGCTGCAAGTAAACATAAACCAATACTTTGCAAAATCTGGGCGAATCCTGTATGGGTTCGCTCTAATTTGTACTGGAAAGCCACATAAATGACCGCTAGCGCACCCATCACTCAGGACGTCATGACACTTCCTCGTAAATTGCCCGAAGGTCCTATCAATTTGGTTGGACTGACCCGCGACGGCATGCGAGACACATTGATTGCCCAAGGCACACCTGTCAAACAAGCCAAGATGCGCGTCGGTCAAATCTGGCAATGGATCTACGAAAAGGGCGTGCGCGACTTTGATAGCATGACCAATTTGGCCAAAGCCTATCGCACAGAGCTCGCTGAACGATTTGTCATCGAAATTCCCGAAGTCGTGTCTAAACAAGTGTCGCTAGATGGCACGCGGAAATACCTCGTTCGCATTCAAGGCGGTCACGAAGTCGAAACCGTCTACATCCCAGAAGAAGGCCGCGGCACACTCTGCGTCAGCTCACAGGTCGGCTGTACCTTGACCTGTTCGTTTTGTCATACGGGCACACAAAAATTGGTGCGCAACCTAACTGCTGGCGAAATCATCGGCCAGTTGCTCGTGGCCCGAGATGATTTGGGTGAATGGCCTGAAATTGGGGCACGCAACACAGAATCTCGATTACTCAGCAATGTCGTGTTAATGGGAATGGGCGAACCGCTTTATAACTTCGACAATGTGCGCGATGCTATGAAAATAGCAATGGACCCAGAAGGCATATCCCTGTCTCGCCGCCGGATCACATTATCCACGTCTGGCGTTGTCCCAGAAATTGCGAAAACGGCAGAAGAGATTGGCTGCCTTTTGGCTGTGTCCTTCCACGCGACAACGGATGAAGTCCGTGACAAGTTGGTTCCAATAAACAAAAAATGGAACATCGCCGAATTGCTCGCCGCATTGCGCGCCTATCCGAAACTTAGCAATTCCGAACGTATTACCTTTGAATATGTGATGCTAAAAGACGTGAACGACAGCGACGCAGACGCGCGCCGCCTCGTCAAACTCATCAGTGGCATCCCCGCGAAAATCAACCTGATCCCGTTTAACGAATGGCCTGGATCCCCCTACCAACGTTCTGATTGGGATCGTATCCAAGCATTTTCAGAAATCGTCTACAAAGCTGGCTACGCCTCGCCTATTCGCACCCCACGCGGCGAAGATATTATGGCGGCCTGTGGTCAACTTAAATCAGCAACAGAACGCGCACGCAAATCTCGGGCACAAATCCAAGCTGAAGCAGGCTTATAATTTCAGCTTTGGAAAAATACTCTCAGGAGCCGCAATCGCGGCGGGGCGAAGCCCAAAAAACAAAGCCGCGATAGTCAATATCGCGGCTTTTTCATTTAACAATGAACTAAGGCGTTACCCCATGCGACGCTTACGTGCGCCCAACAGTTTCAGACGTAGTGCGTTCAATTGAATAAACCCTGCTGCGTCTTTTTGATCATATGCACCAGCATCGTCTTCAAACGTGACATGCGCTTCTGAATACAGACTGTAATCAGACCAACGTCCAACAGTCCGCACAGAACCCTTGTATAGCTTCAAACGAACCGTGCCTGTTACATGCTCTTGTGATTTATCGATCAACGCCTGAAGCATTTCGCGCTCTGGCGAATACCAGAACCCATTATAAATCAGCTCTGCATATTTCGGCATCAGCTCATCTTTCAAATGCGCCGCGCCGCGATCCAGTGTAATTTGCTCGATCCCGCGGTGCGCTTCCAAAAGGATCGTACCACCCGGTGTTTCATAAATGCCGCGTGACTTCATGCCAACGAACCGACCTTCGACCAAATCCAATCGGCCGATACCATGTTTACCACCAAGCTCGTTCAGCTTTGTCAAAATAGTTGCTGGCGACAGAGCTTCGCCATTGATTGCAACGGCGTCACCCGCCTTGAAGTCAACTTCAACATACTCTGGTGTATCTGGCGCGTCTTCCGGATGGACGGTGCGCTGATAAACATAATCTGGTGCTTCTTGCGCGGGATCTTCTAGCACTTTGCCTTCAGAAGATGTGTGCAACAAGTTTGCATCGACACTAAATGGCGCTTCGCCGCGTTTATCCTTGGCAATCGGAATTTGGTTTTCTTCTGCAAATGCCAACAATTTGGTACGGCTGGAAAGATCCCATTCGCGCCAAGGTGCAATAACTTTGATATCTGGGTTTAGCGCATATGCGGCCAATTCAAACCGCACCTGATCGTTGCCTTTGCCGGTTGCGCCATGCGCGACGGCATCAGCCCCGGTTGCTTGCGCAATTTCCACCAGACGTTTGGAAATCAAAGGACGGGCAATAGACGTCCCCAAAAGATAAAGCCCTTCGTAAAGTGCATTTGCGCGGAACATTGGAAACACAAAGTCACGTACAAATTCTTCGCGCACATCTTCGATGTAAATGTTCTCTGACTTGATACCCAAAAGCTCGGCTTTTTCGCGCGCAGGCTCTAATTCTTCACCTTGACCTAGATCGGCTGTGAATGTGACGACTTCGCAGCCATATTCAGTTTGAAGCCATTTCAAGATAATCGACGTATCCAGCCCGCCAGAATAGGCTAACACAACTTTTTTCGGTGCACTGCTCATGACAGAAGTCCCCTCATGCAAAAATTGAATGCGGATTAACGGGTTTTCCGACCCTAAGCAAGGGGCAGCACCGATTCACGACCCAAGCTGGTGGAATTAGTGTGTCTTGCTCAAAAACCACGTCAACTAACCGTAATTTCAACTTATCCAACCCCATTGCCTAACATTTCATACGTTTGCCGCGTTAGTTACTATGCCTACCTCTGGTAAAAGGCGTCATACGGTCAATTAAAACTAGGATAAAATCATGTTCTTTTCGCGAAACCTCAAGAAAACTGGCGCAAGCATTTTTTCGGATTCTCAAATCGCGAAGGCAATGGATCGCAGTCAGGCAATCATCCATTTTTCGCCAGATGGGCACATACTTTATGCTAATTCAAATTTTCTGAATGCCCTTGGATATTCCCTGAGTGATATTACCGGTCAGCACCACCGTATCTTTTGCGACCCGATTTATGCGTCTTCAGAACAATACGAAGAATTCTGGGACGACTTGAGAGCGGGAAATTTCCAATCTGGAACATATCGTCGGATTACTCAATCGGGTGATGAAATTCATATTCAGGCCACCTATAATCCTATCAAGGACGACGCCAACAATGTGATCGGCGTGGTCAAATATGCAGTCGACATATCGATCCCGACATTAAAGGCACAAGAAGCCATTGCGCGGACCCAAGCAACAATTTCATTCACGACCGATGGGCATGTTACCGCCGCCAACTCGACCTTTCTTGATGCGTTTGGCTACAGGTTGGACGAAATTCTAGGCAAGCATCACAGGATGTTTTGCGCCCAGGATTATATAAATTCCAAGGCTTACATAAAACTTTGGCGCGATCTTCAGGCTGGCAAATCCGTAGCTGGTGAATTCAAACGCGTCAGCAAAAGCGGCCAAGACATTTTCATTCGCGCATCCTACAACCCAGAATACGACCTGCATGGAAACGTAACTGGCGTGACGAAAATGGCGTCAAACATAACAGACGACATACGCACTTTGCAGGAAATAACAAATACGGTCGAATCGACAGCAACGGCAATCGTGCAAATGAACCAATCTATCGACGATATTGTGCGATTGATGCGCGAAACAACGGATGCCGCGGAATACAGCAGCGCGTCAGTCACCAAGACCGAAATGATCGTGACGAATTTGGTAAACGCATCGGAAAAAATGACAACAACGGTGGAACAAATTTATTCCATTGCCGACCAAATCAACCTTCTTGCTCTAAACGCAGCGGTGGAAGCCGCACGTGCCGGAGAAGCAGGCAAAGGCTTTGCTGTTGTCGCCGGTGAAATCAAGAATTTGGCCAATAGCGCAAGCGTTTTCACCCAATCTATCGCGGCTGAAATCGAAACCGTTCAATCAATCTCTGGCGATATTTCACAAAACACCAAAGACATCCTCAAAAGCGTCCACGTTCTAAAAGGAAACGCATCGTCGGTTGCCACAGCCACAGAAGAACAATCCTCTGTCATCCAAGGTATTTCGTCTGAAATGAACAATTTGTCAGCGTTGGTCAAGCAAGCCCATTAAGCGCGTATCATCGGCACACAGACTAACGTGAAATGCATACAATAGTATATGCTTGCAACGCCGCTGTGGATGACGCAATGCTTTGTAATGACTGATTTTCGAACCCTTGCTCAAATAGCCGAAGCCGAAATGCGAGGCGTTTTCCCAGAAACGCCTTTGCAGAAAAATGAACATCTCAGCGCACTCTATGGCGCAGAAATCTGGCTCAAAAGAGAAGACCTAAGCCCCGTGCGGTCATACAAACTGCGCGGTGCCTTCAACGCAATGCGCAAAGTGCCCGATCAAAGCAACTTTGTCTGTGCCTCTGCTGGCAACCATGCCCAAGGCGTTGCATTTATGTGTCGGCACTTTGGCGTCAGAGGCACGATTTTCATGCCTGTAACCACACCACAACAAAAAATCCAAAAAACCCAAGTGTTTGGTCAGGACAATATAGAAATAAGGCTTGTTGGCGATTATTTCGACGACTGCTTGAAAGCTGCACAGAAATTTTGCGCAGACCAAGGCGCACATTTCCTATCCCCATTTGATGATGATGATGTGATAGAAGGCCAAGCTTCGGTCGCGGTTGAAATCGAAAAACAACTGGGCGAAACACCAGATCACATCATTTTGCCCGTTGGCGGCGGTGGGCTTTCATCTGGCGTCCTAAGTTATTTTGGCAACCAACCCCAATACACTTTGGTCGAACCTGCGGGCGGTGCCTGTTTGCGCGAAGCAATCATGAACGGTAAACCCAGCAAGCTAACCAAAGTGGATACATTTGCCGATGGTGCTGCGGTTGGGCTGATCGGAGAAAAAACCTTTGCCCGTTTGAAAAACGTAGGTTTGGCAAATTTGCTAGCAATACCAGAAGATCGCATTTGCACCACCATGTTGGAAATGCTGAACCTCGAAGGGATCGTTTTGGAACCCGCAGGTGCCTTGGCGGTGGATGCGCTCAAGGATTTGGGCCAAGCCATTCAAGGACGCAAAGTGGTTTGTGTAACATCTGGTGGCAATTTTGATTTCGAACGGCTTCCCGAAGTCAAGGAACGCGCCCAGCGCTTTAGCGGTGTCAAAAAATATCTGATCCTGCGGATGCCGCAACGCCCAGGGGCGCTAAAAGAGTTTCTGAATTTCTTGGGTCCAAACGATGATATCACCCGTTTTGAGTATCTGAAAAAATCGGCGCGGAACTTTGGATCGATCTTGATCGGGATCGAAACCAAATCCTCGGACCAATTCAAAGATTTCTTTCTGCGCCTAGATGAGGCAGGGTTTACCTATACCGACAT
>JAHEJA010000010.1:0-5389 GCA_024639125.1 Paracoccaceae bacterium
GTTTTCACTGTATCTGGTAGTTGGGGTTGGTGCGGACCACTGAATATAGGTTATATTCCACGCTTCGATACCGATTTTTTACATCTTTGCGTCAAAGAGTCGATCGTAGCCCTATGTTTACCTGACCTGCGAGTCGCGAAAGACGCGCTTTTCGTGCCATTGATGCCGATTTTTGTGTCCCTTGCCGTTTTTATGGGATTAGCTAAACCTTGGTTTCAAAACGTGCTGCCTATGATTCACGGCATTCGCACTGTTTACATTATCCGCGAGCTGAAACATTATTTTCACATCATTATAAGGATTGTTCTTATGCGCATCATTTCTCTTGGGATCTGTTCCCTTTTATTAAGTGTTCAAATTTCATCAGCCGAGGTGAAAACATATAACATCACGGACCAGTCATATGACGATGTGTTGTTCGGTTTAGAAAATGCCATCATTGATGAAGGATTGGTTATCTCCTCTCATAATCATGTGGGGGACATGTTGGCACGGACAGCCGCAGATGTTGGCGCGGATCAAGCAATATTCGAAAGCGCCGACATCTTTGGGTTCTGCTCGGCAGAATTATCCCGCAAAGCAATGGAAGCAGATCCGTTGAATATCAAATACTGTCCCTATAACATTTTCATGTTTCAAGAATCCGGATCAGACAGTGTTATCCTTGGATTTGATGTCTATCCCGAAGGGCCGATGCAAGACGTACAATCGCTTTTGGATGCAATTGCACGCAATGCGGCGGGATTAGATCCACTATAGCAGCAACACTATTGGATGGTCCCGTGGGGCCATCCAGGATAATTAGCGGTGCGGTTGGAAGAGTTGATAAGATCGAAGCCTACATTGCACTATCAAGGTTCGCGCGCTCGTAGATTATTTTTGTATTTTTGTTGGACCATCAAGCCGAACCAAGCACGGCTGTGGTCATGTTTTAAGTCTTCGTGCTTTCAACACAATATCCACCATGGAAACCATGCGCTGTAAAAAAGGGCGGCAGTGCCACCCTTTTGATGTGTTTCAGTTCGGGGTGTGTCACCCAAATCACGTTGCTTAATGGACCACAGCATCATCTGGTCGGGACCGTCTAACAGAACCGACGCGATCCCCGATTATCAGACCCTCTTCTCCCGCAGATACCGCAATTGCTTGGCCATCGGTTACATCCCCCGACAACAGCATTTCAGCCAATGGGTTTTGCAGGGCTGATTGAATCACACGCTTCAATGGTCTGGCACCAAAGACAGGGTCATACCCGGTTTCTGCCAACCAATGTTTTGCGGCATCATCAAAGTTCAAGGTGATCTTGCGCGGCTGCAATCGCTTTGCCAACCGTGCCAATTGGATATCGACGATTCCCGCCATATCGGTGCGCGCCAAACGATCAAAGATCACGGTTTCATCCAGACGGTTCAAAAATTCAGGGCGGAAATGGGCGCGGACCGCATCCATAACATCGCGCTTTGCATCGACGGAATCAGCGCCGTCGGGCAACATGCTGAGGGCTTGCGCCCCAAGATTGGATGTCAGAATGATCAGCGTCTGCTTGAAATCAACAGTGCGGCCTTGGCCATCCGTCAACACGCCATCATCCAGAACCTGCAACAAAACGTTGAACACATCTGGATGCGCTTTTTCCACTTCGTCAAACAAAACCACCTGATAAGGGCGACGGCGCACAGCTTCGGTCAACACACCGCCTTCGTCATATCCCACATAACCGGGGGGCGCGCCAATCAAACGCGACACGGCGTGTTTTTCCATGAACTCGGACATATCAATCCGCACCATCGCATTGTCATCATCAAACAAGAAATTTGCCACTGCTTTGGTCAGTTCGGTTTTACCCACACCCGTTGGTCCCAAAAACAGAAATGATCCAAGGGGACGATTTTCATCATTCAGACCAGCACGCGCACGACGTACCGCGTTTGATAGCGCTGTGACGGCTTTCTTTTGACCAATCACACGGCTGTGCAATGCGTCTTCCATGCGCAACAGCTTTTCGCGTTCGCCTTCTAGCATTTTGGACATTGGAATACCGGTCCAACGTTCGACCACTTGGGCGATTTGTTCGGGGCGCACGGCTTCTTTTACCATCTGGTCTTCGCCTTCGCGGGCTTCGGCATCTGTCAATTGCTTTTCCAACGCAGGGATAACGCCATACGACAATTCCCCCGCCTTGGCCAAATTGCCCTGACGCTTGGCGATTTCTAAATCAGCGCGCGCATGATCCAGTTTTTCCTTTAGATCGCGGGCATCTGCCATTTTATCGCGCTCTGCTTGCCATTGCGCCGTCATTTCGGCGCTCCGTTCTTGTTGCTCTGATAAATCCTTGAGGATGGTTTCCAAACGGTCCTTGGACGCGACATCGTCTTCTAGCCGCAATGCTTCTGCTTCGATTTGCTTTTGCAGAATTTCACGGTCCAAAGCGTCCAATTCCTCTGGCTTGCTGTCAACTTCCATCCGAAGACGGCTTGCGGCCTCATCCACCAAGTCGATCGCCTTATCTGGTAGAAACCGATCCGTGATGTAGCGGTTTGACAAAGTCGATGCAGCAACCAATGCGCTATCTGAAATACGCACACCGTGGTGTAGTTCGTATTTTTCTTTGATGCCGCGCAGAATGGAAATCGTGTCTTCGACCGTGGGTTCAGATACCAAAACGGGTTGAAAACGACGCGCAAGTGCGGCATCTTTTTCAACGTACTTTCGGTATTCGTCCAACGTGGTCGCCCCGATACAGTGCAATTCACCCCGTGCCAAAGCCGGCTTGATCAAGTTCGCCGCATCCATGGCCCCGTCTGATTTGCCTGCGCCGACTAATGTGTGCATTTCGTCGATGAACAAAATGACCTCGCCCGCAGCAGCAGAAATTTCATTTAAAATGGATTTAAGCCGTTCTTCAAATTCACCGCGATATTTGGCACCAGCAATCAAAGCACCCATATCCAACGCCATCAGCCGCTTGTCCCGAAGCGATTCTGGAACATCGCCGTTCACAATCCGCAATGCCATCCCTTCGGCAATGGCCGTTTTGCCAACACCGGGTTCACCAATCAAAACTGGGTTATTCTTGGTACGACGCGACAACACCTGCATTGCGCGACGGATTTCATCATCACGCCCGATGATAGGGTCGATTTTGCCATCCCGCGCCGCTTGCGTCAAATCACGCGCATATTTTTCCAATGCTTCATATCCATCTTCGGCGGATTGGCTGTCCGCCGTCCGCCCCTTGCGCACGGCAGTGATCGCCGCGTTCAATGCTTGCGCGGTCACTTTGCCAGCATCCAAAGCATCCTTGGCCCCGGATTTGACCATTGCCAAAGCCATCAAAACCCGTTCAACCGGCACATATTGATCGCCTGCTTTCTTGGCTATGCTATCGGCTTCCCCTAGAACTTTGGCTGTTACCGTATCGATGTAAATCTGCGATCCGTCCCCACTGACTTTGGGAAGTTTTGACACTGCTAAATCAACCGCTTGGCGCACTGCATGCGCCGCGCCGCCAGATTTAGTGATCAAATTGGTGGCAAACCCCTGATCATCATCCATCATCGCCTTTAATATATGCTCAGGCAGAATTCGCTGGTGATTTTCACGTATTGCAATGGTCTGCGCCGCCTGAATAAATCCGCGCGCACGATCCGTGAACTTGCTCAAGTCCATGGCTTTTCTCCTTCTACAAGCACCACAGGTTCCAGCGCCCAAAGAGCGGCACGCTAATGTGTGGCCTGTTCTATAAATTGGGTGTGCCCAAATTTAATTTCAAGTTTTTTCAAATATTTTCACCATTCGTCCTAAAATATATCCTTTTGGGTCGTTACATAGTCACAAGGGGTTAAAAAAGATATTCAAATGCGCAAAAACACAGTCACATATAGCAATATTGCTTGGGATCCGAAAACAAGGGGGCTCTTTGGTCTGGTGACATTCCACACACCCAAAGGTCAGATACATGTGGAATGCGCTCTTGACGACTATATCCCTTCGGCAAATAACCCACCACGCAAAGCCTTGCTTGAAATAGCCAAGACGAAAATATCGCTGCCATCCTCACAGATCACCCAAAGCACGTATCAAGCCTTGATCACCCGTGCCGCTTGACCCAAGCCGCCACACCTGAAACAAGGGCGCGCACATATTCAGGAGCACCCCCATGTCAGATGACCGTTTGATCGTAGCACTCGATGTCCCCAACATTGTAACAGGAATGGATCTAGCCGCGCAGCTAGGGCCCTCTGTCTCATTTTACAAAATTGGCCTCGGCATGTTGACCGGAGGCGGGCTTGCGCTTGCCAATGAACTTAAACAGGAACACGGAAAACGTATTTTCCTTGATATGAAACTGTTCGACATCGGCGCAACCGTCGAAGCCGCTGTGCGCGGAATCGCCCAATATGACCTAGATTTCCTGACGGTCCATGGCGACCCGCATGTGGTCAAAGCCGCAAAAGAAGGCGCGGCTGGAACCAACTTGAAAATCCTTGCTGTGACCATTCTAACATCGCTTGATCGCCAAGACCTGGACAACTCCATGATAAAAACCGGCGATGTCCAAGACCTTGTTGTCGAACGCGCAGGCCGCGCGTTTGATGCAGGCGCAGATGGCGTTATTGCGTCCCCTCAGGAATCCGCATTGATCCGCGCCCTACCAAATTCCCAAGGCCGCCTGATCGTCACCCCCGGCGTGCGCCCAGCAGGGGCCGACCTTGGCGATCAAAAACGTATCACAACCCCTGCCGACGCAATTTACAATGGCTCAGACCACATCGTCGTCGGCCGCCCCATCTGGAAAGCGGCAAACCCAAAGCGCGCCGCGCAAGCCATTCTAGACGAAATCAAAGATATCTCGCACAACAAACGCTAAAACCATAGGGGGGGCTCCCCCCTTCATCTTTGTCACAAATACTCAAATTACGACGCTTTCTTTGCGCTCAACTTAACCGATGGCATAGCCAACGCATTCATAATCGCCTGAATGCGTTCTTCGGTGATGAACCCAAACCGCTCTTGATCCAATTGCCAATGGCTCAACGTGTCGTCGCGTGTAAGGTCGTCCAAGCTTTTCTCAGAATCATTATCCAAGTGACAGGTCCGAATATAAACAGGTGTTTTCCCAAAATACGCTTTGACAGGATGATGCCGATTCACGACTTTATGCTTCGTCAAAAGAACGTTTTTTTCCGGTTTCGTCGTAGTGACCCAGGTCAAACCAAGATTGATCCACCGCTCGTGCCGCGTCTCAAATTTAAAATCGCTCATTTCCATTGGGAAAAATTGATATCCACGCGGAAATGATAAGATAGCATAGTCACTTTCAGTCAGCTCTGAAACGTGATGTTTGGACGCCATGCGGCACAGGCTTATGAAATCTGCGGAAAACCCA
>JAHEJA010000010.1:5489-71822 GCA_024639125.1 Paracoccaceae bacterium
CATTGGGAAAAATTGATATCCACGCGGAAATGATAAGATAGCATAGTCACTTTCAGTCAGCTCTGAAACGTGATGTTTGGACGCCATGCGGCACAGGCTTATGAAATCTGCGGAAAACCCATCGTCATCATCAAGGACGGTTTGCGCGTAATGGTCGCCTTCTTGGTACTGCCACCACAAAAACTTGCGGAAATATCGCCCTGCCATTTTTGGCGGTTCAAAGCGAATAAGCGTACGTTCACGGCCAAGTGCGGTTGTGACAACATCCACCAAGCGATCCTGAAACTTTTGGGGCATCAATGACGACGACAGGATATGGAACTGAAAATCATCATCAACTTGGGCTTGCAAACTAGGAAGTGTTAAATTTTCAAAAACTGCAAATCGTCGATTCAAGCGCTCTTCGTTAAATAATAGGTCTGCTTGTTTTGAAGCAACGGATTTCCAGCCACTTTTCCCTAAAAAAGAAAACCGCGTTTGAACAACAACTTTCACGAAATTTCCCCAAATTGGTACAATCTATGGTTTAAAAAAAATTTTGTGTACGACTTAAGACAATATTACAAACGAAAGTTTGAAAATTAAATCCCTTTAGGGAAATACATAAACCTATGGTAAATACAAAAAAACCCCGCCAGAGGCGGGGCTTTTTTTGTTACCGCTAAATAGCGGAAGCTCGCTTAACCCTGACGGGCCTTGAAACGGCGCTGCGTCTTGTTGATGACGTATACGCGGCCTTTACGGCGCACGACACGGCAGTCGCGGTGACGCTGCTTGAGCGAGCGGAGTGAGTTCTTAACTTTCATAACCTTCTCCAGTCAATCGCGGCGCGTCATTTGCGCCATTGCAGGTCGTCCCCGAAGGGACAGTGAATTCATGGTGGGCGGTACAAGGTTCGAACTTGTGACCCCTACGATGTCAACGTAGTGCTCTACCGCTGAGCTAACCGCCCGTACTTAGTTACCAACACCCCGAGCCCCAAAAAATGGGGCGCGAGAATTCGCGCCGGTGTCGGGTCTATAAAAGTTTGTGTCAGCATGTTCAAGGGCTTTTGATATCTATTTGTTTTGGTTTATACTGCGATCATGATGATCCGGCACGAAAACACCCAAGCTTATTCCATAAGCATACCCGAAACCACGGGAAGTGCCATCGTTTTTGCGTCTCCACATAGCGGACGCGCCTATACAAAAGACTTTAGAAATAAATCGATTCTCGACCTTCTCACCCTACGCAGTTCAGAAGATGCCTATGTAGATCACTTTATTGACGCATTACCATCTCATGGCGCGCCAACAATTTGTGCCACAGTGCCGCGCGCCTTTATTGATCTGAATCGTGCCCCCGACGAATTGGACCCTGCCCTAATTGCTGGTGTCAAATCCCGCGGACTTAACCCCAGAATCGCATCAGGTTTGGGCATTATCCCCCGCGTTGTTGCGAATGCGCGCCCCATATATCACGGCAAACTCGCTCTGTCCGAGGCCGAATCCCGAATCGCTCGATTTTGGACACCCTACCACGCCGCGCTTGGTGATTTGCTTAATCAAACACATCAACGCTGGGGGCATTCCATTTTGTTAGACCTTCACTCTATGCCCAACGAAGCGGTGTCAACATTCGGCCCCAAAAATGCGCAACCTGACATTATCTTGGGGGATCGCTTTGGCGCATCCGCATCTCAGTCCATTGTGCGCGCACTTGAAATTGCCCTAACGCGCGAAGGATTCAAAGTGGCCCGAAACGCCCCGTTTGCTGGGGCATATATCACACAACGATATGGGCGCCCTCATTCAGATCAACATGCCATTCAGATCGAAATCAACCGAAGCCTCTATCTAAACGAACGGACAATCGAACTGTCCAGTGAATTTGAAAATGTTAAATTACGCCTTCAAAACGCGTTTCAAAGCATGATTTCCCAATATGGAGCGAATCGCAATTTGGCAGCGGAATAGCTACCGCAAGCTGCGTCCCTTGACGATCGCATCTGGCCCGAATTTTTTGCGAATGGCATCCGCCGCGCGTTCAGCCGCACCCCGTTTCGCCGCATTTGGGTCTAGTAAATCCTGATAACGCTCTGCTTCTACTTCTGAACACAAATCAGACAGCCCAGCACCAATCAACCGATAGGCCACGCCATGGTCCAACTGATCAAATAGTCCTTTGACATTCCGAAACAATGTATCCGCCAATTGCGTTGCATCTCTTAGTGTCACGCGACGGGTCACAATTTTATGCTTTGCGGTTTTGACCTTTAACGTTGCCACCCGACCAGCCAACCCCTTGGCTTTGGCGCGATCAGATACTTTTTCGCACATCCGCCACAAATGACCCTCGAGCAGATCCAAATCTGTTGTGTCCTCAAAAAACGTAGTTTCATTGGAAATCGACTTCATCGCAGTGTCTTGACGCACGCACCGACTGTCTTGACCACGCGCCAGATGCCACAATCGATTCCCCATAGATCCGAATTTTGCATGCAATGTTTCTTTGTCCCACCGCAACAGATCAGAAAAACTGCGAATACCCGCACGATCCAAATGCTCTTGGGTCGTGGCTCCGACACCCCAAATCATGCGCACAGGTTTATCCAACAGAAACGCCGCTGTTTCCGCTTGGCCAATAACAGAAAATCCATTTGGCTTGTTCAAATCTGACGCAATCTTAGCCAAGAATTTATTATGCGACAGGCCAATCGACCCCGTCACCCCTAATTCGGATTTCATGCGTTGGACCAAACGCGCCAACATCACCGCTGGCGGAACCCCATGAAGCCGCTCTGTCCCGCGCAAATCCAAAAAGGCTTCGTCCAACGACAATGGCTCGATCGCGGGTGTTAACTCTTCCATCATCGCCCTGATTTGACGACTGACATCAACATAGACCTGCATACGCGGCTTGATCACCACTGCGTCGGGGCAAAGCTTTAACGCCTGAAACATCGGCATGGCGGATTTCACGCCGCGAATACGCGCCACATAGCACGCCGTGGACACAACACCACGCCGGCCACCCCCGATAATCACGGGCTTATCCGCCAATTCTGGTCGATCTCGTTTTTCGACACTGGCATAAAAGGCGTCACAGTCCATATGCGCAATTCCAAGCTGAAACAGCTCAGGTGATCGCACGATTCGCGGAGACCGACACTGGGGACACCGCCCCTGTGTTTCAAACATTTGCAAACAATCTCTGCACAGACACTCCACGCGTCGTCCTACCTTTACAACTTGAAGTTTCGCAGGTCAGTTTCTACATTCATACGTATACGCTTTTCTTAGGAACCAATCATGGACCAAACTCTTATCACAAATTTTCTTGGCGAAAACATAGTCGTCATCTTACTTGCACTCTTTATTTTAGTATCCATTTTTCTTGGCATCCGCATCGTTCCACAATCTGAAAAACATGTGGTCGAACGCTTTGGCCGTTTGCATTCGGTTCTTGGGCCAGGGATCAATATCGTTGTGCCCTTTCTCGACAAAGTCGCACACAAGATTTCGATTCTGGAACGCCAGCTCCCGACCGCAGAGCAAGACGCCATCACAACAGACAACGTATTGGTCAAAGTCGAAACAAGCGTATTTTACCGGATCACAGAGCCTGAAAAAACCGTTTACCGCATCCGTGACGTCGATGGCGCAATCGCCACAACGGTTGCAGGTATCGTACGATCAGAAATCGGCTCATTGGAACTGGACGAAGTCCAATCAAATCGCTCTATCCTCATTTCAAAAATTCGCGAATCTGTCCGTGCAATGGTGGACGACTGGGGTATCGAAGTAACGCGCGCCGAAATTCTGGACGTCAACCTGGATGCCGCGACACGCGCCGCTATGCTGCAACAGCTCAACGCAGAACGCGCCCGCCGTGCAAGCGTCACCGAAGCCGAAGGCAAAAAGCGCGCTGTCGAATTAGAAGCAGACGCGCGGCTCTACGAAGCCGAACAAATTGCCAAAGCCCGCCGCATCCAAGCCGAAGCCGAAGCCTATGCCACTCAGGTCGTAGCCCAAGCCATTGCTGAAAACGGTATCGAAGCCGCGCAATACCAAGTCGCCCTGAAACAAGTCGAAGCCCTAACCGCCGTAGGCAAAGGCGCCGGTGCCAACACGATCCTTGTACCCGCAAATGCCCTAGACGCCTTTGGGGACGCCTTCAAAATGTTAAGAGGCAGCAAATGAACGCAATTCTATCAATATGGTGGGTTTGGGTGGCCGCAGGTCTCGTCTTGGCAATCCTAGAAACCCTGCTTCCCGGCTTCATCCTTCTTGGGTTCGCAATCGGGGCTGTCCTGACGGGGCTCACGGTCGCTTTTGGGCTTAGCGCCTCGGCTGCCACACTGTCCTTGATCTTCGCAGTTCTGTCATTGATCGCGTGGCTCGGTCTGCGCCGCGTCTTTGCCCATAAATTTGGAACCGCAAAGACTTTTGACCACGATATAAATGATAACTAGAGCTTTCTTTTTGCTCTAAATACTCAAAAATCGGTCCGGCGATCCGTCATCGAAACGCTGGACCATGCGCCCATACCGTCAAGGAATATCGTTCCCCCTCTGTCACAGGTGTGACGCGATGCAGCATAAAGCTTGGAAATACCGTCGCACTGCCACATGCCTTTTGTGCCACTGAAACGGCAGTTGACGGCTGAACCTCTAAAACACCACCGCTATAGGCATCGGGATCGGACAGCTGCACAACGATTGTCAGCTTACGCTTTTCGGCCAAAACACCGCTGCCTATATCCGAATGCCAATCAAAATGCCCTTCGCGTTCGGCCCCATATCGTGCGATTTGAGCGCTTTCCGCGAACTCCGTCAAATCATAGCAAAACACCGACCGATTACAGTCACGCACCACATCAATGATGCGATCCATCACCCAACCATAGCCCTCGGCCTCATCCACCCACACCAGATCAGATCGACGAATATTGTGATCCCGCGCGCGCCCAACAAGCTTCGCATCGCGCGTTTCACTTGCCTTAGATAACGCCACCAAACGCGCGCATTCGGTTTCAGAAAACGCGCCCTTTATTGTCTCAACCGAGATCATCTTGACCCTCACGACTACCCCTGCTTCGCAATAGGGATCGCGTAAAACAAGACTCGTCAGAAAACGTCACAATAGCTTAATTGCGCCACAAACCTTACAAAGGATCACGCCAGCGGTTCACAATAGGATAACGTCGATCCAACCAAAACGCTTTGGCACTTAGCCGCGTACCAGGAGCTGACTGAAACCGCTTGTATTCGCTTATATACAACAAGTGTTCCACCCGCTTTGCGTCTGCGATATCAAAGCCCGCCTGCACGCAATCATGAATTGATCCATCCTGATCCACTAGAATTTCAAGAATGGCATCCAGAACTGGATAATCTGGCAAACTGTCGCTGTCTTTTTGATCCGGTCGCAATTCGGCACTGGGGGGCTTGGTGATAATATTCTCTGGAATGACCGCGCCTTCAGGGCCAGACATCCATTCATAATGATGCGCATTGCGCCAATGACAAATATCAAACACCCGCGTCTTGTATAGATCCTTGATCGGATTATACCCACCGGCCATATCACCGTAAATCGTCGCATATCCAACGGCCACTTCGGATTTATTCCCCGTGGTTAACAGCATTTCACCGAACTTATTTGACAAGGCCATCAACAACAGCCCCCGCAATCGCGACTGTATGTTTTCTTCGGTCAAATCGGGCTTCACCCCTTCGAACAGAGGCGCAAGCGTATTGGCGATCGCCCCACGCGCTTCGGCAATCGGCACATAATCATACCGCACCCCCAAGGCTTTGGCCAATTCCTCCGCATCCTGCAAAGACTCGCGTGACGTATATTCAGAGGGCAACATAACACACCGCACATTCTCGGCACCCAATGCATCAACAGCAATTGTCGCAACCAATGCGCTGTCCACCCCACCGGACAAACCTAAGAGCACTTTGCCAAATCCGGTTTTGCCACAGTAATCCTTTAACGCCAGAACCATCGCAGCATAATCGGTTTCCATGGCATCGGGCACCGCGGCTTTCTCAGCCTCCGCAATCTGCCAATCTGCACCAACCCGCTCAACAATGATATGCGACACCGCTTCTTTGAAAAAAGGCAATTGAACAGCCAGCGCGCCGCCTTTGTTCAATGCAAAACTACCACCGTCAAAAACCTGATCATCCTGACCACCCAGCATATTCAGATAAATCAACGGCAATTCGGTTTCAACGACCCGAGACACCATCAAATTCAAACGAACATCATGCTTGCCACGATAATACGGCGACCCATTCGGAATTAATAAAATATCTGCCCCGGACTCCGCCAAAGTTTCGGCTACATCTTCATGCCAAGCATCTTCGCAAATCGGCGATCCAATGCGAATTGGCCCAATACGATAGGGTCCACTCACCGCCCCTTGATCAAAGATGCGCACTTCGTCAAACACGGTTTGATTGGGCAAATGAAACTTCTGTACCACCGCTTGAACACAGCCATGCTCTAGGATCACATAGGCATTGAACAACTTACCACCGTCACGCCAAGGCGTACCAATCGCAATCGCGGGCCCATTGTCACAGTCCTCAGCCAAACTCCGCAGCGCTGCGTCAGCCGCATCCAGAAACGCAGGTTTCATGACCAAATCTTGCGTATTGTAGCCTGTCAAAAACATCTCTGGAAACGCGACTAAATCTGCGCCCGCCTCTTTGCCTTGCTGCCAGACATCGCGCACTTTTTGACAATTCCCTGCAAAATCGCCCACAGTTGGGTTCAGCTGCGCCACTGTAATTTTAAAAGTCTCAGTCATATCTTTGGCCTCTTATCTCGGGCCAGATGTAGCAGAATTACAGCTCAGGAAAAGAACCTGATGTTTCTTATGCCCATAATTCTCTTCACTTTTGCAAAAATACTCAGGCCAAAGGCCATGCCCCATGGGGCATATTTACACTTCTTCTACTTCCAGCACACCATTCAAGCTTTTCAAGGCACCTTTGATTTGGGGATTAACGGGGTAATCCTGCCCACACTCAATCACCACCTCACCGGGCAAGGCTGGATCCATCAAACAGAAATAAATCGGGCCACGCCCACCTGATTTCACTTGATCAGCGGCCTGTCCCAAAACAGATGCAACAGCCGGCACCGCATCCTGGGTCTCGATGAAAATGCGCAAACCTGACGCGCCAGCATCCGCGACGGCAATATCGACAGGCGCCATTGACCGCGCCAAAAGCTTTAGCTGATCCGCCTCAAGCGTCGCTTCGACCGTAACAACAACTTTCGCACCGGTTTCCAAGAAGTCCCGACATTTATCCAGCGTATCAGAAAACAACGTCACTTCATACGCACCAGTTGGGTCGCTTAATTGCGCAAACGCAAAACGATTGCCTTTGGCTGATTTGCGTTCTTGCCGCCCTGCGACAACCCCTCCCAACTTGGCAACGATGGGGCCAGATTGCGCTTTGGCGATCACATCGTCCAATGTGATGACGCCTTTGCGCTTGAGCGGGGCCATATAATCATCCAGAGGATGCCCCGACAAATAAAACCCGATCGCCTTAAATTCTTCGGCCAAACGCTCTGCGGGCAGCCAATCATTGACGGGTTGGAACCGTGGTTCGGGCAGATCATCACCGGCTTCACCAAATAAGGACACCTGATTTGATGCTTTTTGTTCATGAATAGCCGATGAATACGCAACCAAGCTATCCAAGCTTTCGAATACGCGGCGGCGGTTATTGTCTAATTCATCAAAGGCCCCAGAGCGGGCCAACATTTCTAATGGTCGTTTTCCAACCCGTTTCAGATCAACCCGACGGGCAAAATCGAACAAGGTGACAAAAGGTTTGTCGCCCCGCCCCTCTGTCACCAATCGCATGGCCTCGACGCCAACATTCTTTAACGCGCCCAGCGCATAGACCAATTCCCCCTTCACAACATCAAACGTCGGTTGCGACCGGTTCACACAGGGCGGCACATACCCAAGACCAAGGCCTTTCTTTACCTCTTCGAAATAAACCGACAGTTTGTCCGTCAGATGGATATCGCAATTCATCACGCCAGCCATGAATTCAACAGAGTGGTTCGCCTTGAGCCAAGCTGTTTGGTAACTTACAACCGCATAGGCCGCCGCATGAGATTTGTTAAATCCATAGTTCGCGAATTTTTCCAAAAGATCGAAAACTTCGGACGCTTTTTTGGCATCAACCCCGTTTTCCGCAGCGCCTTTTTCAAATTTTGGACGCTCGGCATCCATCGCTTCTTTGATCTTTTTACCCATGGCGCGGCGCAATAGATCCGCGCCCCCAAGGCTATACCCAGCCATTTCTTGGGCGATTTGCATAACTTGTTCTTGGTAAACAATGATCCCTTGGGTTTCTTCTAGAATGTGATCAATCAACGGATGCACAGAGGCCCGTTCCTTGACGCCGTTTTTGACTTCGCAATAGGTCGGAATGTTTTCCATAGGACCCGGGCGATAGAGCGCAACAAGCGCAACAATATCTTCGATGCACGTCGGCTTCATGCGCTTGAGCGCATCCATCATGCCCGAACTTTCAACCTGAAACACGGCAACTGTCTTGGCAGCAGCATAAAGCCTGTAAGAGGCTTCATCGTCTAACGGGATCGCGTTGATTTGGTTTTCGGCCCCCTCTGCCGGCTGATACAACGTGCGACCATCGGCCGTCACATGCAAAGGGCGTCCTGATTTAAGGATCAAATCAACGGCGTTCTGGATCACGGTTAGGGTTTTCAAACCCAAAAAGTCAAATTTCACCAGGCCCGCTTGTTCCACCCATTTCATATTGAACTGCGTGGCAGGCATATCGGAGCGCGGATCTTGGTAGAGCGGCACCAAAGCATCCAAAGGACGATCCCCGATCACCACGCCCGCCGCATGCGTAGATGCGTTCCGCAATAGCCCCTCGACTTGCTGGCCATAGGTCAAGAGGCGATTAACCACTTCTTCATTGCGCGCTTCTTCACGCAAACGGGGTTCGTCAATCAATGCTTTTTCGATGCTTACGGGCTTTACGCCTTCGACAGGGATCATCTTGGATAGGCGATCAACCTGCCCATAGGGCATCTGCAACACGCGCCCAATATCGCGCACCGCCGCTTTGGACAACAACGCCCCAAAGGTGATGATCTGACCCACCTTGTCACGACCATATTTTTCCTGAACGTATTGAATGACCTCTTCTCGTCGATCCATGCAAAAATCGATATCAAAGTCAGGCATCGATACCCGTTCTGGATTCAAGAACCGTTCAAACAGCAAACTATAGCGCAGTGGATCAAGGTCCGTAATCGTCAGAGCATAGGCCACCAGAGACCCGGCACCAGACCCCCGCCCCGGCCCAACAGGAATGTTATGATCTTTGGCCCATTTGATAAAATCCGCAACGATCAGGAAATAGCCCGGGAACCCCATGCCTTCGATAATACCCAGCTCAAAATCCAACCGTTTTTCATAGTCTTCAACGCTTGTCGCATGCGGAATGACATCCAACCGATCCTTTAGTCCCTGAACCGCTTGCCGACGCAACTCGACGATTTCGTCATCTGCGAATTTCGGCAAAATAGGATCACGGCGATAGGCTTGAAACGCACAGCGTTGGGCGATTTCAATCGTGTTTTCAATTGCCTCAGGAAGATCCGCAAACAAAGTTGCCATTTCTTGGGGCGATTTCATGTAGTGCTGATTGGTCAAACGACGCCGGTCATTTTGCTGATCCACATAAGCGCCCTCGGCGATACAGATCAGGGCATCATGCGCTTCGTACATGTCTGTCTTGGGAAAAAAGACATCATTGGTCGCGACCAACGGCACCCCCATGTCATAGGCCATTTCAATAAAGCCACGCTCGCTAAGCCGTTCATTATCGGGCAATCCGTTTTCGGTCGGATGGCGCTGCAATTCCACATAAAGCCTATCATCAAAGACGGCATGAAGCTGCGTCATCAACGCTTGGGCGGCGGGCCGTTGATTGGCCTGAAGCAACAAGCCAACGGGCCCATCCGGTCCCCCAGTCAAACAGATAACCCCTTGGCTATAGGTCGTTAATTCCTCGATTGTTACCTGAGGCAGCTGCCCCCCCTTGTCCACATAAAGACAAGAGTTCAGCTTCATCAAATTCTCATAGCCTTTTTCAGTCTGCGCCAATAAAACCAAAGGTGCGGGTTCTTTGGCGCGTTCCCCTGGTTGTGGCTTGAGATAGGTAAAATCCACCTGACAGCCGATAATTGGCTGGATGCCTGCGCCACTCGCCCCGACCGAAAATTCCAACGCCGCAAACAGGTTGTTGGTATCCGTCACAGCAACGGCAGGCATGTCCATATCCACACACATAGACGGCAATTTCTTAAGCCGTATCGCACCCTCAAGAAGGGAATATTCCGTATGAACTCGAAGGTGAATGAATCGCGGGGTTTGTGTCATCGGCAAAGAATAGGCCGAGGATCACGGAAACAAAAGCCTTGCCAAACAGGTTTTTTTGGGTTTCCTTGGAACAACAGGGATAACCGCTTATTTCTACGCCGCATCGAAGTAAGCTTTTACGGTTTAATGCTGGTAAGGCGGCAGGTTTTCAACATGAATATCTCGTTTCTTCTCAACGGAGAGACCGTGGACTTGCTGGACGTTTGTCCAACAACAACCCTCTTGGATTGGCTGCGCGACACGCGCGGATTAAAAGGCACCAAAGAAGGCTGCAACGAAGGCGACTGCGGCGCCTGCACGATCATTGTTATCGACGAAACCGACGTTAAGCCGCTCAACGCCTGTATATTGTTTTTACCGCAAATCCACGGCAAAGCCATTCGCACAGTCGAAGGCGTGGGAATAGACGGGGCTCCACATCCCGTTCAATCAGCCATGGTTGATCTGCATGGATCACAATGCGGCTTTTGCACACCGGGGTTCATCACGTCGATGGTGGCCGCTCAAATCAACCGGGATTTAGACCATGACACGACCCTTGCCGGAAACCTGTGCCGCTGCACAGGATATGCGCCGATAGCCAAAGCCGCGACCGCCGCGGCCCAAACCCCCAATCCACCTTGGCTTCAACAGGACCGGCAGGCGCTTGCGTCCGGCCCGAGCAAAGAGCTGACCTTGGCGCAGCCAGGGTCGAGCGATGCGCTCGCCGCCCGATTGATCGCACACCCAGATACAACCTTAATCGCAGGGGCAACAGATATCGGGCTTTGGGTTACAAAACAATGTCGCGACCTTGGGGACGTGACCTTCTTAAATGCCGTCAATGATCTGAAAATTATTGAAACAACTGCCACAACAACCCGAATTGGGGCCATGGTGTCCATCGAAGACCTCCGTCTTTGGGCCCAAAATAGCCACCCCTCTTTTGCATCACTCTTACAACGCTATGCATCCACTCAGGTCCGCATGGCAGCCACCATCGGCGGTAATATTGCCAACGGATCGCCTATTGGCGACAGCCCCCCTGCTTTGATTGCCATGGGCGGCGTGCTTGAACTTCGACGCGGCGATAATACGCGCCAAATTGCAATCGAGGATTTCTTTATTGAGTACGGCAAACAAGACCTCGGCCCAAGTGAATTTGTCCAAGCCCTCCTTGTTCCAAACCAAATCCCAAATCTAAGATGCTACAAAATCTCGAAACGCTTTGACCAAGACATCTCGGCGCTCTGTGGCTGTTTCAATGTGACGATTACGGATAACAAAGTCACAGCTGCCCGCATTGCCTTTGGCGGGATGGCCGGTATACCCAAACGCGCCACGCATTTGGAAACCGCCCTGTTGGGACAGGATTGGAACGCAGATACCGCAGCTGCCTGCATGGTGGCCCTAGACCAAGATTTCACCCCCCTAAGTGACATGCGCGCCTCTGCCGCGTATCGCCTGAACGTCGCCAAAAATCTGCTGTTGCGCTATGTTTCTGATCTCAGTGGGACACCGACATCGGTACGCGAGGTAACAGTATGAGCGTTCATAAATCCCTTCCTCATGACGCCGCACTTTTGCATGTCTCGGGTCAGGCGCGCTACATCGACGATATTCCGACGCCCGCGGATACACTTCACCTAGCTTTTGGGGTGTCAGCGATCGCGCATGGTGAAATCACATCTTTGGATCTAGAAGATGTCTTTGCGTCTGAAGGCGTTATTGATGTTCTGACCAGCGGTGAATTACCTTTTGAAAACGATGTTTCGCCTAGTGCGCATGACGAACCCCTGCTTTCGACAGGTGACATTCATTATCTGGGGCAGCCTATATTTCTGGTGATCGCCACCAGCCATCTGGCTGCCCGCAAAGCCGCACGATTGGCGAAAATCACCTATCACGACAGCCCCCCTATTCTAAGCATCGACGACGCGCTTGCCGCCAATAGTCGCTTTGAAGACGGTCCACGGATCTATGGTCAAGGAGATATCTCGGTCATCGATTCTGCGCCTGTTGTGATAGAGGATAGCTTTGAAATCGGCGGCCAAGAGCATTTCTATTTGGAAAGCCAAGCCGCACTTGCCGTTCCCCAAGAAGATGGCGAAATGGTCGTGCATAGCTCGACCCAACACCCCACCGAAATCCAGCACAAAGTCGCCGAAGCCATTGGCGTTGCCATGAACGACGTGCGTGTCGAAGTGCGGCGTATGGGCGGCGGATTTGGCGGCAAAGAAAGCCAAGGAAACGCTTTGGCCTGTGCCTGTGCCATTGCCGCACAGCGCACCAGACGCCCCTGTAAAATGCGTTATGATCGCGATGATGACATGATCATCACAGGCAAACGCCATGATTTTCGCATCACTTACCGCGTTGGCTGTGAGGAGAACGGAAAAATTCTAGGGATTTCCTTTGTGCACTATGCCCGCTGTGGCTGGGCACAAGATTTGTCCTTGCCCGTTGCCGATCGTGCAATGCTACATTCCGACAACGCTTATCACCTTGAGAATATCCGCATTGAAAGTCATCGCCTGAAAACAAACACACAAAGTGCCACGGCCTTTCGTGGGTTTGGTGGCCCACAGGGGATGATCGGGATCGAGCGCGTCTTGGATCATGTCGCCCATCGCGTTGGGCGTGATCCACTAGAGGTTCGGCTCTTGAATTATTATCAGGATCACCAAGATCACAGTGTTGAGGCCTCCGGCGGGAGTATTTCATCAAAGATGAAGACAGGCCCACAAACAACGCCCTATGGCATGGAGGTGGAGGATTTTGTTTTAAATCAAATGACTGCCGATATTGTGGACAGGTCGGAGTATCAATCTCGTAGGAATGCCGTTGCGGATTGGAATGCGCGTCATTCTATTTTGAAGCGGGGGCTGGCATTAAGCCCAGTGAAATTCGGGATTTCCTTTACGTTGACCCATTTAAACCAGGCCGGAGCCTTGGTGCATATCTATCAAGATGGCAGCGTGCGCATGAACCATGGTGGGACCGAAATGGGTCAAGGGCTGTTTCAGAAAGTGGCGCAAGTTGCCGCGAGCTGTTTTGGCATTCATATGGATCGTGTAAAAATTACCGCAACCGATACTGCGAAGGTTCCCAACACATCCGCAACAGCCGCGAGTTCAGGGAGCGATTTGAACGGCATGGCAGTCAAAGCCGCCTGTGACACGTTGAAAGCACGTTTATGTGCGTTTCTGGTGGACCGGCACGAATGTCGCCACAGCGATATCCAATTCAAAGATGAACAGGTTTGGATCAAAGAGACCGCGTTTCGTTTCGAAGACGTGATTAAGCAGGCCTATGAAAACCGTATCAGTTTGTCGGCGACCGGCTTTTACAAAGCGCCCAAAGTTGCATGGGATCGGATCAAGGGTCAGGGACGTCCTTTTTTATATTTCGCCTACGGGGTGTCTGTCAGCGAAGTGGTGATAGATACGTTGACCGGTGAATATCGCATTTTACGAAGCGATATTTTGCATGATGCAGGTAAGAGTTTGAACCCTGATTTGGATATTGGACAGGTAGAGGGGGCCTTTGTTCAGGGGGCGGGTTGGCTCACCACTGAGGAGTTGGTTTGGGACGCGAAAGGGGCGCTAAAAACCCATGCGCCTTCGACGTATAAAATTCCGGCCTTTGCCGATCGGCCCGATATTTTCAACGTATCTCTTTGGGACAACGAAAACCAAGAAGACACGATTTACAAATCCAAAGCTGTCGGCGAGCCGCCCTTTATGCATGGGATATCGGTTTATTTGGCGCTCAGCGATGCAATTGCGGCTTGTGGATCACGCTATCCTCATCTGGATGCGCCAGCGACGCCAGAACGCGTGTTGACCGCCGTGCAAAGGGTGCAGCGCCATGGCCTTTGATCTGGACGAACTGTCAACACTTGTTGCCGCGCATGGTCCCGTGGCGCGGATCGTGATTGTCGAAATCAAGGGCAGCACCCCGCGAGATGTCGGAACCTACATGTATGTTTGGGCAGAGGGTCAAAGCGGCACCATTGGCGGCGGCGCCTTAGAGCTTGAGGCGACGCGCACGGCACGAGCACGATTGACCGCTGATCAATTTGGGGAAAACAAGGATTATTCCAGCTCTCATCCACTTGGACCAGCGCATGGGCAATGTTGTGGCGGATATGTAAAACTATGGAGCGAGGTGTACGATAACGATCGGATAGCGGCCCTCACTGAACCCTTTGTGGCGCGTGCCTATGATGGGTCCCAGACCCCTAGCCTTGGGGTGCAGCGTCGTTTGACCAAATTACGCAATGGGGAACACCCGCTGGATCAAACCCTGGTCCAAGATGGATGGATTATTGAACCGAACACACAGAGCAGGCGTTCCTTGTGGATTTGGGGGGCTGGACATGTGGGGCGTGCCTTGGTGTCGGTTTTGGCCGACCTTCCGGATTTTGATTTGACATGGGTGGATACGGCACAGGACCGATTTCCAGATCACGTTCCAAAGGGTGTGACGACAGTGCCGTCGCAAAACCCCAATCTTTTGATGGCTCATGCGCCAAAACACGCATCGCATTTGATCCTGACCTATTCGCATGCGCTTGATTTGGATCTATGTCATCACGCGTTATGCCATGGGTTTGGGTTTTGTGGATTGATTGGATCAGACACGAAATGGGCGCGATTTCGGCGGAGATTGCTAAATCTGGGACATTCGCAAGCGGAAATTGATCGAATTACTTGCCCCATTGGACAGCCCGCTTTAGGGAAGCATCCACAACAGATCGCAATTGGAGTGGCGCTTGAACTATTGCATGCGCCAATCTCTGCGGCACAAGAGAGGAAGAACATCGCATGAGCTCGGTTTTGTTGCGACTTGAGGGATTGACCAAGGCATACCCCGGTGTCATCGCCAATCAAGATGTATCCTTTGATATTGGCCATGGTGAAGTCCATGCTTTGCTAGGCGAAAACGGGGCTGGAAAGTCCACTTTGGTCAAAATGATCTATGGGCTTGTGAAACCTGATACTGGTCAAATGACACTGAACGGCACGCCGTTTGCCCCCGTCGAACCAAGGGCGGCGCGCGCATCAGGTATTGCGATGGTGTTTCAGCATTTCTCTTTGTTTGATGCCCTAAATGTTGCGGAAAACATCGCCTTGGGGATGGAAAACCCGCCAAAACAAAGCGATTTAGCACGTCAGATCACCAAGGTGTCACAATCCTATGGATTGCCCTTGGACCCACATAAAACCGTTGGCGGATTGTCCGCAGGCGAACGGCAGCGTGTTGAAATTATCCGCTGTCTTTTGCAAAATCCACAGCTTTTGATCATGGATGAGCCGACGTCGGTTTTGACGCCGCAAGAGGTGGACATTCTGTTTAAGACCCTGCGCAAGCTCAAGGCGGAGGGGAAATCCATTCTGTATATTTCCCACAAACTAGAAGAAATTCGCGCCCTTTGCGATACGGCTACGATTTTGCGGCTTGGGAAAAAGGTAGCAACCTGTGAGCCGGCAAAAGCCTCTGCACGTGAATTGGCAGAAATGATGGTGGGAAGCAGCTTTAAAGCGCCTGAAAAGACCCCACGCGATTTAGGCAAAGTCTTGTTAGAGGTCAAAGATTTAAGCAAAGCAGCCGCGGATGCGTTTGGCACGTCGTTGAAATCAATCAATTTCTCTGTCCGCGCCGGCGAAGTTGTCGGAATTGGTGGCGTTGCCGGAAACGGTCAAGATGAATTGCTAAGCGTCCTATCCGGCGAGATGACGAGCAAAAGCAGTGCCGTTGTGTTTGACGGCAAAGCCATCGGAACCCTTGGCCCGACGAAACGCCGCGCATTGGGTATTCTAAGTGGACCCGAAGAACGGCTTGGACATGCCGCAGCCCCAAATATGAGTTTGACAGAAAACGCGTTGATGACCGCCGTGGACCGTCAATCGCTGGCTAAAAATGGGTTTTTGAACTGGGGCAAGGCGCAACGCTTTGCCGAAAAGGTGATTGACGCATTTGATGTGCGCACACCAAGCGCACAGACGCCTGCAGGGTCGCTTTCGGGCGGTAATTTGCAGAAATTTGTGATTGGTCGCGAAGTCATGCAAGCACCACGGGTTTTGGTTGTAAACCAGCCAACTTGGGGGGTTGATGCCGCCGCCGCCGCTGCGATCCGCCAGGCATTGCTAGATTTGGCAAATGAACAGGCCGCGATCATTGTGATCAGTCAAGATTTAGACGAGCTTATTGAGATATCAGATCGTTTCGGCGCCTTGAACGAAGGGCGACTATCGCAATTGCGACCGACCCAAGACCTAAGCGTTGAAGAAATCGGGCTTATGATGGGTGGCGCGCATGATTTGGAGGTATCCGATGCATGACACCTTGGGAAGCCGCTGCGCGGCAAATGAGTATTTCGGGCAAAAAGAAAACAGGGGTTGGCGATGATCAGATTAGAAAAGCGATTACAGCCGTCGCGGTTTTTAACCGCAGTCACACCGGTTTTTGCCGTTTTCTTAACGATGATTGTCGGCGGTTTTATGTTTATGATGCTGGGTAAGCCCCCGCTTGAGGCTATTCGCATCATTTTTTGGGATCCTTTGTTTGACCCCAACTTTGCGGCCTATTCGCGTCCACAGTTGTTGGTAAAAGCTGCGCCATTGATTTTAATCGCGATTGGTTTGTCCTTGGGCTTTCGCGCAGGGATTTGGAATATTGGCGCCGAGGGCCAATACATTATGGGCGCAATTTGCGGGGCCGGAATGGGATTGGCATTCTATCCAACGCAGAGCGTGTTTATTTTTCCTTTGATGATTGCAGCTGGCGCCTTGGGTGGGTGGCTTTGGGCTATGATCCCTGCGGTTTTACGAACGCGGTTTAACACCAATGAAATTCTTGTGTCTTTGATGTTGGTCTATGTAGCTGAATCCATTTTGGCATCTGTCTCGCAAGGGCTTTTGAAGAATCCAGAGGGCTATGGGTTTCCCGGGTCGCGCAATCTTCAGCAATATTCGAGTGCGGCAAATACCGAGATATTTGTTGGAACGGGAATGCATTGGGGTGTGGTCGCTGCCTTTGTTTCTGTGATCTTTGCGTATGTTTTATTGACCCGTCACATTCGCGGGTTTCATATTCGATTAACCGGCGAAGCACCACGCGCGGCCAAGTTTGCAGGTGTTGTTCCGACACGGGTTATTGTGTTCTGTTTAGGAATATCCGGAATGTTGGCCGGCTTGGCGGGCATGTTTGAAGTTTCTGGACCGGCGGGTCAAATCACCATTGATTTCAATTCTGGCTATGGGTTTACCGCCATTATCGTTGCCTTTTTGGGGCGCTTGCATCCGATTGGGATTTTGCTTGCCGGGCTTTTGATGGCCTTGACCTATATCGGGGGCGAATTGGCGCAATTGATGCTGGGGCTTCCTGGTGCATCAATTCAGCTATTTCAAGGAATGCTGTTGTTTTTCTTGCTCGCAACGGATGTATTTACGCATTACCGAATTCGCTTTGGGGAGGGTAAATAATGGATTTATCAAGCATTAATCCCGTATTACTGATTGCATCTTTGATGGTTTCCGCCACACCGATTATGTTGGCAGCCATAGGCGAAACTATCGTTGAAAAGGCTGGTGTCCTGAACCTTGGGGTCGAAGGCATGATGATTACCGGAGCCGTGGTCGGGTTTGTCGTGGGCATCAATACAGGCAGTCCTATGCTGGGCTTTTTGGCTGCCGCTGTTGCCTCGGCTATATTGTCCATCAGCTTTGGGTTCTTGACGCTCTATCTTTTGTCGAACCAAGTCGCGACAGGCCTTGGGTTGACCTTGGTTGGATTGGGCTTGTCTGCTTTGATTGGTAAGCCCTACGAAGGCATGAAATCGACCACATTGGACCCTATCGAAATCCCAATTTTATCAGACATACCTATCGTCGGGAAAATGCTGTTTGCACATGATCCGATGGTTTATTTTTCGATTATTCTGGTCGGGGCCGTCTGGGCATTTTTGAAATATTCACGCGCTGGTTTGGTTTTGCGCGCTGTTGGCGAAAATCATAATGCAGCCCATGCGCTGGGTTACAAAGTGGTGCGCATTCGCATGCTGGCGATTATGTTTGGCGGTGCCTGTAGCGGCCTTGGTGGGGCGTATATCAGCCTGGTTCGGGTGCCTCAGTGGACCGAAGGGATGACCGCTGGTGCCGGTTGGATTGCATTGGCAATTGTGGTTTTTGCAAGCTGGAAACCGTGGCGGATCCTTTTGGGTGCCTATTTGTTTGGCGGAGTCACCGTTTTACAGCTAAATTTACAGGCAGCAGGGGTCGCAATACCAGTAGAGTACTTGTCCATGTCGCCATATCTGATAACAATCATCGTGCTAGTTTTTATCTCGGCCCTCGGAAACCAAGGCGCGCCTGCCTCTTTGGGTCGTTCGTTCCATGCCTCAACCTGAGGCCTCTACTTGAACAGGGAGACGTTCATGTCACTAAAATCAATCCTCACAGGTGCAGTAGCAGCACTTGGTCTTACCACTGGCGCATATGCGGCTGATGTCAAAGTCGGCTTTGTTTATGTTGGTCCCGTCGGCGATGGCGGCTGGACATATGAGCACAACAAAGGTCGTTTGGCCGTAGAAGAGCATTTCGGCGACAAAGTCGAAACTATCTTTCAGGAAAGCGTTCCAGAAGGTGCCGATTCCGAGCGTGTAATGACGCAGATGGCGCTTCAGGGTGCGGATCTGATCTTTACGACATCATTCGGTTACATGGACCCAACAATCAATGTTGCGGCGAAATTTCCAAACGTAAAGTTTGAGCATGCGACAGGCTACAAGCGGTCAGACAACGTATCCACGTATTCTGCACGTTTCTACGAAGGCCGTGCGATCCAAGGCCACATTGCGGGCAAAATGACCAAAACCAACAAAATCGGTTACATCGGGTCCTTCCCAATTCCCGAAGTTATCCGTGGCATCAACTCTGCATATATTCATGCGAAAAAAGCCAACCCGAATGTCGAATTTTCTATTATTTGGGCCTACACATGGTTTGACCCAGCCAAAGAAGCCGATGCGGCCAAAGCCTTGATCGAGCAAGGTGCGGACGTGATTTTGCAGCACACCGATTCAACTGCGCCTCAAGCAGCAGCTGAAAAAGCAGGCAACGTTGTCACATTCGGTCAAGCCTCTGACATGGCAGAATACGGCCCATTCCCACGCGTGTCTTCTATCATCGACAACTGGGCGCCTTATTATATCGCGCGGACCCAAGCCGTACTTGATGGCACATGGACATCCATTGACACATGGGACGGAATCGGCGCTGGCATGGTTGGCATCGGTGAAATTTCATCCGCTGTTCCAGCAGACGTCAAAGCCGAAGCAGAAGCGCTTCGGGATGCATTGGCCTCTGGCGAATATCACGCCTTTACAGGCCCGATCAACAAACAAGACGGATCTGTTTGGTTGGCCGAAGGCGAAACTGCTGACGACGGAACATTGGCTGGCATGAACTTCTACGTAGAAGGTCTAACAGGCGATATTCCACAATAAGCAAAGGCTTATCGAAATCATTGGAACCCCCGCCATTGTGCGGGGGTTTTCTTTTGCCTTAATGGGCAAATGCCGCGCTCAAAACACCCTTTTCCCGTTCAAATAACATTGGCATGATTTGCGCTTCGACTTCTTTTTTAAGATGTTTCACAACATCGCTAATCACCAACATGCCACAAAAATTGCCTTGGGCACATTGGACCGGCATATGGCGGATATTGTGCTCCAACATAATGCCCAGCGCGACGGTGATGTCTTCTTTGGCGTCGATAAAGAATGGGTTCGCTGTCATGATTTGTTCGACCCGCGTTTTTCCTGTGTTCATGCCCTGCGCCAAACACCGCCAGACGATATCGCGTTCACTAATGATCCCGACCAATTTATCATCTGCATCTAAAACGGTGAGCGCGCCGAATTTACGGCGTGACATAATTTTCGCAGCACGCCGCACCATGATATCCGGTGTGATCGTAACAAAAGAATTTTTACGTAGAATTTCTTGAACAGTTTTGGTTTTCATTTTTATTTCCTTTACATCCATTCAGATGGTTTCGCCCCAAGTGGTCTAATTAAAGCTACGTCGCCCAAGTGCTGGGTTTTAATGGCCCATCCCTGGCCAAAATTTACCAAATCGGCGCAAAACACCGAAAAATGGTGCTATTTAGAATAGGCCGCCGCTCTTTGAGGTAGGTTTTGCAAATTTGAAAAAGGGCTCTTGCAATAACGGCAAAACACAGGAGGATAGCCTCCATATAATTTTTAACGGTCAAGGCAATTTTTATGCATGATTTTTGCATTATCGGAGGCGGAATCGCAGGTCTGTCGCTGGCAGCGGCCCTATCAGGTCATGCCAAAGTCATCCTTCTAGAAGCAGAAGACACCTTTGCCTATCACGCATCGGGGCGTTCGGCGGCGCTTTTCATCAAGGATTACGGCAATCATACGATACGCCAGCTGAATGCCTTTAGCGAACCTGTCTTGAACACTATCGACGCAGGTGTGTTGTCACCACGCGGATTGATGATGCTTGCCCGCCACGGCGAAGAGCGCGCCTTTAAAACCGAAGCAGCCGCGTTCGGATTAGACGACATATCAATAAAAGAAGCCTGTGCTATGGTGCCGATCCTTGATCACGCCAAGCTTGCTTGCGCAGGGTATACCTCTGGTCCGGCGGATATTGACACTGATCGCTTGATCCAGGCTTATCTGCGCAAAGCCCGCCACAATTCGGCACAGTTGCTCGCCAAGGCGCGGGTGTCGCATTGCGACTGGGACGGCGCCCAATGGCACATAAAAACACACCACGACACCTATCAAGCGCGCATAGTTATCAACGCCGCAGGAGCTTGGGCCGATGACATAGCCCGACTCTGCCAAGTTCCCCCGATCGGGCTTGTTCCCCATCGCCGATCTATCGCCCGCGTGCCTATCAATTATGATTGCACGACATGGCCTGTTTTGGATGGTGTCAACGAAACATGGTACGCCAAACCCGATGCAGGGCAATTGCTGATTTCACCTGCGGATGAAACGCCCGTCACGCCCCATGATGCATGGGCCGATGACCTTACGATTGCCCAAGGCATAGACGAATTCCAATCCCTCATCTCGCCAGAGATCACGCAGCTCACCGCAACATGGGCGGGCCTGCGCACATTCGCACCCGATCGCAGCTTGGTCATTGGGCGCGCCCCAGAGAACCCCCATTTCTTTTGGCTCGCAGGCCAAGGCGGATATGGATTTCAAACCGCCCCTGCCGCCAGCCAACTTGCGGCTGAACTGCTTTTGGGCGTAAAACCCAGCTTTGACACCGACTTGATCGCCGCTCTTTCCCCTGAAAGGTTTTCTAAATGAGATCGCTTAATCTTCCTGATAGCCCATCCCAGCAAACCACATCAGAGGATGGAAAACTCTTTGCCCCCTCCGCAGAACGCAATGCCCAAGCCATTGAAACGGTCCTAAAGGAATTTCTGCCTGCGTCCGGTCGCGTTCTGGAACTGGCGTCAGGAACAGGTCAGCATGTCACACGCTTTGCGCAAACCTTTCCTGATCTACATTGGACACCAAGCGACCCTGACGCCCAGCGCCGCCACAGCATCCTTTCCTATCGCAACGATACATCCTGCACCAATATCGCTGATCCACTGGATCTTGTTGCGACATTGGATCATTGGCCCAGCGATATTGGCGCGTTTGACGCCATCGTTCTGGTCAATCTCTTGCATTTGATTTCGACACAAGAAGCCCAGCAATTGATCCAAAACGTGGCCCGCGCTTTGGCACCACAGGGGCGCTTTATCCTATATGGCCCTTTCACACGCGCCGATGACTTCAGCTCGGACAATGACCGCGCCTTTCACGCCTCGCTCATCAGCCAAGATCCGAACATCGGCTACAAAGATGACTTTGACGTGGCCGAATGGCTGATGAACGCATGGCTTGAACCAGTCGCAGTTTTGGACATGCCCGCAAATAACGTCACCTTCGTCGCGCAAAAATCCTAAAACCCGGCAACCGTATCCCGAACAGTTTGCAGCCGCGCCGCATGCGGCGGATGCGTTCCAAGGAATTGATCCCCCGGATCTGGGATCCGCATGAAAAACGCAGCCCCCCGCAGCGGATCAAAGCCGGCGGTGGCTGTGATAATGGTTCCCAACTTATCCGCTTCTAGCTCATAGGACTTTGAATAGGTGCGCGCGCCCAACGTCGCACCGATTTGCTGCGCTTGCTGAATCGCATCTGCAGTCCCACCGGTGATCGCTGTCAAACCGCCTAACAAGGCCGCACCTGTTTTCGCGGACTGATACTGACGGTAAATATGCCCCTCAAGGTGATGCGACATCTCGTGTCCCAAAACAAAGGCCAATTCATCCACGTTCTGTGCTTGATTGATCAACCCAATAGAAAAGATCACAACAGGCGTGCCATCATCCAAAAGCGTTTGAAACGCATTGACCAAATCCGGCGTTGTGTAATCCACTACAATCTGGAAATCACACTTGAACTGCGGGCGATACTGAACACACAACCGCTCTGCCTCTGGTTCGATCTTTGACACCACATAGGCAAATTGCCCCGTCGGCCGCCCTATTTTTGCATCCCCTCGGGCCACAGCCTCAGGCGGCGATGTCACCGGATCAGTCACAGGCCTACCATCGGGCCCATTATTAGGCCGATTGCTCTGTGGCACATAGCTACAGGCTGTCAAAACACTCAACCCCATGAAACAGATTATTATTCTCAGCACAGTTGTAACCTTTTGCCTGCAATGTTTTTCTGATCTATACTTAGTTTATGTTTACCATAGAACACGAATTCGATGCTACTGTTGTCACGCTCGTAGACGAGGGCGAAGCCCCGCTGCAAGAAGATATTATCATAAACAGCTTTGCCGAATGCATCACGGTCGAACAATACGATCCTGTCCAAGACCGCGTTCACAAAATCACCCTTTCGATTTGCCAAATGCGCGATCTTGCGGCCTCAATCTCGCTCCCCGAAGGGGTCTATACCCGTTTTGTCGAAGACGAAGAGATATAGTTTTCTTTTTGCAAAAAATACTCTCGCCGAAGGCGGACAAGCTTTCAATAAAATCCGCGTTACCCGATATCGACCGGACCCACAGAAACCGTTTTCAACACAGCATAACACTGTGACCCCGCATCCAATGCCAAACGCGCAACCGATCGCCGCGTGACCCGCGCCAATAACCGATCTGTCCCACATTCCAGTTGCACAATCGCACCCGGACCATCGCCTTTGCGAATACTAAGCACACGACAGCGCAAAATATTAAGGGCCGACATATCGCTTGGCTCCGACAAAGACAGCATCACATCCTGCGCCATTACACGCACGCGCACTTGGGCCCCGATGTCACCGGCAACTTTGGGCATGTATAAGACACCCCCGGATATCGCCAATCGCGACAATCCATCCGGTTCTTGTGCATCGAGTCTTGCGCTTAAAACAGATCCCGCTGAGCGCACGCCGACCCAAGGCACCATTTCAGGATCGGACAAAACCGCTTCTGTGTGCCCCTGAGTGATCACAGCTCCATCCTTGAGCATCACCATATGCGACGCCAATCGTGCAACTTCACCCATTGAATGACTGACATAGACAATCGGCACCGCCACCTCATCCCGCAACCGCGCCAAAAACGGCAATATTTCGGCCTTGCGCGGGGCGTCTAGGGCCGCAAGCGGTTCATCCATGAGCAAGATATCAGGCGAGGACAGTAATGCGCGCCCAATAGCCACGCGCTGCTTTTCGCCCCCCGATAGGGCCGCAGGGGCGCGATCTATCAATGTCGATAGCCCAAGCAAATCTACAACATGATCAAATCCCAACGCCGCCGCACCAGATGTCCGAAACCGCATGCCATAGCGCAAATTACGCGCGACGCTGAGATGCGGGAAGAGTCGCGGTTCTTGAAAGACATAGCCAATACCCCGCTTATGCACAGGCACGTTGATACCGGCATCCCGATCAAATAAAACGCGATCCCCGACAACAATCCGCCCCGACTGTGGTGTTAGCACACCTGCTATTGCATTGATAAGCGTGGTTTTCCCCGATCCCGATCGCCCAAACAAGGCAGTGACGCCTGCATGTGCCTCAAAGCGGGCATCCAAGGAAAAGCCCCGAAACGCGTGCTGTATGTCAACAGAAATGCCCATCAGCCCGACACCTTTTTCGCCATACGGTTCGCCATCCACTCCGATACCAACAACGCACAAACAGATAATGCCACCGACACCATCACCAACCGCGCCGTTGCCGTTTCAGAACCGGGCACCTGCATCAAAGCATAGATAGCAGAGGGAATGGTTTGGGTTTTGTTTGGGATATTGGCCACAAATGTAATCGTTGCACCAAATTCACCCAATGCCTTGGCAAAGGCCAACACGCAGCCTGCCAAAATTCCGGGAATGATCAAAGGCAACGTCACAGTCGCAAAGACATAAAACCGCGACGCCCCCAAGGTTTCGGCCGCTTGTTCTAATTTTGGATCAACCGCTTCGATTGCCAGCCGAATAGAGCGCACCATCAAAGGAAACGCCATGATCGCAGCCGCCAACACCGCGCCCGTCCAGCGAAATGCCAACACCAGCCCAAAAGTATTTTCCAGAAATTCCCCAATTGGCGCACGGCGTCCGAACCAAAGCAATAAAACATACCCCGTCACAACAGGTGGCAAAACCAATGGCAAATGCACCACAGCATTCAACACTTGCCTGCCCCAAAATTGCTTTCGCGCCAAAACATAGGCCACATAAACCCCCAAAGGCAGGCTGACAGCAACAGCCCAGACCGCCACCAACAGAGACAGTTTAATTGCTGCCCATTCCTCTGGTCCAAAAAAATTCATACGGCCCCTTGCTTTTGACTTTGTGTCATTTCATCGAAACCCATGACCAGACGCAACCATGAATTCAAAACCCGTCACCAAAGTCTTTGATTTTTCGGCGATTTAACGCATATGTATCACGAAACCAAATGAGGTCAGCATGGCATTTGATGATTACCCCGAAATTCGCGCCGAAGTGCGCAAGCTCTGTAACGATTTCCCGGGCACGTATTGGCAAAAGCTCGATCGTGACATGGCCTATCCCACCGACTTTGTCCAAGCACTGACGGTCAATGGCTGGCTTGCGGCCTTGATCCCAGAAGAGTTTGGCGGTGCGGGGCTTCCTTTGTCGGCAGCAGCCGCAATTTTGCAGGAAATCCAAGCCGCAGGTTGTAATGGCGGTGCATGCCATGCACAGATGTACACAATGGGCACCGTTCTGCGGCATGGATCCGACGCGCAAAAGGCCGAATATTTGCCAAAAATTGCCTCTGGCGAATTGCGGCTTCAGGCCTTTGGCGTGACGGAACCGACATCTGGAACCGATACAACATCCATTCGAACAACCGCACGGCGCGACGGGGATAAATACATTATCAACGGACAAAAAATATGGACGAGCCGCGCAGAACATTCGGATGTGATGGTGCTTTTGGCACGAACCGAATCCAAAGAAACCGTTGCCAAGAAAACGGATGGGTTGTCTGTGTTTATCTTGGACATGAAGAAAGCCTTGAACAATGGGTTAACGCTTCGTCCTATTCGCACCATGATGAACCACGCCACAACCGAAGTGTTCTTTGATAATGTGGAAATTCCCGCCGACGCCTTGATTGGCGAAGAAGGCAAAGGGTTCCGGTACATTCTGTCTGGTATGAATGCAGAACGTATTTTGATTGCTGCCGAATGCGTCGGGGATGCAAAATGGTTTATCGACACAGCCAGCGCCTATGCCAAGGATCGATCGGTCTTTGGTCGCCCCATTGGTCAAAACCAAGGCATCCAATTCCCAATCGCCAAAGCCTATGCCCAAATGCGCGCGGCGGATTTGATGGTGCGCGACGCATGTCGGCTTTATGAAGCTGGTGAAAATTGCGCCGCCGAAGCGAATATGGCCAAAATGCTTGCCGCAGATGCAAGCTGGGCCGCGGCCGAAGCCTGTGTTCAGACCCACGGGGGATTTGGGTTCGCCGAAGAATACAATATTGAACGCAAGTTCCGCGAAACCCGCCTGTATCAAGTTGCGCCAATTTCAACCAACCTGATCCTAAGTTACCTTGCAGAGCATGTCTTGGGCATGCCACGGTCGTATTAATGTCAAAACAGATGCAAAATTATCCGCTCACGGGACTAAAAGTGGTTGCGCTTGAACAAGCCGTTGCCGCACCGTTCGCAACATGCCGGCTTGCTGATGCAGGGGCAAATGTTGTCAAAATAGAACGTCCAGAGGGGGATTTTGCCCGCGGATATGACACAGCCGCCAAAGGTGAAAGCAGCTATTTCGTTTGGTTAAACCGCGGCAAGTCATCTTTGGTGTTAGATTTACGTCACAAGGCTGACCGCGACACCTTGCATGCCGAAATTGCCGAGGCTGATGTTTTTGTGCAGAATTTGAAACCGGGATCTGCTGCTAAATTGGGGTTTGACCCTGCCCAACTTTGCGCAACGCACCCACGGTTAATTTGCTGTTCAATCAGCGGATATACAGACACAGGTTCCATGGCCGACCGCAAGGCCTATGATCTTTTGATCCAAGCAGAAAGCGGCCTGTCCAGCATAACGGGCGGACCAGAAAGCCCGGCAAGGGTTGGGGTTTCAATCGTTGACATTGCCACCGGAGCCACCGCGCATAGCGCAATCCTAGAAGCCCTGATTGGACGCGGAATTCATGGCAAAGGTGCGGATATTAGGGTATCCATGTTTGATGTCATGGCAGACTGGATGACTGTGCCGCTCTTAAATCACGAAGCCGGCAACACCCCCAAACGGCTTGGATTGGCACATCCGTCCATCGCACCCTACGGTGTGTTTGAAACCTCTGACGGCGGTCAGATCTTGTTATCCATCCAATCCGAACGCGAATGGGCGGTGTTGGCGCGGGATGTGATGGGACACCCGGACGCAATCAGCGATCCCCGATTTTGCACCAACGTTTTACGGACGCAATACCGACGCGATACCGACGCGCTGGTTGGCGGGTTTTTGGGGGATCTGACGCTTGCCCAGGCCAGCGCGCTTTTGGCAAAATATGACATCGCATTTGCCGTGGTCAACGATATGCAAGGCCTGTCCGATCATCCCGAACTACGTCGGATTTCCGTTCAAATTGATGGTGGCAGCGTCACCCTTCCGGGGCCAGCGACACGTGTCATGGGATCAGAACGCAGCTATGGAGCATCGCCTAAAATTGGCGAAATGAAATGAAGGCTTGCAGACTCAGCATCATAGGCGTATACGCCCCTTAACAGCGGCGTGTTGGCAACAACGCTCCACCGAAATATCGACGGGCCGCGCGCCCGTTTTTTTGTGTTTGGACCTATGATTAATAAATTAATTGCGAAAGCAGCCATAGATCAGCGACTAGCTGAAATCATCTCTCCCGTCATCGAAGACATGGGATTTGAACTTGTGCGCATTCGTTTGATGAGCGGCAAAGAAACCACATTGCAAGTCATGGCAGACCGCCCTGACGGTGGGATCAATGTCGATGATTGCAGTGACATTTCAACAGCAATCAGCGCAATTCTAGACGTCGAAGACCCTATTCTGGATGCCTATAACCTTGAGGTTTCAAGCCCAGGTATCGACCGCCCTCTGACACGGCTCAAGGATTTCGACATGTTCGAAGGCTACGAAGCCAAGGTCGAAACAGAAGAGCTGATTGATGGGCGTCGCCGCTTCAAAGGTGAGCTCGCTGGGATCGAGGGAAACGAAATTTTGATCAACGTCGAAGAAGGTACCATCGGTCTGGAACTGGAATGGCTCACAGAAGCCAAGCTTGTCCTAACCGACGAATTAATAAAGGAAATGCTGCGTCAACGTAAAGCATCTGGCGCATTGAACGAAGACAATTTTGATGACATCGAGACCGAAGGGTCCGAGGAGGAGTAAGAATGGCAATCACCTCTGCAAACCAGCTTGAGCTATTGCAAACCGCCGAAGCGGTCGCACGCGAAAAGATGATCGACCCAAGTTTGGTCGTCGAAGCAATGGAAGAATCACTCGCACGGGCTGCAAAGTCACGCTACGGCAGCGAAATGGATATCCGCGTAAATATCGACCGTAAAACCGGTCGTGCGATATTCACACGCGTTCGCACCGTTGTCGCCGAAGACGAGCTGGAAAACTATCAAGCCGAAATGACTGTTGATCAAGCCAAACTATACATGGCTGACCCAGAAATCGGACAGCAGTATGTAGAAGAAATTCCACCTGTTGATATGGGCCGGATCGCAGCACAATCTGCCAAACAGGTTATCTTGCAAAAGGTCCGCGAAGCAGAACGCGATCGCCAATACGAAGAATTCAAAGACCGCGCCGGCACAATCATCAACGGCGTTGTCAAACGCGAAGAGTATGGCAATGTCATCGTAGACGTAGGCCGTGGCGAAGCCATCCTACGCCGCAATGAAAAAATCGGCCGCGAAAGCTATCGTCCAAACGACCGCATTCGTGTCTTTATCAAAGACGTGCGTCGTGAATCACGTGGTCCACAGATCTTTCTAAGCCGGACAGCGCCTGAATTCATGGCTGAACTGTTCAAAATGGAAGTCCCCGAAATCTATGAAGGTGTGATTGAAATCAAAGCAGTCGCACGCGATCCAGGATCCCGCGCGAAAATCGCTGTGTTCACGAACGACAATTCAATCGACCCCGTCGGTGCCTGTGTTGGTATGCGCGGCAGCCGTGTTCAAGCGGTCGTGAATGAACTTCAGGGCGAAAAGATCGACATCATCCCTTGGAACGAAGATCAGCCAACATTCTTGGTCAACGCGCTTCAGCCTGCTGAAGTGACCAAAGTTGTTTTGGACGAAGAAGCCGGCAAAATCGAAGTTGTCGTGCCAGAAGAACAGCTATCTTTGGCCATTGGTCGTCGCGGTCAAAACGTCCGCCTTGCGAGCCAATTGACCGGACTTGATATCGACATCATGACCGAAGCCGAGGAATCAGCACGCCGTCAGAAAGAATTCGAAGAACGCACACGTTTGTTCATGGATACTTTGGATCTTGATGAATTCTTTGCCCAGCTCTTGGTGTCCGAAGGTTTTGCAAACCTCGAAGAAGTCGCCTATGTTGAGCTTGACGAATTGTTGGTAATCGACGGCGTTGACGACAGCACCGCAGCAGAGCTTCAGACACGCGCACGCGAATACCTAGAAGCCCAAGCGCAAAAAGCCATCGACCATGCTCGTGAATTGGGCGTAGAAGACAGCTTGATGACCTTCGAAGGCCTGACACCGCAAATGATCGAAGCCTTGGCAGAGGATGGCATCAAAACGTTGGAAGATTTCGCCACATGTGCGGACTGGGAATTGGCTGGTGGCTGGACCACGGTTGATGGCCAACGCGTCAAAGACGACGGCTTGCTCGAAAAATTCGATGTCAGCCTAGAAGAAGCACAAGATTTGGTAATGACTGCACGAATCGTTTTGGGTTGGGTAGACCCAGAGGACCTTGCCGTTGCCGATGAAGAAGAAGACCTCAGCGAAGAATAATTCGCTCAATCAAGGAAAACGCAATGTCGCGTGGTAAACGCACCAATGACCAAGACTCAGACACCGAACGCAAGTGCCTTGCGACCGGTGAGGTGCAGCCTAAATTCGGCTTGATCCGTTTTGTCGTCGGTCCGGATAACACTGTTTATCCGGATTTGATGAACAAGCTACCGGGCCGTGGCATGTATGTTTCTGCGGATAAAACCGCCCTTGAGCACGCCATCCAAAAGGGCATGTTTGCCCGTGGTGCAAAGCAACAAGTCACAATACCACAAGGGTTTGTGGCAGATATTGAACAAAAGCTCGCGCGCCGCGTTGTTGATCTCATCAGCTTGGCGCGTAAATCTGGAACAGCGGTTTCTGGCTACGAAAAAGTCAAAGACTGGCTCATTAAAGATTACGCTGATGTTTTGATCCAATCTTCGGATGGATCCGAACGCGGCAAATCAAAACTAAGCACGCCTCAGGATGGTGTATTTATCGGTTGGCTTACGTCCGATGAATTGGGAATGGCTTTTGGGAAACAAACAGTGATTCATTGCGCGCTTGCGACTGGCGGTTTGACGCAACGTGTAGTAGATGAAGCGCAAAGACTGAAAGGTCTTCGCGGATTTAACGGCGCCAAGGGGCGTCGGGAAGGAAAAGACAGCTAGATGAGCGATAGTGACGGCAAAAAAACACTTGGTCTGCGCGGCGGCGGAAGCCGCCCTGGTAACGTAAAGCAAAGCTTTAGCCATGGCAGAACCAAAAGTGTGGTTGTGGAAACCAAACGTAAACGCGTCGTCGTACCCAAATCGGGTGCAGCGAAACCAACTGGTGGTTCAGGTGGTGGAGCGCAGTTTAGCGGCAACCGTCCAGATGGCATTACTGATGCCGAAATGGAACGCCGCCTAAAGGCTGTTCAGGCTGCAAAGGCACGCGAAGTCGAAGAAACTGCTGCACGCGCAGCGGATGAAAAGGCACGCGAAGAAGAACGCGATCGCCGTCGTGCCGAACAAGAAATAAAAGAACGCGAACAGCGCGAAGCCGAAGAAAAAGCACGCGCCAAAGCCGAAACAGAAGAACGCGAACGCCGCGAAGCCGAAGAGGCCGCAAAGAAAGCCGCCGCAATGGCCAAAGCTGCAGAAGCCGAGCCCTCTGCCAAGGCCACCGAAGCTGCACCGCGCCGCGAACCCAAAGCAATGCCGCAAACCAGCGCCCCTGCCTCACGCAAAAAAGAACGTGAAACAGACGCAGACCGTCGTGGCAACAAAGCACGGGACGATGGTCGCCGTTCAGGTAAACTCACATTGAGCCAAGCCCTTAATGGCGAAGGTGGACGTCAAAAATCCATGGCAGCAATGAAGCGCAAGCAAGAGCGCGCGCGTCAGAAAGCTATGGGTCAAAACCAAGAACGTGAAAAAATCGTTCGGGACGTTCAAGTTCCAGAAGCCATCGTTGTGTCAGAATTGGCAAACCGGATGGCAGAGCGCGTTGCCGAAGTCGTCAAATCGCTTATGAAAATGGGCTTGATGGTTACGCAAAACCAAACCATTGATGCTGATACTGCTGAATTGATCATCGAAGAATTCGGTCACAAGATCGTTCGTGTTTCTGACGCCGACGTCGAAGACGTGATTAACGAAATCGAAGATAACCCTGAATCCTTGGTACCGCGTCCTCCTGTCATTACGATCATGGGCCACGTTGACCACGGTAAAACGTCTCTCTTGGACGCAATCCGTAACGCCAAAGTTGTCGCAGGCGAAGCCGGCGGCATCACTCAGCACATCGGCGCGTATCAGGTAACAACACGCGACGGCGCTGTGCTTAGCTTCTTGGATACTCCAGGCCACGCTGCCTTTACGTCCATGCGGTCTCGTGGTGCTCAGGTAACAGATATTGTTGTGCTTGTGGTTGCAGCTGACGATGCGGTTATGCCGCAAACGGTCGAAGCGATTAACCACGCGAAAGCCGCCAAAGTGCCAATGATCGTTGCGATCAACAAAGTGGACAAGCCTGCTGCTGATCCAAACAAAGTGCGCACAGACTTGTTGCAGCACGAAGTTGTGGTCGAAGCTATGTCCGGCGACGTGCAAGACGTCGAAGTCTCTGCAAAAACAGGTCAGGGTCTTGATAGCCTGCTCGAAGCTATCGCGCTTCAAGCAGAAATTCTTGAACTTAAAGCCAACCCAAACCGTGCCGCACAAGGCGCCGTCATCGAAGCCCAGCTCGACGTAGGCCGTGGCCCTGTTGCGACTGTATTGGTGCAAACGGGTACCCTCCGCCAAGGCGACATCTTTGTCGTTGGCGAACAATGGGGTAAAGTCCGCGCGTTGATCGACGACAAAGGCGACCGCATCAAAGAAGCCGGCCCATCCGTCCCAGTCGAAGTTCTCGGCTTGAACGGTACGCCCGAAGCAGGCGACGTATTGAACGTCGTTGACACCGAAGCACAAGCCCGCGAAATCGCAGACTACCGTGCAGATTTGGCCAAAGAAAAACGTGCCGCTGCAGGTGCTGCAACGACACTTGAACAACTTATGGCCAAAGCCAAAGAAGACGAAAGCGTTACTGAATTGCCAATCTTGGTCAAAGCAGACGTTCAAGGGTCTGCCGAAGCCATCGTTCAAGCAATGGAAAAAATCGGCAATAGCGAAGTGCGCGTCCGCGTCCTTCACTCTGGCGTTGGTGCGATCACCGACACAGATGTGGGCCTATCCGAAGCATCCGGCGCTCCAATCATGGGCTTTAACGTTCGTGCGAACGCCTCTGCGCGCAACTCTGCCAACCAAAAAGGCGTGGAAATTCGCTACTACTCGGTGATTTACGACTTGGTTGACGATGTAAAAGCAGCGGCAAGCGGCCTCTTGTCCGCTGAAATCCGTGAAAACTTCATCGGCTACGCACAAATCAAAGAAGTCTTCAAAGTTACCGGCATTGGCCGTGTTGCAGGCTGTATCGTCACAGAAGGGATCGCGCGCCGATCCGCTGGTGTGCGCTTGCTCCGCGACAACGTGGTTATCCACGAAGGTACGCTTAAAACGCTCAAGCGCTTCAAGGACGAAGTCAAAGAAGTGCTCTCGGGCCAAGAATGCGGTATGGCGTTTGAAAACTATGACGACGTTCGACCCAACGACGTTATCGAAATCTTCGAGCGTCAGGAAATTGAACGTACTCTCGACTAAATCAAAAAGCCCCAGCGTAAAAACTGGGGCTTTTTCTTATCTTTCTTTTTGCTAAAAATACTCAGCCTTAAACCTGTTCAACGATCACCGCGCTCAAAGCCAATCGCGCAAAATCGGAATTAGCGGAATATCGGCAGCGGGCATTGGGTAATTACGCAAATCTTTGGCTTTGGACCAAGCAAGGTTTTGCCCCTCTTTCCCCTGTACAATGCCATTCCATTTGCGGCAGGCAAATAGCGGCATTAGCAAGTGAAAGTCATCATAACTGTGCGATGCGAACGTCAACGGCGCAAGACAGCTTTCCCATGTTTCAATACCCAGTTCTTCGTGCAGTTCGCGCACCAAAGCTTCTTCTGGGGTTTCCCCCTCTTCCACTTTTCCACCGGGAAATTCCCATAATCCAGCCATGCTTTTACCTTGGGGACGTTGTGCCAACAACACACGTCCATCAGGATCAATCAACGCGACAGCTGACACAAGCACCATTTTTTTCATGACCGGTAATCTGCATTAATTTCGATATAAGTATGCGTCAAATCACAGGTCCAAACCGTAGCTTCCCCTAGGCCAAGACCCAAATCGACATTAATCACAAGGTCAGATTGCTTCATATAGCTCGCTCCTTGCTCTTCCTTATACGTCGGGCTGACCCAGCCTTTTTCTGCCACCAAGATATCACCAAATTTGATCGACAAAAGATCACGATCCGCCGTTGCACCGGATTTCCCAATGGCCATAACGACACGACCCCAGTTCGGGTCTTGGCCCGCGATAGCGGTTTTTACCAAGGGTGAATTGGCAATCGACATCGCATGAACTTTGGCTTCTTGGGCGTTCACTGCACCTGTCACGTTTATTTCAACAAATTTTGTTGCGCCTTCTCCGTCACGCACCACTTGATGCGCAAGATCAAGCATGAGGTCACGTAAAGCCGCCCTAAAGCCGGACTCATCCCGCCCCACGTGAACACCGCTTGCACCCGTTGCAGCCATCAACAAACTATCCGATGTCGATGTGTCGCTATCCACGGTTATACAGTTGAACGATGTTTCGTTGAACTCTGAAACCATCGATTGCAGATCAGCTTGGGAAATCTGTGCATCGGTAAAGATATAGACCAACATCGTCGCCATATCAGGCGCAATCATGCCAGAGCCTTTGGCCATCCCTGCAATCTTGACCTTACCGTTTTTGGTATCGACAACGGCACTGGACCCTTTGGGATAGGTGTCGGTGGTCATGATCGCCCGCGCCGCTTCTGCAAAGCTATCCTCTGCCAAGCTTGCTTTTAACGTTCCCAAGGCATCGACAATACGTTCGTGGGCCATGGGTTCCCCAATGACACCAGTACTAGAGGTGAACACGCGCTCGATAGGCACCGCCATAATGTTTGACACCGCCGTTGTGATCGCCTCGACAGAGGCGACGCCATGTTGTCCGGTAAAGGCGTTAGAATTGCCTGAATTCACAACGATAGCCGCCCCTTGGCTTGGGTCACTGCCCAATTTAGCCTGACAGTCCAAGACAGGCGCCGAGCGCGTCAAAGACCGTGTGAACACACCGGCGATTGACGTGCCAGGGATCAATTCAGCCAACATCACATCGGTGCGCCCTTTATAGCGCACACCGGCTGCGATTGTTGAAAACCGGACACCGTCAATCACAGGAATATCTGGGAAAGCTTTCGGTGCAAGTGGGGAAATTTTCAAAGGACCGCCCATGGCGTCATTACTCCATCAAAGAAACATCTTTAAGCGCGGCAGGATCAATTGTATCCGCGGCACTGCGATCAATAGTTGCTGCTGCTGTTAGCTCTTGGATTTTTTCGCCAACGATCTTTTGCTGCAATTCACCGGCGATCTGGTCACGCACTTGGTCTAGTTCCGGCGCGGCCACAGGGCGCGTTTCATTCAGCTTGATCACATGCCAGCCAAAATCCGTCTGCACAGGACCAGAAACCTCGCCTGTTTTCATGCTGACAACAGCCGCTTCGAACGGGGGAACCATCATGCCTTTGCCAAACCAACCAAGATTGCCACCATTCGGGCCAGAGGGTCCGGTTGATGCTTCTTTGGCAAGTTCGGCAAAATCCGCGCCTGCTGATAACCGTTCAACCAAGGCTTCTGCCGCGTCTTTTGTTTCAACCAAAATATGGGATGCATTATATTCATCGCCCATGTCGATGTTTGCATATTGCGCGTCATATTGTGCTTTGATCGCGTCTTCGGTGACCAACGTTTTTGACAAACCATCAATCACGCTTGCCGCAACCAAAAGCCGCTTTTCATTTTCCAATCCCAAGCGAATACGTGCATTATCCGCGGTGGTGTCTTGTTGTGCGATTAACGTCTGTTGGATCAATTGCTCTAGGATGCCTTGGAACAGCTGTCCATCCTCAAGTGCCAAATATTGCTCTGGCAAGGTTTCGCGCACAAGCATCATATGACCTAGTTTAATGTCGGTTCCATTCACAGTTGCAACAACCGTATCGACTGACACAGCATCCTGAGCCTGCGCAGCAAAAGTTGTGGATAAAACTATTGCGGTTGTTGAAAGCATTTTTTGCCACTTAAACACGGTAAATTCCCTTTATTTTACTGCCCGATCAGACGGGTGCCGTTGACACTCTATCAGCTGCCCCTTACATCGCTTAGAGCAAATGAATATATGTCTAACACCTATTGATAGAATAGGCGCAGGGCAAGGGCAGGCAACGAGTCTTGCTGGATAAAAGGACGGAGAGACCATGTTAGGGTTCGGAAAAATCGCCAAAAAGGTGTTCGGAACACCGAATGACCGAAAAATCAAGGCGACACGCCCCCTTGTTGAGCAAATCAACGCACTGGAGCCAGATTTCCAAGCGCTCTCGGATCAGGGTATTATCGACAAAACCGCTGAATTCAAAAGCCGCCTCGAACAAGGCGAAACATTGGACAGCCTGTTACCAGAAGCATTTGCAAACTGTCGCGAAGGCGCGCGTCGCACCCTAGGGCTGCGTGCATTTGATGTGCAATTAATGGGCGGCATCTTTTTGCACCAAGGCAATATTGCGGAAATGCGCACTGGCGAAGGTAAAACCCTTGTGGCGACCTTTCCTGCTTATTTGAATGCCTTAACCGGCAAAGGCGTGCACGTTGTGACGGTCAATGACTATCTGGCCCGTCGTGATGCGGATTGGATGTCCAAGGTATATGCCGCTTTGGGAATGACCACTGGCGTGATTTATCCACAGCAGCCCGAAGCCGAAAAGCACGACGCCTATGCCTGTGATATCACCTATGCGACAAACAACGAATTAGGGTTTGATTACCTGCGCGACAATATGAAATCCGAATTGTCCCAAATGCATCAGCGTCGCCACCACTTTGCAATTGTGGACGAAGTTGACAGCATCCTAATCGACGAAGCACGGACGCCTTTGATCATTTCTGGCCCAGCACAGGATCGCAGCGAGCTTTATGTTGCGATTGACGCGATTATTCCAGAATTGACCGCAGAGCATTTCACGATTGACGAGAAAACGCGCAATGTGACCTATACCGACGACGGCAACGATTTCCTTGAACAGACGCTTTTGGCGCGCGGTATCCTTCCCGAGGGGCAATCCCTATACGATCCAGAAAGCACAACAATCGTTCACCACGTCAACCAAGGCCTGCGTGCGCACAAATTGTTTTCGCGGGACAAAGATTACATCGTCCGCGATGGCGAAGTTGTTTTGATTGACGAATTCACGGGCCGTATGATGGCCGGACGCCGCATGTCCGAAGGGCTTCACCAAGCGATCGAAGCAAAAGAAGGCTGTAAAATCCAACCGGAAAACGTGACCTTGGCAAGCGTTACGTTCCAAAACTATTTCCGCCTGTATGAAAAATTGGGCGGCATGACAGGAACGGCTTTGACCGAAGCCGAAGAATTCTCTGAAATCTATTCGCTTGGCGTTGTCGAAGTCCCCACAAACCGTGGAATTGCGCGTCTGGACGAAGATGACCGCGTTTATCGCACAGCGCGCGAAAAATTCGAAGCCATTGTCGAAGAAATCAAAATGGCCCACGAAAAAGGGCAGCCTGTTTTGGTCGGCACAACGTCAATTGAAAAATCCGAATTCCTGTCTCAGATGTTGCAAGCCCAAGGCATCAAACATAACGTTTTGAACGCCCGTCAACACGAACAAGAAGCCCAAATCATCGGGGATGCCGGCAAATTGAACGCGGTTACGATTGCCACCAACATGGCGGGTCGGGGCACCGATATTCAGCTTGGCGGCAATATGGAAATGGATGTGCTCAAGGCATTGGCCGAGCAACCAGATGCCGACCCACAAGAGCTTCGTGCGCAGATGGAAGCGGCCCATGCCGGTGATCGCGAAAAAGTGCTTGCCGCTGGTGGCTTGTTCGTTCTTGCGACAGAACGCCACGAAAGCCGCCGCATCGACAACCAGCTTCGTGGTCGTTCGGGCCGTCAAGGCGACGCAGGGCGTTCTGCGTTTTTCCTAAGCCTAGAAGATGACTTGATGCGTATTTTTGGCTCAGAGCGTTTGGAAAAGGTGCTGTCAACCTTGGGCATGAAAGAAGGCGAAGCCATCATTCACCCATGGGTCAACAAATCCCTAGAACGCGCGCAGGCCAAAGTAGAAGGCCGCAATTTTGACATCCGCAAACAGTTGCTAAAATTCGATGACGTCATGAATGACCAGCGCAAAGCCATCTTTGGGCAGCGTATGGACATCATGGAAAATGATGACTTGTCAGACGTCATTTCAGATATGCGCAGCGATGTTATCGATGATTTGATTGAGACATACATGCCACCACGGTCCTACGCCGACCAATGGAAAACAGAAGCGCTTTATGCTGCGCTGATTGAACAGCTCAACATCGACCTTCCTGTGATTGCGTGGGCCGCCGAAGAAGGCGTAGATGACGACGTTATGCGCGAACGTATCGAAGAAGCTGCTGACAAAATGATGGACGACAAGGCCCAAGCCTTTGGTGCTGAAAATATGCGTCGCATCGAAAAGCAGCTGATTTTGCAAACCATCGACACAAAATGGCGCGAACATTTGCTAACACTAGAACATTTGCGTTCTGTTGTCGGGTTTCGGGGATATGCGCAACGCGATCCGTTGAACGAATACAAATCCGAAGCTTTCCAATTGTTCGAAGGTTTGTTGAACGGGCTACGGACCGATGTGACAAAACAATTGGCGCTTATTCGTCCTTTGACCGAAGAAGAACAGCAAGCCATGATGCAGCAAATGGTTGCACAGCAACAACAACTGCAACAGGCTGCGAAAACGCCGGTTCCAAACGAGAATGGGTTTGATGAAACCGACCCAACAACGTGGGGTGATCCGGGCCGTAACGACCCTTGTCCATGTGGATCAGGCGACAAATTCAAACATTGTCACGGTCGCTTGGCATAGGTCTAGCACGTGAATTGACATAATGGCGCGCGGTAATTCGTGCGCCATTTGCCTTTTCTAATGACAACGTTAAGATTTCGACCAAAGAGGGCGTCAAAATGAAAGCAATCATGTACCACTATGTGCGCCAAGCCAAACCAGAGCTGCCGCATTTTAGATATCTTGATGTTGCAAATTTTGAAAAGCAGCTTGATTATTTTGAGGCAGAGTTCGGCTTTGTATCCCGCGACGATTGGGATAGCTTTGTCACAGGGGCATCCCAAACCGTTCCAACCGGAGTTGTGCTGACGTTTGATGATGCAATGTCCTGTCATTTCGATTTTGTGTATCCCATTTTGAAAAAACGCAATTTGTGGGGTATTTTTTATGTGCCAACTGGCCCTTATGAAACGGGGACGCTTTTGGATGTTCATAGAATCCACTTGCTGACTGGCGCAATCCAAGGGCAGGCATTATTTGACTACCTAGATGGCATTGTCAGTACCGACATGATCCCTTTTGCCAAACGCGATGATTTCGCCCAAGCCACATATAGTTCGCAAACCAATTACCCCGGGGTTGCGGAATTCAAGCGATTGCTGAACTACTTTGTGGATGAAACGCTTAAATCGGATTTGATTAATACCGTCGCGCGCCATTTCGATTATCAGTTTTCCAGTGATTTCTATGTCGCGCCAGACAACATCAAAACCATGTCTGAACACGGTATGATCATCGGATCACATACCCAAGATCACCCCGTGATGAGCAAACTTACATTCGCAGAGCAAGTCCACCAATTACAGGCCTCGTTCGATTACCTAGATGCAATTTGCAACCTGCCCCACCGCACATTCTGTCATCCTTATGGCGGCTTTCATTCCTTTGATGACAACACAGTTACCATCTTAAACGACATGAACGTTTTATATTCCTTCAACGTGCAAAGCCGCGACATTACCCTAAACGACCGAAGCGCCTTTAAACATGCCTTGCCGCGATATGATTGCAACGAATTTGCCCACGGAGCCGCGTCCTAATAAGGCAAGGCAACCACGCTAAGGGCTAAATGGTTCCGCGCTCTTGCCCAAAGTCTGCCATTTTTGCCTGCGATTGATGCTTTGTCACGGACAAAGGATGATCCATGTTGCGTATTTTATATTCTTGGCCAAGCCTGCTTGGTTTTTCAATGGCGATATCGCTGTCGATCAGCCACGCAATGCAAATTGGAACCCAACCGATATCGGCAACGTCACTGGAACAATTCGACATCGGGGGCACATCCGAGCTTACAAATCTATCGTACACAGCGGCGTTCGACACCAAATCGCCGCAGGCCGCCGTGATTGTCCCGGAATTGCCAAGTCCCGCTGCAAAAAACTGTAGCCCCTCGGTCACGTCAACACCCGCACCGAATGCGATGATACATGTGTCAATCAACGCCCCCTGCCACAGCACACAGAACGTAAGCGTACATCACAACGGCTTGATGTTGTCTTATCCCATTGGCATAACGGGCGTGCTTGATTTTGAACTGCCGGCATTGGCAGAAAATGCTATCGTGCTGACCGAATTTTCCGACAATTTTGTGGCGGTCAATCGTACGCGTATTCAAGCCCTGGCAGCGTTCGATCGAACCGCTTTGCAATGGAGCGGTGATTTAGACCTGTCTCTGCTAAGCACAGAGACAAGCAACCTTCGTACGGTTCATGTTGGGACCAAAGGGGCACGTCAGGCCATGATCCTTACCGCCTTGCGTGTCGACAACCTAGATACGATGCCCAATTTGCAAGTTGTTAGTCGCGATCATAGCGCCTGTGGCGCATTGGTAAGCTTTCAAACTATCGCCGTGAAAAAGGCTCAGGCGGCCCATGTCAGCACCTTTGACATCCAAGCACCAGAGTGTTCGGCCGAAACCGTCGATCTAGTGTTGAAGAATCTAAGAGAAGTGACCAAACTCGCCCTAAACTAAGGGGTGAACTCATGACCAAGGTCTGTACCGCGGGGCTCGCGGTGCTTTTCTGTATTTTCGCGAGCATTGGCTATACTCAGACAGTCACCTTGTCTGATCCCAGTGGCACGCCTGTATTGGATGGCCCTGTGTTGCACGGGGACGATCATGTCATCGAAATTGATAGTAAATATGGACCTGTCGCAGTCAACACCCAAGCGCTGACATGCCAAGGCGATTGCCCACAAAAAGACATGCAAAAGAATGACATCCGCATTGCGGGTGAACCTTGGGTGATCAAAAATTTGATAGCGCTTCAAATAGAAGCCTATAGCGCACGCCAAGGTATATCCTATACAACGGATGGCACCCTTTACCGGCTTGATACAACACCGGAAACAACGATCAAATTGCGCGCTGTTACCAGTGACCAAGCGATCCAATCCTTGATCAAGGGTGACATAGACATTGCGCTAACCCTTCGCCCCACCACTAAAAAAGAAGCAGCACTACTACAGCCCAAAATCTTTGGCGCTGTAAAGCCGCCGCTACGAAGTTTGATTCTGGCTTTGGATGCGCTCGTGCCAGTTGTGTCCTTAACAAATCCGGTGACCCACGTGAGTGATGTAAATTTGCTAGAATTGTTGGATAGCAAGATCACGAATTGGAAAGACCTAGGCGGTCCAGATCAGAACATTGATTTGCTTCCAATTGATCCTGGATTGAACGCGCTTTTGCCGGCCTATGGGCTGGTGACGGGAAACAATCCCGCGCCTTTGACCCCTTATGACCTAAGTGAAGGCATGTTTGGTGTGATGCCCTTATCGCGGTCTTATCAATCGCAGGTCCTGACCCTTTTGGGTCCCTGTGGTTATGGTCCAGCCCTACATCGCCGAAGCGTCAAAACCGAAGATTATCCGCTCAGCCTTCCGATTATTGCGTACCTTGCGCCCCGACCACTGCCCCCAATTGCCAAGGACGTGCTAGAGTTCATACAATCCCCTTCGGGTCATTTGGTTACACAACGCGCAGGCTTTTTTGATCCATCGGTCGAAGAAATATCGCTTGATGTCCAAGGCGCCCGTTTGGCAAGTGCAATTCAAAACATCAACAAAGGTGCCGATCTAGAGACCGTACAAAGAATGGCCGCGCTTATGTCTCGTACGTCACGGCTCTCTACAACATTCCGTTTCGACACAGGTGCGACAGAGCTAGACACCGTGTCACGCGCGCATTTGCAAACGCTGGTGTCAGATTTACAAAGCGGACGATACATGGGGCGCAAGCTTTATTTGGTGGGATTTAGCGATGGGGCCGGACCAGCATCGATCAATCTTGAGTTATCCAAAAAGCGCGCTGATGTCGTTTTGAAATCTTTGCGCGCCCGCATTCCCGAAGCTGGTCGTGACCGCCATAGCCTTGCCACGGTTGGATTTGGCGAAGCCCTTCCTATTGATTGTGATGATCAAATCATTGGCCGCGAAGTTAACCGACGCGTCGAAGTTTGGATTGAATAATCATAAAAGCCCCTCACTTCGAAAACTAATTTCGCTTGAACGTCCAATAACCAAATGATCATGCACGCTTAACCCCAAAGCGTCAGCTGCCATTTGGATTTGTTTGGTCATAGCAATGTCTTGCGGTGACGGTGTGGGATCCCCTGATGGATGATTATGGACCAAAATCAAAGCCGATGCATTTAAATGCAATGCGCGTTTTACTATCTCACGTGGGTAAACCGGGACATGATCAACCGTTCCCTGACCCAATAATTCATCTGCAATCAATGTGTTCTTGCGATCCAAATAGAACACTCTGAATTCTTCGGTTTGCCGATGTGCCATGGTTGTTTGACAGTAATCTAACAGGTTTTCCCAACTGGAAATAATAGCGCGCCCCATAACCTTGGCTTTGGACAATCGATGCGCGGCGGCTTCGATAATTTTAATTTCCTGTACCACAGCATCCCCAACCCCCGGAACCAAGGCAAGCTGTTCTTTGGGGGCGGAAACCACACTATTAAAATCACCGAATTGTTCCAGCAACCCCCGCGCAAGGGGTTTCACATCGCGTCGCGGGATCGCACGGAACAAGACAAGCTCTAAGAGTTCGTAATCCGGCATGGCCGCTGCACCGCCTGTTAGAAATCGTTCCCTCAGGCGCTTGCGGTGATCTTTGATATAGGACGGGATCTTCGGATTTGGCGCAGTTTGAAAATCAACCGCCATTTCCGAAAACAACGGCAAAGGAACATCATCTGAGTCGCGATCATAGGTCATGATCCACTATCACGCGCAGAGAGTTAAAAATGTTTAAAGAATTCCCCGGCTCAAACACGTTATTTTGAGCCGGGGATGTTCTTATCCTTTCATCGATTCCCAGAAGGATTTGACCGATGAGAAAAAGCTAGAGCTTTCTGGATTGTTGTCTTCTGACAATTCTTCGAATTCTTTCAAAAGCTCTTTTTGACGAGAGGTCAGATTCACAGGTGTTTCCACCGCCAATTCAATGAACATGTCCCCATACTGCGATGATTTGATGGCTGGCATACCTTTGCCACGCAGACGCATTTGACGCCCTGATTGGCTTCCTGATGGAATTTTGACACGGCTACGACCACCATCAATTGACGGCACTTCGATATCACCGCCCAAAGCAGCAGAGGTCATCGAAACGGGAATGCGACAGAATAGATTGCCACCTTCGCGCTGGAATATGTCATGTGCGGCAACTTCGATAAAGATGTACAAATCACCAGACGGGCCGCCACGCATCCCTGCTTCGCCTTCGCCAGAAAGACGAATGCGCGTGCCTGTTTCGACCCCTGCCGGAATATTCACAGACAATGAGCGGTCTTTTTCTTTGCGACCCTGCCCACCGCAAGACTTGCAGGGGTTCTTGATGATTTGGCCCATGCCAGAACAGGTCGGACATGTCCGTTCAACCGTAAAAAACCCTTGTGATGCGCGCACTTTGCCCATACCGGAACAGGTCGGACATGTTGCGGGCTCAGAACCCCCTTCGGCACCTGTGCCACTACAGCCATCACACTGAATCGACGTCGGAACGTTGATGGTTTTTTGCAGACCTGCATAGGCTTCTTCTAGCGTTACGCGAAGATTATAGCGCAAGTCGGACCCACGGCTTGCACGATTGCGCGAACCGCCACGGCCACCGCCGCCGCCCATAAAGTCGCCAAATAAATCGTCAAACACATCAGAAAACGCGCTTGAGAAATCACCGCCACCTTGGAATCCACCGCGTTGGCCGCCACCCATGCCCCCTTCGAAGGCAGCATGACCATAGCGGTCATAGGCTGCTTTTTTCTCGGGATCTTTTAGGCAATCGTGCGCTTCGCTTGCTTCTTTGAACTGTGCTTCAGCGTTGGGATTGTCGGAATTTCGATCTGGATGCAGCTGTTTCGCTTTGGTGCGAAACGCTTTCTTGATCTCGTCGGCAGAAGCACCTTTCGAGATTCCAAGCACCTCGTAATAGTCACGTTTGGACATAGGCATTTGCTCCTTTAGAAACGCGTTAACCGCCCTGCATTGACAGGTCGGTTAACGTTTCTTTCATAGTCTTACGAACGTTTGTCGTCGCCTAGATCTTCGAAGTCGGCGTCAACGATATCGTCGTCATATCCGCCAGCATCATCTGCAGAGCGTGGCGCATCTTCGCCCTCATCTTGGCTAGACTTGTAAATCGCTTCGCCAAGCTTCATCGCCGCTTCAGTGACGTTTTGAATGCCGGATTTGATCTTGGACGCATTGTCTGTTTCCAGCTCGTCTTTGAGTGCGGCAATCGCCAACTCAATCGCTTCGATTGTTGTTGGATCAACTTTGTCGCTATGCTCTTCCATTGATTTCTCAGTGGAATGGATCAGGCTTTCGGCTTGGTTTTTGGCGTCTACCAATTCACGGCGCTCTTTATCGGCATCCGCATTTTCTTCGGCTTCGCGCACCATACGTTCGATGTCGTCATCTGACAAACCACCAGAGGCTTGGATTGTGATGACTTGCTCTTTGCCTGTGCCTTTGTCTTTGGCAGAAACAGAAACAATACCGTTGGCATCAATGTCAAACGTCACTTCGATCTGTGGCATACCGCGTGGCGCTGGTGGGATGTCTTCTAGGTTGAATTGACCCAACATCTTGTTATCGGCGGCCATTTCACGTTCCCCTTGGAAAACGCGGATAGTCACGGCATTTTGGTTGTCCTCAGCGGTAGAGAAAACCTGAGACTTTTTGGTTGGGATCGTCGTGTTACGATCGATCAAACGCGTGAACACGCCGCCCAAAGTTTCAATACCCAATGACAGAGGCGTTACGTCCAAAAGAACAACGTCTTTCACGTCGCCTTGAAGAACACCTGCTTGAATCGCAGCACCCATGGCGACAACTTCGTCTGGGTTCACGCCTTTGTGTGGCTCTTTGCCAAAGAATTTAGTAACCTCTTCGATCACTTTGGGCATGCGGGTCATACCACCGACCAAAACGATTTCGTCGATGTCAGATGTGGATAGACCGGCGTCTTTCAATGCAGCAGCGCATGGCTTCATTGACGCTTTGATCAAATCGCCAACCAAGCTTTCCAATTTTGCACGTGTCAACTTCATGACCAGGTGCAATGGCTGACCAGATTTACCATCCATGGAAATAAACGGTTGGTTGATTTCAGTCTGGGTGGCAGAAGACAATTCGATTTTGGCTTTTTCAGCAGCTTCTTTCAAACGCTGTAGGGCCATTTTGTCTTTGGTTAGATCAACGCCGTTTTCTTTTTTGAACTCATCCGCAAGGTAGTTGACGATGCGCATGTCGAAATCTTCACCACCTAGGAATGTGTCACCGTTGGTTGATTTCACTTCGAACAAACCGTCGTCAATTTCCAAGATGGTTACGTCGAACGTACCGCCACCAAGGTCATAAACCGCAATCGTTTTTGTTTCTTTTTTATCCAAGCCATAGGCCAAAGCCGCCGCTGTCGGTTCGTTGATAATACGAAGAACCTCAAGACCTGCGATTTTACCCGCGTCTTTGGTGGCCTGACGCTGTGCGTCGTTGAAATATGCAGGAACAGTAATAACCGCTTGGGTCACTTCTTCGCCCAAATACGCTTCTGCTGTTTCTTTCATTTTTTGCAAGATCAACGCAGAGATTTGAGACGGGCTATATTTTTCGCCGCGCGCCTCGACCCATGCGTCGCCGTTACCGCCATTGATGACGTTGAACGGAAGGTTTTTCAGATCTTTTGCCAAATCAGCATCGTCAAACCGACGGCCGATCAAACGTTTCACACCAAATACTGTGTTGTCTGGGTTTGTGACAGCCTGACGTTTTGCCGGTTGACCAACCAGACGCTCGTCTTCTGTGAACGCAACGATAGAAGGCGTTGTACGCGCTCCTTCGGCGTTTTCAATCACACGTGGCTGTGATCCATCCATGATGGAAATACAGCTGTTTGTTGTTCCAAGGTCGATACCAATCACTTTGGCCATTTTATGATCCCTCTTTAGTTAAGGCGATAACACACGACGCAAACCCGTTATGGCATCAGCGCCGCAATTCAACACGCAAAATTGCGCTTCTGGGCGTATATAGGCAGCCTCTTTAAGGGCTGCAAGCTCTCTCGGGTGAAAGAACCGGAAAAATTGATGCGAATTAACCTAAAAATATGAGAATTCACACTATTTGCGTGCGTTTTATTTCGAATTAATTCCTTTGGATTAGGGACCTACTCTACTTTCTAATTCTATCCTTCGGCTGGGTCTAAAACCTTTGGAGCTTTAACCGTAGCAGTAGGTAGCCATTAGGAGAAATTGAATATGCCCGCCACTAAGCCAACCTTTTTGGCCATCATTTTTGTGGTTTTTGCGCCCCACAGTTATGCGGACACATTTCCAGAAATACTTTCGGACTACTTTGAACCGCTTTCGGCGGCTCAACTTGACCTGTCAGACCCCACCTTGGTGGCACAGATCGAATTGGGGAAAACTCTTTATTTTGATACACGCTTGTCGGCTGATTGGGATTTATCTTGTGCCACTTGTCATGATATTTTCAACGGCGGGGATGATGGATTGGCACTATCGGTCGGCCATCAAGGTCAGCTAGCTGAACGCAATGCCCCCACTGTGCTAAACGCTGTTTTTAATCGGGCACATTTTTGGGATGGTCGCGCCGCCACATTAGCAGATCAAGCCAAAGATATGATCCAATCGCCCGCTGAAATGGCCAGCACACCCAAACAGACCCTTGCAACGTTGAACGCCATTCCCTGGTACCGCGACCAATTCCAAGCTGCATTTCCGGATCAATCGGAACCTTTGACATTTGATAATTTGGCATTGGCAATAGAAGCGTTTGAAACCACGTTAATCACGCCATCGCCATTCGACCAATTCCTAACCGGAAAACCGAGCATATTGGACCCTGACGCGCTCTTTGGCGCCTTCACGTTTTTAGACACGGGCTGTATTGTCTGTCACAACGGGATCAATATTGGCGGTGGATTTTTTGAACGGTTTGGCGCGGCAAACGCGTTGGACCCCAATGTCTTCTCGTCATCGGATCAGGGCCGTTTCAGAGTCACCCAAAATGAAAAGGACAAATCCGTATTCAAGGTCGCATCGCTTCGCAATGTCACCCTAACAGGACCGTATTTCCATAATGGGCGCGTGGATGCTTTGGACGAAGCGATCAACATCATGGCTCAATCTCAACTGGGCAGCACATTGAGCCAAGCAGACACACAAAGCATTATTGCCTTTTTGACGTCTTTGGAAGGTCAGCCATTGGATATCGAGGTTCCCAATATGCCAGAATTAGATCCTATTTTGGGACCACTTCCCGCCCCCAAAAATTGGGTCATGCCTTCTCCTGTAAGCTTGCCAGAACGTAACGAAGACGGCGCCGAAACTATTTCAACAGACGACATACAAACAGAGCCAAAGCAAACAGCACCCTTTGAGCCAGTTATTCAAACAGAACCAGACGCGATTGCACCTATTGAAATTTTACCTGCTCTGCCGGAACCTAGGCAAGAAAGGGGTTTTTAACCCTTGGCTGACCAGCTCGAAGAGGCGCGTTTGCGCGTGTAATATTCGCCAACAAGACCGATCATCAGAAAAGCAACAGCAACTTCGGCAGCGTAGTAAGGATCAGAATTTCGGGGGTTATAATTCACAAACGTAAAACCGCGGGCCTGGTCAATGACGTGAAACAATGGGTTCCAGTCAAACAAAACCAATTTGCTAGAGGGCAATGTGTTCGCCACGAACATTTTGCCAGAAGCAATCATGTTCGCACGTTGATAGATCGTCGATAGAATGCCGACAAACGCAGGCGACCAAGGTTTTGCTGCCATAACCACCAAACCAATGGCGCATCCTGACAACCAAGCAAGCAAGATCATTGCAATTGCGCCAATCGGATCATGGACCACAAAAGCGTTAAAGCCGATGTAATAGACGCCTAAAATGACAATCATCGAAAAGAATTGTGTATAAAGCGAGCTTAATGCTGCCGATGAAATAGCAACCACCGTGTTCATCGGGGCGTGTTGCATCATTGGGGATGTTGGCCCCTCTGCCCCCGAGACAGCAGCAACAGCTTGGGTATGAACCATATAAAGAAAAATACCGCTCATCACATATAGAACAAAGTCCCCACGCAATGCAGAACCGCGCATTCCCAAAATTTCGAACATGATCAGAAAAACCAAAACAAACATCAATGTTTGCATCATGTTCATAATCAACGACATAATAGGGGTTCGCTGCGATTTCCGAACGTGCCGTACAGTGGCATGATAGATAATTCGCATAAGATTCAGCGCATTTCCCAAGCCGGACTGTGGCTTTCTTACATGAAACATTACTGACCTAACCTTGCTTCCGCGACACTTTTCAACATGTGCTTGATAGTTTTTCAATATGGCATAATAAGGGCATTTAAAGCTAAAAAACAATGAATACATAAATATTTCAACGAAAGTGAGCGTGTTTTGGATTATGAGAAACTCACACGGGTCATGCGCGACCTAGCCCTTGCAGGCGGTGACAAGATCATGGAAATTTATAATTCTGATGATTTTGAAGTAAAAACCAAATCTGACAGCAGCCCAGTCACAGAAGCCGACGAAGCTGCGGACGAAGTAATCAGCGCGGGACTAAGGGCAGAATTTCCAGAAATCATGATGGTCACCGAAGAACAAGCGCATTCACATTCACAGCAGGCCGATATATTTTTGATTGTTGATCCGCTCGACGGGACCAAGGAATTCATCAATCGCCGCGGGGACTTTACCGTCAATATCGCCTTGGTTGAAAATGGGATTCCAACACGGGGCGTTGTCTATGCTCCGGCCAAAGATCGCATGTTCTTTACGCTAGCTGACGGTTCTAGCGTTGAAGAAGCCGGACCTTTCCAACAAGGTCACATCGGCGATACGCGCAAAATTTCGGTATCAACTCCGGATAACGATGCACTGATCGTTGTCGCGTCAAAATCCCATCGCGATCAGGCCACGGATGATTACATCGCAAAATACAATGTCAAAGACATGACAAGCGCGGGGTCATCGCTCAAGTTTTGTCTGATTGCTACTGGCGAAGCAGATCTCTATCCGCGCGTTGGGCGCACTATGGAATGGGACACGGCCGCAGGCCATGCCGTGCTAAATGGCGCAGGCGGTCATGTTGTGCGCTTTGACGACTTAATGCCCTTGCGGTATGGCAAGGAAGGATACGCAAACCCATTTTTCATCGCCCATGCGACAGGTGTTTCCCTAAAGAACGCCTAACAAGCCCAGCCATGTTGATACTAGGCAGGCTCATGATGTGAGCCTGCCCACAAAGTTAGCACGTAAGTTTCCAAAATTTGTCATATTTCAAACACTTTTGAATATGAAACAGGAAGCAACAAAATTGTTAACGTTCAAAGTGGGGTATCGGACATGCGCAATAAAGTCACCAAAGCCATCTTTCCAGTGGCGGGCCTAGGGACACGGTTCCTTCCTGCAACAAAATCAGTTCCCAAGGAAATCCTGACGCTGGTTGATCGTCCCTTGATCCAATACGCAATTGACGAAGCCCGCGCAGCTGGCATCAAGGAATTCATCTTTGTCACATCCCGTGGCAAGGGCGCATTAGAGGATTATTTTGACCATTCTCCTCAGCTAGAATCAGAGCTGCGGCGCAAAGGCAAAAAAGAGCTTCTAAAGACGCTTAAAGAAACAAATATGGACAGTGGCGCGATTGCCTATATCCGCCAGCACAAGGCCATGGGCTTGGGCCATGCGGTATGGTGCGCACGTCGTTTGATTGGGAACGAACCCTTTGCTGTGATCCTTCCTGATGATGTGATTGCTGCGGAAAAACCATGTCTGAAACAAATGGTTGAAGCCTATGAGGAAACAGGCGGATCTATGGTTGCGGCAATGGAAGTCCCACATGACAAAACATCATCCTATGGAATCCTGGATGTTGAACAACAATTTGGCAACATGCTTCCTGTTCGGGGAATGGTTGAAAAACCCGCCCAAGGCACAGAACCATCGAACCTAGCTGTCATTGGACGCTATATTCTAGCACCTTCCGTTTTAAATAATCTGAACAAGATCAAAGCCGGATCAGGTGGAGAAATCCAGCTAACGGATGCAATTGCGCAAGAAATCGCAGAAGGTCGCCGCGTAAATGGCCTTCGTTTTGATGGTCAACGTTTCGATTGTGGATCAAAGGCCGGTTTCCTTCAGGCAACTATTTCCTTTGCCCTCGCGCGACATGATTTGCGTGATGAACTATTTGACTATATGAACAGCGTAGTCGCAATGGATCGTGCGGCGCAGTAGGTTAAGGGGTACAAAATGGCCAATGTTCTGGTGACCGGTGGTGCGGGCTATATTGGGTCGCATGCGTGTAAAGCGCTTAAATCAGCTGGGTTCACACCGGTAACATTTGACAACCTCTGTACTGGCTGGAAAGACGCTGTCAAATTTGGCCCCTTTGAACAAGGCGACCTATTGGATCGTGCGCGTTTGGACGGCGTCTTTGCCAAATATTCCCCCGTCGCCGTCATGCATTTCGCCGCCCTAAGTCAAGTCGGCGAAAGCATGCAAAAGCCGGGAAAATATTGGCATAATAACGTCACAGGATCGCTAAACCTGATCGAAGCCACCATCGCTGCAGGCGTAAAACAATTCGTATTTTCATCGACTTGCGCAACCTATGGCGACCAAGACAATGTGGTTTTAGACGAAAATTCCTTGCAACACCCGATCAATGCTTACGGCGCATCAAAGCGCGCTATCGAAGATATGCTCAAGGATTTCCAAGCCTCAGATGGGCTGGAACATGTGATCTTTCGGTATTTCAACGTCGCTGGTGCAGACCCAGACGCCGAAGTAGGTGAATTCCACCAACCCGAAACGCATTTGATTCCACTTATTCTGGATGCAATTGACGAAAAACGGGATGCGTTGACCATATTTGGCACCGACTACGACACACCGGATGGCACCTGTATTCGCGACTATGTCCATGTATGCGATTTGGTGGATGCGCATGTTTTGGGCGTGAAATGGCTTCAGTCAAACAAAGGCAGCCGTATTTTTAACCTCGGCACAGGAAGCGGTTTTTCCGTGCGCGACGTTGTAAACCAAGCACATCACGTCACAAACAAACCCGTCCCCATCGTCGAAGGTGACCGCCGCCCCGGTGACTGCACCAAGCTGGTTTCCGGATCCACCCGCGCAGAACAGGAATTGGGCTGGACACCAACCAGATCCAATATGAAACAGATGATTTTGGATGCATGGCGCTGGCATAACGCAGAAAAGTATAGCGAATAGTCCCGACTTCGCTCTAACATCTTTTTATGATTGCTCAGCTCGCCCATATAAAAACCGCCTATAAATTGCGTATGCGTCGTAGGCGACTTTTGCTTCGGGCTTGGCGCAAGCGAAAACAAATAAAACAGCATAGCTTCAAAGCACCCACTTTTGCGCCACAGGACGTTTTAGCGTTCACAACATTGCGCAACGAAGCGCATCGTTTGCCGTATTTCCTAAGCCATCACCGCGCTCTAGGCGTGACACATTTTTTTATTGTCGATAACAACAGCGATGATGGGTCGTTTGACTATATCATGGATCAACCCGATGTGTCCGTTTGGCGCACAGAGTCAAGCTATAAGCTTTCACGGTTTGGCATGGATTGGCTGACGTGGTTAATGATCTGTTATGGTCATGGCAAATGGTGCCTGACCCTGGATGCGGACGAATTGTTCATTTACCCAAATTGGACAACACGGCCTTTGCCTGCTTTGATTGATTGGCTGGAACAAACGGGCGAACGGTCTTTTAGTGCAATGATGCTGGATCTTTATCCCAAAGGGAACGTCGGAGGGGTCGTCTATGATCCGTCACAATCCCCCCTTTCCATATTGGAATGGTTCGATCGGGGAAATTACACCCAGATCCGCAAACCTGACCTTCAAAATTTGTGGATACAAGGGGGGGTTCGGGCGCGTTGCTTTTTCGACCAAGAACCAGAGCGCGCGCCAACGATGGGGAAAATTCCGCTTGTGAAGTGGGATAGAAGATACACCTATGTGTCCTCGACACACTCCCTACTTCCCCGAATGCTAAATCACGTTTATGATGAAAACGGCGGTGAAAAAACGAGTGGCATTTTGCTACATACAAAATTTTTGCCTTCGATCGTTAAGAAGTCTGAAGAAGAAAAAATTAGGCAGGAACATTTTGCAAATAGTACGTTGTATGACAGTTATTACGACACACTTACCCAAGATCCTGACCTATGGTGTGAATATTCAACACGGCTGCAGAGTTGGAAGCAACTCGAAGCTTTGGGACTGATGTCCAAAGGGGGATGGGCGTGAAGCTTTGGCAATCTTACCGGCTTAGGCTACGGCGGCGGCGATGGCATATTCGCGCCTGGCGCAAGCGTCGTGAATTGTCGTGCATCTACGACAACACCGCTAAGATCGCTACCAAAGATGTAATCGTATTCTGCACTATTCGGAACGAAGATATCCGGCTTCCTTATTTTCTAGAGTATTACCGCAATATTGGTGTGAACCATTTCATCTTTATCGACAATGGCAGCACAGATGACGGGCCCAATTTTCTAAAGCAACAACCGGACGTCTCAGTTTGGCAAACCGAAGCAAGTTACAAAGAGTCACGCTTTGGCGTGGATTGGTTGAACTATTTGCTTAGAAACTATGGCGATTCACATTGGTGCCTGGTCGTCGATCCTGATGAATTTTTTGTCTTTCCGTTTATGGACAATCGCCCAATCCAAGCATTAACCGACTGGCTGGATGCCTCGGCACATCGCTCCTTTAGCGCCATGCTTTTGGACATGTACCCCAAAGGTCCAATGCGTGAGCACGCCTATAAAAAGGGCCAAAATCCAATCGAAATCGCGCAATGGTTTGATGCGGGGAATTATTCCTATGAGAAAAACCACCGCTTCGGTAATCTGTGGATTCAAGGTGGCCCGCGCATGCGTATGTTTTTTGCGGATGCGCCAAAATCAGCCCCTGCATTAAACAAGGTTCCTTTGGTGAAATGGTCAAAGCGCTACGCCTATGAAAGCTCGACCCATATGATTTTGCCGCGTGGACTGAACCTTGCCTATGAACAAAACGGAGGCGAGCGCGCAAGCGGCATTTTATTACATACCAAATTTCTGGACACATTTGCCGACAAAGCCGCCGAAGAAATGTCACGCAGCGAACACTATGCCAATAGCGCCGAATACAAGCGTTATGCCCAAGAATTAGAGGAAATGCCCGATCTTTGGCATAGGTGGTCAGAACAATATATAAACTGGCGACAGCTGGAAATTTTGGGGCTTATGTCCAAAGGAAACTGGGCATGACACAAAAAGAAACCACAAAAATCGGCATCGTGATGTTGGTCCATGAATCCCTGAAACGGGCGGAACAAATTGCACGCGTTTGGGCCGCTGCTCAATGCCCTGTGGTTATTCACGTTGATTCCTCGGTTTCGGATGACATCGTTGCGCGTATGAAATCAGACATGGCCGACGTTCCCCTGATTAATTTCTGTGACCGCTTCCGATGTGAATGGGGCAGCTGGGGATTGGTCGCCGCAACCCAAGCCGCCAGTGAAATGATGTTGGATCGCTATCCGGACATCGGCCATGTTTATCTATCATCTGGATCCTGCTTGCCCCTGCGCCCTGTCCAAGAGCTGATTGATTATTTGGATGCACGACCCAAGGTGGATTTCATCGAATCCGCGTCGCTCAAGGATGTGGATTGGACTGTGGGCGGCTTTGATCGCGAACGCTTTGAGCGGTATTTTCCTTTTTCATGGAAACGCCAACGCCGCTTGTTCGACTGGTTCATCCAAGTCCAACGCCGCCTGAACATCAAACGTACTATACCCGATGGCATTGTTCCGCATATGGGGTCACAGTGGTGGTGTCTTAGCACAACAACGCTAAAAGCAATCCTGAAGGCCCCCAATCGTGCGGAACTTGATACATATTTCAAAGGCGTTTGGATCCCCGATGAATGCTATTTCCAAACCATGGCTCGTAAATATTCAACGGCGCTTGAAAGCCGGTCTTTGACGCTTTCAAAATTCGACCACCAAGGTAAGCCGCATGTGTTTTATGATGACCACTTGCAATTGCTTAAACGGTCGGATTGCTTTGTTGCCCGTAAAATTTGGCCCAAGGCAGACAAATTATATGATTACTTTCTAAATATAACAGTTGGTCCGGAAAAACGCGCAGAACCCAGTCCATCCAAGATTGATCGCATCTTTACCCGCGCGCACGAGCGCCGTGTTTATGGTCGGCAAGGGCTATATATGCAAAGCCGGTTTCCATGGGGCAACGCGCAACATGCGATCACAGCTGCACCTTATTGTGTGTTCCAAGGCTTTACCGAATTGTTCCAAAATTTTGAAAGCTGGGTGACTAAAATGCGCCCCGACACTCAGGTTCATGGGCATCTCTTTCATCCAGATCAGGTTGAATTTATCCAAGGGCAAACCGTATTTACCGGTGGATTAACCAATAGCGCCAAAATTCGCGATCGAAATCCCAAAGCTTTTCTGACCAGCTTGATCTGGAATACCCGCGGAACCAAACAAGTGTTTCAATATGGCCCAGGTGATACATCTGAAATCGGCAATGTTCTGGCAGAAGACCCAAATGCCTATATTGCGGTGATCTCTGGGGCTTGGGCAATTCCTTTGTTTCTATCTGGTCGGACTTTCAATTCCATCCGCAAAACGGCCGCCTTGTATCAACGCCAAGAAACAGAACACTTGCGAAAATTGCGGGCAACAAACACAAAGGCAAAAGTCCGCATTTGGACCCTTGCTGATGCAGTGGATGCACCTGTGAATACACTTCAAGACATTTTGACCGACATGGGTTTTGAGTCAAACCATTTGACAGAATTGCCTGTCATGCGGGATCTGGACGGCTTTGTGGAATTCATTCAATCCCTTAAAAACGAAGGCATGCACCCTCATACTGTCGGGGATTTCCCGATGCCAAATCAAACCATTGCGACACGCTCCAGCGCACAAAAACCATATGTGATTAAGTAAGTTTCATGAAAAACAAATTCAAATACTTTGTAATTTTAGCAGAAATGCGGACAGGGTCCAATTTTTTGGAAAGCAACATCAACACGTATTCGTCGCTCAAAAGCTTTGGCGAAGCATTTAATCCTGCTTTTATTGGTTATCCAAACAAAACTGATGTGCTTGGGATCGACAAAGAAACAAGGGACCAAGACCCTGACAAGGTGATTGATGCCGTAATTGGATATGGCGACGGATTGGGCGGGTTTCGATATTTTCACGACCACGATCCCCGCGTATTGGATCGCATCCTAGACGACGACCAATGTGCCAAGATTATCCTCACCCGCAACCCGGCTGAAAGCTATGTGTCTTGGAAAATTGCTGTTGCAACGGGACAATGGAAACTGACCAACGCCACACAGCGCAAAAAAGCACAAGCCCACTTCAACGCGACGGAATTTTCGACTTTCCTAGAAGATTTGCAAAGTTTTCAAGTGGCGGTTCTAAATCGACTGCAAAAATCGGGACAAACCGCATTTTACATCGCTTACGAAGACCTTCAGGATATTGATATACTGAATGGGCTTGCACGGTTTTTAGGCGTGGACGAAAAACTTGACTCATTGAACAAAAACCTCAAGCCACAGAACCCTGAACCTTTGTCTTCGAAAGTCGAAAATTTCGACCAAATGGAAAAAGCTCTGACTGATCTTGATGGGTTTAACCTCACTCGGACGCCAAATTTTGAACCACGTCGCAGCCCTGCCGTGCCTAGTTTTATTGCGACACCGAATGAAGGGTTGCTTTATATGCCTATTGCAAGCGGTCCGGAAACCTCTATCGCAACGTGGCTAAACACAGTCGATCCAGACGAATTGATCACCGGGTTTTCGCAAAAGACGCTTAGACAATGGAAACGCAAACACAAAGCACATCGCAGCTTTACGGTTATTCGCCATCCACTTGAACGCGCCCATGCTGCGTTTTGTACAAAAATTCTGGCAACAGGGGACGGAAGCTTTCCTCATATCAAGTCCCAGCTTGAAGATCAGTACAAGCTGAAACTTGGCGCCGAGGATAAGCCATTAACTTTGGATCAACACAAGTCTGGATTCATCGGGTTTTTGAAATTTATCAAAGCCAACCTGAACGGCCAAACCGCAATCCGAGTTGATCCAAACTGGGCATCACAATTTGCCATAATCCAAGGCTTTGGCGAATTCTGCCTTCCTGATATGATCCTAAGAGAAGAAGAATTAGCCGTTTTCCTGCCTGCTATTGCGACACAAACAGGATCAAAAATAATCCCGGATTACAGCGATCATGAACCAACACCCCAAATCAAACTGGCCGACATCTATGATGACGACCTAGACTCCATCGCGCAGGATGCATACCAGCGCGACTATGTGATGTTTGGCTTCAAAAAATGGATACGACACTAACGGCTTATGCCGCTTCTTCGCTTCGACCATCCGTCAAAATCGCATAGAGCGTTGTTGCATCGGGATTTGCACGCAATTTGTCACAAAACGCTTTGTCCCGCAAAGTACGAGATACCAATGCCAAGGCCTTTAGGTGATCAACGCCAGCCGCTTCAGGAGCAAACAAGGCAAACACAATATCGACTGGCAAGTGATCAACAGCATTAAATTCGACTGGCTTTTCCAGCAAAACAAATAGGCCTTTGACTTCGCTTAGCCCTTCAATCCGCGCATGTGGCAATGCCACGCCGTGGCCGACACCGGTCGGCCCCAAACTTTCACGGTCAAGCAAAGCAGACAATGTTGATGATTCCGGTAGTCCATGCGTGACATGCGCTATTTCAGCAATGTCGTGAAATAAACGTTTTTTGCTTGAGGCGGTAGAAATAACCTTTACCGCCTCTGGCTTAATGAGTTTTAACAATTCCATTAAAGTGAAACTTTCTTGGAGTTGTGCCCACGTAATTCAAGGTTACGGCTCGATCCAGCCGATATTTCCATCGCTACGCTTGTACACAACATTAACGTTGTTTTTACCTTCGTTTCTAAACACGAGAAACTGCTCACCAGCTAACTCCATTTGCATAACGGCTTCTCCAACCGACAAAGTTGGAACCTTGGTTTCCATTTCAGCAATAATCAGGGGTTGAAGCGTGTCAGGCTCCGAATCCTCGTGTTCACTCTCTTGCGCGAGGATATACGAGGAACCGATCAAAGTTTCAACTGGTTCGGCTCGATCTTTGTGATGATCCTTTAAACGGCGCTTGTAACGGCGAAGCTGCTTTTCCATTTTTTCACAGCATCCGTCGAAAGCGGCATAGATTTCTGTTGCGTGCGCACGCGCCTGAGCGGTCAAGCCAGTGGACAAATGCACCACGGCCTCACAGACGAATTCATGCGCATCTTTCGAGAAAACGACATTCGCATCTGTCGGGCGTTCAGCATATTTGCCGACCGCTCCGCCCAATTCGGTCTTTACATGAGTTTGCAAAGCCTCACCGATATCGATGTGTTTTCCGGAAATCTGATAACGCATATTTATTCCTTTCTAAAGAAAGCGAACGGGAGTCTACGGCGCAACTAAATCGCGCGGGCGTAAATCACGTCCGTTGATGGAAGCGACAGCTTTTTCAAAGGGTTAACCGTATCGATTTCGGTCAACTGAACCCAAGGGATCCATGTGCTGTCCCCTTCATTGAAGTCGAGACAAGGCCCTGATGTCAATGCTTAGATGCAAAAATATACCAAATATAATTTTGTCAGCTTATCTTGAAATTCTCGCCAAGATACACGCGGCGGACGTTTTCATTGCGCACAACTTCCTCTGGGGAACCTGACATCAACACCGTTCCATCATGCAGGATATAAGCCCGGTCCACGATTTCCAAGGTTTCGCGCACGTTGTGATCCGTGATCAAAACCCCAAGCCCACGCTTTTTCAAGTCAGACACAAGATTACGAATGTCACCCACCGAAATCGGATCAACGCCAGCAAAAGGTTCGTCTAACAACAAATATTTCGGGTTAGCCGCCAAGCAGCGTGCGATTTCGACGCGGCGACGTTCACCACCAGACAAGGCAATAGCAGGCGTGCGACGCAAGTGTTCTATCGTAAAATCAGATAGCAACTCTTCTAATCGTTCACGTCTTTTATGGCGATCTTTCTCAGAAATATCCAAAATAGAAGAAATGTTGTCCTCAACACTTAATCCGCGGAATATAGACATTTCCTGTGGAAGATATCCAATGCCAAGCTGGGCACGACGATACATGGGCAGCGCCGTGACATCACGCCCATCCACCAAAACCTGACCACCTTCGGGGTTAACCAAGCCTGCGATAGAATAAAAGCTGGTCGTTTTACCCGATCCATTCGGACCAAGAAGCGCGACCACTTCGCCACGCTGCAAAGACATGCTTACATCACGAATAACAACCCGTTTTCGATAACTTTTACGAAGCCCCTTGATCACCAAGCCGGTCGTTTCATTTGATGTTACCAATTCCGGTGTCATCACTGCGCCTATTGGTTAGGGGTCAAAATGGTTTTGACACGTCCCGACATTTTAGCCGCTCCTGTGTCCAAATCGATATCGATACGCTGCGCAGTCAAACTATTGCCGTCTTGCAATACTTTGACATTTCCCGTCAGGATCAAGCTACCGCGCGCCACATCATAATCCGCCTTGTCTGCTTCTGCGTGATCCGGCGCACTATCAAGCACAACATTTCCCGACGCTATCATCTTGGAAATATCCGACTGGGATTCCCCGTAAAAAACCGTCACCGCAGCGGCTTGTAACCGCATATCACCTTGGACGATTTCTACAGCGCCTTGAAAATTCGCGGTGTTGGCGGTTTCATCAATCGTTAGCTGGTCGGCTTCGACGGCTATGGGGGCATTTCGGTTCGCTTTGATCGACCCAAAACCGCCTTGGGACTGCGCAAACACTGCAGTCGATGCAAAACATCCAAGGATCATGACTATATTAAATAAACGTTTCACAGCGAATTCCTATCTTTGTGGGGTGTATATCAGCTTAACCCCACCTTTGAAAACGATTAGAAATCCGTCCTGCGGATTTTTGCGTGAAACCTCAAGCCGATCCGCAGTTATGATCCCTTGCGGGCCGGTTCCCTGGATCGGACCATTGGCAATCATGCCAAGGGTTTCAATGTTCAGCTTTAGATCAGACGCACTAAATTGATAGCCATCTTGGGATACAATTTGCACACCTTGGTCCAATTCCAAAAGACTAGAGGCCCCCGTATATTGACCACTCGCCCCTGCAAGCGTGACTTGGTTTCCCGACGGTTCAGACAACGTCGTTAGAACATTTTTTGCCAATACCCGACCCGAAACATCGGGGTCCGGTCGGATGGAAACCGCTGACAGCGAAATTGCATCCCCGGTTTTCGTTGTCCCCGAAAAATAAGGCTGGCTCAGTTGCTGATCCCTGATTTTTTCGACCAACCCAGATTGCGCAAAAGGCAGTTTGGTTTGATCCGGGGCGGATTTGGACATCAAAAACATCGTCGACATAGACCCTATCGCGACCAACGGCAAAATTATCTTGAGCCCACCAATGATCTGGGAATATAGCCGATCCGATGCCAAACCCGACCTCACTTAATGCGTGAAAATATCTATTTCCGGCCACCCTGCCAAATCTAACTTGGCACGTGTTGGAAGGAAATCAAAACAGGATTGCGCCAATTCCATGCGGTTTTCGCGGATCATGCGCTCATTAAGATGGTCGCGCAATTGATGCAGATAAAGAACATCGGACGCCGCATATTCCAACTGAGCCTTGCTTAGCTCGCTCGTGCCCCAATCGCTAGATTGTTGTTGTTTCGAAATATCGACGTTCAACAATTCCTGCAAAAGGTTTTTCAATCCATGACGGTCGGTATAGGTGCGCACCAACTTAGAGGCGATTTTCGTACAGTAAACAGGTGCAGCCAATGCACCAAAGGCATTATACATTGCGGCAATATCAAACCGTCCAAAGTGAAACAGCTTAAGCACATTTGGATCTTGTAGCATGCGGCAAAGGTTAGGTGCCTCATTTTGGCCCAAAGCAACTTGGATCATATGCGCATTGCCGTCACCGCCTGATAACTGCACAACACATAAACGATCACGATGCGGATTAAGCCCCATCGTTTCACAATCGATTGCCACCACTGGACCCAAATCCAAATCGTCGGGCAAGTCGCCCTTGTACAAATAATTCGTCACGTTTGCCGCCTTTTCGTCATGTTGTTGATCATGACATAAAACTTTGCGACCCTTGGTGCAATGACCAAGCAAACTGTCGGCGGCTTTTACACTTTGGCGTGGTATTGCGCGGAAACGTAGCGGCACATTGGAAATCACCTATTGTGAGATATGGCAAATCGCATTTGACTATCTACACAACAAGGAGACCGCAGATGACACCCGAAAACTTATTTGGTTTATCCGGAAAAACAGCATTGGTCACAGGGGGCGCGACTGGAATTGGGCGCATGGCAGCCACTGGTCTGGTTGCGGCTGGCGCACGGGTGCTGATCGCGTCGCGCAAAGGGGACGCCTGCGTCGCAGTTGCCAAAGAAATCAACACGCTTGGATATTCAGGCCATGCCCAAGGCTTTGCCGGTGACGTCGGCTCAGAGGCAGGTATTTCTGACTTAATATCAGCCGTTACATCGCACACAGATACATTAAACATTCTGATGAATAATGCTGGCCGCACATGGGGCGCACCTCTTGGGAACTTTCCTTATGATGCATGGGAAAAGGTTATGTCTTTGAATGTCACGGGTATGTTTCACCTGTCCCAAGGCCTAAGTAACATGCTTGCCGCCAGCGGTTCCGCCGATGATCCATCGCGGATCGTCAATGTCGGAAGCGTCATGGGCGAGGTCCCAATGGGCGATGGAGCCTATTCCTATGCCGTGTCCAAATCTGGGGTCCATCACATGACGCGGATCTTGGCCAAAGAATGGGCGCATCGCCACATAACCGTAAACGCGCTGGCACCTGGTCCGTTTCAATCTGGGATGACCGCATTTGCCATCGGTCAAGACAACGGCGCCGATCGCGTCGGTCATCGTGTTCCTGCGGGTCGGGTGGGCCGCCCAACTGATATTGCAGCTTGCTTACAATTTCTCTGCGGCTACGGAGGAAGCTATATCACAGGCGCCGTCATACCTGTCTCAGGCGGTATCAACGTCGCCACTGGCCCAAGCATTTTCGGCGAGGACTGAAATGAAACCCATTCCACTGAATACACTAAAAGACCAAATCGGAACCTTGGTCGGTACATCCCGCTGGTTCGAACTGGACCAAACTAGGATTGATCAATTCGGACGCGTGACAGAAGACGATCAATTTATCCATTCTGACAGTGAGCGCGCCAAAGAGACACATTTTGGCACCACAATCGCCCATGGTTTTCTCACTCTCTCGATGCTGTCGGCCATGATGTACGATGCAGTTCCAGAAATTGACGGAACTAAAATGGGCATCAACTATGGATTTGATAAAATTCGCTTTATTTCTCCTGTTAGGTCCGGTTCCAACGTACGCGGTCATTTCACACTGGTCGATCTGCGCGAACCAAAGCCGAAAGAAATTACAAACGTCTGGGATATTTCGGTGGAAATCCAAGGCGAAAAGCGGCCGGCATTGATCGCTCAATGGATAGGTCGTACATATTTGGGATAGGGATGTACCATGACGATACGATTTGACGGGAAAACAGCAATTGTAACAGGCGCCGGCGTTGGGCTAGGACGGTGTCACGCATTGGGGCTCGCTGCTCGTGGTGCAAACGTTGTGGTGAATGACCTTGGAACGGCGCCCGATGGTTCCGGACAATCGTCTCAGGCGGCTTTAGATGTTGTTAATGAAATCAAAGCGATGGGTGGTCGCGCAATTGCAGATGCAACAAACATAGCCAACGTGACCCATGTCAACGCCATGGTTGCCAGAACCATTAATGAATTCGGCGGAATAGATATTTTGGTCAACAACGCGGGCATCCTGCGTGACAAGACTTTTGCCAAAATGCCCCTGCATGATTTTGAACGCGTTTTGGATGTGCATTTGATGGGAACCGTGAATTGTACCCAAGCCGTTTGGACCCATATGCGCGACCAAGAATACGGGCGCATTGTCTTTACCTCGTCTGGATCCGGACTTTATGGAAATTTCGGCCAATCCAATTATGGGGCTGCAAAAGCAAGCGTTGTGGGATTGATGAATGTTCTTGCTCAAGAAGGGGCGCGATCAAACATTCGCGTCAATATTCTAGCACCAACCGCCGCTACGCGCATGACGCAATCGCTTTTGCCAGAAGAAACACTGGACCTTTTGCAGCCAGAAACCATTACCCCCGGCTTGTTGGCATTGGTCTGCGAAGACGCGCCAAATAAAATGATTTTGGGTGCAGGGGCTGGCTGCTTTGCAGAAACGCGGATTACCGAAACCCAAGGTGTCGCCTTAGTTGGTGACGATTTGACAGCTGAGGGTGTCATAGCCGCCATGGCGCAAATCCGCGACCCCAACGGTGCAGAGGTGATCGAAAACGCATTTGCCCAGACCCGCAAATACGCTCGCATGGCGGCAGCCGCACGCGGACTGGATCTACCATGGGACACTTAACACCAACCACAAAGGGCGCATCTTTTGGCTGAACTCATTCTCGTTCGACATGGGCAAGCCAGCTTTGGGGCCCAAAATTACGACAAGCTGTCCCCCCTTGGCCATCGACAAGCTGTTGCACTTGGACATGCATTGCGGCTTCAGGGGATTCTTCCCGACCATTTTGTAATCGGGTCTATGGTTCGCCACCAAGAAACATTCGAAGGAATTCAACAGGGATTAGGGCAAGAGCCAAAAGAACCCATCATTCATGCCGGCTTGAACGAATATGATTTCACAGGCTTGTTAAATGCACGCTTTCCGAACGGCTCCGGCCCAGAGGGTATGCATACAGATCGAAAAGCCCACTTCAAGCTGCTGAAAGAAACCATCCGAGCATGGCAGAACGATGATATCGACAACCCTCCTGAAATGTGGGCCGTCTTTTGTGAACGACTGGCAGAGGCCCAAGATGCCATTCGCGCACTCTCTGGTACCTGCGTTCTTGCCGTCAGCTCGGGCGGAGCCATTGCCCAAATCACGCGGACCGCATTATTGGCGCCTGCGGAAACACAAATCTTGCTTCAGTTACAGATCAAAAATTGCTCGGTTCACAGGTTCATCTATACGGATCACGCATTTTACCTTCATGGGTTTAATGAAACCCCACATATCACCGAGACGACACAAGACCTGTTGAGCTATAGTTAAGAGGACACCATGACGGATACGCAAACCCTTGATATACCGACAATTTCCCGGTGGCTAGAAGCCAACTTACCACACTTCCAAGGCCCAGTTCATGCCAAAAAATTCGAAGGCGGACAGTCAAATCCAACCTTTCACCTTGCAACGCCGACCCGCGACTATGTCTTGCGCCGCAAGCCACCGGGTGTTTTGCTGAAATCGGCTCATGCGGTTGATCGCGAATTCCAAGTGCAATCTGCCCTCGCAAACACCGATGTGCCCGTCGCCAAAATGCATCTACTTTGCCAAGACAGCTCAGTGATCGGATCGGAATTTTATGTCATGGATATGATCCAAGGCCGTAATTTTGATGATCCTCGTTTACCAGAGGTATCCTCGGATCAACGCGGTTTGATCCAATTGGAAATGAACCGCGTGTTGGCGGCCATTCACTCCGTGGATTTGACCAAGGTTGGCCTAAACGACTTTGGCCCAGAAGGTAATTATTACCGCCGCCAAGTTGATAGGTGGACCAAACAATACAAAGCGACCGAAACTCAAACTATCCCTCAGATGGATGAACTCATGACGTGGCTCGACACCAACATGCCCCCCGAAGATGGGCAGCGAACATTGGTTCATGGGGACTATCGCATCGACAATATGCTTTTCCATTCCAAGGAAGCCAAATGCCTGGCTGTGTTAGATTGGGAGCTCTCGACAACGGGTCACCCCTATGCTGATTTAGCCGCCGTTCTCATGCAATGGTCTATGCCAGTCGGCACCGAAGGTCGTGGCCTGCGCGATGTTAATCGTTCGCAGCTGGGCCTGATGGAGGACCAAGAATTTGTGGATCACTACTGCGCGGCACGCAGCATCGGCGGAATAGACAAATTCGGTTTCTACCTTGCTTTTTGCTTTTTCCGCATGGCAGGTATCTTACAAGGCGTCAAAAAACGTGCCCTTGATGGCAATGCATCAAACCCCGAACGCGCCCTTGAACTTGGGCAGATGGTCCCCGAATTTGCCACACTTGGCCTAAAGGCAGCAAAATCAGTATGAATAAAATCGATCAAACTCTGAATGAAACACCCTATTTACTTCAAACTCATCTAGGATTTTACCTAACTGATTGGTCCAAGGATTACTGCCGACTGGAACAGCCGCTTGAACCCTATTTGATGAATCGCCAAGGAATCCCACATGGCGGTATTCATGCCACATTGCTTGATACGGCCATGGGCTATTGTGGATGTTTCACAGGGGATCCCGACGCCAAAGTTCTGGCCATGACATTGAATTTATCCGTCAACTACATTGGCCAAGCCACAGGTAAATTGCTCATCGCCGAGGGGCGCAAGACAGGCGGCGGCTATAAAACCTTTTTTGCCGAAGCGTCCCTGCGCGATGATACGGATGCTTTAATCGCAACAGCCACCGGGGTCTTTCGCCTCCGTCGCTAATTCAACCACTTTCCCAAAGGGTTCCAAATGGACAATACATTTTCACACATCACCCTTGAGCGCCGCCCAATGGGTGAACCCCAAGATACCGATTTCAAAATCAAAACAAGCCCAATGCCAACGCCGCAAACCGGCGACGTTCTGATCCAGGTGCATTATATGTCCTTAGACCCATATATGCGCGGTCGGATGGACGATGCGAAATCCTATTCTGCCCCTGTCGCGCTGGGCGCCACCATGGAAGGCGGCGGCGTTGGTCAGGTCATCGCCTCTCAGGATCCGAACTTTGCCGTTGGCGACTTCGTGTTTGGCATGCTTGGATGGGCCACGCATGCCTGCGTCAAAGGCAAAGAACTACGCAAGCTTGATCCCACCCTTGCCCCAATAACCACGGCTCTTGGCGTGCTTGGCATGCCCGGCTTTACGGGATGGTACGGCCTTACGGAACTAGGGCGACCCAAAACTGGGGAAACTCTGGTTGTTGCCGCCGCCACCGGCCCCGTCGGATCGATGGTCGGTCAACTCGCCAAAGCCCGCGGTCTTCGGGTCATTGGCGTTGCAGGCAGTTCGGAAAAATGTGACCTAGCGGTATCCACCTTTGGGTTTGATGCCTGCCTTAATCACAACGACTACCAAGACGAAAAATCCCTTCGCACAGCACTTGCGGGTCTCTGTCCAAACGGGGTCGACATCTATTTCGAAAACGTGGCTGGCAAAATCATGCTCGCGGTTTTACCACTCATGAACGTTGGGGGCCGCATTCCAGTCTGCGGAATGATAAGCTGGTATAACGCAGGCGCGCTTGGCGCAAACGCCTCTGGTGACAAAGACAACCTTCCTAAACTCTGGCGCACAATTTTGGTCAATCGCCTCTCTGTTAATGGCTTCATAATTTCCGATCACTGGGAAAAATATCCAAACTTCCTAAAAGAAGTCGCTCCGCACCTTGCCTCTGGCGCAATAGCCTACCAAGAAGACATAACCCAAGGATTAGAAAACGCGCCGCAGGCCTTTAGGAATTTGCTCAAAGGGGGCAATTTCGGAAAACAAATCGTCAAGGTTATTCCCTAACGCTTTGTCTTCTTCTTTTTCAAAATATCCCCGCCGGAGGCATCTCCATTTGCCTCCTTACGGGACATCAATAACAAGAACACCCTCTTTGGCAGCCGCCCGAGACTGACAAAGAATAATCGACGTCTGACGTTGGGCTTTCGACAAAACAAAATCACGGTGCTCAACTTCGCCCGAAACAAGCCCGCATTTACAGACACCGCAGAGCCCGTCACTACATTTCACATCAATCTTGACACCTGCCTCGACCAAGACATCCGTTGCTGATTTATTCGCAGGAATATTAAACGTACGCCCATCCGTCAGGGACACAACAAAAGGGTGGTTTTCATACTCTGGCTGCTCTGGAACATTGAAATATTCCAAATGCCGCGCCTCGT
>JAHEJA010000010.1:71922-88918 GCA_024639125.1 Paracoccaceae bacterium
GTTGCTGATTTATTCGCAGGAATATTAAACGTACGCCCATCCGTCAGGGACACAACAAAAGGGTGGTTTTCATACTCTGGCTGCTCTGGAACATTGAAATATTCCAAATGCCGCGCCTCGTCCGGAAATCCAGCCTGCGTTGCCGCATCAATCACGGCCGTCATAAAACGATCGGGACCACAGGTATAAACATGAGACCCGTGTTGATATTGCCCTAATATTCCAACTATATCAGCCCGCGCACCTGCTGAACTGTCATGGAAATGTACTTTGTTTGCCCAAGGCATCGCCCGCAAATCATCCAAATATCCGGCGGTTCGCGGTCCACTAAAACTATAATGCAGCTCGAAATCACGACCCAATTTATGCAAACGATGCGCAAACGCGATCATTGGAGTCACACCAATTCCGCCGCCCATCAGAAAGGTTTTGTGCGCGGTTTCATGTAATTCAAAATGATTGATCGGCTTTGAGATGAAAATCTTGCGCCCCAAAGTAAAAATCCTGTGCAAAAGAGCAGAGCCGCCTCGTCCAGCATCTTCTCGCAACACTCCTATTTGATATGTTTTGCGATCCTCCGGATTTCCAGACATGGAATATTGGCGCAAATACTCAGGGGCGACAACGATATCAAGGTGCGCACCCGCGCTCCATTCTGGTAAGTCTGATCCATCAAGAGCAGAAAATTCGTATTTCGTCACACCATCCGCCATATGTTCAACTTTGGTGATCTCGACACGTAGCACAGGGCTTTCGCCACCTGTGGAATACACATGCAAATGGTCGCGTTCGCCACGGGCTAATTTGGCTTTGTGCACCTCAGCAGTGACCATCGCTTGATAGGCTTCGATCCCTTTTTCACGCTCCATAGGAAAAGGATAAGGATAAGGGTGCGGAGCCAATGGCGCCGGATAGACCGCCAATGTTTGGTCTTCGTACTTTAGATCCAATGTCTTTTGTAGATGTCGCTGGTGACTGGGCGCACGTGGGGCGCGGTATGCGCCGTCTTCTGCTAGCTCAATGTCCCACCACCATTTTTTAACGGGGTTCAATTCCCCATTTCCGACCATATCATCAAGCTTTGCCAAAACAGGCGCCGCAGATGGTATGTTCATGGCGGCCCAACGAAACGGCGCTTCGGCAAAAAGACCTTCTAAATTCCATGGACAGGTTTTCATACAACGCCCACACATTGCACCACCTTGGTTCGTAATGCGGTAGGTTGTACATTTCTGACTATCCGATTTCCATATTTCATAGCCATTGAACATCAACTTTGGCCCAGCTGTAATGGCCCCTGACGGGCATTCCCGCGCGCATTTATTGCAGTTTTCACAAAAATTTTGCAGCCCGAAATCAATAGGCTTGTCATGCGCAAGCGGCATATCGGTCGTGACCACCCCCGATTTCAATCGCGGACCCAGATAGGGATTAAGGATGACTTCGCCAATACGGCTAACTTCGCCCAAGCCGCTTAGCAATAAAAGCGGAGGTTGCAACACATCCCCATCCATCACCGTATGCGCTTTGGCAGAATAGCCAAGGTTACGGATATGTTTGGCAATAACCCCACCCAACAGAGAAAAGCGTAAATAAGCGCGCATGGATTGGGCAACGGCGATCCAATCATCGCCAGATGCGCCTTCCATCGTTTCACGCCCTTGATCAATAATCATGCTAATCGCCTGATCATGCGGCGGATCAATGGGCGCGCCCGTAGCATCATGAGAATACCAAGCCCACTCAGGACAGCGCGATACACCCACAGCATCGACACCCAGAAAATAACTTGCTGCTTTGATATTGTCCGCATTGCGTTGCGGATCCATCGGACGCGTCCCATTAGGATTTGCATCGCCATTCTGGATCAAAACGAATGCGCCCAGCGCGCGGCGTTGTGCAAAACTCGGCGCAGACTTACGGGCGTAGTGCCCCCCTTTGGCGGCCTCTTGATTGGCTTTGCCCATATCCCCAAATTGGGACCGTGCGAACATGTCTGTACGCTTTGGAACCCGCGGTATATTTGGTTCATCCATATAGGTCGTTGGCGTTTCCCGACGCTTGAGACGTTCAAACGGATGTGGCCCGTCTTTGAATGATCGCGCGCCGAATGGATCCAACGTGATCCCAGACTTGGCGGTTCCCACGCCCAGCCACCATGCCAACCCGTGGGTTTTGAAACGTGGCTGCTCTGCCTTGGCAGCCAAAGGTCTGTCACAGCTCATGTCAAGCGTGCAAGTCACAGCCGCGAGGCCAAATTGCGTTCCTAGATAGGGCGCGTCCAACCCATCTTTCCCCGCCCACGCAAGGCCAGAGGCCACGGCAAGCGCATTCAGATCAACGTCCGTCGCTGACATCGAATGGGATTTCGCATCATATCCCAACAGCCGGATGTAGTTGCCAACAACTGCCGCAGTTTCATTCGCACGCAATGCACCGCGATGCGCGTTTGCCTCTTGGATCCATTCGGCCCCTGCTTCATCAGATTTTGGATCTCGTGGATTTTGATAAAGGAAAATAATCGCATGGGTATGTCCTTGGATGCCTCTGGGCGGGGCCTCCATTGATTCGCGCAAATCAGCCATGATCAAATCAATACCAGAAGCCAAAGTCTTGGTCTGTTTGGTCCGCAGGTCTTGGGCCAGGCGATCTATGTCAGGGTTTAAGATGGGTTCAGGCAACACCGCCGCTTGCGGAAGCTTGCAAATACCCACCATTGCCGCGTCACAGAAATATCCAAAGGATTTCATATGTTGCGCCCGATCTAACGGATCCGACGGAATATCCGCGACAGCTTTGTTCACCAACCCGTCACGAATGGCATCAAGCATAGCCTGATATTCGCCCATCGCAGATATAATGCTGGTCTCACTATGTCCGCGAAACGACAGCTGCGTCATCTTAGGACAGGCATCCTGAGGCGCGTGATCAACCCGTTTGAACCGTTCCAGCGGAAAAGGACCCAAGTGAACTGGTCTGTTTTTGTCTGAAAAAAAACGAATACCCATCTTTGCTCCTGCGGGATTGGCGTAAAACCAAATTAGGACGTCAATGAATTAATATCAAATCCAATACGCGTGTGTTCCACTTCGTCCCCGATGCGCCATTGCAGCTCTTGCAAAAGATCATCAAAGACATGCTGACATAGGGCGCCCAATTTCAGGGGAACATCATGTGTTGCCGCCACATCAAAAGTTTGTCCAAGGATATCTACAATCAGCCGATCACCATTTCGGTCACATGCGATCCCAAAAGTTGCGACTTGCTTTGGGAAATTGTCGATCCCTGTTTCTAGCAAAACACCCAAACCGAATTGAAATTTGCCCTCGGGCATATGGATAACCGCTTGCGCTATCGTGTCCTTTGGCTCGAACCCTTTTTCGGGATCAAGACGCAAGAATTGCATATAAGGCTTTGAGGTGTCTGACTTGGGGGGATCCTCAGGCAGGTCAAGGAACGCGCGAATATCGCCTGCGATATTCTTGGCAAAGGCAATATTTTGTTCCACGAAAATCTTGTTATCGGCGACCTGTTGAGCAAACGCTGATTTTAATTGGTCATAATGCGTCATGGTTAATCCCTCTCCCTGCGACTTGGTCTAACCTTGCGCGTTGAAAGAGGGATTATCAAGGTATCGAATTACTCTAACCAGCCATGTAAGTTTTCTTGGATCAACGCACTAAGCGCATCAATATGTGCGTCATCGTCATTCAAGCACGGAATATAGGTAAAGTGTTCGCCGCCCGCCTCTTCGAAGCTTTCGCAAATCTCGCCTTTGATTTCTTCTAATGTTTCGATGCAATCCGCCGAGAAAGCAGGCGCAATAACGGCGATGTTCTTTTTGCCGTCTTCTTTGGCCAAACGCGCGACTTCTTCGACTGTGTATGGCTTTAGCCACTCTTCGGGGCCGAATTTGGATTGGAACGTGGTGACAATTTCGGTATCCGCCCAACCCAAACGCTCTTTTAGAAGGCGCGTGGTTTTTTGGCATTGGCAATGATACGGATCGCCCTGCATCAAATACCGCTTGGGAACACCGTGATAAGAACAGACCAAGATTTCGGGCTTGGTGTCGGCTGCGGCATAAGCGCGTTCAACAGATTGCGCCAAGGCTTCGATATAGTCTGGTTTTTCGAAATAAGGTTCGACAACGCGCGCGATGGGTTGCCATTTTTCATCCATCAAAGCGCGAAAGAATTGGTCATTCGCCGTTGCCGATGTTGCCCCTGCATAGTGCGGATAGAGTGGGAAAAACAATATTTTTGTACACCCCGCCCGCACCATTTCGCGAACCTTGGATTTTGTGGACGGATTGCCATAGCGCATGCAGAAATCAACCATCACATCGTCGCCATAGCGTTCTTTCATGCGATCGGTGATTTTGGCAGTCTGATCTTTGGTGATCGTCATCAATGGGCTTTCGCCTTGGTCATGATTCCAGATCAATTTATAATTCGCCCCGGACCGGAACGGGCGCGACGTTAGAATAATAAGCTGTAGCAGTGGCTGCCAAAGAAATGGCGAATAATCTATGACGCGGCGATCTGATAGAAACTCTGACAGATAACGGCGCATTGACCAGTAATCAAAATTGTCCGGTGTCCCAAGGTTTGCCAACAAAATACCAACCTTTTGCTTTGGCACTTTGGGGTGATCGGCTTGCGCATGTGCAGGGCAAGATTGGGGAACATTTGGGTCAAACATAGGTACATCCGTTTATTTTCGCATCAGCCATGACATCTAAGGCTTTTATGCTGAGGGTCAATCATTGAGATTGGTTTCCGTGGCCCCTATTGCATCAGCAAGACGCATTGTCGCAGATCCGGGGCGCAAAGCTTTGGGTTGGCTATCGTCTGGCGCCCAACCCGTTAGAAAGATTTGTTCAAAACTAGCTGGAATCGATCCGTGTTCATCTCCGAATGCGCTTTGGTAAATATCTGCTGCCTGCAAGAATACTTGCCGTGGTGTAAAGCGGCGGTCCCGATCACTTAGCGCATTGGTTTCCCCCATCGCCCGAAGATCCGCCATCAATTTGAATACATTGTCATAGCGCGTTTTCAAAACGGCACTGTCCGCAACAGGCAAAGCAAATCCAGCGCGCTGCAATAAAGCACCCACATCACGAATTTCAGCCATCGGCAAAACCCGAGGGGATAACCCAGAACGCACTTTGATTTCGGCTTCGGCCAAAACTGATCTAAGTTCCGCCAAGGTTTCACCACCCAACAGCACACCAATGAACAGCCCATCCGGTCGTAGGGCACGGCGGCATTGGATCAGTTGCCCAACGGGATCATTTGCCCAATGTAGGCACATTCCATGAATGACCAGATCATAGGTCTGTTCGGCCAAATCCAACACATCATCGTCCACGACGATGGTGGCATCCGGAAAGGCAATCGTCCACGGGTCCGGAAAACTTGTCACAATCGCCACATCTTTAAACGACTTGGTAACCAAGTTCAGGCGATCCTGAACGTCAATGATGGCTTCGTCATGCAAAAAATCGCCACGCCCCGGCACATGGCGGCGGCGGTTGCGCAATAAAGCAGGGCGATCAATCAAAACAGTTTGGTTTGTCATAAGAGGCACATAGAATGAAAATGCTTAGGTTTCAAACGGCAATGCGCATGATTTATCCAGCACAATGTTTGGGATGTGGTGGAATCGTGCATAGCGAATTCGGATTATGTGGACCTTGTTGGTCACAAACCCCGTTTATCCATGGGGCCGCCTGTGCGCAATGCAGCGCCCCTTTGCTGGGGCCACAAATTGATCAATCGGATCTTTGTGATGGCTGTCACGAAGCGGCCCGCCCCTGGTCACAAGGCCGCGCCGTTCTGCGGTATTCCGGGAACGGGCGCAAATTGGTTTTAGGATTAAAGCATGCAGACCGTACCGATATTGCACCCACCGTTGGGCGTTGGATGGCAAGAAAGGTGCGCGATTTGGTGCATCCAGACACAATTGTATTGCCCATCCCTCTGCATTGGGGTCGCACGTTTCGGCGCAAATACAATCAATCCGCACTATTGGCAGCGGCGATTGCCAAGACCCTAAAACTTAGGACCTATTCGGATGTGCTTGTGCGACCTCAGGCAACGCGCCCGCTTGAGCATGTCAGCAAAGACGAACGATACGCCAGACTGAACAAAGCAATCCGTGTTCATTCGGGGGCTATTGATAAAATTTATGGAAAATCGGTTCTTTTGGTGGATGATGTCATGACCTCTGGCGCGACGTTAGACGCAGCAGCGCGCGCGTGTTTAGAAGCAGGCGCAAAAGAAATCGACATTGTAGTGCTAGCGCGCGCGGTCAAGGACGACTAAGTTACCCCCAAATCAGTTGGGACGGAAACCATGGCCATAATCGAAATTTACACCTCTCCACTTTGTGGCTACTGCCACGCAGCAAAACGGCTGCTCAATTCCAAAGGCGTGTCTTTTTCCGAAGTAGACGTTTTTCAAAACCCTGATCGCAAGCCTGAAATGATCCAACGCGCAAATGGCGGACGCACTGTGCCCCAGATTTTCATCAACGAAACCCACATTGGCGGATGTGATGATCTTTATGCGTTGGAACAGGCTGGAACATTGGATGGTTTATTAAATCAATGACCCATGTCGCCCTGCTTCAGTTAAATGTTTCCGATGACCCTAGTGCCAATCTGAAGGTCACATTAGAACAACTAACAATAGCAGCCGACGCCGGCGCGACGTTCCTTTTGACACCCGAAGTGACAAATTGCATTTCAAGCAGCCGCAAACACCAGATGGCTGTTTTGCAAACACAAGATCACGACATCACTTTGGCGGCGATAAGATCATTTGCGAAAGCGCGCAAGGTTTGGGTTTTGATCGGATCACTGGCGTTGAAGACCGATGATTTAGACGACCGATTTGCGAATAGATCCTTCTTGATCGATGATCAGGGGGATATCGTCGCGCATTACGATAAAATTCACATGTTCGACGTCACATTATCCGAAACAGAATCGTATCGTGAATCTGCAGGGTACCGCCCAGGAAACACAGCCGTTGTTGCAAAAACCGCACTAGGTAACATTGGCCTAAGCATTTGTTATGACGTTCGCTTTCCCCACCTCTATCGCGATTTAGCAAAGGCCGGCGCACAAATTCTAACGATCCCTGCCGCTTTTGCGCGTCCAACGGGTCAAGCGCATTGGGAAACCTTGTTGCGCGCCCGTGCGATTGAAACCGGATGCTATGTGTTGGCGCCAGCGCAATGTGGTGAACACGATGCAATGGGAACGCGCAAAACACATGGGCATTCCATGATCATTGATCCTTGGGGTGAAATTTGTGTGTCGCTCGGGTCAACATTGGACATTTGTTACCATAAACTAGACTTAATGCGCGTTGAAAAGGCCCGCCAACGTGTGCCATCATTGACGCACGATTACAAATATTCAGGACCGCAAAATGCGCGATGAACAAACGGGGTTAAGTATTTCGCTTGTGAGCGAACTTTTAACTGCCGATCAATTGCTAAGAAGCCGGTTGGCCAAAGTTCTTCCTAAAGGGATGGAGCTATCGCATTTTTCTGTTCTGAACCATCTTGCTCATATCAACGCAGAGCGTTCTCCGGCTCAATTGGCCAAGATATTTCATGTAACGCGTGGCGCGATGACAAATACGCTGACCAAACTGGAAATAGCAGGCCATATCCACATTCGTCCGGATTGGGATGATGCCCGGCGCAAGATGGTTGCAATTAGTTCAGCAGGTCGCAATGCGCGCGACACGGCAATCAATCAACTTGTCCCGGTGATTGCTGATCTCTTCGAAGAATTGGGCAACGAACGGCTGAAATCCATCTTGCCAACATTACGAGAGTTACGGCAAAAACTGGACGCCGACGGATAGAAAATATACCTTTTCTCCCTGTTTTATACCAAAAATTAAGGGGCATAACAGCATGCGTTGTCATCCTTGGGTAAAATAAACCCATTTTTTGACGATTAAGAATACACCTGAACGGCCTATGGCGGTTTATAGATTGAATTATTGCCCGCAATGGGGAAATGCTATAACCCTGCGCTCAACGCGGAGCAGAACAAACCGAGGATACCATGTATCGAGTCTGGAATTTCTTAACGAACTATTCACTTTTGCTTATTATCGGGGCATTGCTTGCCTTGGTCTGGGCGAATACCAATCCCGAAACCTATCATCATTTTGTAGAATTTGTGATCTGGGATCACGCCCCGATTGGACATCTGCATGACGGTCACCGCACGCTGACGCTGCATTACTTGATCAATGATCTAGCGATGGCGCTCTTTTTTGCCATAGCAGCAAAAGAAGTCTGGGAAGCCGTGATTTTGAAAAACGGCAGCCTGCGCGGCAAAAAGGCTGCGACACCGCTGTTTGCCACATTTGGCGGCATGGTTGGTCCAATTAGTGTGTACCTTGGTCTAGCGATGCTTTTGGGATCAGACACATATAATGCTGTGGCAAACGGTTGGGCAATCCCCACCGCAACGGACATTGCATTTAGCTATTTGGTTGGACGTATCGTCTTTGGTGCAGGTCACCCTGCGATCCGCTTTTTGCTACTATTGGCAATTGCCGATGACGCGGCCGGCTTGATCATTTTGGCGATCTTTTACCCATCTGGGGATCTTGCACCACAGTGGTTGCTATTGTCTATGGCAGCGGCAATTGTTGTATATGTGGTGTTCAACTGGTTGCCCCGTCGTTTGGATGTGGGTGACCAACTACGTCCAAAATCGACGTGGGTTCGCCAAAAGCTGTCGTTCGTTCCTTATGCGATTGCGGGCTGCATCAGCTGGTACGGATTTATGCGTTCTGGTTTGCACCCTGCACTTGGGCTTTTGCCAATTGTTACAACAATCCCGCACGCAGACCGCGCATTCGGCATCTTTAACGAGGCAGAGCAGCATCTTCATGATTTGTTAAACTCTATGGAGCACGCTCTGAAGCATCCTGTCGAAGTCATTTTATTCTTCTTTGGCCTGTTAAATGCCGGTGTTGAATTTTCGGCAATGGGTGATGCAACGTGGTTGGTCTTGGCCGGTCTTTTGCTCGGCAAACCGGTTGGCATCATGTTGTTTGGCTGGTTAGCCGCCAAGCCACTTGGTTTGGGTATGCCGGAAGGTATGCGTATTATTGACCTTGTTGTTATTGGCTGTGTGGCTGCGATTGGCTTTACTGTTTCGCTCTTTGTGGCCTCTGTTGCCTTTGATGCGGGCCCGATACAAGATGCTGCCAAAATGGGTGCGTTGTTTAGCTTTGCTGCTGCGATTGTATCAATCATCGCGGGCAAACTTACCGGCGTGCAGAAAAAAGAAATCTAAGATAATAACCGAATTAAAGCCGGCCTTTGGGCCGGCTTTTTTATGTCTTGGCACAGGTTGTGCAAGAATCAGCCTACGGGCCTAAAAATCGACATATTTAATCATTATTGTTTGTTAATGGCGTTAGGATATTGTCCGATCGAGAAAACCACAGGTTAATTATAGTAGATGTTAGAGTTCGTAAATGTGAGCAAGTCCTTTTGGACAGGAACACGGCGCAAGGTTATTCTTGACCGAGTGTCATTTCGCGTAGAACTTGGGACGTCGCTTGGCATACTGGCCCCCAACGGCACAGGTAAAACAACCCTCATTAAAATGATGGCAGGGTTGGAAAAAGCCGACGAAGGTGAAATTCACCGAAATTGCAAAATATCATTTCCATTGGGCTTTATGGGTGGTGTCGTTCCCAAACACACAGCACGGGAAAACGCGCGCTACATTGCAAAACTTTATGGCCTTGATCCCGATTTTGTCGAAGCCTATTGCCGCTGGCTATGTGGGCTAGAGGAATATTTTGATCAACCATTGGGCACATATTCTGCAGGGATGAAGGCTAGGTTTACTTTTTCCCTCATGTTGGCGCTAGATTTTGATATATACTTAATTGACGAAGGCATGCCGAGCACAACGGATGTCGAATTTAACAAAAAAGCTGGGGCAATTTTGGCAGAGCGGTTCAAAACAACAACCACTGTGATCGTATCACACCAAGCTGAGACCCTAGAGAAATACGTTCAAAAAGCAGCTGTCTTATTGCAGGGACAACTGCATATGTTTGACAGCTTAGAGGAAGCGAAGCAGTTATATGACTACCAAACTCAAAGCGAATAAATTTCGCATCCGCAAGCCAAGCGTGAACAAACCCACGACGCCGCGACCCATGCAAGCAGTCGCAACAGACCCTGTTGACCAGACACCCGCAGTTGATCAGACAGCCCCAATTCGCCAGCCAGCGTCCGAGCCAACGCAAGCGGTGGCACCAGAACCCCTTGGCCAAGACCTTCGCTCGGATCCGACGCTAAAAGCGATCCAAAACGAAGGGCTGACACCGCGCCAATTGCGCATTGCCCGTCGCACAGCCCAAAAACAGGGCCTCACTTTTACCTCTGATTACGAAGCGGTCAAAGTATTACGTGACAACGGGATTGATCCGTTTCAACGCAGCACAATGATGCAAGTTGTGGCGCAAAATGATCCTGATAACGACAAGGTTCAGTTGCCTACGCGCATCGAACCAGCGCAAGTTCCAGCAGAACAAGCCCAAATGTCGCCTGAAGACATGGCCGCCAAGCGGAACAAAGAAATCATGGGCATCCAAAAGGACATGATCCGTCGTCGGCGGCGCAATAGCCTAATGTTGACACTGCGCTTGATGGCTTTCGTTCTGATCCCAACCTTGTTGGCGGGCATTTATTTTACGATGATTGCAACGCCAATGTATTCAACAAATTCAGCATTTCAAATCATCAAAGCGGATAGCGCAGGTGCCGCCGGTGGTGCAGGTGGATTATTGTCTGGCACCCAATTTGCCACGACCCCGGACGCAATTGCGGTACAAACCTATCTGACATCCAAAGATGCGATGCTGCGACTAGAAGAAGACGAAGGATTTGTTGAACATTTCAGCGATCCAAATATTGATGTCTTGCAGCGTCTAAAAGCAGGTGCCACGCTGGAAGATGCCCATAAAATTTATAAAAAACGTATCAAAATTGGCTTTGACCCTACCGAAGGGGTCGTCAACATGGAAGTGTCCGCCGCCGACCCTGACATGGCTGTCCGTTTTTCTGAGGCGCTGATTAAATACGCCGAAGAGCGCGTCGATAATCTGTCAGAACGAAAGCGTGACAATCAGGTTTCAGATGCCAAAACGGCATTTGAAGATGCGGACAAGGAACGCCGCAAGGCACAAGAAGCGTTGGTCGCACTTCAACAATCGACACTTTTGGATCCCGAAGCTTATGCAGGAAGCCTTCGTGGTCAAATCAGTACGCTAGAACAACAGATTGTCGAAAAAGAAATCCAGCTACAGGCCCTCTTGGACAACGCCCGCCCGAATCAAAGCCGTGTGAGCGGTGTACGGGCCGATATTGACCGTCTAAAGTTTGCCAAAGCGGAAACCGAGGCGCGTATGAATGAGCCTATGGAAAACGGTATGACGTTAGCCGAAACAGTTTCGCGCATTCAAATTTCACAAGCGGATTTGGCTACGCGCGATGCAATGCTTCAAGCTTCACTAGAGCAACTTCGGGCAACCCAAGCCGAAGCATCATCCCAGTCACGCTATCTAACACTTGCCGTTGATCCAATCGCATCAGAGTCACCAAGCTATCCCAAAGCGTTCGAGGATACTTTGCTGACCTTGCTCATTCTGAGCGGTATCTATTTGATGATCTCGATCACGGCATCCATTCTTAAGGAACAAATCTCCTAAGGCTGTGCAAACCCGCAGCCCCTTTTTTGACTTGAACCTATGGCACGGGATCACATCCCTTGGGGGCGTAGCTTGAAATGACATCAAAAATTGCGTCCTTACGTAATGGCTTTGTCAAATAGCGATCCAACCCCGACGCCAAAATTTCATCTTCGTCACCGCTCATCGCATGTGCTGTCAAAGCAACGATCGGGACATGTCTGTCTTGTTCAATTTCGCGAATCTTCTGTGTGGCTTCTTTGCCGTCCATCTTGGGCATTGAAATATCCATGAAAATCAAATCTGGCTGAAAGCTTTGATATTTTTCCACAGCTTCCAAACCGTTCACTGCAAATTCTAAATCTATGTCCAGAGATTTCACCATTTTACGGAATACCAATTGATTGGTTTTGTTGTCTTCGGCTGTCAGTATTTTCATCTTTTGCCCAGATCGCGGCGTTACAGGAATAGGCGCATCCACCTCAATCACTTGGGGCGCCGGCGCCATTTTGTCCAAAGCGGATAACAATCCACGCCGCGACAAAGGCATTTGCAGGACACCTGACACACAATGTCCAGCGGGGTCTGATTGCACCTCTGCCAAGGTAGCAGCCAACAATAGCACACGCGGATCAAAACCTGTTTCTGCGATCTTGGCGGCTAAATCGAAGCCGTCCATATCTTCAAATTGATCACCGATTAGAACCAAATCCGTTCTGCGATCAATGCATTGTAATGCGTCATGGCCCGTCGTCGCCACATCAATGTCGATATCGAACACGCTAAATTGCTTGACCAAGATTTCCCGCAGCGCCACGTTCGTTTCAACGATCACAACATGGTTCACCCGTCCACGCAGGTTCGGCAACGGTGTTTCTTGTTCTGCTAATGGAAGTGATAGATTTAAACCAAAACTTGACCCCTGCCCCAATTCCGATGTCACCCAAATATCGCCACCCATCATGCTGACCAAGCGTTTAGAGATAGCTAACCCAAGTCCGGTGCCTTCGAATTGACGATTTCGTTCATCATCAACCTGATTGAATTCACCAAAGATATGATCAACCTTTTCCGGTGGAATGCCGATGCCGGTATCTTCGATCAAGATGCGAATATCATAGGTTTTCTGAGTGGCTTCAAAGCCAACAACGCTGACTTTCACATGGCCTTGCAAAGTAAACTTGAGCGCGTTGCCTATCAAATTGGTCAAAACCTGTCGGATGCGTCCGGGATCACCAATGAAATGGCTCGGCAAAAACATGTCATAATCCACCAATAAATTGATGCCTTTGGTTTGCGCATTGGTTTGCAACATCACCAAGATTTCGTGCACAGAGCGTTCTAAATCAAACGGTTCAGAATGTAGAACCATTTTATCCGCTTCGATTTTGGAATAATCCAAGACGTCATTAATGATAACCAATAACGCCTCTCCCGAGCTTTTGATTGTATCGACAAAAAGCTGTTGCTCTTCGTTCAAAACGGTTTCGGTCAAGAGATCAGCCATACCAACGACCCCATTCATCGGGGTGCGAATTTCGTGGCTCATGTTAGCCAAAAACGCCGATTTTGCCCGATTTGCCGCTTCTGCCTTTTTCTGCGCGGCTTTTAGCGCCTTTTCGTATTGAACTGACTCGGTGATATTCAAAGCCAAGGTCACAACGTCGCCACCATGTCCGCGCCGATCTATCAGCTTGATATATTCATTGTTCCACAAGCGGATAATAATCGGATTAGGGGCGCGCGAATGCCAGCGATCTAACATTCTTGCACGCCATTCTGCCGGAGGCTCACGCCCTATGTTGACGATCCCCTCTTCTGTCAAAAGTTGTAAAATACGCGCATAACTGACACCCGGCGACACTTCTTCTAATCCATCAAAAACGGATAAATAAGCGGGATTTGCCATAAGCAATCCATTGTCGATATCAAAAACAGCAAAGCCATCACGAATTGTTTCTATGGAATGCCACAGTCGGCGTTCGACAATTTCAATTTTTTGATTCGCTACCGTGAGGTCCGATTTAACCTTTTGGTTTTCGTTACGCACATTCGTAATTTCCGCGCGCGTTTCAACAATTTCTTCGCTAAGCGCTTTGGCATGGCGACCAAGTTTGCGGTTGGCTGCAAACAATTCAGCTTGCTTTAACTCTAGCAAGCGCTCTGCAGCCAAGCGCGCGCGGCGTTCTTCGGCGAGCTTGGCTGCAATGCTCATAATCAATTCTCCGATGGTGCTACCTTAAGCCTCGAAGAATTGCATAAACGTGGTGAAAATTTGTTTAATGGCCTATAAGCGTTCGATCGCAATCGCGATGCCTTGGCCACCGCCGATGCACATCGTAATCAAAGCTTTGTGTCCGCCAATACGCTGCAATTCATAAAGTGCTTTGACAGTGATCAAAGCGCCCGTCGCCCCAACGGGGTGACCCAATGCAATTGCACCGCCATTTGGATTCACTTTGCTCGGATCAAGGCCAAGCCCTTTGTTCACCGCCAAAGCTTGAGCCGCAAACGCTTCGTTAGATTCGATCACGTCAAAATCGGTGATGCTCAGCCCGGTTTTTGCGAGCAGATTTTCAACAGCAGGAACCGGCCCTATCCCCATGACTTCGGGACGCACACCTGCATGAGCATATCCAATAATCCGCGCCAACGGCTTAAGCCCAGCCCGCTCGGCAGCATCTGCACGCGCCAAAACAATCGCCGCAGCCCCGTCATTAATGCCAGATGCATTCCCAGCGGTTACTGAACCATCTTTTTGAAAGACTGGACGAAGGCCGCCCAAAATTTCCATTGACGTCGCTTTGGGATGTTCATCCGTATCAAACGCCACCAGATCACGCTTTACTTTCACCTCGACCGGAACGATTTGGTCTTTGAAATAGCCTGCGTCAATGGCGGCAGCTGCCCTCTGTTGGCTTGTCAGCGCAAATGCATCCTGATCCGCACGAGAAATGCCATGTTCCGCCGCGACATTTTCCGCAGTGACCCCCATATGACCCGTTCCAAAAGGACAGTTCAACGCACCAAGCATCATATCCAACGTTCTGATATCACCCATTTTCGAGCCCCAGCGCTGATCGGGAACGATATAGGGTGATCGGCTCATATTTTCCGCACCACCAGCAAGCCCAAATTCAGCATCGCCCAGCATCAGCGATTGCACAACAGAGACAATCGCTTGAACCCCAGAGCCGCACAAACGGTTCACATTCATTGCAGGGGTTGTATCCGGTATCCCCGCTTGCATCGCGGCAACCCGACTAAGGTACATGTCCCGAGGTTCGGTGTTGATCACATGCCCAAAAGCAACATGACCAATCTGGGCTGCGTCAACACCTGCGCGTTCTATCGCCGCCTTAGCGGCAACTGTGCCAAGCTCGATCGGTGCAACAGCAGCCAATGAGCCACCGAACGTTCCAACTGCCGTGCGCGCGCCGCCCAAAATTACGATATCTGTCATAAGTGCCTCCTGAACAATTTGGATCAGTATGACATCCTAGATCGCGGTGTCAGCAACGACGTACCGTCAAATCAAAACAAGTGGATTGCACTTGAAGTTATTGGAAATGCATGTCCAATTATGGGGCATGAAACAACGTCTCTTATCTTTTGGGCATGGCTATAGTGCACAGGCTATCGCCGCCCGTTTGCCCCATTCCGATTGGGAAATCGCCGGAACCTCGCGTAGCGATGAGGGGCTAGACGCCTTGTCGCGCCAAGGGATCATTCCGTTGCGTTGGGGATCAGATGGCGTGAATGAGTATTTGGGCAAATGTGAAGCGATACTGTCTTCGATTGCACCGCAGGCGGGTCAAGATCCAGTTTTGGCGCACTATGGCACGCACATTCAAAGGGTCGCGCATCGGCTGAAATGGGTGGGCTATCTCTCTACGACAGGGGTCTATGGGGATCATCACGGTGGATGGGTGGACGAGCAAACCCGGTTGACACCGGGTACCGACCGCGGAAAGGCGCGCGTGCGTGCTGAAGAGCAATGGGCAAATTTGGAAAATATTCCGCTGCATATATTTCGACTGGCGGGTATTTATGGGCCAGGGCGCGGGCCGTTTGAAAAAGTAAAAAATGGGACAGCGCGTCGAATAATTAAAGAAGGCCAAGTTTTTAGCCGCATCCATGTAGAAGATATTGCCCAAACTGTAGTGGCTTCGCTAAATGCGCCAAAGCCTGGTGAGGTGTATAATCTATGTGATGACGATCCTGCGCCTCCAGAGGATGTCATTGCCTATGCCGCCGAGCTATTGGGCTGCCCGATGCCAGAGGCGGTTCGATATGAAGATGCAGAAATGACGCCAATGGCCCGCAGTTTCTATGCAGAAAGCAAACGCGTCGATAATGCCAAGATCAAAACAGCGCTTGGAATCGCGTTAATCTATCCGGACTATAAAACAGGCTTGCAAGCGATGTTAGCTGGCGGAGCGGCTTTCTAGGCGGGTAACCCCCAACAGACCAAGCACTTTTGTTTCAATATCTTTGGCATTTAGGCCCGCCATCGCATACATATCATTGGGGCTGGATTGGTCGATAAAGGCATCTGGAAGCACCATTGAGCGGAACTTAAACCCCGTGTCAAAGATACCTTCATCAGACAGAAGCTGTTGTACGTGGCTGCCAAAGCCGCCAACGGCGCCTTCTTCTATTGTGATCATTGCATCATGCTCAGCGGCCGCTTTGAGCAAAAGATCGCGATCAAGTGGCTTGGCAAAGCGTGCATCTATAACGGTTGGCGTGATCCCTTGTGCTGCGAGGTTTTCCGCGGCTTTTAGTGTTTCTCCAAGACGCGTACCAAAGGAAACAAGAGCGATACCACGGCCTTCTTGGACGATGCGACCTTTGCCAATTTCCAGGACTTGTCCACGAGCCGGAAGGTCGACACCTTCGCCTTCGCCGCGGGGATATCTAAACGCTATGGGACCATCATCATAGGCCGCCGCCGTTGCCACCATATGCACAAGCTCGGCTTCGTCAGCCGCCGCCATCACGACCATATTAGGAAGGTTGGACATAAACGCGATATCGAATGATCCCGCGTGTGTTGCCCCATCCGCGCCGACCAACCCCGCGCGATCTATTGCGAACCGCACAGGAAGATTTTGCAAAGCGACGTCATGCACCACTTGGTCATAACCGCGCTGTAGAAACGTAGAATACATTGCGCAGAATGGTTTCATTCCACCAGCAGCCAAAGCACCTGAGAATGTCACGCCATGCTGTTCTGCGAT
>JAHEJA010000011.1 GCA_024639125.1 Paracoccaceae bacterium
TTGGCCCTAAAACAAGGGATCACGTTACCGAATGCGCCGGGCACCATAGATAGCGATTATCGCGGTGCTGTGGGGGTCATTCTGTTGAATACCTCATCCCAAGACATCCATATTTCCCATGGGGACAGGATTGCGCAGATGGTGGTTGCACCGGTCCTTCAAGCTACATTTACCCAAGTCCACAGCCTAAGTGATACGGATCGTGGCGCTGGCGGATTTGGATCAACTGGGGCATCGTGATGTTTGCGGTTGTGGTTCTTTGCCTATTTTGGATGGTCGCCGGCTTATTGGGGGCATCCCGCGAAAAGCGTTTGGTCACGATTTTGACGGCGGTTGTGACCATCGTAGCCTTGCATTTAATCCTACCCGAAACTCATGGTTTTCGACTTGCCACTGGTGGCTCTGCTGCGCCGTGGTTGTTGTTATTGGGCGGAGCGGGATTGGTGGCATTGTATCGCGTTGGTTTAGGGCGCATGCGGAAATTGGCAGGTGCAAAAGCCCAAGCCGCGGCGCCGAAAGCGGGTTCCTCTAACACCTTTAGTGATATCGAATTGGAACGCTATGCCCGCCATATCGTTTTGCGTGAAATTGGGGGCGTAGGCCAAAAGCGGTTGAAAATGGCGCGCATTCTGGTGATTGGGGCAGGAGGGCTTGGCGCGCCTGTGTTGCAATACCTTGCCGCTGCTGGCGTTGGCACAATTGGGGTGATTGATGACGATACGGTCGAAAATTCTAACCTTCAACGTCAGGTGATTCATACCGAAGATCGAATCGGGATGCCCAAAGTGCATTCTGCAAGCCAAGTTCTTTTGGCGCAAAACCCGCACATTACGGTTCTTCCTTATCATCGGCGCTTTGCCGCAGATATAGCCGAAAAATTGGTCAGTGATTTTGACATAGTTATTGATGGCTGTGATAATTTTGAAACGCGGTATTTGGTCAATGAAACATGTGCGCGTTTGGGCAAGCCTTTGGTTTCGGGGGCATTGTCCCAATGGGAGGGACAAGTCACCGTTTTCGACCCCAAGAATGGAACGCCTTGTTATCAATGCATTTTTCCGCAAGAGCCAGCCTCTGGTTTGGCGCCAAGCTGTGCCGAGGCCGGTGTTTTTGCATCTTTGCCCGGGGTGATTGGGTCTATGATGGCTGGTGAAGCGATGAAATTAGCCATGAAAACGACCCCCCCCCTTTTGGGGGAGATGTTTATTTACGATGCGCTTTATGGTGAAACACGTAAGATTAAAATAAAAGCAAGCCAAACTTGCCCGATTTGCAATGATTTAACGTCGTCTTTTTAGGGGCGAAATTTGGTCAAATGGAGAACATTATGACAAACCCTTTGCTACAAGAATGGATAACGCCATTTGAATTGGCGCCATTTGATCGCATTCGTGATACGGATTTTGAACCCGCGCTTGAAGTGGCGTTAAAGCAAGAAATGGATGAGCTGTTGGCCATTGCCAACAATCCAGATGCCCCAACCTTTGAAAATACAATCGATGCGATGATGGCAGCAGGCAAGGCCTTGGGCCAAGTTTTATCGGTCTTTTACACATTGGTTGGGTCTGACAGTAATCCCAAGCGCGAAGCTTTGATGCGTGAGTTTTCGCCAAAATTATCGGCACATAGTTCGGCAATTACGTCAAATAAACAGCTGTTCGCCCGGATCAAGACACTTTGGGACAGCAAAGACACCTTGACCCTAACGCCCGAACAAGACCGTGTTTTGATGCTATGCTATCGCAACGCAGTGCGCGCAGGGTCTGCTTTAGATGGCGCACAAGAAACCCGTCTGAAAGAGATCAAATTGCGTTTGGCTGTCCTTGGCACAGAATTCACCCAAAATCTTTTGGCAGATGAACGTGATTGGTATATGGCCCTTGATAAGGCCGCGATGCAGGGTTTGCCGGATTTCTTGATTAAATCTGCACGGTCTGCGGGCAAAGAAAAATCGATGGATATGCCTATTATCACGTTGTCGCGGTCGATTGTTGTGCCGTTTTTGCAATTCTCGCCGCGTCGCGATCTACGTGAGATTGTTCAAAAAGCATGGGCTGCGCGGGGTGCCAACGACGGTGAGCGCGACAATCGTCCGCTGGCACAGGAAATGTTGGCGCTTCGCCAAGAAATGTCAGAGCTATTGGGATATGCCAATTTTGCCGAATTTGCGCTTGAAACGGAAATGGCAAAGACACCAAGCAACGTAAGAGATTTGCTAATGGACGTTTGGAAGCCAGCGCGCGAACGAGCGATGCAGGACCAAGAAATCCTAATGGAATACATGCAAAAAGAAGGTCTTAACGGGGCCTTGCAGCCATGGGATTGGCGCTATTTTTCAGAAAAGCGGCGGCAACAAGAATTTGATTTAGATGAATCCGAAATTAAGCCGTATTTTCAGTTGGATAAAATGATCGCTGCGGCTTTTGATTGTGCGAATAGATTGTTTGATCTGGATTTTTCCGAAGTTAACTTGCCTCTTTATCATCAAGATTGCCGCGCTTGGGAAGTCACACGTCACGGAAAGCATATCGCATTGTTCATCGGCGATTATTTTGCGCGTGAATCGAAACGATCGGGTGCATGGTGTTCTGCCATGCGGTCGCAGTCCAAGTTTCCCCAAGAACAACGCCCTATTGTGATCAACGTGTGTAATTTCGCCAAATCTGATCCTGCTTTGCTGTCATTAGATGATGCGCGCACGTTGTTTCATGAATTTGGCCATGCACTGCATCAAATGTTATCCGATGTGACCTACGAAATGGTCTCGGGTACATCGGTTCCGCGTGATTTCGTGGAATTACCGAGCCAACTTTATGAACATTGGCTCTTGGTGCCCGAAGTGCTTGCGAAATTTGCAAGCCACGCCGAGACCCGTAAACCGATGCCCAAGGCGTTGATGGACAGGGTGTTAAGCGCTGCAAATTATGACATGGGATTTCAAACAGTCGAATTTGTATCCTCGGCTTTGGCTGATCTTGAATATCACTTGGGGGCGCCCAAAGCCGATATTATGGGCTGGCAAAAGGACATATTGGATGACCTTCAGATGCCATGTGCCATCGAAATGCGTCATGCAACGCCTCAGTTTGCGCATGTTTTTGCCGGCGGTGGTTATGCGAGCCGATACTATAGCTATATGTGGTCGGAAATGATGGATGCCGATGCTTTTGCGGCCTTCGAAGAAGTCAATAATCCATTTGAACCACAGCTCGCCAAATCGCTCGAAGACAATATTCTTTCGCGGGGGGGATCACTGGATCCAGAGGAATTGTATGCCGCCTTTCGGGGGCGACTGCCTTCGGTGGATGCACTCTTGCGCGGTCGTGAATTGGCCGCCTAATGCCTAACCAAACCGAAGCATTTCTGCTTCGGTTTTTTTATATACGTATTTTGATTTTTTTTTGGAACTCTGTGTTGACAGTCTTTGGACAGATACCTAACTATGTACCGTTAGCACTCGAATGAGATGAGTGCTAATAGTTCGGATTGCCGAGCTTGAGTTAGACATTTTGAGCGAAGGAGCCTCAGAGATGGCATTTAAACCGCTTCACGACCGCGTTCTTGTTCGTCGCACAGAAGGTGACGAAAAAACAGCTGGCGGGTTGATCATCCCGGATAGCGCAAAAGAAAAACCAGCCGAAGGCATCGTTGTTTCTTGCGGCGAAGGCGCCCGCAAAGACAGCGGCGAATTGATCGCTATGGCTGTATCAACTGGTGACAAAGTATTGTTCGGCAAATGGTCCGGCACAGAAGTCACTGTCGATGGCGAAGAGCTATTGATCATGAAAGAAAGCGATATTTTGGGCATTTTGTCCTAATCCCTTTCCCTGAAACGAAATTATTTAGACGAGGAAATGCACAATGGCTGCTAAAGACGTCAAATTCGGCACAGACGCACGCAATCGCATGCTTAAAGGTGTCAACATCCTAGCGGATGCTGTAAAAGTAACTTTGGGCCCAAAAGGTCGTAACGTTGTCCTAGACAAATCTTTCGGCGCACCGCGCATCACCAAAGATGGTGTTTCCGTTGCGAAAGAGATCGAGCTAGAAGACAAGTTCGAAAACATGGGCGCGCAGATGGTAAAAGAAGTTGCTTCTCGTACAAACGACGAAGCAGGTGACGGTACAACAACTGCGACTGTTTTGGCTCAGGCCATCGTAAAAGAAGGCATGAAGTCAGTTGCTGCTGGCATGAACCCAATGGACCTCAAGCGCGGTATCGACCTTGCAACAGCACATGTTGTTCAAGCGATCCGTGACATGGCGCGCGCAGTTGCAGACAGCGACGAAGTTGCCCAGGTTGGTACAATTTCAGCAAACGGCGAAGCAGAAATCGGTCGTCAGATCGCTGATGCGATGCAAAAAGTTGGTAACGAAGGCGTTATCACTGTTGAAGAAAACAAAGGTCTGGAAACAGAAACTGTTGTTGTCGAAGGTATGCAATTCGACCGTGGATATTTGTCCCCTTACTTCGTGACAAACCCAGAAAAAATGACAGCAGAACTCGAAGACTGCATGATCTTGTTGCACGAGAAAAAGCTATCTTCACTTCAAGCAATGGTTCCATTGCTAGAGCAAGTTATCCAGTCACAAAAACCGCTTTTGATCATCGCTGAAGATGTCGAAGGCGAAGCGCTTGCAACTTTGGTTGTGAACAAATTGCGTGGCGGTTTGAAAATTGCAGCTGTCAAAGCACCTGGTTTCGGCGATCGCCGCAAAGCAATGCTTCAAGACATCGCGATCCTTACTGGTGGTCAAGTTATCTCCGAAGACCTCGGCATGAAACTTGAAAACGTCACTATGGACATGCTTGGTACTGCTAAGAAAATCCAAATCTCCAAAGACGAAACAACAATCGTTGATGGCGCTGGTAACAAAGCAGAAATCGAAGCACGTGTTGCACAAATCCGTGGCCAAATCGAAGAAACATCTTCTGATTACGACCGTGAAAAACTACAAGAACGCGTTGCCAAATTGGCTGGCGGTGTTGCAGTTATCAAAGTTGGCGGCATGACTGAAGTCGAAGTTAAAGAACGCAAAGACCGCGTTGACGATGCATTGAACGCGACACGTGCCGCAGTTCAAGAAGGTATCGTTGTTGGTGGTGGTGTTGCATTGGTTCAAGCCGGCAAAGGTTTGGCTGATCTACAAGGTGCGAACCCTGATCAAAACGCAGGTATTTCAATTGTCCTAAAAGCAATCGAAGCGCCTTTGCGTCAGATCGCGGAAAACGCAGGCGTTGACGGTGCAGTAGTTGCCGGCAAAGTGCGCGAAAGCAACGACACATCTTTCGGCTTTAACGCTCAAACCGAAGAATATGGTGACATGTTCAAATTCGGCGTGATCGACCCAGCCAAAGTAACACGCACTGCATTGGAAGATGCAGCCTCTGTTGCAGGTCTGTTGATCACAACAGAAGCAATGGTTGCAGACAAGCCATCCAAAGACGGTGGTGCCGGCGGCGGCATGCCAGACATGGGCGGCATGGGCGGCATGGGCGGCATGATGTAAGCCACCTGCGGTTTCGCACATTTAGGGGCGGCCCATTGGGTCGCCCCTTTTCGTTTCTGCATTCTGTCTCTATATTCTTGTGAACGAGGAATAGAGATGCGCTCAATTTTACTTGTCATTCTGTTGGTATTTCCAACCACTGTTTTTGCCGATTGTGTGGCGCTGATCCATGGATTGTCGCGCACCTCTCATTCGTTTTGGCTCATGTCTATTGCTCTGCGCGAACAGGGCTACACGACGGTCTTGATTGATTATCCCTCAACTAAAAATGATATTGTCACTTTGGCTGATGCAACTTTGCCCGTGGTGTTTGAAACCTGCCAAGGCCAGACACATATCGTGACCCATTCGATGGGCGGCATCCTCGCGCGTATTTGGCTCAAGGATCATAGGCCCTCAAATTTGGGCCATGTCGTGATGTTATCCCCGCCTAATCATGGGTCAGAAATTATCGATCGCTTCGGGGATTTTGACTTGTTCCAATATATCAATGGTCCTGCATCGCTTGCTCTTGGCACAACGGGATTTTTGTCAGACTTGCCTGCGGTTGATTTCTCGCTTGGGATCATAGCGGGGGATCATTCAATCAGCCCAATCTTTTCCGAAATCATCCAAGGCCCGGATGACGGCAAAGTCTCTGTGCAATCCACCAAAGTGTCGGGAATGCGGGATCATATTACCCTGCCAGTCACGCATACATTTATGATGAACAACCCAGTGGTCATCCGCCAAACACTTTGGTTTCTTCAGCATGGAATGTTTGATCATGATCGACTAATAGACGACCCTGTAAACTAGCAATTGGATCAGAAAATGGACTTCGTGTTGCAAGGGGGGGCTACGTTGTGGGGCACCCAGATGATAACCCGCGATATCGGGGTGACCAATGGTTTGCTTAGGGATGCACAAACGGGCCCAAAAATTGACGCACGTGACTATATTATTCTGCCGGGAATCATCGACATGCACGGTGATGGGTTCGAACGTCACCTTGCCCCACGTCGGGGCGCCGTCAAAGATCTCTCGGCGGGATTGATCGCAACCGAAGCAGAGCTTGCTGTAAATGGAATTACAACCGCCGTTCTCGCGCAATTCTATAGCTGGGAAGGGGGCATGCGCAGCCCTGCTTTTGCGGCGGATATGTTGGCCGCGCTCACAACATTAGCACCAAGCTTTGCCACAACCCTTATTCCTCAGCTTAGATTTGAATACCTGATGAAGTCTCACTGGCCTGCGTTTCTCGATCTCGTCAAACGCTTTGCTGTGCCTTACGTGGTCCTCAATGATCACATCCCCCATAGCGCATTAGCCCAAGGCAAAAAGCCTCCACGCCTCACTGGACAGGCCCTAAAAAGTGGTCGCAATCCTGATGCACACCTCGCCTTGCTCACTGACCTTCATCAGCAAAAAGACGCAGTTCTTGCCGATTTGCCCGACCTAATTGCGGATCTCTTGGCGCTTGGCGTGATGATCGGCAGCCATGATGATGCAAGCTTTGAAGATCGCAAAACCTTTCACGACCTCGGTGTGCGGATTTCGGAATTTCCAGAAAAAGAGGCCGCTGCGCAAGCCGCTGTGACACTCGGATCCCCCGTGATCATGGGGGCGCCAAATATGCTGCGCGGTGGTTCCCATGTAGGCAACCTGAATGCTGCTTCTCTGATTGGGTGTGGCTTAGATGCTCTTGCCTCTGATTATCACTACCCGGCACCGCGACTCGCCGCATTGGCGCTTGCCCGTGATATGGGGTTTGCCAAAGCTTGGCCCTATGTTTCTGCGAACCCTGCTCGTATCTTGGGCTTAACGGACCGTGGGATCTTGTGCGATGGTAAACGCGCGGACATGATCATTCTGAATGCCAACACGTATCGCCTAGTTGCCACAATCGCTCAGGGCAAATTCACCTATCTTTCAGGTCCCTTCGCACAAAATGTTCTGTCTGCTATTTAGGCATTCTTTTTGCCAAAAATACTCAAAAAACGCTTAGTCGCTCTTGGGGGTGATCCGATTAAAGTGCCCCATTTTCCGACCCGCTTTTACCTCGGCTTTGCCATAAAGATGCACAGCCACTGACCCGTCTTTGACAAGCTCGGGCACGCGGTCCATGTCGTTACCAATCAGGTTTTCCATTACAACATTCACCATCCGCGCTCCATCACCTAGATCCCAGCCGACAACGGCACGGATGTGTTGTTCGAATTGATCAATCACACAGCCGTTCTGCGTCCAATGGCCTGAGTTGTGCACGCGCGGCGCAATTTCGTTCACGATCAACCCTTTGGGTGTGACGAATAATTCGACCCCCATCACACCGACATAGTTGAGCGCGTTCAAAATCTTGCCAGCAATCAACACAGCGTCCATGCGCTGTGATACAGTCAAACGGGCAGGGATTGTTGTTGTGTGTAGAATTCCATTCGTGTGGATGTTTTCGCCGGGATCATAGCAAGACACCTGACCATCTTGGCTCCGTGCTGCAATCACCGATACTTCGTGGCTAAAGTTGATAAACCCCTCTAAAACAGAAGGCTGTCCGCCCATGTCCGCCAATGCGTTTGCGGCGTCGTCTGGGTTTGACAACCGCGCTTGTCCTTTGCCATCATAGCCAAAGCGACATGTTTTCAGGATGCTTGGCGTGCCAATGGTTTCGATTGCGTCCCGCATATCATGTGACGTCGTAACGGCCGCATAGGGGGCGGTGTTTAACCCTAATTCGTTCAGGAAATCTTTTTCGATGATACGGTCTTGGGAGACGCGCAAAGCCTCGCGTCCGGGATGTATTGGGCACAGTGCTTCTAGAATATCCAGCGCAGAGGTCGGGATGTTTTCAAATTCATACGTGATCACATCGACCGAATGTGCAAACGCACTGAGGGCGTCTGCGTCGTCATAGGACGCTGTTGTTAGCTTATTGGCGACATCGGCAGCCGGTGGATTGGCACCAGGTTCAAAAATATGCGTTTTGAACCCTAAACGGCTTGCCGCTACAGATAACATGCGCCCAAGTTGGCCGCCGCCGAGAATACCAATCGTGGCCCCAACAGGAAGTGTCTTACTCATCAATAGGTTCATCCGGAATTGAGGCGCTTAGTGCATCACGCCATGTGTCTAGTTTTGTCGCAATTGTGTCGTCGTGCAATGCTAGAATACCTGCCGCCATGAGGCCCGCATTTTTGGCGCCAGCCGCCCCAATTGCCATCGTCGCCACAGGAAAGCCACGCGGCATTTGCAAGATTGAATACAGGCTATCAACGCCAGACAAGGCACGGGTTTGCACAGGTACGCCAATCACAGGCACGCGGGTTTTTGATGCCATCATACCGGGTAAATGGGCAGCACCACCTGCGCCTGCGATAATGACGTGTAAGCCACGCGAAACGGCTGATTTGCCGTAGTCCCACAAACGGTCAGGTGTGCGATGTGCAGAGACAATTTTCTTTTCGTATGAAATGCCCAATTCGTCCAAGACGTCGGCGGCTTCTTTCATGGTGGGCCAATCGGATTGGCTGCCCATAATGATTCCAACTTTGATGTCTGCCATGTTTTGCCTCTGCTTTTAAAGCGCGCACTATAGCGACTGAAACCAGTCAGGCAATAATATCTGGCGTCAATATGTCTTGGATAGCGGCGATTTTATCTTTTAAGTGCAGTTTTTTCTTCTTAAGTCGCTGAATCGTCAGCTGATCGCCGGTGCCACGATCGACAAGCGCACTAATGGCTTCGTCCAAGTCGCGGTGTTCGCGACGGAAAACTTCGAGTTCGACGCGCAAGACATCGTCGGTTTTCATTGAAATGTCCGTAGGTGCGTTCATGGTCGCTCACTGAGTCGTTAGAAGTTGACTGTATCTAAATGATTTTCCTCTGCAAAGCCCTTGCGTTGGCCGAAATTCTCACCATATTTATGATGTGGTCGCCAGAATGGGACCTAATCTTTCGACTGTCGCTTTTGCAAAGGACGTGTCACATGACGAAACTAACCCTAAGTTCATACCCGCATATGCTGGGATTTGAACAACTTGAACGCCTTTTGGAACGGACTGCAAAGTCCGGTAACGAAGGCTATCCTCCTTTTAATATCGAACAAACCTCTGAACGGTCCTATCGGATCACTTTGGCTGTGGCAGGATTCGCAGAAGATGATCTGGCGATTACTGTCGAAGATCGTCAATTGGTGATCCGTGGTCGCCAAGCTGATGATGCGCATGAGCGGATTTTCTTGCATCGTGGCATTGCTGCGCGGCAATTCCAGCGATCATTCGTTCTGGCGGACAATGTAGAAGTCGGCGAAGCGATTATTGAAAATGGCCTCTTGCACGTGGATTTGACGCAGACGATGCCTGAAACTGTGGTTCAAACGATAAAAATTAGGAAAGGATAAATTATGACTGAGCAGGTTTTCAATTTAGATAGCCTTACGGATCGCACGGTTTATGTGCGCTCTGTGCTTGCCAAGGACCTTCCTGAAGAGGTCAAATCGCAGGTAGGCGATACCAAGGTTTTATATGCAGTGCATACAGCAGCCGGTGAACGGCTTGCCTTGGTCAAAGAACGTGGCTTGGCGTTTATTTTGGCGCGTCAAAACGATTTGTCGCCGGTAACTGTCCACTAAGACAGGTTTATCCAATATTGGCAGAGTGCCAATTTAATTGACACTCTGTTGTATTTGGGTCAGCTTTTTTTCATGACAGCATATCAAATAGACTGGGTCGATGCATTTTGTGATGTGCCTTTTGGGGGCAATGGATGTGCCGTTGTCCATGATGCTGGTGATCTATCGGCTGACGTCTGCATGAAATTCGTTCAAGAAACCTCTTTGGTTGAATGCACATTTCTAGAACCGTCCCTCAATGCGGATTTCAAGGTTCGCTATTTTTTGGCGTCCAAGGAAATCCCCTTTGCCGGCCACCCGACTATTGCCACCGTAATGTCGTTGTTGCACCGGGATAAATTGCAATCTGATACGCTAACTTTGGAAACGGGGGCTGGGGTTGTCCATGTTGAAATCGACACAGCCTTTGATCGTCCGCGTATCATAATGACACAAATTGCACCTGTTTTTGGGGCTGAATTAGATGTGGCGATGATTGCTAAAATTGGGAATATTTCGCCCCAAGATATTATTGCTCCGCCACAGGTCGTATCCACTGGGTTACCGTTTACGATTGTCATTTTACGGGATCACGATGTGCTACGATCGCTTCGGCTGGATCATGCCCTGTTAGACAAATATCTTGATGCGGGGGCTAAGCTAAACCTGATGGAACCCTTTTGGGCCACGCTTGAGGGCGCTTCAGAGATTGGTGACACGTTTTCGCGACTGTTGCTGAAACAGCCCGGTCCAGTCGAAGATCCCTTTACTGGGTCTGCAACCGGGGCGCTTGCGTCGTATTTGTGGTCCCGTGATTTGATTGAGGATCGTAATTTCATCGCAGAACAAGGGCATTGGCTTGGTCGCCCGGGCATGGCGCAGGTTCAGGTGCTAGGTCCACAAAAAGCCATTAGCGGCGTGCGCGTTGCAGGCAGCGCACATGTCCTAATGAGCGGAACACTCTATTTATAACCAGCGATCTCTGGACGACCCCTTTAGGGGGTGGGCTGTTGGGGAACACTAAAAAGCAATAAAAAGCGGCCTCACCATCATGATGAAACCGCCTTTGTTTTACGATAACGCCATCGAGTGCGCTAACTGACTATTGCTTGACTACGATGCGATAAAAGATGCCGCTCAGCGGGTGTATCAATCATCCTCTGCGAGGAATTTTTCTGCATCCAAAGCTGCCATGCACCCCATGCCCGCGCTGGTGATCGCTTGGCGATAGGTATGGTCCGTTAGATCGCCGGCTGCAAAAACCCCCGGTATGGATGTTTTGGCGCTGCCTGCTTCTACTTTGACATAGCCGCCGTTGTGCAATTCTAGCTGGTCTTTGACCAATTCGCTTGCTGGGGAATGGCCAATAGCAACAAAGACACCTTTGCATGCGATTTCTGTAATTTCACCGGTTTCAACGTGTTTGACACGGACACCTTCAACACCAAGTGGTGCATCGGTTCCGATGACTTCTTCCAATTGGTGGAACCAAAGCGGTTCAATTTTTGGGTTTTTAGCAAGCCGGTCCTGAAGAATTTTTTCAGCACGCAACGTATCGCGGCGATGGATGAGCGTGACCTTAGAGGCAAAGTTGGTCAAAAATAGCGCTTCTTCTACGGCTGTATTGCCGCCACCAATGACCACGATTTCCTGACCGCGATAGAAAAACCCGTCACAGGTCGCGCAAGCAGAGACACCAAAGCCTTTGAACTTTTCTTCGCTTGGCAGCCCAAGCCATTTGGCCCGCGCGCCTGTCGCCAAGATAACAGCATCCGCTGTGTATGTTGTGCCGCTATCGCCTTTGGCGGTAAATGGGCGGTTGTTTAGGTCTAGGTCGGTGATGATGTCGCCAATGATTTCACAGCCCATTTCTTTGGCATGTGATTCCATACGGACCATCAAATCCGGACCCTGAACTTCGGTATCGCCAGGCCAGTTTTCAACTTCGGTTGTAGTGGTCAGCTGACCGCCTGGTTCGATACCTTGTACCAAAATCGGTTCCAACATAGCACGGCTCGCATAAACGCCAGCGGTGTAGCCTGCTGGACCGGATCCGATAATAAGTACTTTCGTGTGACGCGTCTCTGACATAAGGGGCCTATCGTTTCATAAATTCGCTTTGACTCCATATAACGAGCCAACACGTTATATAAAAGAGGCATGACGTAACGGCGGTTCATTTCCCAAATCCAATACGGAATAATATTACGAATGTGTGAAATAATATTGCGCAGTGCCGCGCTCTTGGTGTAAGAAAGTGAAAAATACATGGGAAGATACATGCCACTTACACGCTTAGACCCGATTGATAGATTGATCTTAGCCGAATTGCAGGCGGATGGCCGGATGACCAATGTGGAATTGGCCCGCCGCGTTGGTATTTCGGCACCACCTTGTTTGCGTCGTGTTCGCGCACTCGAGGATCAGGGCTATATCAAAGGGTTTCATGCGGATGTAGATGCCCGCGCCTTGGGGTTCGAAGTTCAAGTCTTTGCAATGGTCGGGTTGCAAAGCCAAGCCGAAGCAGATTTGCGCGCGTTCGAGGGGCGCTGCGAAGCCTGGCCTTTGGTGCGTGAATGTCACATGCTGAACGGCGAAGTTGATTTCATGCTGAAATGCGTTGCTCCTGATCTAAGCTCGTTTCAGAGTTTTCTCACAGGTGAATTGCTGACGGCCCCAAATGTTGCCAGCGTAAAAACCAGCTTGGTCATTCGCGGTGCCAAAGACGAACCGGGTGTGCCGTTTGATGTCTTGGAAAACCGCTTGGCGCGTAACGCTTAGACCTGTTCCAAAGAAATCGTTGAAATAAGCCGGCCATAGTCGGCTTCGCCGCGATGTGTTGTTCGGCGATATGAATAAAAAAGGTCGGCGTCTGAATAGGTGCATGCCTTGATCCATTCCGCATTTTTGATCCCTGCCGAACGCAGCGCATTGACCCCAAAGGCAGGTAGATCAAATTGGTATTTACCCGCCGTTGTGCCGTTCACAAAGAAACGAGAATAGCGGGAATCGTGGTCCATGAATTCTTCTAGGAATTCTTGGCCCACTTCATAAGCTGGTTGACTGATGCACGGCCCAACAACCGCTTGAATAGTGTCGCGCTTTGCCCCCAAGGACACCATGGTTTCAACAGTGTTTTCCAACACACCATCCACAACGCCACGCCAACCTGCATGGGCAGCACCGATAACGCCTGCTGTGGCATCTGCAAACAACACCGGCTGGCAATCTGCAGTTAGAATTGCCAAAGCCAATCCTTGGGTTGTTGTCACTACGCCATCTGCTTTTGGTTTTTCGTCAAAGGGCTGGGTTGCAACCACGACATCAGCAGAATGTGTTTGATGGATGCCCACTAAATTATCGGCTGGAATTCCCATGTCTTGGGCGACACGCGCACGGTTTATGGCAACGATTTCAGATTGATCAGAAGACCCTTGGCCACAGTTCAATCCTTCGAATATCCCTGAGGACGCACCGCCCAACCGCGTGTAAAACCCATGCCGAAACGGGGTCAAAACAGGGGATGTTAATGCCTTGAGTGTCATGTTTCAAATCCAGCTGGCGGTTTTGCGGTGTTTGGAAAAAGTGCGATTGCTTTGAACAGGTTCCCCATTTCATGCGGATGTGTCAATCGCCTATGTGCCGCAATCAGCGTATCCAATGCCTGCCCTGATACCTGAGCCGCAAGCGCTTCGGCACGTGCGGTGATTCCAAGTCGTTCTAAAACAATGCCTTGGGGTGTCACGCGGCTAAAACTGCACGGCGCGGCGCGTGCAATCGCTTCGAAATCGACATGTGCCGTTAGGTCGGCCGCGCCGGGCGTGAGCAGCGGGTCAACATAGGCGTGATCTTTCATCGCTTGAAAGGTATCCCCCAAAGACCGCCAGTCGCCGTAATCAATGATCAATGCCGCGCCACCATGTGCATTTATGTGAGTCCCAATTTGTCCGATATAGTGATCAACTTGGGGGCAAATTTCCACAATGTCACCGTCTTGGGTATCGTCCAGTCGATGTGCAAGAAACGCAGGCTCAATTTTGACTTCACTGGCTGTGAAGGTGAATTTATCATTCTGCAATCCAACAGAGCGTTCTTGCCATCCTGCGCCATTACGAATGAATTGTCGAATGGGAAGCGCGTCGAAAAATTCGTTTGCAATCAATAGTAAAGGTTGATCAGGAAGCGCATCTATATGGTCGATCCACTGGGGTGAATAATCGCTCAATTGCTTGGCTTGTTCTTGGCGCAAGGCTGGGGACGCGTCATATAAACAGAGCTGCGCAGCGGCGTGAAACCCATCAACTTTGGCCGTTGCGCGCATGACATCGTGCATTAATGTCCCGCGCCCGGGGCCAAGTTCTGCCAAGGTAAATGTGCTGGGCCGCCCTTGGTCCATCCAAGTTTGTGCAAGGCATAGACCGATCACTTCGCCGAACATCTGACTAATTTCTGGGGCGGTTATGAAATCGCCTTGGGCGCCAAAAACTGGGCGCGTCGTGTAATACCCCAGTGTTGGATGCATCAAGCAAAGGTCCATATAGTCAGCGATAGACATTGGTCCGTTTTCCGCAATGCGATCACGTAGGATGGTGGCCAGAGTCGTCATTTTGGCGCTTTGGTCCGTGCAAAGAGAATCAGAATAATACCCAATATCCACATCGGGCTAGATAGGATTTGACCCATGGTTAATCCCCAATCCCCGAATTGTATCGCATAGCCCAACGGATTACCGGGCGTTTGAAACTGCGCATCAGGTTGACGGACCAGTTCGACTATGCTGCGGGCGATCCCATAGCCGCAAAAGAATACGCCTGTGATGAGCCAAGGCCGCTTTAAAGCGTTGTAGCCAAAGGCCAAAACGATCACAACGGCCCCTAACACAAGCCCTTCGAGCAAGGCTTCGTATAGCTGCGAGGGATGCCGCGCACATAGCCCGTCGATTTGCCCACACGCTTGCGCAGCCTCTCCGGGAAACACAACGCCCCAAGGGGCATCTGTCGGACGCCCCCAGAGTTCCGCGTTGATAAAATTTGCGATCCGACCCAACAAAAGCCCGATCGGTACCGACAATGCCAATAGATCCGCGCCAGAACCGAAGGGGATCAAATGTTTTCGGAAATAGATAATTGCGGCAAAGATAACACCAAGCAAACCGCCATGAAACGACATGCCGCCCTGCCAAAGCATCAAGATTTCTAAAGGGTGCGATAGATAGTACATCGGTTGATAAAACGCCACATAGCCAAGACGCCCACCCAAAATCACCCCGAGAATGATATAGGTCAGCAAATCTTCTACTTGTAGCGGCTCTAAGGGCGCTTGGTTTCTGGGCCAAAGATCGGCGCGTCGGGTTGCCAGAACCGCCAATCGCCACCCCAAAAGAATGCCAATAATATAGGCCAAAGCGTACCACCTTAGGGAAAATTCCATTCCCAAGGCGGAGATCGTGAAAATTTCAGGCGATATGTTCGGAAACTGTAACATTTTGGCTTTCTAAAGTGGGCTTGTTTTCTAGATAACCAAAAGTCTGACTTGAGACTAGGCCCAACTAGCCCCATATAGAGTATAAAGTAATTGTGGAGAGCCCCATGCAAACGAAAAATAAAATGCTTGATGACATTTCAAAGCTTATGACCAACGCCATGGGTGTTGCACAAGGCGCTAAGGACGAGGCGGACAACGCATTCAAGTCAATGATTGACCGCTGGTTGGCAGATCGCGATTTTGTCACCCGCGAAGAATTTGATGCCGTTCGTGCAATGGCGCAAAAGGCACGCGAAGAAAACCAAGCGCTCAAGGCGCGTTTGGATGCTTTGGAAGCCAAATAAACCTCTAAAACCTTAAGAATTCATGAAAGCCGTCCCCTTGGGGCGGCTTTTTGCTGTATTTGGTAAAGTTTTTTCACATATCCACAACTTATTGCGGTTACCCCAAAGATTTTGCTTTACAGATGATATAAAGCACAGCACCATATCTAGTAAGAGGCGTTGTGATAACCGCATCCCCTTGAGCAGGCACCAAGCGTTTGGGATACTGCCATATCCATGCGCTAAGCAAAAAGAGGTGGCGCTATGGCATTGAGTGAAAACTATATCGAAGACGATATTCATCCGATTGACATCGTGGAACATATTGCATCCCATCATGAGTGGGAATTTGATCGGGTCACAGATGATCAAATTGCAATGGTTGTCCAAGGGCAATGGCGATCCTATTCCATAACCTTGGCGTGGTCTGCCTATGATGAAACCCTGCGCATGATCTGTACCTTTGAAATGGAACCCCCAAGCGAAACACTTCCTGCGCTTTATGAAACGTTGAACGAAGTGAATGACCAATGCTGGGCGGGTGCGTTCACTTATTGGCAGGAACAAGCCTTGATGGTGTATCGGTATGGTTTGGTGCTCAGTGGGGAACAAATTGCATCAGCGGAACAAATCGACACGATGATTACCGCCGCAGTGTTAAGTTCGGAACGCTACTATCCAGCCTTTCAATTGGTGGTTTATGGCGGGCGGTCACCCAAAGACGCATTGCAAGTCGCCATTGCAGAGGCCTACGGCCACGCGTAACACTGTTCGCACCTGAAAAAGTTGCGAGGAACAGATGAACGAACAAGATTTGAAAACGCGCGGCCTTGTTTTGCTTGGATGCGGCAAGATGGGGTCGGCTATGTTGGCCGGCTGGCTTGCGTCTGGATTAGAGCCAACATCCGTCTATGTGGTTGACCCGTTTCCATCAGACTGGGTTAAAGCGCAGGGTGTTCATATCAATGCGCCGTTGCCTGTGTCACCGGCAATTGTTTTGATCGCTGTCAAACCGCAAATGATGCAAGATGCCTTGCCGCATTTAAAAGCGATGGGAAATTCTGATACGGTTTTTCTGTCGATTGCTGCGGGCACATCTATTCAAACCTTTCAGCAGATATTGGGTGACAGAACTCCGATCATTCGGGCCATGCCGAATACGCCTGCGGCTGTTGGCAAAGGGATCACGGCATTGATTGGGAACACGTTTGTGTCGGATCAAGATGTCGATGTCGCCGAGCATCTCTTGCAAGCGATTGGTCAAACTGTTCGGCTCGATTCAGAATCCCAAATCGATGCCGTCACGGGCGTGTCAGGGTCAGGTCCAGCCTATGTATTTCATATGATCGAAACGCTCGCCGCTGCTGGGCGCGCACAAGGGTTGCCGGACGCGATGGCAATGGCATTGGCCAAAGCAACCGTCGCCGGGGCAGGGGCCTTGGCTGAACAATCCGATGAAACGCCAACACAGCTTCGGATCAATGTGACAAGCCCGAATGGTACCACACAGGCCGGTTTAGACGTGTTGATGGATGCAACATCAGGCTTGCCACCTTTGATTGCAAAAACTGTGGATGCGGCAACAAAGCGATCAAAGGAGCTTGCCAATGGCTGAGATAACGTATGACGATTTTCTCAAGGTTGATATTCGCGTCGGCACCGTGATCGACGCAGAACCCTATCCCGAAGCGCGCAAACCTGCGATCAAGCTTGTGGTTGATTTCGGTGGCGATATCGGGGTCAAGAAATCATCCGCGCAAATTACAGATCACTATGCGCCGGAGACGCTTGTCGGGAAACAGGTCATGGCGGTTGTGAATTTTCCACCGCGTCAAATTGGGAAATTTATGTCCGAAGTTTTGGTGCTAGGGGCGATGGATTCACAAGGGGCCGTGGTGTTGATTTCCCCTGATCAATCCGTTCCAAATGGCGAAAGGATGCATTGATGGATATTTTCGTGTCTCGCCCGCTGCCAGACGCCGTGTGCACAGCTGCACGGGCCTTGGGGTCTGTGACTGTGCGAACATCAACAGACCCGCTAAGCCGCGCAGAAATGATTGCAGCATTGGAAACCTATGATGTGATCTTGCCAACTTTGCGCGATGCGTTTTCGGCGGATATCTTTGAAGGGGCCAAAGGCATTCGTTGCAAAATGATGGCAAATTTTGGCGTTGGATTTAATCACATTGATATCGCAGCGGCAAACAGCAAGGGCATAGTTGTGTCGAACACACCCGGCGCAGTAACCGATGCCACCGCAGACATTGGAATGAGTTTGATCCTTATGGCGGCGCGACGTCTTAGCGAAGGCGAACGTATGCTGCGCCAAGGTGACTGGAGCGGTTGGCATCCGACCCAAATGCTTGGCCTGCATGTGACGGGCAAAACCGTGGGCATCATCGGGATGGGGCGCATCGGTCAAGCCATTGCGCGGCGCTGTCATTTTGGGTTTGGCATGGATGTGCGCTATGTGAATCGGTCCGCCAAGGATTTAGAATTCCCAGCGGTGAAAATGGACACATTACAAGCGCTTGCTGCTCAGTGTGATGTGATCGTTGTTGCGCTTCCTGCGAATGAAAACACGCATCATCTTATTGATGCATCCGTGTTCAATGCGATGCAGAAACATGCCTATTTCGTCAATATCGCACGGGGTGATATTGTGAACGAAGCCGATTTGATTGACGCGTTACAACGTGGCACCATTGCCGGCGCTGGGCTGGATGTTTATGAATTCGAACCCAAAGTTCCACCCGCTTTGATCGCGATGGAAAATGTTGTGCTTTTGCCCCATCTTGGAACTGCGTCGCTCGAAGTGCGCACACAAATGGGGCTTATGGCTGTAGAGAATATAGCGGCCTTTGTGAACGGTGGCGACATTCCCAACCGCGTTTAGTCACCCACAGCATCACGCCAATGGCGGCGGCACAGGGACACATAGGTTTCATTGCCGCCGATCTGCACTTGGTCGCCTTGGGTCATCGCAACTCTGTCCGGACCTTGGCGCACGACCATGGTGGCTTTCTTCCCGCAGTGGCAAATGGTGCGAATTTCGCGCATTTCATCGGCCAAAGCCAAAAGCGTCGCTGATCCTGGAAATAGGTTTCCCAAGAAATCCACACGAAGCCCATAGCACATTATGGGGATACCCAGATCATCCACTGCGCGCGCCAATTGCCAGACTTGGTCATGGCTTAGGAACTGGGCTTCGTCGATGAACACACAGGCACAATCGCCATGATCCAATCTGGCTTTGAGCTTGGCAAACAAATCTTCGCCCTGTGCAAAGGTATCCGCAGCCTCGCCAATGCCAATACGCGACCCAATGCGCCCGTCACCGGCGCGATTGTCGAATTGAGCCGTCATCAAATAGGGGGTCATCCCGCGTTCGCGATAGTTATGCGCGGCCTGCAACAGTAATGTCGATTTGCCCGCATTCATCGTGGAATAGTGAAAGTATAGTTTTGCCATAAGTCCGATATGCCTTGGCCTATCGATGTTGGCAAGCAAGTTTCAGGGCGGGGATTAGGAAAGCTAAGTCCTAAGGTTTGAAAATTGATCACTGGTTAACAAAAAATCCACTCACGGTTTTTCCGAAAGTCGATCACTCGTTTACGATTACAATCCCCAAAACTTTCCCCACCCTGATCCGCTATAAAGCGGCACTCACGAAAACCCCTAAAACCCGAGGTCATTAAGACGGTGACATTTATTCAGAACTTCTGTAATGGGAAAAGGAGTAAAGGTTTCCCCCAATTAAGTGGGGATGAGGTGGGGAATGTCATGGCTGGTACGAGAAGTTATTTGAAAAAGCATACCGAAGCATTGGTGAAAGACGTAGGAATAGAAGCTGCGTGCGACATAACTGGTAAATCAAAAGCGACATTAGGGCGTTATTATTCAGATAATCCCGAGCATGCAGATCGCTTTATGCCGATTGATTCGGTGGCTGCTTTGGAAAATGTAGCGTCCTATCCGCATGTCACAGCCGCTTTGTCTGAATTGGCCGGCATCACGATATCGTTCGATGAACGCCGCAACAAAAACAATTCTTCTGGTGGGGTTAGCTCGGATGTCATCGCACTTAGTCAGCGGTTTGCAATGCTGATGGGTGAATACCATCAATCTATCGAAGATGGCGTCATCACAATGAATGAAGCCAAGCGTTTGTTGCGTGAAACCGTTGCCTTGCAGCAGGTCTTGATCGACATGAAGCTTCATCTTGAGGATGAGCACGTTTAATCCAAGTCGTGCAAACCTTTGATAACATTATAAACGATCGCGGATCTAAATATTCCGTCACAGGTGCAGCAGCCGTGGATAAAGCGGCTGCGTTAGATGTGATAAAGGCATTAAAGCGCACCAAGAAATTTGCAAAAGCGACCCACAACACATGGGCTGTTCTGTCATCTTCCGAAGGTCCGATCAAAAATGATGATGGCGAAGCCGGTGCGGGGATTGTCATTCTTCGTATGTTGGAACGAGAAGAATTATTTGACCACGTCATTATCGTAACGCGCTGGTTTGGCGGAACCCATTTAGGCGGAGACCGTTTTCGCCGTGTCCAAGAGTGTGTGCGATATTATTTGGATGCAGCTGATTTCTGAAGACGACGCTTGTGCAGCGCATACAAGGTCGGCGCAAGCACCCAGTCATAGGTAAAGATGCAGACTTGCCTGATCACGGGCAGCCCGACAACGCGCGCAATCCACCGAAACCGAGGCATATCTTGCCAGAGAATCACAAACGCAGGGATGCCAGAATACAAGACACCGTTTTTAATAACATGAAGCCTTTTGGCGGCTTGTTCTTTGGACACGCCCCAGTGATCTAATGACGTCGTGTTCAGGTCTTGGTAATGTATCGGCAAGCAAAGTTTGTTGGAATAACTGCGATAATGCGTGATTTCATAACGGCACACAGGACAGTCTTCGTTGTATAGGACCTGTGTTCCGTCATCTGACATGTTACATACCTTCGAAATTACAAAGGGCATGAACGTCCATACCCAGAGTCTCTAACTTAGCGCGTCCACCCAATTCGGGTAGATCGACGATAAACGCACAGCCAACGATATCGCCGCCCAAGCGTTCAACAAGTTTGATGCCTGCTTCGGCGGTTCCACCTGTCGCCAAAAGATCATCGACAATCAATATGCGCTCTCCGGCTGAGATAGCGTCATCATGGATTTCTACAATAGCTTCGCCGTATTCTAATTTGTAATCTTGGCTTAGCGTCTTGCCCGGAAGCTTGCCTTGTTTACGGATCGGCACAAAGCCAGCGCCCAATTGATGCGCGATGGCCCCACCCAAAATAAAACCCCGTGCTTCAAGACCGACGATTTTGTCAATCGGTTCACCGGCATAGGGATGCAACATTTGGTCTATACACATCCGAAACCCACGCGGATCGGAAAACAACGTCGTCACATCGCGAAACATGATGCCTTTGTGTGGAAAATCAACGATGGTGCGAATGTAATCTTTTACGGTTTTCATTGGTGTCATCCTTACCCTAATAGGCGTCCTGCAACTGCGTCAAGTTTTGCTACCAGCTCAGGGTCGCGTTTGTCCGGCGCTGTCATAATCGCATATTCCAAGGCTTTATCGCAGCCATGCGGGCAATCCTGTCGCGTCGCTCCTAATAATTTGGGTAATTTGCTGACCAAATCGCGGGCGTTTTGCGCATTCCCCGTAAGCGTTTGAATGATCTGTGTGACATCAACTTCGCCGTGATCGGGATGCCAACTGTCATAATCGGTAATCATCGCAATAGAGGCATAACATAGCTCGGCTTCGCGGGCCAATTTTGCTTCTGGCATATTTGTCATACCAATTACATCCGCGCCCCAGCTGTCGCGGTACATTTTGCTTTCGGCCAAAGTCGAAAACTGTGGACCCTCCATTGCCAAATATGTCCCGCCCCGATGCGTGGTCACACCCGTAGCACGCGCTGCGGTTTCACAGGCATCTGACAGCCGCGGACAGGTCGGATGCGCAACGGAAACATGCGCGACACAGCCTTGGCCAAAAAACGATTTGTCACGGGCAAAGGTCCGATCAATGAATTGATCCACAATAACAAAGTCGCCTGGCGCCATTTCCTCGCGAAAGGACCCACAGGCGGACACGCTAATGACATCGGTCACGCCAATACGTTTCAAGGCATCAATGTTTGCGCGATACGGCACTGTTGTTGGCGAATGCACATGCCCACGCCCATGCCGCGGAAGGAACGCCATGTCGACACCATCAAGCGATCCTGTCAAAATTTGATCTGACGGTGCCCCCCAAGGTGTGTCAACATCAATCCATCTGGCATCCGTCAGCCCATCTATTTCATAAATACCTGATCCGCCGATAACCGCTATTTTCGTCTGACCCATGGTGATCCCTCATTTGTTGCTGCGCTAGCTCTAGCCTTTGGTAAACTGAAATGAAATCATTTTGCGCCGTTTTTGCTGCTTTTGTCGCGCAAATGTGAAGTAAATGCGCCCATGGGGTTTAAACTGTGACCTCTCTCAGGTAGTCACCGCGCAACCCGTCCAAAAGGATAAGAGATCAATGAAACGCGCAATTCTAAGCACATTTGCCAACATGAACATGCCAGACTTTAACCTAATGAACGACGAAGGCTTTAGCCTGTCTCGGTTACGCACAGAATTATTGTCCGGTCTGACAGTCGCCCTTGCCTTGGTGCCAGAAGCTGTCGCATTTGCATTCGTTGCGGGTGTGCATCCCTTGGTCGGCCTATATGCGGCCTTTTTGGTGGGATTGATTACCGCGCTGTTTGGCGGACGGCCGGGAATGATTTCCGGTGCAACAGGGGCTTTGGCTGTTGTCATGGTCGCGTTGGTGATGGATCATGGCGTGGAATATCTCTTTGCAACTGTGGTGTTGATGGGTATCCTCCAAGTTTTCGCAGGCGCGATGCAATGGGGCAAATTCATTCGACTTGTTCCGCATCCGGTCATGCTTGGGTTTGTGAATGGCTTGGCAATTGTTATTTTCCTAGCCCAACTTACCCAATTCAAAGTTCCCGGCACAGCCGAAGCTTCTGGCCACGGCAGCAGCGGCGGCGACTGGCTGTCTGGTGGACCTTTGGCTGTGATGCTGGGTCTGGTGGCTTTAACAATGGCAATTATCTACGTGATGCCAAAGCTGACCAAAGTCATCCCAGCACCCTTGGCTGGAATTGGCATCGTTGCCATCATTGTGATCGCCTTTGGATTAGATGTGCCGCGCGTCGGCGACATGGCCTCAATCGAAGGCGGCTTGCCTGCCTTCCATATTCCGATGGTCCCCTTGTCTTGGGAAACACTCGAAATCATTTTGCCATATTCAATTATTTTGGCGGCAATTGGCTTGATCGAAAGCCTGCTGACCCTAAACCTTGTGGGTGAAATGACCGGAAAACGTGGGGGCGCTAGCCAAGAATGCTTGGCCCAGGGAACCGCAAATATCGTCACTGGATTCTTTGGTGGCATGGGGGGCTGCGCGATGATCGGTCAATCCATGATCAACGTGAAATCCGGTGGTCGCACACGGATAGCTGGCATTGCTGCGGCTCTGTTTCTGCTTTTGTTTATTTTGGTCGGAAGCTCGATTATTGAACAAATCCCACTGGCAGCTTTGGTTGGCGTGATGTTCATGGTGGTCATTGGAACCTTTGCGTGGAACTCGCTGACGATCCTGCGCCGCGTGCCGCTTACGGATGCATTTGTCACCGTTCTCGTTACAATCGTAACGGTAATGTCTGACTTGGCCGTTGCGGTTGTGGTCGGCGTTATCGTCTCTGCACTTGCCTATGCTTGGAATAACGCACGGCGTATTCACGCAAAAACCCTCATTGATGACGACGGCAACAAAGTTTACCAAATCCAAGGCCCCTTGTTCTTTGGGTCAAGCGACGGCTATGCAGAGCTGTTTGATCCAGCCAACGATCCAAATGTCGTCATTGTGGATTTCGCCGATAGCCGCGTGGTGGATCAATCCGCCTTGCAAGCGATAGAAGCGGTTGCAGCAAAATACGAAGCTCAAGGCAAGCAGATCCAACTTCGCCACCTCAGCCGTGACTGTCACAAACTATTGACCAAAGCGGGCCATTTGATGATCGATAGCGATGATGATCCCGACTATGCGCTTGCTGTCAATTACTCTGTGCGCACAGGCATCCTGGACAGCGGTCACTAACTTTCTTTTTGCAAAAAAAATACTCCCGCCGGAGGCGATCCGACGGGAGCAAACGAAAGCCAAATCTATAATTATGCTACGCGCCGAGGCACCATTGCATGATTGCTTTCTGCGCGTGCAATCTATTTTCTGCCTCATCAAAAATTACCGAATGTGGACCATCCATGACTTCTGACGTTGCTTCGTCATCGCGGTGTGCTGGAAGGCAATGCATAAACAAAGCGTCTGGCTTTGCTTTGGACATAAGGGCCGCATTCACCTGATATCCGCGTAATTGATTATGGCGCCGTTCACGCGCGGATTGCGGGTCATGCATGCTGACCCAGGTATCTGTCACAACCAAATCTGCGCCATCCACTGCCTTGTGCGGGTCCCGTTCAATTTCAATCGATACGCCTTTGGCACGGGCTTCGTCCAGAAATTTCTGTTCAGGATCCAAAGTCTCAGGGCCGGTGAATGTCAAATCAAAACCAAACTGCCCTGCGGCATGTGCAAAGCTGGCAAAGACGTTATTGCCATCCCCTGACCAAACAACTTTTTTGCCTTGGATCGGGCCGCGGTGTTCTTCAAAGGTCATGATGTCTGCCATAATCTGGCATGGATGGGTGCGATTGGTTAGGCCATTAATCACAGGAACCGTCGCATGTTCGGCCATTTCCAAAAGCGTAGCTTCCTCAAACGTGCGGATCATAATCAAATCTACATAGCGGCTTAAAACCCGCGCTGTATCTGCGATTGTCTCGCCGTGGCCTAACTGCATATCTGCACCAGAAAGCACCATGGTTTGTCCGCCCATTTGACGCACACCCACATCAAAGCTGACCCGTGTCCGGGTCGAGGGTTTTTCGAATATCAAAGCAACCATATGACCCTCTAAAGGAAGGTCTTGGTCAAGCGCGCCTTTTGGTAGCCCGTGACGCGCATCTTTGATTTTTTTTGCGGCATCAATCATGCCCCGTAAATCTTTGGGAGAGGTTTTGTTGATGTCTAAAAAATGTTGCATAGTCTTTTCTTTCGTCTTAACGCGCGTGCACGTTTATTGGGCCGCAACGGCACTGGCTGCGATGTCTAAACGTTTGATGCTTTCGCCAATTTCTGCGTCGGTGATCGTGAGAGGTGGCAAAAGCCGGATCACGTTGTCGCCAGCGGGGACCGTGATCACTTGGGCGGCATAGCCTGCGTTTACTATGTCCATGTTGACGGCCTTGCATTTCAACCCGATCATCATACCCGAGCCGCGCACGCTTTCGAAGACATCGGGATGCGCCGCGACCAAGCCTTCTAGTTTTTGACGCAAAAGCGCGGCCTTGCGGTTCACTTCGCCCAAAAACGTGTCATCAGCAATGATTGAAACAACCTTTGCACCCACAGCGCAGGCCAGAGGGTTGCCACCATAGGTCGATCCATGAGTGCCAGCAGTCATTCCCGAGGCGGCGTTTTCTGTTGCCAGAACTGCACCAAGTGGGAACCCACCGCCGATGCCTTTGGCAACCATCATGATGTCTGGTGTTATCCCCGACCATTCGTGGGCAAACAATTTGCCTGTCCGCCCCATGCCGCATTGCACTTCGTCCAAAATTAGCAAAATTCCGTGTGCGTCACATAGATCGCGCAGCCCCTTGAGGCAGTGATCTGGCAAAGGGCGAATGCCGCCTTCGCCTTGGACCGGTTCAATCATGATCGCTGCGGTATTTTCCGTGATAGCAGCTTTGATCGCGTCATGATCGCCCCAAGCAAGATGAACAAACCCTGGCAATAGCGGACCAAAACCTTTGGTCATTTTTTCCGAACCCGCCGCTGCAATACCAGCGGATGAACGTCCGTGAAACGATCCGTCAAATGTGATGATCTCGACACGGTCTGGTTGTTGTTTTTCATACCAATATTTACGCGCCATTTTCACGGCTAATTCACAGGCTTCAGTCCCTGAGTTGGTGAAAAATACCGTATCCGCAAAAGTTGCATCAACTAAGCGATCTGCCAGCTCTTGTTGTTGTGGGATTTGATATAGGTTTGAAACATGCCAAAGGTTTTGGGCTTGTTGGGTCAGCGTTTCGACAAGCTCTGGATTTGCATGTCCCAAAGCGTTCACAGCAATCCCGGACCCAAGGTCAAGAAAGCGTCGTCCATCAGCTTCGATCAACCAAGTGCCTTCGCCTTTGACGAAATGCAGAGGAGCCCGTGAATATGTAGGGAGGACAGACGAAATCATGAATGTGTTCCTTATGAAAGTGTTACCCGTCTTGGTGACGTATGGGAATGTTGATGTCAATTGAAAGAGGAACGGGCCATAGCCCAAATGCAAATACCGCGCGAATTAGGCGCGGTGACGTCGGCGTCGGATGATTTGCACAGTGTTTTCCATAAAAGGGCGCATAACGTCCTTTTATGGAAAAAGCAAAGACAATTAATCGTCGGGGCGGTTTAGTTCAAAGATATTTTCAACCAAGGCATAGTCGCGATACCCCAAACGCCCGACTGGGGTGAATTTGGAAATATCAAACATTCCCTCGACGATATAGGCGTCATCCATATGAATACCCACGACTTCGCCAAAGACAGCGATGTTATTTTCCCCGAGCAATGGAACAATCTGAGTGACCTTGCATTCCAACGCTGCGGGTGACGCGGTGACCCTTGAACATGCGATCGTGTCACATTCGGTTTTGTTCAAGCCAGCCTTTAGAAATTCGTCCACGGTTTTGTCATAGGTGCCAGAGGATACATTCATCGCATCGATCAAGGCATGACTGACGACATTAACGCAAAATACACCTGTGTCGCGGATGTTGTTTACACTGTCTTTGCTATCGGGATGATCCGGTTTTGCGCCTGTTGATGCAAACATCACTTGCGGTGGGACATAAGACACGGCGTTGAAAAACGAATAGGGGGCTAGGTTGTCATTGCCGTCTTTGTCACGGGTTGAAATCCATCCAATTGGGCGCGGCGTCACAATGGCGTTAAATGGGTTATGCGCAAGCCCATGACCGTTTTTTGGTTCGTAGAACATTTTTTCTTACTCCTGGTTTGCTCGTAACGTAGTGCTGTGTTAGGTCGAGTTCCAGTTGAAAACGTAAAAGAAACCTTGTGTCCATAATTCGCCCCGAAACTGTAGACGATTGGTGGGATGTCGAAGCCCTCTATGACCTGTGTTTTGCACCGGGACGCGAAGCGCTTTCTTCGTATCGGTTGCGCGATAATGTGGATCCTGTTGCGCCTTTGTGCATGGTCATGCGTGATAATGCCGATATCTTGGGGGGCGCCATTCGGTTTTGGCCTGTGCTTGTTGGCGATTATTCTGTGCTTTTGCTTGGGCCCGTTGCTGTTCACCCAACACGCCAAGGCGAAGGTGTCGGTGGTCAATTGATTCGAACTAGCATGTATACCGCCCAAGATTTGGGATGGCATCGCGTGCTTTTGGTCGGCGATGAACCCTATTATTCACGCTTTGGTTTTAAGAAATTGACAGGCGTTATGATGCCCCCACCAACCAATCCAGAACGGGTTTTAGGATATGAATTGGTGCCGGATGCATGGCATGGTGTTCAAGGCACAGTTCGCAAATTCGACCGCGCTTTGGATCAATCAACCGATTGATCAAACACGCCAACCAAAGCCCGGCGTACAATCGTTGTCACACTTGGTCGCTTTTGCGTCACAAAGGGCATGGGCCGGCACACTTCCATAGCAGCGCGACCCACGCGTGCGGTCAATGCGCCATTGATCATGCCTTCGCCAAAGCGCCGAGACAGCTTGGAAAAAAGACTACCGCCCAAGATAGACCCTAGCCAATCATCGCCCACTGCCATGGCACCCGTAGCAACCAGATGCCCCATAACCGAGCGAAGCAACCGCCAACTGCCCACAATGCCACCGCGTCCGCCATAGATTTGGGCAATCCGGCGGATCATGCGAATGTTTGCCACCATTGCGGTCGCCACATCAGCAAAAGCCAAGGGAACAAGCGCTGTAACAGTCGCCACTTGGCGGGTGGATTTTTCAATTTCCGCCACGGCTTGCGCATCAAGGCTGCGCATGATGTCGGTTTCAATGATGGCGAAAATACCCCCGGCGTCGACCTGTTCGTTTATTTTTTCAATCGTATCGCCCATGTGAATGCGCAATTCGGGGCGATTGGAATAGAGGGATAACAATGCCTTGGTGGTCTGCTTGGCCGCGTTGCTATTGTGATCTGTGGTCGCTTTGACCACGGCGGTTTGTAGATTATCCAAGCGGCGTAGTCGGAAAAGCGCCAAGAATTCACGCATCACAAGGATCAAAAGGCTAAACCCAAGGACGCCAACAACACCAGTAAACGCCCAGCCCAAAACGCTATTGCGCGCAAAAAGCGAAATCGCGAAATCCCAAAGTGCGATGGATACGAAAAAGCCAACCACAGCGGATGACAATGTCACTATCCAGCCAATCCAACCAAAGCCCTTTTTGTCGATGGGTTGTTTGACGATCATCGGCGCCGAGGTGTCTTGGATATCGGGGGCATCGTGGGGGTGGAGGCTTGGCTCTTGGTCGTCCAGCTCGATTACCAAAGGTTTGTGTTTAGAATTCATGCGCTGTGCCGCTTCCATTGAAATTTTATATCTGGCAGGCCTTCATCGTTTTGCAGGCCATCTGTCGTTGCTATTTCGTGAAACCCCATTGCGCGATAAAACTGCCGTGCGCCTTTGTTTTTTTGAAATGTCCAAAGGTTTAGGGCACGCGCGTGGGTGCGTGCATCGTGGATTAATGCGCTGGCAATACCGCTTCGGTGATAAGCAAACCCAACATAAAGCGAAACGATATCCGGCCCATTTTTCGCGATAAAGCCTTTGATTTCGGGGTCGGCATAGACGCGGACCCAATTCTTGGAAATCATTCGATCACAAAAATGAATGTCTTCTGCTTTTGAATGAAGCTGGGGCATCCATTGTGTGTGTTCGCTGAACTCTGATAAAATCGCCCCAATTTTACCCGCATCGAGCGGCGTTGCATCTCGGATCATAGGCGATCCCCGAACAAATATTCCGCTGCACGATCTAGACGAATATGCGCGATCCCTTTGCCGTGTCGTAATGCACTTGGGGGCGGGGCAAACCGCATGGCGGAAAATTCACCGTTCAACCATGTGTCCGGCAAATCATGCGTTTGCGTGAGAACCTGTTGCGGATCATCAGGCAACGTGCCGGCATAAAACACCGCCTGCTTGCCTGTTTCAAGTAGGGTGCCGCGCACGCAGTCCACGTCGTTTCCTTGGTGGTTTCTGGTTTCTTCTGTTGTGCTGCGCACGCTTGCAAGTGACAGGGCAAGGGTTTGCGCCCCTTTAAACCGTGCTGCGCGCGCGGCATCATCCGTAAGAGCCTGCATCATTGCATTGAGTTGCGCATGTTGGTTTTGGTGTAAATGATCGGCTTTGGTCGCTGTGAACAATATGCGATCAACACGCGCCCCCATTATCAAACGCGACAGTGTCGAATTTTTGCCGGGTCGAAAGGCTGCCAAAATATCACGCATGGTGCGGCGCAGGTCTTCGATTGCGCGCGGCCCGTTATGCAAAGCACCAAGCACATCGACCAAAACAATTTGGCGATCAATGCGTGAAAAATGATCACGGAAAAATGGACGCACGACATTGGATTTATAGGCCTCGTAGCGGCGTTTGAATTCACGTGCCAAACTGGTGCGGGCTGTTTTGCCTTCGATGATCAACGGCGCAAAAGTTAATACAGGTGACCCCACAAGATCCCCCGGTAACAAGAACCGCCCGGGCGTCAAATCACTATAGCCGTCTTGTCTTGCTGCATTCAAATAAGCGGTAAATTCGGCTGTAAGCGATTTCGCCAAGGTTTCATCCAAGGGGGTGTCACCGTCAATGCCATCTAGCCGCGCAAGATAGGCTTTGGCACTATCGCGGTAGGATAATCGCGCTAATGTGTCTTGGGACCATTCTTCATAGGTTTTGTCCAAAAGCGACAAATCCAAGAGCCATTCACCAGGATAGTCGATAATATCAAGATGTTGCACATAGGATGTTCTAAGCCCCGCGAGCATGCCTTGGGGTTTGATTTTCAGCGACACGCGCAGTTGACTGATGGTTTTGGTATTGTCAGGCCAACGAGGAGTCGCGGCGGTCAAAGCCGCAAGATTGCCTTCATAGTCAAATCGCGCAATTGTATCATTGGGCTGTGGTTGTAAAAACGCGGTTTCAATGCGTCCCTGCGCCATTGCATGCAATTGTGCCATGCGCCCCTGTTCCAAGAGATTGGCCACCAAGGACGTAATGAAAACAGTTTTCCCAGATCGCGCCAATCCCGTAATGCCTAATCGTATAGGTGCGCCAAAGAGGGTGTCGCTAATTTGTCCGCTGGCTGCACCTAGAGTATCCCCAACGGTGCGTGCCAAAGTATTTATGACCAAATCGATCCCTCCAGTGATTAGCCTTAAGGTAAGTTGCCCCGCGCAAAATTACTAGATTGCTTAACGGGGAATTAACAAAAGCACTTTCCCATGCGGTTGTTTTGTTTTATCTCGAAGCTATGCCACGCTATGCCTTGAAAGTTGAATATCACGGAGCGCCTTTTGCCGGTTGGCAACGTCAGGCGGATCAACCCTCGGTTCAGGGGGCGATAGAAGACGCGTTGGCCAAACTTGAACCACGTGCGCATACGATTGCCGCTGCTGGGCGCACAGATGCAGGTGTCCATGCCACCGCTCAGGTGGCGCAGTGTGATATGGAAAAAGACTGGGATCCCTTTCGACTTAGCGAGGCATTGAATTTTCATCTCAAGCCTTTGCCTGTGTCTATTGTCGATTGTGCGCAAGTTGACGATGACTGGCATGCGCGATTTACAGCTTTTGAACGCCGCTATGTGTTCCGGCTTTTGTGCCGACGCGCGCCGTCTACACATGACAAAGGGTTGGTTTGGCAGGTCAATCATATGCTTGACCTAGACGCCATGCAGCAAGGCGCGGCGCATTTGCTTGGGCATCATGATTTTACAACCTTTCGATCTTCTATTTGTCAGGCCAACAGCCCGGTTAAATCATTGGATGCCTTGGATATTGAACTTATTGATGGATGGTCTGGGCCCGAATTTCGGTTTTATGTGCGTGCGCGTAGCTTTTTGCACAACCAAGTGCGCAGCTTCGTGGGAACGCTTGAACGGGTCGGGGCCGGTGCATGGGATCCGATTGATGTAAAACACGCGCTTGACGCCTGTGATCGCGCAGCCTGTGGGCCAGTTTCCCCGCCCCAAGGGCTATACCTCGCGGGGGTTGGCTATCCCTCTGATCCTTTTGCGTCATGATAGTCGATTAGGAATTTTGATTTCCGCATGCCGCGGATTATCTTGGCTAATCCTTCGTCGCTTAGGTATTTTTCGGCCTTGCGCTGAGATACCCAGCGCACTTTACGTTGACCTTTTTCCGGAAAGCGTTTTGCCAATTTATGGGTTTCCAACAAAAACACCACGGTTTGCGTGTTTTTGAAACGCTTCTTTTTAGTGCGTTTTTTATAGTAAAACGTTCCTACATGCGGCGTTGGTGTGTTTCTTTTAGCAATGACACCGGCTTCTTCCCATGCTTCGATTGTTGCGGCGGCTGCATGGGTTTTGCCAGTCATGGGCCAGCCTTTGGGGATGATCCATCGCTTGGTTTCGCGACTTGTGATCATTAGAATACGGGGCTTGCCATTCTTTTTCCAACGCACACACATAGCCGCCACTTGCAAGAGCGGGACATCAAATTTTGAATGTAAGTCTTTGTGTGTCATAAAGAAATGTAACCGATTTATGACATTTGTAATTCAGCATCGCTGAAATGAAAAGCAAATAGCGCTAGGGTTGCACGCGTCGTTTCGCGCGCAGGGTTGGATCGGCCTGTGTTGGGTCTTCTGGCCACGGGTGTCTTGGATAGCGGCCGCGCATGTCTTTGCGCACATCGGCGTAACTGCTTGCCCAAAAACCGGGAATGTCCATCGTTGTTTGCAAAGGGCGTCCGGCTGGCGACAAAAGCGTCACCCTCAGAGGGGTGTGTCCCACCGTTGGGTGGGTGGTTTGCCCAAACATTTCTTGTAACCGCAACTCGATTGTTGGGTGATCGCCATCATAATCAATCGGGATTTTACGCCCCAAGGGGGTCGTGAAATGGGCCGGTGCAATTTGATCCAGACGCTGCATTTGATCCCAATCCAAACGTGATCGCAGCGGTTCCAAGAGATCAAATTTTTTCCAATCCTCCGCAGATTTAACCCCAGAAAGATACGGGGCGAGCCAATCATCAATGCTATCAAGCAACGTTGGGAGGCTGACATCAGGGAAATCTTGCCCCCCTAACATGACGCGTGCAACGAACCGCTTGGCTGCCGGAGTCAAGGTGATCCCCAAATCGCGCACACCGTCAAGCATCGCCTTTAGAATAGCACTGTCGCTTGCATCCTTCCAAATACGGTCGTCCAAAACGATGCTGCCTAATCTTTCTTGTTGGCGTGCAACGACGCGACGGTCACGTTTCGACCATTCGCAATGGTTGATCCAATGAATGTCCCTTTCAAACAGGCTGCGAATTTCGCCGATTGAAATAGGGATAGCTTGGCGTATTTTGGCTTCTCTTGGGTTGCCATCCAAATCAGTCGCCACCAGAAAGCGCTCGCCGGCAAGCGTATCGCTTTGATCTAACACTGCGCCTTTGCCACCGCTTAGAACATAGCGCGGTTCGCTTCCTTTACGGCGCATCCCGATACGATCGGGATAGGCCAATGCAGCCATTTGTGCAAAGCTCAGGTCACTGTTGGATGTGGTGAATTTTTCCAGCCGTTTTGCATCGGTTTTGATCCGTTCAAGTCCAGCGCGATTAACCGTATAAGGGCGTCGCGACAAAAAGGATTTGGTGTCCGCTATGGCTTCGATCCGCAAATTTATATCCGACGGCGCATCACGGGACAGAGGATCCCGTTCGTTCAAAAGCGCCGCAAGCTGGGCGGATTTTGGTCCGGACAGGTTAAGCATATGCCCAAGACGTGGATGTACCGGCATTTTCGCAAGGCGACGCCCATGATCGGTGATGCGTCCGGATACATCGAGCGCACCAAGAGTGATCAAAAGCGTTTTTGCATCATCAAACGGACCTTGAGGGGGCTGGGTTAAAAACGCCAAATCGTCTGGGGCGGCCCCCCACATCGCAAGCTCTAAAACCAATCCCGTTAAATCAGCGGTTTCAATTTCTGCGGGGGCAAAATGGGGCAATGTGCCTTCTTCTGCTTTGGACCAGGTTTTATAGCACCATCCCGCCGCAACACGGCCTGCGCGACCTTGGCGTTGGGTGGCTTCTGCTTTGCTGACGCGTTCGGTGATCAAACGGGTCATGCCCGTGCCGATGTCAAACCGTGCCCGACGTGCAAGCCCGGAATCGATTACAACCCGTATATCCGCAATCGTCAAAGACGTTTCGGCAATCGATGTCGCAAGAACAATTTTGCGCCCAGTGTCCACGGGGGCAATCGCCGCACGTTGTTGTGCAAAGGGCAATGCGCCATAGAGCGGAAGCACATGACAGGTATCTTCAAACTGTCCTTTGAGCCGCGCCTGTACTTGGTGGATTTCACGTTCTCCGGGAAGAAACACCAAAATTCCACCGTCGTGAGCCTGTGCCGCTTCGGTTATTGTTTGCGCGACAATGGCATCCAAACGGTCAAATTTTGCCATAGGACGATCCCGCCAAATTGGGGTGACGGCGAAACTTTGGCCTTGGGATACGATAATCGGCGCGTCATCCAAGAGACGCGCAATAGGACCCGCATCCAAGGTTGCGGACATCACCAAAATGATTAAATCCTCGCGCAATGCTGATTTGGCTTCTAGGCATAGTGCGAGGCCCAAATCCGCATTCAACGATCGTTCGTGAAACTCATCGAAAATGACGCAGCCGACCTCTGTTAGCTCGGGGTCATCTTGCAACATGCGCGTTAGAATGCCTTCGGTCACGACCTCGATTTTGGTAGAGTTGGATATTTTGCTTTCGCCTTTGATCCGATACCCCACGGTTTGCCCAATAGGTTCGTTCAATGTTTGTGCCATGCGTTCAGCCGCTGCGCGCGCAGCTAGGCGGCGAGGCTCTAGCATGATGATTTTACCCTTCGGTAAGGCGGCTTGGTGGACAGCTAGGGGAACAAATGTGGTTTTGCCGGCACCCGGCGGCGCACAGAGCACAGCCCGCCCCTGTTGCGCAAGAGCAGTAACAAGGTCATCTATTACGTCATGAATCGGTAGCTGTGTCACATCACCTTTATTGACGAACAAACCGCGCGCGTCCACGCAATGTTGATACATCAAATTCGGAAACTTGGTATTTTCCCGATTTATTCGCATAAGTTACCGAAAATGGAAAATTGCGGCCTTCGGATAGTTCGCGGTTTGAAAACCCTTCGACGCGCTTATAAAGCCCTTTGCAGGTCAGCCCATTTTCAGATTTACTAGGTGAGCCAACGGTTATTTGCACACGACGCGCACCGTCGAACATATCGAAATTTGTTTGGCAAACGGTGCTGTCTTTTTTGTCGTTAAGCACAATTGAAATCGCAGTCATTGGATCAACTGTACCTTTTTGCTGTGCGGGATCCGCCCAAAAGGGTTTTGGAAGTTTGCGTTCAGAAACTTTGGGGATGCCATTTGAATAGCTGATCGTCTTTTCGCTTTGACGCCGCCCTGTGTCGGACTCTTCGCGATAGGCTCTGGGCGCATATGTGCCTTTGGATAGGGTGCCGGATGTGCTTGCGGTGAATTTATATTTAGCAAGTGCGCCAATAATCCCTGTCGATTGGATGATACCAGACGCGCTATAGTTTGATCCACTTTCCGAATAGGCGTATTTCAATTGTCCAGCTTTGATCCCACGTAAATAAATATTGAACGTACTGGACGTGGTTTCTGCAAACGCTGATGACCCAAAGGTTATCGCAAGACCGGCCAAAATTGATTTCACGAATTTAGTCTTTTTTTGCATCATCCCACTTTCCATGGCCGTGTTGGTCTGGACTTTTCCTGTATAAACAAGGCAAGAAAAGGGGCAAAAGGTCAACGGTACCTAAAACTCTTTGCGGAAAGCTGCCGAATACACATGCAACAGATCCAAGTCACTGCTGAAAAAATCCTAAACGGAGATCGCCGAAGTTTATCGCGGGCCATTACGTTGGTCGAAAGCAGTCGCGCCGATCACCAAGAGCAAGCTGCACAGTTGATCGCCGAGCTGTCCAAGTCAAAGAGAACGGCTTTGCGCATTGGCTTGTCCGGGACTCCGGGGGTTGGGAAATCCACATTTATCGAAGCGTTTGGTATGCAACTTGTGGCTCTGGGTCTTAGGGTTGCGGTGCTTGCGGTTGATCCAAGTTCGGCACGGTCTGGGGGATCTATTCTAGGCGATAAAACCCGAATGGATTATTTGTCACGCGAAGCAAATGCCTTTATCCGTCCGTCGCCTTCACAAACACATTTAGGCGGCGTGGCACGACGCACACGCGAAGCGGTTACGCTCTGCGAGGCGGCGCAGTTTGATGTTGTTCTGATTGAAACAGTTGGGGTCGGGCAATCCGAAACCATCGTGGCAGAAATGTCTGATTTGTTTGTTCTGCTTTTGGCACCTGCGGGTGGGGACGAACTTCAGGGTGTGAAGCGTGGTATAATGGAAATGGCGGATATTATCTTGGTGAATAAAGCCGATGGTGATCTAAAACCTGCGGCAACCCGGACCTGTGCGGATTACGCCGGGGCTTTGCGTTTATTGCGAAAGCGCCCCCAGGACCCCGACGGTTTCCCGATGGCAATGACGGTTTCTGCCGTTACGCAAAATGGATTAGAGGATGCTTGGCAAAAAATGCAAGACCTATCCAATTGGCGCAAAGAAACCGGAAAATTTGATGAAATCAGACAATCGCAAGCGCGGTTTTGGTTCCAAGAAGATTTAAAGCAGGGGTTATTGTCGGTGTTGCGACAACCAGAGATCGTTAAATTGACCCAGAAAATGGCCGACGATGTAGCCAAAGGCGACCTTGCGCCAGCGGCTGCGGCACAACGGGTTATTCAAACCATCCAGGGTCAATGACGATTCGATCCTGACAATGGATATTCTGCCGCCTAATGTCCGAAACCGCATAGGAGCGCGTGGTTTCAGCGCAAAAGATATTTATTTCGTGACCAAACCCTGAAAATAGCATCGCGGGGCGCTTGACGATCATGTGCTTTGCGCCTAGAAGCAGCAAACCAATTTTGGCGCAGCACATGCGGCGCCTTTTTATATAAGTAGGTGTCAGGGATGCCTGCTGTAGACAAAACAAGAGGTATCTGACATGTCGCGCCGCTGCGAACTTACTGGAAAAGGCCCGATGACTGGCAACAATGTCAGCCACGCCAACAACAAAACACGTCGTCGTTTTTTGCCAAACTTGAATGACGTAACTTTGCAGTCCGAAACGCTAGGTCGTTCGGTTAAATTGCGCATCTCTGCGTCTGCATTGCGTACTGTCGACCACCGTGGTGGTTTGGATGCATTCTTGGCCAAAGCGAAAGACATTGAGCTTTCTTCAAATGCTCTTAAAATCAAAAAAGAAATCGCAAAAGCCCAAGCTGCAACAGCCTAAGCCCTGCGACATTTGATCGATTTGAAAACCCTGTCCAAATAAGGCAGGGTTTTTTCATATCTAATCGGGAACAAAAGTGATCTTTGGTAAAATCATAAACGTGCTTCGGGTGTCTTTGATCCTGCTGACAGTTTTGTCAGGTCAGGGCATCGCGCAAATGCGTGGGACATCGGATGTTGCCGGTGTTATGGTTTTATGCACGGGGACCGGTGCCAAAACTGTTTTGGTCGATGCGGATGGTCAGCCGATTGATCCCCAACCGGTTTGCCCCGATTGTATTGTTACTTTTGCCTTGGCTTCGGATCTAAGCCAGATTGATCCGATTTCCCGTGGGTTCCGTCCTGTCCTTGCGAATTGGGCGACCTCTGCGCTCGCGTGGACTGTTTTGGTTGAAACACCGCCGGCGCGCGGACCACCTTTGATGTTTGGTTAACTTACAACTGAAATTCACATCAAAGGACATGAAAAATGAACATCCTAAAAACTACTTTCGTTGCGGCCTCAGCTGCTTTCCTAATGTCATCTGCATCTTTTGCAGCAGATATCATGATCAAAGACGCCTATGCACGCTCGGCGACCACGATTTCGAAATCTGGCGCGGCGTTCATGGTTATTGAAAACCATGCAATGGCTGAGGATCGGTTGATCGCAGCACGCTCTGACATTGCCAAAAAAGTCGAACTTCATACACATATGAAGACTGACGAGGGTGTCATGCGCATGATGCATGTTCCCGAGGGGTTTGTCATTCCTTCACACGGTAGCCATGCCTTGGCCCGGGGCGCGGATCACGTGATGTTTATGGGGCTAAATGCGCCGATGCTTCAAGGGGACACGTTTACCCTTACCTTGGTATTCGAAAATGCCGGAGAAATCGAAGTGACGGTTCCTGTTGATCTTGAACGCCAAGATGGCATGATGATGAAAATGGACAACAGTCACGATCACGACAGCTAAAAAGGGGAGTGGCAGATGAGAAAACAGGTATTATTTGTATGTCTGGGAAACATCTGCCGCTCACCGTCAGCCGAAGCAATTTTTCGGGATGCAATCGCGCTGAGTGGGCTTGATGTTGCTCATGACAGTGCGGGCACCAGCGGCTGGCACAAGGGCGAACCGCCCTATGGCCCAATGCAAGACGCCGCTTTGACGCGTGGGTTTGCGATGGCTGATTTGCGATCACGCCAAGTACGGAAAAGCGATTTTGATGACTTTGATGTGATTGTCGCGATGGATAAATCCAACCTGCATGATCTGATTGCGATGCGCCCGTCGTCTCAGTGTCGGGCCAATGTGGTGCTGATGGGGGATTACCTGGATGATCCAATTGAAAAGGGGTCAGATGTTCCCGACCCCTATTATACCCGCGATTTCGACGCGACGCTGGATATGCTATCGCGTGCCATGTCCAATTTTATTGCAACACTTTAAGGGCGCACATAGGAGTAGCCGGCTTCTTGCAGCTCGATCAAGCGCACGACACCAGAGCTGACGACATTTGCTTCGGACATCAGAGCCACTTCTTTGCCTGCCTTTTCGCTCATTTTCTTTAGCGTATTGCCACATGCCGCAAAGGTAAGGGTTTCCATTTCCAGTGACATTGTCGAAATGCGATCCGCGACTGGTGATTTGCCAGCGACATACATATTCAAGCCCGGTCCGTAAGCGACGATTTCAATGTCAACGGTTTCGCCTTTTTGCGTATAATAGGAATGAACGTTCTGGGCGTTGTTCAACGCAAGGTTCATCACCGCTGGGTCATTTTCATCCACATGAATAGCTAATTTATGTAGCGCACCTTCGGCAATTGCATAGCCAGCGGTCATAAGAACGGTTACAACCGAAATAAGTAGTTTTGTCATCGTTAATTCCCTGTTGTTTGATACGTTGGATAAAGGCCACCCTAAAGTAATGCGCCGTCATTCCAAGTTTCTTTTTCATAAGTGATCCAAAGGCAAACAAAAGTCGTAACAAGTCTATAACCCTTAGGAGGATACATGGTTTACCTTGTTTTGTTCATGGCATCGGCGATTGTGTTCTTGCTGCTTGATATAGTGATGTTAAAGAACGTCCTATTCCCGTTGTTTTCAGAACGCCTTGGACCGCAATTGCTAGAAGACCCGCGCATGGGGCCGGCCGTTATATTTTACGTTATGTATATGGGCGGTATTATGTGGTTCGCGTCATTGCCTGTATTGGCAAATGGCCCTGCAATCCAAGCGTTTTGGAACGGTTTGATCCTGGGGGCTATTGCATATGGTACGTATGAATTCACAAACTTTGCGACCCTTCGTAGTTGGTCAATTGAAATGGTTATGGTTGATGTGACTTGGGGTGCTATTTTGACCGGCATTACCGCTTGGGCTGGTGTGGTCATCACACGCGCCGTTACATAATCCAAACGAGTAACGGAATTGCCAAGAAAACATAGGTTTGCCATGCTCAAAGGCTTGGCAAATGTACATTTTGCGCGTATAGCCGCTGCTTGACCGAACAGAGGAAGCACAGAAATGGCCGGCAGCGCAAACCTGAACGTGATGATGAAAGCCGCCCGCAAAGCGGGTCGTTCTTTGTTAAAGGACTTTGGAGAAGTAGAAAACCTTCAAGTGTCGCGCAAAGGGGCAGGGGACTTTGTGTCTCGGGCGGACATGGCTGCGGAAAAGATCATTCGTGATGAATTGATGTATGCGCGTCCGACTTATGGCTATATTGGCGAAGAAACAGGCGAAGTCGAAGGCCAAGACCCGACACGTCGTTGGATTGTTGATCCTTTGGATGGTACAACCAATTTCTTGCATGCGCTTCCACATTGGGCAGTCTCTATTGCACTTGAGCACAAGGGCCAAGTGGTTGCCGGTGTTGTCTATGACCCGACCAAAGACGAAATGTTCTTTGCCGAAAAAGGCGAAGGCGCGTGGCTAAATGAAACCCGTATTCGTGTTTCTGCGCGTCACCGAATGATCGAAAGCATCTATGCAACTGGTATTCCCTTTGCAGGTCGCGCTGAATTGCCAGCCACTCTCCAAGACCTTGCGCGTTTGATGCCAGCATGTGCGGGTGTCCGTCGTTGGGGGGCTGCTGCACTTGATTTGGCCTATGTGGGCGCAGGTCGCTACGAAGGATATTGGGAACGCAATCTTCAGGTTTGGGATATTGCTGCTGGTATTATCATCGCCAAAGAAGCGGGCGCGATTGTTGAAGGTATGACCGCAGAAACAAATCCTTTGAATACTGGCGATGTGTTGTGCTGTAACGAAGTACAATTTGAAACCTTTGCCAAGGTTATTCGTGACAAATAATCACGGCGTGTCATTCTAAGCAAAGCGCCCTGATTAGGGCGCTTTTTTGGTATCTGATGGGTGGTTTTGTCCATCTACCCATGGAATATTCCCCAAATCGCGTGGGTTTACACCGCTTAGGATTGCAACATTCACACCAAATTCGTTTGGGTTCGATCTTCGTTGGTGATGGGTGTAAATTCCGCAGGTTTTGCAGAAATAGTGCTTCGCAGCCATCGTCCCCCATTGATAAAGCGACATGTTGTCCGCACCTGTGATAATGCGTATCCCATCCAATGGCGCGGACACAGCAATTGCACCGCGTCGTGCGCAAAAGCTGCAATCGCAGCGACGGGCTGTTTTGAACCCATCGCTTAGCGTGATTTCAAGCGTAACAGCACCGCAGTGACATGTTCCAATCATTAAAATGTCCTTTCAATAATTGGAATAGTGTGCTGCCACTTGCGGCACTCTGTCAAGGTTGGGTTATGACATACCGGACAAAAGCGCGGCATTGCCCCCCGCGGCTGTTGTGTCGATGCAAACGTGACGCTCGCCGCACACATAGCCCGTATCAGGCAAACCACAGATCACGGGCAAAATTGGGCCGTGACGCGCTGATAGCGATTGCCCAATTTCCCGAGCAGTTGTGTCATTGCCCCACCACAAAACGCCTGCGATCCCTTGAACTGATCCCAAGTCGTTTGGATCAATCGACCCAGTGGCGACAATTGCAGTGCCGCCCAAGGATTGCACCATGCAGGCCTGTTCCTTGGCTGTTTCTTGCCCTGGTCCAGCACAGAGAATTGGCGCACGGCTAAAGTGATAAAGCTGATTGCTTTCCCCCGTTGGTCCGGGAAGTGACGTCATTGTTTTGGCAGTGCTGACTGGGGTATTTTCGACCAAGCGGTTCAATGCATCAAGGGACATTTTGGTTGACCAAACGGCATCAGATTTTGGACCGGCACAGGATTTGAACCGCTTAAGGTAATTTGGCCCACCCGCCTTTGGCCCTGTGCCAGATAATCCTTCGCCACCAAAGGGCTGACTGCCGACAATCGCACCAATTTGGTTGCGGTTTACATAAATATTACCAGCATGAATGCGGTCTGTGACATGTTGAACACGATCATCAATACGTGTCTGAAGCCCGAAAGTTAGCCCATATCCAGTGGCATTGATGTCATCAATAATCTGGTCCAACGCGTCTGATTTGAACGTGGCGATGTGCAGAACTGGACCGAAAATTTCGCGATCCATATCTTTGATGCCACTGACTTGGATCAAAGTAGGGGCAACAAATGTACCGCCATTTGGTGATGAAAGTTCGAATTTCACACGTCCGTCCACACGGGCTGCATCAATATAGGACAGGATGTTATCCTGTGCCTCTTTGTCGATAACGGGTCCAATATCCGTCGCCAAAAGCCATGGGTTGCCAAGGCGCAATTCTTTCATCGCGCCGATCAACATCTTTTCAAAATGTGGGGCGATATCTTCTTGGACATAGAGACAGCGCAAAGCAGAGCATCGTTGACCTGCCGATTGATAGGCGCTTTCCACAATGGCGGCGACGGCTTGTTCTGGCAACGCGGTGCTGTCGATGATCATTGCATTCAACCCACCGGTTTCGGCGATCAACGGCGCACCGGGTTTCAAGTGCTGTGCCATTGATTTTCGGATCAACAACGCAGTCTCGGTTGATCCCGTAAAGGCCACGCCTCCTACCCGTGGATCAGAGGTCAATGCCGCCCCAACATCCCCTGCACCCGGCAAGAGTTGAAGCGATGAGACAGGCACACCTGCTTGGTGCATCATCTGAACCAAACGAAAGGCGATTAATGGCGTTTGCTCGGCGGGTTTTGCCAAAACACCATTTCCTGCTGCCAAAGCGGCTGCTATTTGGCCTGTGAAAATAGCCAAAGGAAAGTTCCAAGGCGAAATACAGGTGAACACACCGACAGCTGGGCCATCATCGCATCGCGCCGCATAATACCGCAAGAAATCCACACCTTCGCGCAATTCTGCAACGGCGTCTTTTTGCGTTTTGCCAGCTTCGCGTGACAAAAGTGCAAATAGTTCCCCAAAGTTGGCTTCAAAGGTATCCGCGGCCTTTTCTAAAGTTGAGCGGCGGGTTGCGGCATCCGCAGCCCAAGGCTGAGCTGCAGACAATGCTGTTTCAACATCTTGTTCGCTAGATGTGGCGATGTTGCCCAATGTATCAGCAGGTTCTGACGGATTAAAACACGCAACGGCATCCAAGGCTTGCACAGTGCCTGCCAACAAGGGTGTTGCTGTCCATTCATGGGTTTGAAAGGGGGCACGCGCGGCATTAATACGGTCTAGTGTCGGAAGATCGTTTAAATCGAACCCTTTTGAATTCGGGCGTTCCGGTTGAAATAGCTCGGTTCCCGGCGCAATTGATGGATGGGCTTTTTGCACCTCGATAAATGGATCGGCTGCGACCACTTCGGGGGCAACAGTTTCATCAACGATTTGGTTTACAAAGCTGCTATTGGCACCATTTTCCAGCAAGCGACGCACCAGATAAGCCAGCAAATCGCGGTGTGCCCCGACGGGCGCATAGATGCGGCAATGTGTTTTTTCATCGCTCAGAACCAAGTCGTGCAAAGTTTCCCCCATGCCGTGAAGCCGCTGGAATTCAAATGCGTCTTTGTCTTCTGCCATTTCCAAAATTGCGGCAACAGTATGGGCGTTATGCGTGGCAAATTGCGGATAAATGCGATCGGTCATGCCCAGTAATTTTTTGGCATTTGCGATATAAGACACATCCGTCGCAGATTTTGAGGTAAAGAGGGGAAAATCTGCCAAACCTTCGACTTGGGCGCGTTTGATTTCCGTATCCCAATACGCACCTTTGACCAAACGCACCATAATGTTGCGGTCTAATTTATGTGAAAGATCATAAAGATAATCCAAAACATAGCTTGCACGTTTTGAATAGGCCTGAACCACAACGCCAAATCCACGCCATCCTGCAAGGGCCGGTTCGGAAAGAACAGTTTCGATAACATCCATCGAGATTGACAAACGGTCGGCTTCTTCGGCGTCAATGTTTAGCCCCATGCCCGCAGATTTCGCCAGCAAGGCCAAGGACCGCAATCGTGGCACCAATTCTTCCATGACGCGGTCGCGTTGCGCCACTTCGTAACGGGGATGTAGCGCAGAAAGTTTAACTGAAATACCGGGGTTCTTGCGAATATCGTCGTGCGTACAGGCATCTGCAATCGAAGTGATCGCCCGAGAATAGGCCAAATGATACCGTGTTGCATCCGCTTCGGTGCGGGCAGCTTCACCGAGCATGTCATAGGAATATGTATAACCTTTGGCTTCCATATTTGCAGCGCGTTTCATAGCGGCGGTGATGTTTTCGCCCAATACAAACTGACGCCCCATTTCTTTCATGGCGCGCGATACAGCGGTTCGGATGACGGGTTCACCAAGGCGACGAACGGCATTGCGCAAATGACCAACAACGCCCGGATTTTCTTCCTTAAGGACTTTGCCCGTAAGCATAAGCGCCCATGTGGACGCATTCACCAGCGGTGATGTCGAATGACCCATGTGCCGTCCCCAATCGGATGGGGCAATTTTGTCTTCGATCAGGGCATCTATCGTATCCGCGTCAGGCACCCGCAAAAGCGCCTCGGCCAAACACATAAGCGCAACACCTTCGTCGGTGGAAAGCCCGTATTCTGCCAAGAAGACTTCCATAAGTCCCGGCTTCGAGCTTTTTCGGATACGGGTGATCAATTTTACCGCGCGGGCCCCAATATGGCTGCGTGTTTCGGTGCTAAGTTGAGCCGCAGAAATCAGGTCGGCCAGAACTTTTTCTTGGGTGATGTAGGTTGTGTCATCAATCAAGCGACGGTTTATTTCAAAGGAATCACGCGGCATTTTGCTCTCCATCATTTTTTCCTATTATATCGGGTAGAATTAAGGTAATTTTCCCTAAGATTTGAAATTGACTTGGCGAAAAGATCGAAATGTTGGAAAAAATAGACCAAAGTGAACAGTTGGACTTGGATCGGTTTGACCGCGCGATTTTGTCGATCCTATCCGAAGATGGGCGGATCAGCGTAACGGACCTTGCCAAACGGATCGGATTGTCGAAATCCCCCACACAAGCGCGGCTCAAGCGATTGGAAAAAGATGGTGTGATTTTGGGGTATCGGGCTTTGGTTGATCCTATTCGGCTTGGGTTGGATCACATTGCATTTGTCGAAGTCCGCTTGAACGACACCCGCGAAGCGGCCTTGGCGGCGTTTAACAAAGCTGTTGCTAAGATTCCGGAAATTGAACAAGTACATTTGATTGCAGGGAATTTTGACTATCTGATGAAAATACGCACGCGCTCTATGTCTGAATACCGCCTTGTTTTAGCAGAAAAAATTTCAACATTACCGCATGTGAATAACACCTCTACTTATGTGGCTATGCAAGCTGTCAAAGAAGAAGGGCTTGCAGATTTTACTTGACCGATTGGAAATTCAAAGCACCCTCTTTGTTATGAAAAATCGGATTGCTTTGTGTTTTTGTATTTTGGCTAGCCCAGTTTGGGCTGATGAATGTCCGATGCCTGTCGACATAACGTTGCAAATGGCGGACCTGATAGAAGAAGCCAACAAGGTCACATCCCAAACCGATGGTTTTTCGGTCACGCACCGTATGTGGATGCTTTGGAAAACAGCGCCTGACAAACGCGCTCAGGACCTGTTGGATATTGGGCTAGAGCGGCGCGGCGGGATGGATTTGGTGGGCGCTATGGCTGCATTTGACGCGTTGGTAGAGTATTGCCCTAACTACGCCGAAGGGTATAATCAGCGAGCTTTTGTCAGCTTTATGCGCCACGACTTTGATCAAGCCTTGATTGATTTGGACATAGCTTTAGAGCTTTCTCCTAACCACGTTGCCGCAGAGAGCGGCAAAGCGCTAAGCCTGATTGGGTTAGGGCGAAAGGAAGAAGCTTATATCGTTCTGAAATCAGCAATCCGCAAAAACCCATGGTTGCCTGAAAAAGACTTGTTAGCGCGGCTGATCGACGAAAGTATTTAGGGTCGGGGGCAGTTTGAAAAAAAATGGCTGACACAATGGCCAGCCAAGTTAATCAAAAGCAAATGAATACACAGTCACCTGCATATCCGCTCTTTAGTAAGCCAAGGGAGGGCATACTAATTTAATACGGGCAGGTTATTGTATTGGATCACAGAGAATTTGTTTTTTGAACTTACGCGCCGACATAGATGAAAAGAACAACAAACAAAGCAAGGCCCACCAACACATAGGTTGCGACTTCTCCGGCGATACGTGCATCGCTTTTGGGTTTTTTCGGGGTGCGTTTCTGTTTCATCGGATTGGATGTAGTGGAAATTCTGTGAATTGCAAGCATACTCGAAAATCAGACTTTACCTTTTCAAACGACCTTGATAGCAGAGGTTTACCAAACACGGGGCTTGTCCTAGTGTTTGTGCGTGTTGATCGGGATTGCTTGCAATTTTTATCAACATCAAATTACCTGGTGCGCCCGCGTGGTGGAATGGTAGACACAAGAGACTTAAAATCTCTGGGCTTTAAGCCGTGCCGGTTCGAGTCCGGCCGTGGGTACCAGGTCGTTTGATACTTCTTCTTAAATCAACCAAACTGATGGTCATGGTGATGTCGTAAATAGACAAGCCAACGCAACGGCGTGCATGGAATGTGATCAAAAAACAGGAGTTGATCATGTTAGAAGAAGCACAACAGCGCACGGATGCCTTGCGCGCGACAATGTCGGAAATGGGGATTGGCTGCGCGGTTTTTACCGAAGAAAGCTCGATTGCTTATCTTGCGGGGTTCTGGGGATATCTGGGTATCGAATTTGGACGCCCAACGATGTTGGTTGTCTACGCAGATCGTGATCCTGTGGTAATCACCCCGTTGATGGAATCCGAAATGGTTTCCGCCATGACTTGGGTCAAAGATGTTCAGGTTTGGGAAGACTTTGGTCCCAACAGCTGGGCGCGCGCATTGAGCGCAGCTTTGAAACCACATGGGTCGAGCGCGGTTTGGGTGGAAAAATTGGCCTTGCCGGGAATTGTTCGCAATTTCTTTGACACCGAGATGCCGCAGACAACCCTTAGCAATATCTCTCCTATTCTTGGGGAATTGCGGATGATCAAATCTCCGCTTGAAATCAAAGTCATGAAGCAAGCGGGCCAAATTGCGGGCGCAATGATGGAGGCGGCCCACAACAGCCTAAAAGAAGGGGCGCCGGAATACGAATCTGCAATTGATGTCATTGCGGCTGGTTCACGGGCCGCAGCGGGGTTTTTGACCAACACAGGTTGGGAACGGTTCGTGTCGCCGATGATCCACAACTTGCAAATCCTTCAAAGTGGGGCAGATGCTTCTATGGTGCATCGCCGCGCGAGCGTGAAACCCTATGAACGGTTTGACCCAGTTTATTTCTGTTTCTGTAACTTGGCGCAATTTAAACAATACAAGCTAGGCTTTGACCGGATGTTCCATATCGGGGATGTGCGCGACGAAGATCGCGATGTGCAACAAGCCGCAATTGATGCGCAAGCGGCGGCAATTGCGGCCATCAAGCCGGGTGTTCTAGCCCAAGATGTGGCAGCAGCGGCCAATGCTGTGTATCAAGAGCGCGGGTATCAAACAGGCTATCGCACAGGGCGCTCTATCGGAACGGCTTATTTAGAGGCGCCAGAGCTAAAGGCAGGGGACATGACTGTGCTACAGGCGGGCATGACGTTTGCCGTGGATGGCGGGATTTCCGTGGATGGAAAAACTGCGGGTCGTATCGGGGATTCGATTGTCGTGACCGAGACCGGGTTTGACTATATCACCAACTATCCGCGTGAAATTCTACTGAGCCGCGCCTAATGCGGATCGGGATCGCACAAACGGACGGGGCTCTCTTGGTTGGAGAGCCGCGCCAAGTTGTCTTGGAACAAGTTCTGCAAGAGGCCGCTCAGAATGGCACCGAGCTGGTTGTGTTTCCAGAGTTGTTTCAATCGGGCTACAATGTTGGCACATCTGTTGTTACCAGTTCAGAACCCCAAGACGGGCCGTTCTTTGCCAAGGTTGCAGCGTTGTGCAGGCACTATGGTGTCGCTGCATTTTACGGCTACGCTGAACGCTTTGGTGACAATGTGTATAATTCGGCCCAATTGGTCGGTGATACCGGCGCATCAATTGCAAATTATCGCAAGCGGATGTTACCGCCGGGATTTGAACCTGATTATTTTACTGCTGGGACCAAATCCACGATCATTGATTACAAAGGTATCAAATTCGGGCTTTTGATTTGCTATGATGTGGAATTCCCAGAATCTGTGCGCGCCTTGGCTCAGGCGGGCGTGCAATGTGTTTTGGTGCCGACGGCGCTGGGCGATCAATGGGGCGTTGTAGCCCATGCTGTTGTCCCATCACGGGCCTTTGAAAATGGGGTCTATGTGGTTTATGCCAATCACTGTGGTGTGGAAAATGGTCTGAGCTATCTGGGGCAAAGCTGTATCGTTGCACCACAAGGCGATGTTCTTGCGCGGGCAGGGAACAAATCCGAATTTATTCAGGCTGATATCGTATCGACCCAAGTGACAGCTGCACAGGATCGTTTACCATATTTGCGGGTATTGAATGCTTTGAACCGCTAAATGACTGCCCGCTCGGCAAGCGATGTGCCTTGGGTGATACGCTCATATGAAAATGGGCTTAGGTCTAGGCTGCGAAATGCGCCATAGGTCACCCATTCGCTGACGCCGCGCCCCATGGCCGGTGATTGCTGCAAGCCGTGACCCGAAAACCCGTTCATAAAGATGAAATTCCCAATCTCAGGATGAGGCCCGACAATCGCATTCTGATCAAAGACGTTATAGGCATAATGCCCGGCCCATTCTGATTGAATTTTCACGGCTTCAAAGGCCGGAACACGCGTCGCAATGGTGGGCCAAATATGATCCATCCATAGCCCGTGATCCATTTCAAAATCGGTGGGGTCAACGGCAAAATCTTGCTCGGCGTGACCGCCAATCATATAGGTGCCAGCGCCATTTTCCCGCATATGCACCCCGTTGGGATCAATCGTCAAAGGCAAATCACGATCTAGGGGCGTTTCTGCTTTGACAACCCATGTGAACCGTTTCCGGGGTTCGACAGGAACATCAATCCCCGCCATACGGGCCGTTTCTGCGGCTCTTGGGCCAGAGGCGTTAATCACGGTGCCACATGCAATGGTTTCACCGCTTGCTAAGGTGACGCTTGCAATCTTATCCCCATTGGGGGATCGATTAAGCGCGACCACACGGTTTTCGATGTAGTCAACGCCGGCTTCTCTAGCAAGACGGCGCATCCAATCAAATTGCGTGGCACCGTCCCAATAGCCTTCGTCCTTTAGATTGATTGACCCACAGAGGATGTCATCTAAATTGTAAAACGGATATCGCTCTGCCAAGACATCCGCCGAAAGTATTTCTGTTTCAGCCCCAAGACTGCGTTGAAGTATTTGGTCGCGCTTGAGGATCGCACTAAAGGCATCATTGTCAGACAGGTATAAATAGCCAAAAGAGCGAATATTTAGGTTTGGCACACGAGGGTCGCCTCCCATATGATCGCGCATGTTTTTGGCGAATTCGGCCGTGAATTGGCTCATTTTTATATTAAGCTCAGACGAAAACTGCTGGCGCATGCAGCTGTTGGTATGCGCAGTTGAACAAGCTTGATACGACATATCCCGTTCAACGACTAAAATGCGGCCATCAAAATCAGGGTTCTGGCTTAGGAACCAAGCCGCCGAAGACCCCATAATAGCGCCGCCAATAATGACAACGTCGTAAACCGAATGACCTGTGATAACGGACATATGCGCGGCTTTCTATCAAAGAAAAGCGCCACAGGTTGCCCCGTGACGCTATGCTATCTACTTAGCTTAGGTGTGGGAAATAGTCTTCGCAGGTGCCTTCGCGGTACACATCCGCTGTACAGCAATGCAAACCACCGCCAAAGGCATAAGCATCACGAAGTTCAACTTCGACAACTTCCATGCCCAGTTTGTCCATTTGTTCCGCCTGATAGACTTCGGATTTTTCAACACAGACCGTTTTTGGGTCAAGCACAAGAACATTCATGCTAAGCCATACAGATGAATAACAAAGCGGCGGTGGGGCGTTATGGGCAGGTTGTGCCGCATCGACAATATCCCAACCGTTGTCTTGGAACATCTTGCGCTGTTCTTGGGGCAAGCGACGTTGTGGGTTGTTCAGGATTAATCCCGGACGCAAAGGTGTAAATGTTGCGTCAATGTGGATTGGATAGGGGTCGCCCGGGAAATTCACAGTATGCACACGATGATCCGGGAAGTGACGGCGCAGCCATTCAATCCCTTTCAGGTTGGTTGTAAATCCGTGTTGCACCACCAAATCACGACCAAAACGCAAGACGTCAGCGGCGTCAAATAGCGGCTCTTCTTCGGTTGTGACAAAGAATTTCTCTTCGGCCCACTTTAGGCGTTTTTCAACACCAATTTTTTCAGACAGATAGTCGGGATGATAATCCGCATTCGTCAAGCGTGGCTTTGGCGCGGCTTCGTGGCGGAAATTGGGGTCTTGGTCCCAGTATTGCTGCATCAAAGGACGATAGCAAAGGTATTCAAACCAACGGCACCGATAAGACATTGTTGCCTCTAGGATTTCACTACCGACAGTCAACAAAACATCGCGCGGTGGCATACAGCCGAATTGGCTTTCTGTATGGAAATCTGGCGTTGTTGCGGGCTGGGAAAAATCAATAGGTGTCGGACGATCGACTTTTACACCACGCTTTTGCAGCATCGATGCAAAATTATCCAACAGCTCATTGGCCCGATCAATGGTTTCTTGAGGACGACGGCCCCATTGACCACGCATATCGCTATCTTCTGGAACTTTGGCGTCAAGCGCGGGTTCTTCTGGTGGAATATGACAATCATCGGCGCGTCCGACGATCACGTGTTTTAATGGATCCCATTCATTCCAACTATTTACAATGGTACTCATGAGGTTCTCCCTAGGGTGTGATTTGGTCGGAATGTCGCCGATTTCAGCAACTCTGCCAATTCTAAAACCGACAGAGTTGATAAGTTAACGCCACGTAAAATGGCAGGGGTCAGCAACACAGGCGCGTTGCTGAAAACAGAGGATGCTTAGCTGCGTGTGCCTGCAAATTTTTCTTGCCAACCTTCGCGTTCTTCGTCCGAAATTTTACGGAAGGTCACATCAGGAACAGTAAAGCTATGGCCAACTGGTAGTTTTGCCAACGCGGCGGTGAAATCGCTTGGCCATTCCATGTCATCGCATTGCATCGCGGCCATAAGTGTGTCGCTGGCATCGGGGATGAATGGGCTGGACAGGACTGCGTAAAGCCGGATCAGGTTCAATGCTAATCGCACCTGTGCTGCGGCTTGTTCCGGGTTTTCTTTGAATGTTGACCAAGGTGCCGCAGATTGCAGGTATTCGTTTCCGGCAACCCAGATTGCGCGCAATTCAGCGGCGGATTTGCGCACTTCCATGGCTTCCATGTGGGTTTCATAAGCACGAATGCGTGTTTCGATATCTGCAATAAGTGTCGTTTCCAATTCACCCCATGTGCCACCCTCTGGCACAACTTCGCCAAACTTTGAGCGACAGAATTTTGTGATACGGCTGACAAAATTGCCCAGAACATCCGCAAGGTCTTTGTTCACGGATGCTTGGAAATTATCCCATGTGAATTCGGCGTCTGAACTTTCTGGTGCGTGGCTTAGGAGCCACCAACGCCAGTAATCCGCCGGAAGAATATCCAGCGCTTGATCCATGAACACGCCGCGTCCGCGCGATGTGCTGAATTGACCGCCATCATAGTTCAAATAGTTGAACGATTTGATATAGTCGACCAGCTTCCATGGTTCGCCTGATCCCAGGATTGTTGCCGGAAAGGATAGCGTGTGAAAGGGGACGTTATCTTTGCCCATGAATTGGGTATATGTAACGTCCTGTGCCCCTTTGTCCGTGCGCCACCACCGTTCCCAATCGTCGCCTTTGCCTGCATCCACCCATTCTTGGGAAGCGGCAATATATTCGATGGGGGCATCGAACCAGACATAAAAGACTTTGCCATCCATACCGGGCCAATCGGCGTCGCCGTTTTTAACGGGAATACCCCAGTCCAAATCACGCGTGATTCCACGATCTTGAAGACCATCACCATCGTTCAGCCATTTTTTGGCAATAGATGTCGTGAGGATCGGCCAATCCGTTTTGCTATCGATCCATGTTTGCAGCTTGTCGCGCATTTCCGATTGGCGCAAATACAGATGCTTTGTTTCGCGCTGTTCAAGATCGGTCGCGCCGGACACAGTGGAGCGTGGGTTGATTAAATCCGTTGGGTCCAGCTGTTTGGTGCAATTATCACATTGATCCCCACGCGCATCTTCGAAACCACAGTTTGGGCAGGTGCCTTCGATGTAGCGATCCGGAAGGTAACGACCATCGGTGGGGGAATACATTTGCGTTTCGCTGACTTCTTTGATCAGGCCCGCTTTGGCAAGCTGTCCTGCAAAATGTTGGGTCAGTTTGTGGTTTTGTGAGCTTGAGGAACGCCCAAAGTGATCAAAGGATAGGCGGAACCCTTGGGCAATTTTGGCTTGGATGTCATGCATGTCAGCGCAGTATTCTGCAACTGGTTTGCCGGCTTTTGCGGCGGCAAGCTCTGCGGGGGTGCCGTGTTCATCAGTGGCACATATGAACAGCACTTCTTTGCCGCGGGCGCGTTGAAACCGTGCAAATAGATCCGCCGGCAGCTGGCTGCCCACAAGGTTTCCAAGGTGTTTGATCCCGTTAATATAGGGAATGGCTGAGGTTATAAGGTGACGTGTCATGCCGATATCCATGGAAAATTAGAGTTGTGTAGTCTCTACCCTAGAATTCATGCGGGGAAAAGGGGGCTCGCCGCCCCCTTCTTGGCCTCCTTTTAGTTGGAGGCCAATTCATCCCCCGCGAGTATTTTTTCAAAGATGAAGGTCTATTTTTTGTCTCGGGCTTTTGAAAGGAGGCGTCCAATTGTGAAAGAAGTGCGGGGTGCGTAAACATAAGGTGTCCGGTTGGTTTTTGTGGGGCGTGCACGCATGCGAGTGATGCCAAAGAAAACCAGAATAGCATGGCCTGATGCGATCATTACAAAAAGGGCCGCGGGGCCAAATCGGTTCATCAGGAGGGACGCGACGTAGGGTGATGCGATGGCACCAAGGGCATAAAAAGACATCAAGGCGGCGGAGAGTTCGACGCGTTCATCGCTTGAGGCGAAGTCATGTGCATGGGCCGTTGCAACCGAATAAATCGGGAATGTTGTGAGGCCGAAAAAGGCCGCAAGAAGGAAAACCGTAGTGCTGTTGTGGGCGGTGATTGTGCTGGTAAGTGTGCAGCTGAGGATGGCTGCGATTGATAGCCCTATTAGGACCCAACGGCGATCCCATTTGTCTGCGAGCCAGCCTGCTGGATACTGTGCGATTGCGCCGCCCAAGACAAAGGCAGCAAGGAAATATGCGATTTGTTCTGTGGCGAGGCCAACGTCTTGGCCATAGATCGGACCGACCATGCGAAAGGATGCGCTGGACAGGGCTGAGACCACCACTGCGGCGGCGGCGAGGGGAGATCGTTGGATTGCCAGCATGGGCCGTAGGCGCGGAGCCGCGGGGGTTTCAGGCTGTGTTGCTGTGGTAAGTGTCAGTGGAATAAGCGTGGCACAGCATAAAAGGGCAAGTAAGTTGTAGGAGACATAGCTTGCCGGTTCCAGCACGCCGATCATCAATTGTGCGACCAAAGACGCGCTCATGTCCACCACACGATAGAGCCCCATTGCGCGACCGCGCGACTCGTTGGTGACTTTGGCTTGGAGCCATGCTTCGATGACAGTGTAGCAACCGGCCACACAGAGGCCAGAGGCTATGCGCATCAAGGCCCATGCATATGGATCAATAATCAACATATGTGCCAAAAGCCCAATGGCGCCGGTCGCGGTAAACGCTGCAAATGCGCGGGAATGGCCAACGCTTCCCATGAGGCGGGGCGCCCACCAGCAGCCTATGAAAAACCCAATAAAATGAGAGGATCCCAACAGACCGATTTGCTCTTTGGTGAAGTCAAGCTTGAACCCTGATAGGGCATCAAGAGGACCAACGCCCCCTGTGGAAAGCTGCAACAACATGACAGACAAAAATAGGGCGGCAAAGGAAATAAGTACGCGCATAAGGCAATGTTAGGACGCGCAAGAAACCTGTTCTAGTTGATTGCCGACGTTTGCGTGTCGTTTTGATCTGTTGCGATAGGGGCGATTTCACCTGATGCGGTGTATGTAATCTGCCATTGTTTTGGGATGGCGGTCCGTGCGCGGGTGCGGGCCAAGGTCCATCCTCGGTCGTGAGGCTGGTGGTTTGGCGTCATATGCCACCGTGTTTCCACGCCCTGTGCGCCGCCTGTCATGCCGTTTGTTGCCGGTGTAAGCAAGAGGCCCGTGGTGTGACCTTGTTCGGCAGCGAGATGAAGGCGGCGCACCGGGGTTAATTGGGGTAGCATGTCAATGTCCGCGACAACCAAATGCGGGGCGGGACTGCGTAGCGCTTCTTCCATGCTCCACAGAGCATCTTCGGGACGTTTTGCTGTGACGAACAAAAAATTTTCAGGAGATACAAAAGGCTGCATGCCTTGTGGGTTTAGGTGATGGCGGATGTGGGATAGGGAAATCCAAACAATTGGCGCATTCTTGGTCGCGCCTGATTTTTGGGCAAGCAACAGCGCAAAAGTATGGCGGGATAAGCCGCCACATTCATGCACGCGGGCATGATCCAAAGTCGCCTCTGGAAACAAAGTGATTTGGTCCCGTTTCGGGCGGTGGTGACGTGATAAAAGACTCAGGTTCATGCAGACATTATGACATTTGTTCTCTTTTTGTTCTATAATTTTTTAGTATAGTAAAAAATTACGCGATCTCAGGTGGTTGGGGGATGAACGCGATAATTAACCTTAGAATTAACTAATTTTTATTAAGATATCTTAACATGCTTGGTGCTGAAAATGATGTGACGAACCGCAAAAAAGCAGTCAGTGAAATGGATTACGCTGCAAGATTAATAGTTAATCTCAACATTTATTAACAATACCTAAAAGCCCCCTCTTGGTGCGGGCTATGGGATTGTTGGTTGAATTTGCCGAAATGCGGTCACATACTCTGGTAAAAGCCAAAGGGAGATCGGCACATGAGACTGAACCGAATGGGGCAAAGTGACGTAATGGTGTCGGAGTTATGCCTAGGGACTATGACTTTTGGGACGCAAACGTCCGAAGCCGATGGGCACGCACAGATAGATTTTGCATTGGATCATGGCATCAATTTTATTGATACTGCGGAAATGTACCCTGTTAATCCGGTTTCAAAAGACACAATAGGGCGCACCGAAGAAATTATCGGAACTTGGAACAAAGCCAATGCAAACCGTCGCTCGGAATTTATCTTAGCCACAAAGCATTCAGGCGAAGGATTGGGGTACGTGCGTGATGGCGCCCCAATTTCATCTGCGACGATTGAAAAAACGATAGAAGGCAATTTGCGCCGCTTGCAAACGGATTACATCGACCTTTATCAATTCCACTGGCCCAATCGCGGATCCTATATGTTTCGCAAAAATTGGACATATGATCCAAGTCATCAGAGCAAATCTGAAACTTTGGCAAACATAGAAGATTGCTTGGACGCGCTTCAAAAGCAAGTGGATAAGGGGAATATCCGCTATTTCGGATTGTCCAACGAAAGCGCATGGGGCACTGCGCAATGGTTGCGTGTATCAGAACAACACGGCTTGCCTCGGGTTATGACGATGCAGAACGAATATTCGTTGCTGTGCCGCTTGTATGATACCGATATGGCCGAGCTAAGTGTCAACGAAGATGTTGGTTTGATTGCGTTTTCTCCGCTTGCTGCGGGGTTGCTGAGCGGAAAATATCAACAGGGTGCTATTCCAGCTGGATCGCGTCGGTCTTTGGTTGATAACTTGGGTGGACGGGTCACCGACCGGGTGTTTCCAGCAATTGAAGCCTATTTGAAAATTGCGCAAAAACACGATGTTGATCCGATACATATGGCGTTGGCTTGGTGTCGGACGCGCCCATTTATGTGCTCTGCAATTTTTGGCGCAACTCGAATGGATCAGCTAAAACATGCAATCAAGGCGGTTGATGTCACGCTTAGTCAAGCCTGTCTAGACGATATTTCACAGGCACATCACGCGCATCCGATGCCCTATTAATCAACGTAGGTTTTCAATTCAATTAGGAACTCGCTCAGGTCACGCGTGCCTACATTAGCCTGTCGGACAAGATTGTCGAAATGCTCTGTGAACGCTGCAATACGTTCGCTATCGCGAAAGGCCAAATAATGCTGACCAACATACAGTACGGACAGAAGGGGGCCGAAAATTGTGATAGGTGATGAAAACAATTGCCGCGCATCAAAAAGGTAAATGCGAACTCTTGGATAAAACCGTTCGCTCAATTCAAGCAAGCGGTCCAACTGTGCAAGGCGAACTTCGATCGGAAGATCACGGTAATAGCCTTCGGCGGTCGCAAAACAGTGCAATTCATGGACAGGCATTGCAATTTCATAGTCCGAGTTGGACTGTGCCATCCAATTTAATCTATCACGGGATGCCCCCATTGCTTGTTGCGTGGTTTTGCCCAGATGCGGGGTATATTCCCATTCTAACAATGCGTCGGTTTTGAACATATCCGGAAGCGTGGCTGGCACATGTCGAATTTTATAACCAGCCGCCTCGCGATGCCAGTCAAAAATCTGTTCATCCACCAATGCCCGCGGTGCGCGCGTTAATTCAAGCGAATGCGCCAAAAGATCCGCCGCGCGTTCGGGACGCTCGGATAGGCTAAGCAGCCAATCCGCGGAAACCTTTAGCACGGATGCGCATTCTCCGATGACCTGAGCATTTGGCAATCGCGCTCCATCCCCTGTGATCAATTGCGATACGGTGGATCGGTCAACACCAATCGCCCGTGAGAGGGCGCTTTGCGTCATGTTATTATCTGCCATCGCCTGAAGTAGACGACTGCGGAAATTTTCGGCACGGATGCGTTTGTCGATTCTATTCGCCATGTGGTGATATTTATCACCGATGTTGCACTTTGTTAATCATTTTCAGAATTGGCAGGTTCAAAAAAATCGATAACAAAAGATACCAAGACGATGCATGGAAGCACAATGAAAAATCGTATCGAATGGCCAACTTTTGTTTTAATTGTAACCACTTACGCAATTTTTGCGCTGGGCTTATGGGGCGCGACCTATTCCATGGGATTGGCGGTTCTATTGCTGACCATCGCAGGCGTGTTGCATTCGTCCCTAAGCCACGAAGCCCTGCACGGTCACCCGACCTCAAGTGTCTTTGTGAACGCCGTTTTGGTTACGCCTGCACTCACACTATTTGTGCCATATTTGCGGTTTCGCGACACACATATCGCCCATCATCATGACGAAAATTTAACCGACCCCTATGATGATCCAGAAACCAATTTCATTGACCCAGCGGTTTGGGAAAGATGGCCACTTTGGCGCAAGGCTGTGCAACAATGGAATAATACGTTATTGGGCCGAATGATTGTTGGTCCAATCATTGGTCAGATCGTTTTCATGTATAGCGACGCCAAAGCCATTCTAAATGGCAATCGTCGTATTGCCTTGTCTTGGTCGATCCATACAATATCGGTCTGCGCCATATTCTGGTTTATGTTCCACGTAAGCAATGTGACGTTTTCAGCATACGCCTTAGCAAGCTATTTTTCACTTAGCATATTGAAAATAAGAACATTTTTGGAACATCGCGCGCATGATCACGCAGCTGCGCGCACTGTCATAATCGAAGATCGGGGTTTGCTTGCGCTTTTCTTTTTGAACAACAATTTTCATTCGGTACATCACGCACATCCCAAGCTGGCTTGGTATGATTTGCCAAAGATTTACCAATCCAACAAAGATCAATACTTGGCCCGCAACGAAGGCTATGCCTATGCGTCTTACAAAGATGTATTCGCTGAATATTTCGTGAAATCAAAGGATCCAGTGCCACACCCCCTCTGGTCAAAGTCAAATCGCCGCGTATAGTCCGCGCATGGAATTATGGATCATCGCCACGCTTTTTGCGGCGGCCTTTCAAACCTTACGATTTGCATTGCAAAAGATGCTGAGCACGACAACTTTGTCGCCGGCAGGGTCAACATACGCCCGGTTTTTCTATGCAGCACCGTTGTTGTGGGGGGGAATGATCGCCTATTTTGCGTCCACAGGTATTGATATTCCGCATATTTCCGGCGGGTTCTGGGGATATGCTGTGGTTGGCGGTATTTCGCAAATATTGGCCACAATTTGTGTTGTCGTCTTATTCAAAAGCCGCAATTTTGCTGTAGGAATTACATTAAAGAAAACGGAAACCATTTTAACGGCAATTGTCGGCTTCATCGTATTGGGGGATCGCGTTTCGATTATTGGCGCGATTGCTATTTTGATCGGGCTGTGTGGCGTTTTGTTTTTGTCCAAGTCATCAAATTCGACTGAAACAGCATCTAGATGGATGTCAAAAAGCGTCTTGATTGGATTAGCCTCTGGGGTGTTTTTTGCGTTTTCTGCAGTAAGCTATCGTTCTTCTTCGCTGTTGGTCATGACCGATGATCCAATCGTCCGCGCAGCTGTGACGTTGCTTTGGGTTGTGTCGATCCAATGCGTGGTGATGTCGATATGGCTATTCGTCCGCGAACCCGGTGAAATCACCGCTGTTTGGCGCGCTCGCGCAACTGCTGTGTGGGTGGGCGTCACAAGCATGTTGGGATCGCTGTGCTGGTTTGTCGGGTTTACCTTGCAAAACGCTGCTTACGTCAGCGGTTTGGGGCAAATTGAACTTGTGCTTAGCATTTTGGTATCAACCGTATTTTTCAAAGAAAAAATTTTCGGTCGTGAATATCTTGGTATCTTTTTTCTTACGATCAGTGTGCTTGCGTTGATTATTTGGGTTTAATCATCTGCCTGCCGATAGCCACGCAGCCTAAGGAATAGGCTTTCTTCTTCGTCATTGCGAAAGAAGGGGACTGACATTGGTGGGGCGGTGTCGTGCAAACGACCAGCAACTTCGGCAAGGACGACCTCGGTAATAAAAGGAAGGTCAAACCGACGCACATCGTCCAGTGCAATCCATTGCAAATGTGACAGCTCGTCTGATGCTGCTGAAAAATCATCCAAGTCTGTCGCAAGATGATCCGCGTCTATGAAAAAGAACCGCGCATCAAATCGGCGGGGGCGTCCGGGCGGGGTGATCGCGCGAAAGACAAACTGCAACGCCGAGGCATCCGGCACGTAACCAAGGCCCGCAAAATCGGCCCAATCCTTGGGAATAGCGCCGCTCCATTCGCCTTTTTGTCCTAATATTTGACCTGTTTCTTCGTAAAGTTCACGTATGGCCGCCACACAAAGTGCGTGGATCACATTCAGATCACTGTCTTCACCAAGTCGATCAGCGCAAATATCGGAAATCGCATGTGCAAGGGGTATATCATGATCGCCCTGATCTACGGCTCCGCCAGGGAATACGAATTTATTCGGCATAAACGCCGCTTTCGCACCGCGTTGTCCCATTAATACTTTGGGATTCGACACTCTGTCACGTACCACGATAATTGTGGCGGCGTTTCGAATAGCAGTTTTATCCAAGGTCATAAGGATCCCCACGTTATGGGGTTACAGGTCGTTCCCAAAGCCATGCATGCCGCGTGACCACTGGAAAGCGACAATAGCCCCCTTTAATCTAGGCAGAAGATAGAGCGACAAAGCCAAACAGCCAATGGAAAAAATGGTGAATAACACCAAAGGTTCGGGACGGAACTTTTCAAAAGTAATCAAAAGCAGCGGTGCCATCAAATGCCCGACGATCAAAATAGTCAAATACGCTGGGCCATCATCCGCACGGTGCTGCGATAAATCAAGCCGGCACACCGAACATGTATCGCGCACAGTCAAATAGCTGCGCAACAAAGAGCCTTTGCCACAACAGGGACATTTACGACGCCACCCTTTCCAAACAGCGGGCCATAGATCGCGTTCGGTGCTTTGCTCAGTATGCTGGATATCCGTCATGTGGTGCCTCGGTGTTGCAAGAAGACCTAGTTTCAACGGAATCGTATCAAAAAGAAATTGTACATTATGTCCTTGCGGCGGGATGTCGCAAATCAGTCCGAAAAATTTTGAAATGCGGCGACGGAATCGCAAACCTGCTGCGTATGAACAGTCACAAGGGCGATAAGGCCCTCGTTTTAGGAGTAGAGAAACAATGACACGTTCAATTTTGATCACATCAACTGCAGCTCTTGCTATTTTTGCATCCGCCATGACTGCGTCTGCGGACGGCAAAATGCGCGGGCACATGACGGCTCCTGCATTCGAGGAATTGGATTTAAACGGCGATAGTCAAATTTCAGCAGACGAATTGGCGGCCCAAGCCCAAGTGCGCTTTGATAAAATCGACAGCAACAAAGACGGCAAGCTGTCTGTCGAAGAACTAAGCGCGGAACATGCCGCTGAAATGAACAAGCGCATGGAAAAACGTCAAGCTAAGATGATGAAAAAGCTTGATAAAGACGGTGACGGCCTGTTGACCATCGAAGAGATGCAAGCTGGAAAATCCGATAAAATGACCAAACGCATGATGTCGCGTCTTGATGAAAATGACGATGGGATGATTTCCAAAGAGGAATATGATGCTATGAAGTCCAAAGGCGGAAAGCATGGTAAAAAATGGGGCAAAGGCCATGATAAAGACCACGGCACGGGCCAAAACCAAGATACAAACGAAGACAACACATAACGTTGTTTTATAGGAGAAACAGTCTGACGTATGATGCCGTTTGATCACTATAATGACGCTGACGATGGGGCAGTGCTGGTTGCATTTGCCAATGGTGACCCCTTTGCTGCGCGTGTTTTGACCAAACGGCTCATGCCGCGGGTATTTTCCCAAGCGTATCGTATGCTTCGCAATCAAGCGGATGCTGAAGATGTGACACAAGATGCCTTTATGCGGCTGTGGTCGATCGCGCCTGATTGGAAACAAGATCAGGCGCAGGTCAGCACATGGATGTATCGTGTCGTACGCAATCTTTGCATTGATCGGACACGCAAACATCGTGAGTCTGAGCTAGACGAGGGGCTGGATGCGATTGACCCAACCCAAGGGATCGATCAGAAACTTCAGGATCAACATCGCACTGTTGCTCTGTCCCAAGCGCTTGATGCTTTGCCTGATCGCCAACGCGAAGCCATTACATTGCGCCACTTGGACGAATTGGCGAATGCCGAAATTGCCGATCGGATGGAGATATCGGTCGAAGCCGTCGAAAGTCTTATTTCTCGTGGGAAACGAGCCTTAAAATCCCTTTTGCAGGGGCGCAAACAAGAGTTAGGATATGAAGATGACACAGCCTAATCATACGATGTCAGATGCAGAATTAGACGAACAACTTGGCCAATATTTGGTGCAAGACCAAAAGGATATGCCGCGTCCCTCTGATGATTTGATGGCGCGTATTCTGGCAGATGCAGAAGCCTATCAACCGCGACCCACCGTGTTTGTTGCCGCGCTTAATAGGCCTTGGTGGAAGGCATTGTTCGACGAAATCGGCGGCTGGCCGTCACTTGCGGGTCTCGGCACGGCTGCTGTGATAGGGGTCTGGATCGGGCTGGGATCGTCTGTCATTGTAACCGATGGTTTATCCAGTTTCAATTTGGCTACAAGCGCAAGTGCAACTGCAACAGACGAAGTGGACCCGTTTTCAGGTCTTGATCTTGGCTTTATCGAGGGATGAACATGACAGAACACGTGACTTTAAAAACCAAACGCTGGGTGCGCGTTGTTTTAATTCTTTCTCTTGGTTTGAATATTGCCTGCGTCGGTATGATTGGTGGTGCTATTTGGAAAAAACATGCAGAGCCGCATGGGAATATGCGTGCGCCAATGGCACCGACAGCCTCAATGTATATTCGGGCTTTGGACCAAGACGGACGTCGCAAGCTGGGTGAAAAATTACGGGATCAGGGCCGCAAAGATCAACGTATCCCAAAAGAAATTAGGCAAGGCTTTGAACAGGCGCTTGAGCTATTGCGTGCCGACACCTTTGACCAAGATGCGTTTAGCACTGTGATGACAGATCACGCACGCCACGCAGATGATCGTCTTGTGGCAGCGCGGACTATGTTCCTTAGTCACCTTGCGACCTTGTCAAAAGATGAACGTGCAGCCTATGCGGATCGGCTTGAAAAAACATTGCGCCAGCCGCGTAAAAAACGCGACTGATCTTAGGTCTGGGATGTTTAGTCATTAACCATAATGGGTAACAGGTGTGCCCGCGACCGCCGCCATGTTAAGCAACCCACGCGGCGTGATCGATGGGGTTACAATATGGGCTTTATTGCCCATACCCATCAAAATTGGTCCAACCTCTAGCCCATCGGCGCGCATTTTTAGAATGTTACGCACGCCTGAGGCCGCGTCCGCATGCGCAAAAATAAGCACATTCGCTTCGCCAGTGAGGCGGTTGGCTGGCAATATGCGCGCGCGCAATTCTGCATCAAGTGCTGCGTCGATGTTCATTTCGCCTTCGTATTCGAAATCCAAGGATTGGCTATCCAAAAGCGCCATCGCGTCGCGCATGCGCTGACCGGTATCAGAAGACATATTCCCGAATTGTGACCGCGCGCATAGGGCAATTTTGGGCGTTAACCCAAACCGTCGAACATGACGCGCCGCGCCGATAACGGTTTCTGCGATTTGTGCCGGCGTGGGTTCTGTCCAGATGTGGGTGTCTGCTACGAACAAGGGTCCTTTTTCAAGGATCATCAACGACAAAGCGCCGTGTGGCCGCAATGTTGGCCCGCCCAGGACTTGTTCAACATAGTTTAGGTGCCAGCGATATTCCCCAAAGGTGCCGCAAATGAGGCTATCTGCTTCTTCTCTGTGGACCATAACCGCGCCGATAGCTGTGGTATTCGTCCGCATGATCGCTTTGGCAAGATCAGGTGTCACGCCGCGACGTGCCATAATATCATGATAGGTTCCCCAATAGTCACGGTAGCGGGGGTCATTTTCAGGGTTCACAATATTAAAATCACGGGTAGGGCGGATATTCAGCCCCATGCGTTCACAGCGTAGGTCGATAACTTCGGGACGCCCAATCAAAATAGGGACTTCGTTGGTTTCTTCTAAAATGGCTTGCGCTGCGCGCAAGACACGTTCGTCCTCGCCTTCGGCGAATACAATCTTTCTGGTGGTTTGTGCCGCGGCTTCAAAAACGGGACGCATCAAAAGTGCGGATTTGAATACGGATTGATTTAGCGAATGGCGATAGGCATCAAGATCCTCAATCGGTCGTGTTGCAACGCCGCTGTCCATGGCGGCCTTGGCAACGGCGCTGGAGACCACAGCCGAGAGGCGGGGATCAAAGGGTTTTGGGATCAGGTAATCCGCGCCAAAGGTCATAGATTCCCCTTGGTATGCTGCGGCGGCTTCGGCACTTGTTGTTGCGCGGGCCAGTTCGGCAATGCCGTCGATACAGGCGAGCTTCATTTCATCGTTTATTTCCGTGGCGCCCACATCCAGCGCTCCGCGGAAGATGAATGGGAAGCACAGAACATTATTCACTTGGTTCGGGAAGTCGCTGCGCCCTGTTGCAATGATCGCATCCGGGGCGATTTTACGAACAACGTCAGGCATGATTTCAGGTGTGGGATTGGCCAAAGCGAAAATAATCGGCCGTTTTGACATGCGTTGCACCATGTCGGGCGTTAGAACGTTCGGCCCGGAGAGGCCCAAGAACATATCAGCATCGTCAATCACATCCGCCAAGCTACGTTTGTCGGTTGCTTGTGCATAGGCTGCCTTTTGTGGATTCATGTCAATGTCGCGGCCTTCGTAGACCAAACCGTGCACATCACAGAGCCAGACATTTTCGCGTTTCACCCCAAGTTTGAGCAGCATATTGAGACACGCAATGCCAGCAGCCCCGCCACCGGTCGAGACGATTTTTATGTCTTCGAATGCCTTGCCTGCAACATTAATTGCGTTGGTTGCAGCCGCCCCGACGACAATGGCCGTTCCATGTTGGTCGTCATGAAAAACGGGGATATTCATACGTTCGCGGCATATTTTTTCGACAACAAAGCAATCTGGGGCTTTGATGTCTTCTAGATTGATTGCGCCGAATGTTGGTTCAAGTGCGCAGACAATATCGGCCAGCTTTTCAGGATCGCTTTCGTCAAGTTCGATATCAAAACAATCGATATTGGCGAATTTTTTGAACAGAACCGCTTTGCCTTCCATGACAGGTTTCGACGCGAGCGCGCCGATATTTCCAAGACCCAAAACCGCAGAGCCATTTGTAACCACAGCAACAAGGTTGCCGCGCGACGTATATCGGCTGGCTGTTGTCGCATCCGCTTTGATTTCCAAACATGCCTCGGCAACGCCAGGGGAATAGGCACGCGACAAATCGCGCCCATTGGCAAGTGGTTTGGTTGCGCGAATTTCAAGTTTGCCAGGTTTTGGAAACTCATGATAATTCAAGGCTGCTTGGCGTTGGCTTTCGGATGCGTTGTCTGTCATTTGCTATTCCTTTGACGTATTAGTTTAATGTTAAACTATTTTTCGAATTTAGGAAAGAGTGTTCCAGGTGTATGTGTTTCTTAGAATAATTGAATAATCCTGCAACACGGGCTTTGATTTTGACTGTGGATATGGTTCCCTAGTTTCATCAATTTAGGTGAGATAGATCAAATGGACTTAAGCACGGCTGCGCGTGATGTGCAAATTCGGGCCTATGCACCCTATTCAAATTTCCGAGTAGGTGCCGCACTTCGGACCGATAAAGGTAAAGTATTTCAAGGTGTTAACGTCGAAAATGTGGCCTATCCCGAAGGCACATGTGCCGAAGCGGGTGCCATCGCGGCAATGATTGCTGGCGGAGACACAAGAATTGTCGAAGTTTACGTCATTGCAGATAGTTCAACCCCCGTGCCGCCCTGTGGTGGATGTCGTCAAAAGCTGGCTGAATTCGCCGATGGGGATGTGCGCGTGACAATGGCGTCAAAGGAGGGTGTCGAATTGGTCATGACCGTGGCAGAGTTGTTGCCAGGTGCCTTTGGAACAAGCCATTTGGAAGGCTGCTAATTAAAATGGACGCACGCCACATTATTGCAAAGTTGCGACACGCAATATCACCAACTCGCGAAGAATTGTCATGGTTTGCCAATGGTTTAGCGGATCACTCAGTGAGTGATGCTCAGGCAGCAGCCTTTGCAATGGCGGTGTGTTTGAATGGGCTGTCCGAAGATGCGCGTGCGGATTTAACATTGGCGATGCGCGACAGTGGTACCTGTTTGCAATGGGATCTGGATGGGCCAGTGTTGGATAAACATTCAACTGGCGGGGTTGGTGATTGTGTGTCGCTCGTCTTGGCCCCTTTGTTGGCGTCAGTTGGTATATATGTGCCAATGATTTCGGGGCGTGGCTTAGGGCACACTGGCGGAACTTTGGATAAACTGAACTCTATTCCTGGCGTGCGGGTTGATTTTGATCAACAGGAATTGGCCCATATTGTCAAAACGGCCGGCTGTGTGATTGCCAGCGCGTCGTCTAAAATAGCGCCAGCTGACAAGCGGCTCTATGCAATCAGAGATGTGACATCGACGGTCGAAAGTGTTGATTTGATCACGGCGTCGATTTTATCAAAAAAATTGGCCGCAGGGTTGGATGGTTTGGTTTTGGACGTGAAATGCGGGACTGGCGCGTTCATGAAAACCAAAAAAGAGGCTGTGGATATGGCGCGGGCTTTGGTTAGGACCGCCAATCGTGCGGGTTGCCCGACGACGGCGCTCGTCAGTGATATGAATGAACCTGTGGCGCCTGCATTAGGGAATGCGATTGAAATTCATGAGGTTATGAAAGTACTGACCGAGGCCGCTACGGGGCGGTTATATGATTTGACATTGGAGTTGGGTGTCAATTTGTTAAGCACGCATCAGTCGTATTCATCAGAAATGGCGCGCAGTCGATTGAAGGCCGCCTTGGAATCGGGTTCCGCAGCAGAGCATTTTGGCCAAATGATTGCACTTATGGGGGGACCCGTCGAGTTTGTTGAAAATTGGCGACGCTTTTTGCCAGAAGCCAGCACAATCTTGGAGATAAAAGCACAAGAATCGGGCTATATTTCTGGCTGGAATGGAGAGGCCTTGGGGCTATGCGTCGTACGTTTGGGGGGTGGGCGGCAAAAAGAAAGCGACATCATCGATCCTTCGGTTGGTTTGTCTGACGTTTTGCCAATAGGCGCCAAAGTTGCCAAAGGTGATGTTATCGCGCGTGTCCATGCCACACGCCTAGAGCAAGCTAAATCAGCACAGGATATTGTGGTGTCGGCATTGACTTTGGCAACAGAAAAAGGGACCTCGCCGCTAATCATAGAAAGTATATCTGAATGAGCCGTGTTTTTCTAATTGTGATGGATTCAGTCGGCATCGGTGGAGCACCGGATGCAAGTGACTATTACAACCAAGGCACCCCTGATACCGGCGCGAACACATTATTACATATTGCTCAATCTTGTTCACATGGGGACGCAGATATCGGGCGATCAGGTCCGCTTGCCATACCAACGTTGGAAAAGATGGGGCTAGGGGCCGCAGTCCGGCTTGCATCCGGGGTAGCTGTACCAAACATGTTGTGTGATATCGATGGTCCATGGGGCGTCGCCACAGAGACATCAAAAGGCAAAGATACACCATCAGGCCATTGGGAAATAGCCGGATTGCCGGTGACATGGGATTGGCATTATTTTCAGGACAAACAAAATTCATTTCCAGACATTATCGTTCAAAAGGTAAAAGAAATCTCAACAACTGATGGTATTTTGGGAAATTGTCATGCTTCGGGTACTGACATTATTGCCAAATTGGGCAAAGAGCATTGTGAAACGGGTTGGCCAATTTGCTACACCTCGGTTGATAGCGTTTTTCAGATTGCTGCCCACGAAGACCATTTTGGCTTGGAAAACTTGTACACACTTTGCCGCGAACTTGCCCCTATGTTGCATGACATGAAAGTCGGCCGCGTAATTGCGCGCCCGTTTATCGGCGATGCAGATCATGGGTTTATACGGACCAAAAACCGCAAAGACTTTGCGTTAACGCCTCCGAAAGAAATTTTGACGCAATGGGTGAGTGATGCGGGCCATCCTGTTATTGCGATTGGAAAAATTGGCGATATCTTTTCAATGCAAGGTATTGATCAGGTGCATACAGGAACGGATTTAGACCTTGGTAATAAACTTTTGAGTCAAATTTCAACCGCGCCGGACAACGCGTTGATTTTTGCAAACTTTGTTGAATTCGATAGCCTCTATGGTCACCGTCGTGATGTCGCTGGCTATGCAAGAGCATTAGAATGGTTTGATGGCTTGATTGCACAGGCACAATCGCGAATGCAACCTGATGATTTGATGATTATAACGGCGGATCACGGCAATGACCCGACGTGGATCGGAACAGATCACACGCGTGAACGGGTGCCGGTGTTATGTTACGGTGTCCAAGGGTCAAGCTTTGGACATGTTGGATTTTCTGATATTGCAACAACAGTTGCGACTTACCTCGGTGTTACGCCCAAAGCGGAAGGGAAAAGTTTTCTATGAGCTTTCAAAGTTTTCCAAAAGTTGAATTACACCTTCATCATGAAGGCGCTGCACCGGCTGCGTTTATACGGCAGCTTGCACATGAAAAACGCATCGACCTTTCGGGGATTTTCGAAGAAGACGGACGTTACAAATATGAAAATTTCACACATTTCCTAAGCGTCTATGAAGCGGCGTGTACAGTTTTGAAATCCCCAGAAGATTTCCATCGCCTTACGTTAGAAATCCTCGAAAACTGTGCGCAAAACGGGGCAATCTATGTAGAAAGCTTTTTATCACCTGATTTTTGTGGCGGGTCTGATGTCGTGGCCTGGCGCGAATACCTTAGTGCGATCCAAGAAGCCTCTGCGACAGCACAAGCGAAATTTGGGATCACAGCCCGTGGCATCGTTACATGTATTCGCCATTTTGGCCCCGACTTAGCCAAAGCCTCTGCAAAATGCGCGGCAGAAACCGCAGGCGATTTTATCGTCGGGTTTGGGATGGGCGGCGACGAAAGCCAAGGGAAACAGGGCGATTTTTCCTATGCCTTTGACATGGCCCGTGAGGCAAAATTGCGACTAACGACGCATGCGGGTGAATGGGGTGGTGCCGAAAGCGTGCGGCAGGCAATTTTTGATCTCAAGGTGGAACGCTTGGGACATGGTGTTCAGGTAATCGAAGACCCAAAGCTGATCCAAGAGGTCATCGCCCGCCAAATCACACTCGAAGTGTGCCCGGGCTCCAACGTGTTTTTGGGTGTTGCCCCCAGTTTAAAAGAGCACCCCATCAAGGCGTTGTATGATCAAGGGGTGCGCGTCAGCATTTCCACCGATGATCCCCCATTTTTTCAGACGACTTTGACCAAGGAATATAATGACTTAGCAGAGACATTCGGTTGGGACGAAGACACGTTCAAAGCGATAAATCTTGATGCGATTGATGCTGCGTTTTGTGACGAAACAACAAAAGCTGACCTAAGAACCAAGCTAGAGGAAATCTAATGCAACATTTGACAATCGTAGATCATCCGTTGGTCCAACATAAATTAACACTCATGCGGCGTAAGGATACTCCAACATCGGAATTTCGCCGGTTGCTTCGCGAAATAAGCCAACTTTTGGCTTACGAAGTTACCCGAAATTTGCCGATGACCACACGGACAATTGACACCCCGATTGAACCTATGGACGCGCCGGTTTTAGACGGTAAAAAGCTCGCTTTGGTGTCGATTTTACGGGCCGGAAATGGGATGCTGGATGGGGTTTTAGAGCTTATCCCATCGGCGCGTGTCGGCTTTGTTGGTCTTTATCGCGATGAAGAAACGCTAGAGCCTGTTGAATATTATTTCAAAGTACCCGAAGGAATCGAAGATCGCGTCACAATTGCAGTGGATCCAATGTTGGCGACAGGCAATTCATCCGTTGCGGCAATTGATATGTTGAAAAAAGCCGGGGCCAAAAATATTCGGTTTTTGTGCTTGCTTGCCGCGCCCGAAGGTGTCGCGCGCATGAAAGAAGCACACCCAGATGTGGCGATTGTCACAGCATCGCTAGATCGGCAATTAAATGAAAAAGGGTATATTATGCCGGGTCTAGGTGATGCAGGTGACCGAATGTTTGGCACAAAATAAGCTAAAGTATGCTTTACTCACCCATAGATTTGGGGCATTGTACTATAAATCTGTGGGGACAGACATACATATGAAAAATATTGCTGCATCGTTTTTACTTGGTGTTTTTTTAACCGCACCGCTTCAAGCTGCCACTCTTTCTAGCAACAGCGGTCCATCGGAACTGCCTCCGGCAAGCTTTTCGGGCGGTCAGTTTGTGGACAGCAAGGGCTGTGTTTACCTGCGCGCCGGTCACAGTGGCGCGGTCGAGTGGGTGCCTCGCGTTACGCGCGATCGCAAGCTGGTGTGTGGGTTCCAGCCCAGCTTTGCCAAAACGCAAGCACAACAAATCGTCAAATCTGCACCTCGTACGGTTGCTTCAAAATCGGTTGCACAGGGCAAAAAGCCAATACCAACGGTTGCCTCCACAGTGGCGACGCAACCCGTTAGAACCAAACCGATTGTCTTAGCCCCCAAAATTATCGCGCAAAAGCCAGTGCGAACAGCATCTGTTCAAGTCGCGCCAAAAACGACACCAGTAACGACACAAGTCGTGCGCCCTGCAAACCCTGCGGTCAAAGTGCCGGCTGGATATCGCAAGGCTTGGACGGATGATCGCTTAAACGTAAAGCGCGCGATTCAAACGGCCAAAGGGATTCAAGCCTCTGATCTTATTTGGACACGGACGGTTCCGCGGCAGTTGATCCATCGTCCATCGGGTCAAGATGTGACCGCGAATTTTGATAAGTTGATATATCCCTTTACAGACATTAATCAGCAAAAAACCTATCTTGCGGCACGTGATCGGTTAGACATTGTCGCGCGTCCTGACGGTGCGATTTTTCTTGTTCCAAAAGAAGCAACTGCATCTGTTACACGTCAAATGCAGAAAACGAATTACTCTTCTGCATCTCTAAAAAGCACAAAACCTGCATCTACGAAACGAGCATCAAATGCCGTTTCAGCCGGTGCAAAATATGTTCAGGTGGGCACCTTTGGTGTAAGTTCCAATGCATCGAAAACCGCAGCGCGGCTCACACGTTTGGGGTTGCCTGTTAGATCACAAAAAATAACGCGCTCTGGCAAATCTTATACGGTTGTTATGGCTGGTCCGTTTTCGTCGCATTCCGACGTAAGATCGGCTTTGTCATCCGCACGAAAAGCAGGGTTTTCGGACGCCTTCGCACGGTGATTTAACCGCCGCAAATACCTTGAAGTCTGATCCAGTCTCCGTCTGCGAGGGTTGGTTCAGACGGCGTTGTACGCAACGTGTCTGCTTCTAGCAATGCAAGCGTCGTTTCCCCAGTGATATCAAGCGCATAAGCAAAGGGTGTCGCGCGAATATTGGCGGATCTGAATTGGTCGATCAATGCATCAATTTCGACAGGAGCAGGCGCCATCATAACCAAATGTTTCGCATAAGAAGCAAGCCGCGATGTTGGTAATTCGCCCGTTGTCAAAAGCTGAAATGTGCCTTTTATACCGGCATGTCGCAGCACCCCATCAAGGGGCGAGGCCTGTTGCATCCGAAGCTTTTCGGACAAGACAAATCCAGAAAGCACATCCGGGTCTTCAAAGTCTTCGGCAATTGTATGACTAACCAAGATATATCCGCCTGGTAAAGACAGGGTGCTATTTAGGCCACTTGGCATAACCTTGATACGATCTTCTGCCCCCAATAACCGCTGGCTGACTTTGTCCAAGGCAGGATCTGCTAATGCAGAACGGCAGGTTTTACCGGTAATCACGCTGAGTTCGCTGAGCAATGCCAGCCCAATCTCTTGGCGTTTGATCTCAGGGACAACGCGCATGGCATAATTGCGCATGGCGCTGGGCAACCAAAATACACCCAAGGCAAGGATGACGCCAATAATGGATACGAGCGTCCATCCCCGAAGCCGACCTGGTTTGGGGCGGCGACGTGCAATAAGGGTTCGTAATTGTTCAAGGGCCTCGATCATTTCCGTTTCATTTTCGGGAATTTCCAGCGTTTCGCTGTTGTCTCCTTCGGGGTGGAAAATCGCGGGGAACTTGCCTGGATTGGCCCGTGCGAAAGCGGCTAATGACCAATGTGAAATGGGCTGGTCTTTGGTGCTTTTGATAATAAGTGTGGCATCGCCAAAGGACACGATAACATCACGCCGCTGATCATCATCTGATCCGCGCCACAGGCCCGAAGCTTCGAGCCGGTCGTATTTACTAAGTGCTGTCATGGGTTTGGCTGCTCTGCCTTTACTTCAGAGTTGACCATAGCATGACAGGCACCCTAGCTACAATGTCATCAGTCGTTTTTTACCTGTTGACGCAATTCGAATTTTTGAATTTTACCGGTGGATGTCTTGGGCAATTCTTGGAAAATGATCTGCTTTGGTGTTTTAAAGCCTGCGAGTTTTGTTCGCGTAAAGGCGATCAAGTCGGCTTCGCTCACGTCGGCCCCCTCCAAAAGTTCAACGAAAGCACAGGGCACTTCGCCCCATTTTTCATCTGGTTTGGCAACAACCGCACACAGCGATACAGCAGGGTGGCCCATAATTGTACCTTCGACTTCGACGGAGCTGATGTTTTCACCGCCTGAAATGATGATGTCTTTGGCGCGATCCGCAATTTGAATATAGGTATCTGGATGCTGCACGGCGATGTCGCCAGAATGGAAATATCCACCTTCAAATGCTTCTTTTGTGGCTTCTGGATTTTTCAGGTAACCTTTCATGACCGAATTTCCGCGGATCATGATTTCGCCTTGTGTGGTGGCATCCATCGGCACTTGGTTCATATCGGAATCCATAACTGTGATGTGTTCCATCATCGGCATGGCCACGCCTTGGCGCGCTTTGATTGCCGCGCGATCATCCCCTTGTTTGTCGTCCCAGCGTGAGCCGTCCCAATAGCATTCGGTCACATGGCCATAAGTTTCGGTCAGTCCGTAGACTTGGGTCACATTGAATCCCAATTTTTCAATTTTCGACAAGGTCGCCGGCGCGGGGGGGGCGCCTGCGGTGAAGACTTCGACGGTGTGATCAAAACTGCGTCGTTGATCTAGGGGAGCATTGACAAGCATGTTCAAAACGATCGGCGCGCCGCCAAAGTATTGAACCTTTTCATCCGCGATGGCATCAAAAATAGCAGATGCGGTAACATCGCGACAACAGACCAATTTGCCGCCTAACATTGGCATTAACCAAGTGTGGTTCCAGCCGTTGCAATGAAACAAAGGAACAATCGCCATGAAAACGGGGTTAAGCTGCATCCGCCAAGACACAACTGTTCCCATCGTCATCAGGTACGCGCCACGGTGATGACACACGACACCTTTTGGGCGGCCTGTTGTCCCTGACGTGTAGTTAAGTGAAATGCTTTCCCATTCGTCTTGTGGCATGCTCCATTCGAATGTTGGATCGCCCTCGGACAAAAGGGCTTCATAGGTTTTATGCCGTCCAGATGCAAGAAAACCCGCTTGCGCATCTTCGGCTTCGATTATGATCGGTTTTGGGCCTGACATGGTGTCTAGTGCGGCTTCGACGACGCCTAGAAACTGGGTATCGACCACGACAACTTTGGCGCCGCCATGATCAAAAATATAAGACACAGTATCCACATCAAGACGCGTGTTAATCGTGTTTAGGACTGCACCACAGGCCGGCACGCCAAAATGGGCCTCTGCCTGAGGAGGAAGGTTGGGGATCAGCGTCGCAACAACATCACCAGATTGGACGCCAAGGTTGCTAAGGGCAGAGGCCAATTTCGAACAACGTTGATAATACTCGCGGTACGTGACCCGATGAGAGCCGTATACCACAGCAGTTTGATCCGCAAAGACATTCGATGCCCGACGTAAATGCGACAGTGGCGTTAGTGCCACATAGTTTGCGGCATTTTTGTCTAATCCTGTTTCATCTGCCATCCAGCCCATCGTTTCCTCCCAAGAAAATATGCCAGTGTCGGTTTTTTGCTAGATTACTTGAGTGATTCCAAGACTAAAAAGCCATATGAGACATTCTTTGGACACAAACGGACGCAGTGCTGCGTTTTCGATGCTTTTGGCGATGGTAATAATCGGCTGTATCGACAATTACATCGCGATGATCGCAAATCAGGCCAGCCTTTGGCAATTTCAAATCGTACGCGCCTTGATGGCGATTCCCTTGGTCGTTTTAGGGTCGATTGTTGGACTTGGAACACTTTGGCCTAAACGGTTATGGGCCGTCGCGGTTCGATCGGGGTTGATGGCACTTGCAATGATTTTCTATTTCGGTGCCTTGGCTTTCATGCCAATTGCCCAGGCTTTGGCGGGATTGTTCACATCCCCTATTTTCGTTCTGTTGATTACCGCTTTCATTTTAAAACAATCCGTGGGGCCAATGCGCGTTTTTGCAGTGGCATTGGGGTTTGTCGGGATTGTTTTGGTGTTGAATACTGGGCTTGATAGCTTTCGAATTATTAGTCTATTGCCCGTTTTAGGTGGGTTTCTTTATGCGCTTGGGGCCGTTGCAACGCGTCAATTGTGCGAAGAAGAAAGCACGCTGTCCATGTTGCTTATGATGTTGATTTTCCAAGGCTTAATTGGAACAGCTGCCCTCATAGTGGTTGGGGTGATTGACCCTGTGGTTCCTGCGGGGGCAGAGGGTTTCATGCTCCGCTCTTGGGTGTGGCCATTGGATCAAGTGTTCCACCTCATCGTGCTACAGGCGGTTGGGTCGGTGATTGGCGTCGGATTTTTAATCCGATCCTATCAATTGGGCGATGCGTCTTATGTGTCGGTGCTAGAATATTCGGTGTTTATTTTTGGCCCGTTCTTTGGCTGGGTCCTGCTTGGGCAAACTGTGGGTGGCGTACAAATGATCGGAATTGCGCTGGTTGCCTTGGCTGGAATTATCATTGCGTTGCGTTCTGCCAAAAGCTCGGGCTAAATGGCGGCATGATACTGTCGCGCGGTCGTAAATATATTTTCATCCATATTCCCAAAACGGGGGGCACATCGATGGCGTTGGCGCTCGAAGAGCGGGCAATGGCGGATGATGTGATGCTTGGGGATACGCCCAAAGCTAAAAAACGACGTCGCAAGGCGCAGGGGATCACAACCCATGGTCGTTTGTGGAAGCATTCCACTTTAAGCGATATTGACGGCTTGGTGTCGGACCAAGATGTGCAAGATATGTTTACCTTTACATTGGTCCGGAACCCTTGGGATCGCATGGTCAGCTATTATCATTGGCTGCAAACGCAAAGCTTTGAAAACATCTTTGTAAAGTTTGCCAAATCGATGGAGTTTGCCGATTTTCTAAAGCTGTCTCCGGTGATTGCATCAATGAAGGCTGCACCTGCGCGGATTTATATGACGTCTCGGGGAGGCGTCGAAAAATGCGATCTTTATATTCGGTTAGAGCATTTTAAATCTGATGTGGCACCATTAGAAGACCATCTGGGGTTTTCCATAGATCTGCCACAGGAAAACATGTCTGACCGTAACGTGGCATATCAAACGTATTATTCGGATGAATTGCGCATGCACGTTGGTGATATTTGCAAAGAAGACATCGAAAGGTTTGGCTATAGATATGCCGACTAGATTGCCAGAGCGACAATGAATGCGCCTACGTAGATTTGACTGGCGCGTCTGGTGGCGTTTCATTGAATATTGTGGTTTTAAATCCACGAACTGTAAAATAATACATATTATTCAATAAAAATACAGATGAATACGCGCGCAGTCCGTCCAATTTGATTTAGACACTTTTGTTCTAGTCTAGCTGTGGAGCCGTAGATTGCAGCATCAAAATCATGCGACACATCAGATTACCACAAATGGATTTATTGATTATTAGGAAAGAAAAGGCGGCGATCATGTCGCCGCCTCGGGTTGTTTATGCTGCGTCTTTGGTCTTGTTGAAGCGACCATAGAAAGACTGCCCTTTGGCCGCCATTTCCCGCAAGAGATCCGGACAAGCAAAGCGGTCGCCATGATCCGCCTGAAGCTGATCACAGCGTTCTGCGGCATAGGCGGATCCCAACATGTCAAACCAGCTGAGCGGCCCACCGGTCCAAGGCGCAAAGCCCCATCCCAATATGGCACCAACGTCACCTTCACGGATATCCATTAGAACGCCTTCTTCTAAGGCGCGCACAGCTTCGAGTGTTTGCACAAACATCAAACGATGCTGAACATCTATCAACGATGGTTGGTCTTCTTTGCGTGGATACTGTGTCGCAAGCCCGTCCCAATAGCCGAGCCGTTTACCGGCATCGTCATAGGAAAAGAAGCCTGCTTTGGATTTGCGACCCAACCGGCCCTGTTTTTCCATCCAGAAAATAACATCGTCAACTGCGCTGTCCGGGTATGCATCCCCCATGGCCGATTTGGTTGCGCGCGCGATCTTGGCGCCCAAATCGATTGAGGTTTCATCCACCAATTGCAACGGTCCGACGGGAAATCCCATTTGGCGCGCGGCATTGTCGATCAAAGCAGGGGCGACACCCTCTGCCACCATACGAATGCCCTCGTTAATATAAGGGATGATACAGCGGTTCGCATAAAAGAAACGCGCATCATTCACAACGATTGGTGTTTTGCGGATCTGACGCACAAAATCCAACGCCTTAGCAACGGCGCGATCACCGGTTTCTTTGCCTTTGATGATTTCAACCAAAAGCATCCGTTCAACCGGACTAAAGAAGTGAATTCCGATAAACTGGTCTGGGCGCGCAGAGGCTTTGGCCAGTTCGCTAATTGGCAAAGTCGATGTGTTGGACGCAAAGATACAGTCTTTGGGAATTACGGCTTCGACGGCTTGTGTGACCTCTGCCTTGATTTTGGGATCTTCAAAGACGGCTTCAATTATCAAATCGGCATCGCTTAATGCCGCGTAATCGGTTGTGGCCGTAATCAAATCCAAAGCCGCGGCTTTCTTGTCTTCGGTGGCTTTGCCGCGCTTGATGCCTTTGTCCATATAGCTGGCGGTATAGGCTTTGCCACGGTCTGCGGCGTCTTGGTTTTGATCGATCAAGACAACTTTGATCCCAGCCATAGCAGACACCAACGCAATGCCAGCGCCCATCATGCCAGCGCCAAGCACACCAACCGTTTTTACGGTTTGATCGGGCACGTTCGTTGGACGCACGGCCCCTTTTTCCAAAGCCCCTTTGTTGATGAAAAGCGATTGGATCATCGCACTTGAAGAGGGGTTTAACAAAACATTTGTAAACCACCGCGCTTCGATTTTAAGAGCGGTTTCAAATGGGACCAAGGCACCTTCATAGACCGCACTTAGCAATGCTTTTGCCGCAGGAAAGGCGCCTTGGGTCTTGCCGTTGATCATCGCAGATGCACCAATGAACGTCATGAACCCAGCTGGATGATAAGGCGCACCTCCAGGCATTTTATACCCTTTGGCATCCCATGGTTTTAGCAAATCTGCATCTTTGGCGTTCAACACCCATGCACGCGCGTCTGCCATGGGGTCATCACTGACTTCGTCAATAATTCCGGCTGATTTCGCTTTGGCTGGGGCCAATGTCTTGCCTTCTAGCAAATAAGGCGCCGCCGCCATAGCACCAAGCTTGCGCACCAAACGTGTTGTGCCACCTGCGCCAGGGAAGATGCCGACCAATATTTCAGGAAGCCCTATTTTCGCTTTGGGGTTATTCGCAGCAAAGATGCGATGGGTCGAAAGTGGTAATTCCAACCCAATTCCCAGAGCAGTGCCCGGCAAAACAGAGGCAATCGGCTTGCCGCCTTTGTTTGTCTTGGCATCCATGCCCGCGCGTTCGATTTTACGCAAAATTGTGTGGAACGACATGATCCCTTCGAACAACCCTTGGGCGGGGTTCTCGCCTGCATCCTCGCGCATTTTCGCAAGCACATTTAAATCCATACCAGCGGCAAAATCCTTCTTGGCGCTGGTGATGATAACGCCCTTGATCGCATCATCCGCGAGGGCTTGGTCAATCAATTGATCCAAGTGCAAGAGTGCGGCAAGGTTCAGCACATTCATGGACTTGCCTTCGCAATCCCAAGTAATCGTTGCGACGCCTTCAGCGTCTGTAATCATTGTGAAATCTGTCATTTTCTCACCTCAGACGCGTTCAATAATTGTTGCAGCACCCATACCGGAGCCAATACACAAAGTCGCCAATCCTGTGCCTTTTCCCGTGCGCTCAAGCTCGTCAAGCAACGTCCCAAGGATAATTGCACCCGTGGCACCCAACGGGTGACCCATCGCGATCGATCCGCCATTGACGTTTACTTTGCTGTGATCCACGCCAAAGGCTTGTTCAAAGCGCATAACAACTGAGGCAAAGGCTTCGTTGACTTCGAACAAATCGATGTCGGAAATGCTCATGCCAGTATCTGCAAGGATCTTTTGCGTCACTGGAACCGGTCCCGTTAACATGATGGTTGGATCCGTTCCAATCTTGGCGGTTCCTCTGATCCGCGCACGTGGCTTTAGCCCCATTTGTTCGCCAAAAGCTTTGTTTCCTAGCAACATGGCGGCGGACCCATCCACAATGCCAGAGCTATTGCCCGCGTGGTGAATGTGGTTAATCCGTTCAAGATGCGGATATTTCATCAAAGCAACAGCATCAAAGCCAGGCATCACTTCGCCTTGCTCTTTGAACGACGGCTTAAGCGCGCCAAGGGACTGCATGTCTGTTCCAGGGCGCATGAATTCATCATGATCCAGGATAGTTAGCCCATTCACGTCACGAACTGGCACAATCGAGCGATTAAACCGGTGATCATCCCAAGCTGCTTTTGCCCGTTTTTGGCTTTCAACGGCCATTGCATCCGCATCATCACGGCTAAACCCGTATTCGGTCGCGATAATGTCTGCACTGATCCCTTGGGGAACAAAGTAATGTTCCATTGCAAAAGACGGATCCACGGCTAACGCGCCACCATCAGATCCCATGGGCGTCCGGCTCATGCTTTCTACACCGCCTGCGATATATGCCGCACCGGCACCACCGCGAATTTGGTTGGCAGCTACGTTTACGGCTTCTAGGCCAGAGGCACAAAAACGGTTGATTGACAGGCCCGGAATGCTTTCATCCAAATCGGACGCAATCACCGCGGTGCGCGCCAAACATGCGCCCTGTTCTCCGACTTGGGTCACATTTCCCCAAATTACGTCTTCGACCGCATGACCCTCAAGCCCATTGCGTTCTTTCAACGCATTCAAAACTGTCTTTGATAAACCAAGTGCGCTTACCTCGTGCAAAGACCCATCTTTGCGGCCTTTCCCACGCGGGGTGCGTACAGCATCATAAATATATACGTCTTCCATCAATCTCTCCCTTACGCGCGATCAGCTGGGCTGCCGGGCATCAAATCATAGGGGTGCTTCCACCCGTCAACTTTTGATAATCTCTCAAGCCAAGCATCAATATTTGGCCATTCGGTGCGATCAAATCCAAAGGGCTCTGGGTAATACAGATACCCACAGCAGCTAAGATCCGCGTTCGTGATGTCGTCCCCCACAATCCAATCGCGCCCTGCCAAATGCGCATCCAGTACGGCATAAGCGGCCTTTAGGCGACCTTGAACAAACCCAATTGCTTCGGTGGGGCGTTTGTCTTCTGGCAAGAAGTTCATCAAAAACCGTGTCATGCCAGCCTGTGAACTTAACTTGTGATTATCCCACAAGACCCAGCGCAAAACCTCACGCTCTTCTTCGCGGGTTTTACCCCCAAACCGACCTGATTTTTCTGTGACATAGGATTGGATAACGCCTGATTGTGTCAGCGTCACATCGCCATCAACCATAACGGGCACTTCGCCCATTTCGTTTACATCCGCACGATAGGCATCGGTTCGCGTCGCCCCATTGAAAAAATCAACATACTCAGGGGTCCATTCCAGCCCGGATAACTCTAACGCCAATGCCGCTTTATAAGCATTCCCGCTTTCGCCAAAACAATATAACTTGATCGTCATCTCTGCTCCTTAAGCAATAGATTTCATCTTTGAAAAAATACTCCCGCCGGAGGCGTCCCCGACAGGCCAAGGGAATTAACGCTTCACAAATGCACGCGAAATCAGCTCTTTCATGATTTCATTCGTGCCCCCGTAAATGCGCTGAACCCGTGCGTCGGTCCACATTTCGCCAATCGCGTATTCTTGCATAAATCCGTAGCCACCATGCAGCTGCAGACATTCGTCCAAAACTTCGCCTTGTGTGTCTGTCAGCCAATATTTGGACATGGCGGCTTTTTCGACGCTTAATTCCCCCCGCAGGTGCTCTTCGATACAGGCATCCAGAAACGCCCGTGCGACCGTGGTTTTGGTCTGTGCTTCTGCCAGCTTAAAGCGCGTGTTTTGGAATTGCATGATTGGCCCACCAAAGGCTTGCCGTTCATTGCAATAGTCAATCGTGCGTTCAACCGCGCCTTCCATGGCGCCGACAGCACCGCAGCCAATAATCAACCGCTCTTGGGGCAGTTGTTTCATCATTTGATAAAACCCTTGGCCTTCTTCTCCGCCCAGAATGTTTTCAGGTGGAATTTCAACATTATCAAAGAATAACTCGGAAGTGTCTGCTGCGTGTATGCCGATTTTTTCCAAATTACGACCACGGGCAAACCCTTCGGCCGTATCGGTTTCGACCGCCACCAAAGACACACCTTTTGACCCAGACGCAGGGTCCGTCTTGGATGCAACCAGAATTAGATTAGCGTGTTGGCCATTGGTTATAAATGTTTTCTGACCGGTTAGGCGATAGGAATTGCCTTCTTTGATCGCGCGGGTTTTGATTGCTTGAACATCAGACCCCGTCGATGGTTCGGTCATCGCCAAAGCCCCGACCAATTCGCCAGTCACCATTTTGGGCAACCAACGTTTCTTTTGTTCCTCTGTACCATAGGCCAAAACGTAGTGGGCAACGATGCCCGAGTGAATGCCATGGCCCCAACTGGCCAGGTTCGCACGGCTGCCTTCCATAAGGATCACGGCTTCGTGGCCGAAATCACCGCCAGCCCCGCCATATTCTTCGGGGACCGAGGGGCATAACAACCCCAATTCACCGGCTTGTTGCCATGTGTCACGGTCCATTTGCCCTTGTTTGCGCCAGCGCTCGTAATGTGGGCTCCATTCATCCGTGATAAATTTTGCCGTCATTTCCGCAAGCATATGATGCTCATCGGTCATCCAAGATGATCGTTTGATGTCCATATTTTCCTCCCGAATGGGCGGGGCAATCCCCCGCTGCGCTGTTAGAACTGCTCTGCGTCCAAGGCCATGACAGGATCGGCGCCTGACTGAATTCGGGCCAAATGCATCGCCGTGGCGGGCAGTTGTCTTTTCATGTAGTAACGTCCTGTTGCCAGCTTTGTCTCATAAAACGCGGCGTCACCTTGCCCCAAGGCCAAAGCTTCGCGCGCAGACTTGCCCATCAATGCCCACATGTATCCCAAGCATGTATGTCCAAACAGATGCATAAAGTCATAAGATCCGGCCAGAGCATTGTTTGGATCTTTCATAGCGCTCTGCATGAAATACATCGACGCGGTTTGTACATCTTTGCTTGCTGCTTTTAGAGGCTCGAGGAAATCTTGGTCAAAGGCGTCGTCTTGGCCTTTGTTTTCAGAGACAAAGGTTTTGATCATGTCAAAAAACGCCATCACATGCTTGCCGCCGTCTTGGGCAAGTTTGCGCCCAACAAGATCCAAAGCCTGAACGCCATTGGCCCCTTCATAGATCATTGCGATACGGGCATCGCGTGCATATTGTGACATGCCCCATTCTTCGATATAACCATGCCCGCCATAGACTTGCTGTGCTTGGATGCACATTTCAAAGCCTTTGTCTGTCTGGAACCCTTTGATCACGGGTGTCAACAAGCTGATCAAACCGTGGGCGGCTTCGTCATTCAAGCCATGTGCCCGATCAATCAGATTTGCCCCCCAAAGCGTGAAGGCACGCGCCCCTTCCACAAAGCTTTTTTGTTCCATGAGATTGCGCCGAATATCTGGATGCACGATCAAGGGATCCGCAGGGCCATCTGGGTTTTTTGCGCCTTTTACGTCACGCCCCTGAAGGCGATCTTTGGCATAGGCCACTGCATTTTGATATGCAGCTTCTGCCTGAGCATAACCTTGAAGACCAACGCCGATGCGGGCTTCGTTCATCATTGTGAACATGGCGCGCATGCCTTTGTGTTCTTCGCCAAGCAAATAACCAACCGCGCCGTCATAGTTCATCACACAGGTTGCATTGCCGTGAATGCCCATTTTCTCTTCTATTTTACCGACGCTTAGGGTGTTGCGTTCGCCCAATGATCCATCTTCATTCACGATGAATTTCGGGACGATAAACAAAGACACCCCTTTGATGCCTTCTGGTCCACCGGGAATTTTCGCCAGAACCAAGTGAATGATATTGTCGGACATGTCGTGATCACCGGCAGAGATGAAAATCTTTTGCCCTGTGACATGATAGGTTCCATCGCCTTGGGGAACGGCTTTTGTGCGCATCAAACCAAGGTCCGTGCCACAATGTGGTTCGGTAAGGTTCATCGTCCCTGTCCAATCGCAGGACACCATTTTCGGAAGATATGTGGATTTCTGCGCCTCTGTTCCGTGGGCATGTATCGCTGAATAAGCGCCATGCGTCAGGCCTTGGTACATGTTGAAAGCCATATTCGCCGACACAAAGATTTCGCCAACCGCGCTGCCCAAAACATAGGGCATGCCTTGGCCGCCATACTCTGGATCGCAATCCAATGCAGTCCAGCCGCCTTCTTTCATTTGATCAAAGGCTTCTTTGAACCCGGTAGGCGTGCGCACGATGCCGTTTTCAAGCGTACAGCCCTCTGTGTCGCCTACAGAATTCAACGGTGCAAGCACATCACTGGCGATTTTTCCGGCTTCTTCTAGGATTGCGGACACAAGGTCAGCTTCGAGCTGGTCATAGCCCGGAATGTCGGATTGCCCTGCTTTTAAGACATCGTTTAAGACAAATTCTAAATCTTGTTTGGGTGCGTGATAGCTTGGCATGATAATCCCTATTTATTTGATTTGAATGCAATGTTTTTCGTCGACATGAGCTCTTCGCCCCATTTAATCTGGGCACGCAATTCATCGATTGCGATGTCCAGCTCGGCCCGTTGCTGTTCCATGTCCTTGAGCCGCTCGTTGGCTAGCTCATAGGTGCGCACATATTGGGTCGTTTGCTGATCGCCCATGCCGTACATGTCCAACAACTGCCGGATTTCTTCCAACGAAAACCCGAACCGCTTGCCGCGCAAGATCAACTTTAGCCGACCACGATCCCGTTTGGTAAACAGACGTTTTTGTCCGTCTCTGATCGGTGAAATCAGCTCTTTGGATTCATAAAAACGGAGCGTGCGCGGAGTTACGTCGTACTCTTCACACATTTCACGGATGGTCATCACATCGTTCATATTCTTGACCCCTTAGATAATTGCGCGACTCAGTTGCCCGACAAATATAGGTCAAAAGATGACGCAAGTTAATGTTAACGTCAACGTAACGTCGCGTTAAAGGTGCCTGAACTCAGGCAGAGGTTGTAGCCAACCCATGGGTGACACTGCGCAAATCTTCTAATTCATCAATGGTTTGCGCCAGTTGTATTTGTTGTTCTTTTAATTCGGCAAGCTTGCGATCTGCCATGTCAAGAAACACGTGCATTTGGGCCTTCGTGCCCTCTTTTTCATAGATTTGCAGCCATTGACGCAATTCTTCTAGTTGAAAGCCAAATTTACGGCCCCGAAGGATCAAAGTCATTCGGGCACATTCTCTTGCCCCATAAAACCGTGACCGCCCTTCGCGATCAGGCTGCAACAGTTCAATGTATTCATAATAGCGCAGCGTCCGTGGTGTCACGTCAAACTTGGCGCACATTTCTTTGAATGTTAATCGATTGCTAGACATCTTATTGGTCTCCCAACGGAAAACTAGGATGAACTGTATCAAAGGGCAACAGCAGGGCTTGAGGTTTTTTGAGAAACTTGACCATACTTGCGGAAAATAAGAGAGGCGGACATGACACAAAGTAAGCTTGAGCGCGCACGTGCGTTTTTTGATGCCATTCCTCATGCCCATGCTCTGGGAATGGAAATCGGGACATTCGAAGGCGGCATCGCGACGATGAGCATGCCCTATGACACGCGCTTTATCGGGGATCCCAAAACCGGTGTTATCCATGGCGGTGCGGTCTTTGCGCTACTGGATACCTGTTGCGGATTGGCTGTTGTTAGCCATCCTGATCAAAAAGGGATCACAGCTACGATTGATCTGCGCGTGGATTACATGCGACCCGCGTCTCCGAACCAACGTATTCGTGCCGAAGCAACCTGTTATAATGTGACGCGATCCGTGGCATTTGTGCGCGCTGTCGCACTGGATGATAATGATGATAAACCTGTCGCGACGGCGACTGGAACGTTTGTAACGGGGGGCGAAGAATGAGCCATCAGCAACCTGAACCCGTTCAAGTCATCAAACAGCGCCGGGATGCAGCGTTGTCGGCATTGGTGGCCTCTTTGCCATATGTGCAATTCTTGGGTGTTCAATTCGAACGACGTGGTGATGAGCTAACAGCGATTATGCCCTACCGAGAGGTCTTGGTTGGCAATCCTTTGTTGCCTGCTTTGCATGGTGGGGCTATTGCGGCATTTCTGGAAATTAGCGCGATCATCGAACTTAGCTGGATGGGGTTGTGGGATGATGTCGAAAACGGGTCGGTCACGATCAACGATTTGGCCTCTGGTCAAGCACGCGCATTGCCTAAAACGATTGATTTCTCAGTGGATTATCTGCGCTCTGGGTTGCCACGTGATGCCTATGCACGGGCCCGCGTAAATAGATCGGGGCGGCGCTATGCGTCGGTTCATGTAGAAGCTTGGCAAGACAATAAAACCCGTCTCTTTGCCCAAGCTACGGGCCATTTTTTGATGCCTGAACGGGGATAGCCCATGTCAATGCTCAGCGATCGCCGCGTTCTTGCCATTGCGATTCCTATTGTTTTGTCAAACGCAACTGTGCCAATTCTGGGCGCAGTGGATACGGCTGTTGTAGGTCAATTAGGCCAGGCTGCCCCGATTGGAGCGGTTGGACTGGGCGCTGTTATTTTGTCGGCGTTTTATTGGTTCTTTGGATTTTTGCGCATGGGCACGACAGGCCTTGCCGCGCAGTCAATCGGCGCCAAGGACACGTCTGAAACAAATGCTATTTTGTGGCGTGTTATTTTGATCGGTCTGGGGGCAGGGGCGGTTTTAATCGTGGCCCAGTCTTTGTTGTTTATGGCGGCGTTTTCGATCGCACCTGCCTCTGCCGAGGTCGAAAGCCTGACCCATACCTATATGCGCATTCGCATTTGGTCTGCCCCTGCGGCGATTGCGCTTTATGGGTTGAACGGATGGTTAATTGCGCATGAACGTACCCGCGCTGTTTTTGTCATTCAGTTGGTGATGAACGGGTTAAATATCGGCTTGGATCTATGGTTTGTATTGGGGCTTGATTATGGCATCGAAGGCGTTGCCTTTGCGACTGTAATCGCAGAGCTGATTGGCTTTGCTTTGGCCATTTGGTTGTGCCGATCGGCGATTTTTGGACAATTTCAGGTGATCAAGGATCGACTGCTCGCTACGGCGCCTTTGCGCCATATGTTCAACGTCAATAGTGATATCCTTGTGCGCACACTTTGCCTTCAGGTGATATTTGTGTCCTTTACGATGCTTGGGTCGGGGTTGGGGGATGTGTCGCTTGCGGCGAACCAAGTGTTGTTGCAATTCCTGTATATCACGGCCTATGCGTTGGATGGGTTTGCCTTTGCTGCCGAAGCGTTGGTTGGTCAGGCATTGGGGGCCAAGAACAAAGCATTGTTGCGACGAAGCGCCATCCTGTGCAGTAAATGGGGCGGAATTTCTGTTATCCTGCTGTCACTGAGTTTTGCGATTTGGGGTGGGACGTTGATCGACCTTATGGCCAAGGACACGGCGGTGCAAATCGAAGCCCGACACTATCTGATCTATATGATCCTTGCGCCCAGCCTGGGAATTGCATCCTGGATGCTGGATGGCATCTTTATTGGTGCAACGCAAACGCGGGACATGCGCAACATGATGATACTGAGCATGGGGATTTATTTGGTGTCGGTTGCGATCCTTTTGCCGAGTTTGGGCAACCACGGGCTTTGGATTTCAATGCTTATTTCATTCGTTGCGCGGGGCGTTACCTTGGGGCTGCGCTACCCACGCATCGAACAAAGAGCCGAGGCTTAAAGAAGCTCTAGCACGTCTTCTGGGGGGCGTCCCAAACGTGCTGCGTCATGGCTAATCGCAATCGGACGTTCAATAATTGCAGGGGCTTTGACCATGGCCGCGATCAAAGTGGCGTCGTCAGAGCCTGGGTCGATCTGCAATTCCTTGAATGCGGCATCTTTTACACGGATCATATCAATAAGTGGACGGTTTAGTTTCGCCGCGACCTGTTGGATGTCATCATGATTTGGTGGCGTTTCAAGATATTTGAGAATGGTCACCGAACATCCATGCTCTGTCAACAGCGCCAGTGCTTGGCGCGATTTTGAACATCGAGGATTGTGCCAGAGCGTTATGTTTACAGCCACTGATCGCGCCCCTGTCCGACAGCGTCCTGAACCAAAGCATATCCGTCGCGCGCAAGCATCGCATCCAAGTCTCGTGCGATTTTGCTGCCTAACGATAGCCCTTTGTAAACAAGGGCGGAATATATTTGAACCGCAGACGCACCGGCCAAAATTTTGGCATAGGCTTGTTCTGCTGTTGCGATGCCGCCAACACCAATGAGCGGAATTTTTCCATCCGTAAGCTGTGATAGCTTAGCCAAAACACGTGTCGATTTGTCAAACAAAGGCGCGCCAGACAAGCCGCCCATTTCGTCTTTGTGGGTGGACACAAGTCCATCGCGTGACAGGGTCGTGTTGGTTGCAATAACCGCGTCAATTCCCGTTTCAAGCGCGACCTGTGCCACATCGGCGATTTCGCTTTCGCTTAGGTCAGGGGCAATCTTGAGGAAAATAGGAACAAAGGACGACATGTCATTGCGTGTTTCGATGACGCCCTTCAACAGGGACATCAACGCATCTTTGCCTTGCAAATCACGAAGCTTTTCGGTGTTGGGGCTGCTGACATTAACGGTAGCAAAATCAAGATATGCACCGCAATGGCGAAGCACAGTTTGATAATCCTGCGCACGATCTACGCTGTCCTTGTTGGCACCCAGGTTCAACCCGATAACCGTGTTTTTCGGACGCTGGCTGAGGCGCTTGGCAACGATATCCATCCCGTCATTGTTAAAACCAAAGCGGTTGATGACGGCTTGGTCTTCGGTTAGGCGAAATAGCCGTGGTTTTGGGTTGCCGGGCTGCGGACGCGGTGTGACAGCGCCGACTTCGACAAAGCCAAATCCGGATTGGGCCAGACCGTTCAACGCTTGGGCGTTTTTGTCAAAACCAGCGGCAATGCCAATGGGATTATCCATTGAAATGCCAGCAATCGTTGTTTTCAAACGCGATGAGGTGACGGTTTTTGATCTAGGAGCCAACCCAAGGATCAAGGATTTGATAGCCAGACCATGGGCAACTTCGGGATCGAAACTGCGGAGGGCACGCATGCCAAGGGTTTCTAAAAGGCTCATGTCAAATCCTCTGGAAATTGATGGATGCCATCCAACAGCGGAAGTGGGGCGTCCCACAGCACATCCTCGATCTTTAACGCGCGATAAAGGTGAGGAAACAAAGCGCCACCACGTGACTCTTCCCATTTCAAAGCGTCCCCAAGGGCATCGGAGTCGAGCCCAAGAAGGATCAAATCAGCCTCATGAGCAAAGTGTTTTGCAGCGGTTTCTTTGACTTGTTGCGCCGTCGAAAAATGCACATAGCCGTCTTGAATATCAATCGGCGCACCAAGAGTTTTACCTTGGGATTTGAGCGTATTCCATTCGGAGGGGCGAAAAATTTTATATATCAGCATGGGCGAGATGTGCCTTTTTCTCAAGCAAGGGTCAAGTGTCATAAAGCTGTGATTTAAGGTGACCAAAGTATTATTCATCTTTTGACAGACTCGCGAGACTTATGTCAGATGTTGTCATCCAACAAAGGAAAGAAAAGTATGAAACATGTATTTATGACGTCAGTCGCTGCTCTGACGCTAAGTTCGGGAATGGCGCTTGCGGACTATTCCTTGACCATTTTGCACACGAATGATTTTCACGCGCGCTTTGAACCCATCAGCAAATATGACAGTGGCTGCTCAAGCGAAGACAATGCCGAAGGTAAGTGTTTTGGCGGATCGGCGCGTTTGGTCACCGCGGTGACTGAAGCCCGTGCAAGATCAAACAATTCGATCTTGGTTGATGGCGGCGATCAGTTCCAAGGCACGTTGTTCTATACATACTACAAAGGCAAACTTGCCGCTGAAATGATGAACAAGTTGGGTTACGATGGAATGACAGTCGGCAACCATGAATTTGACGATGGGCCAGAAGTGCTTCGTGGGTTTATGGATGCGGTGAATTTCCCGGTCGTCATGTCCAACGCAGATGTGTCTGGCGAAGAATTGCTTGCGGGTAAATTGCAAAAATCAGCGATCCTAGAACGCGGCGGCGAAAAGATCGGCTTGATTGGGTTGACCCCAGAAGACACGGATGAATTGGCGTCACCCGGGGATAACGTCACATTTAGCGATCCGGTTGCGGCGGTTCAGGGCGAAGTAGATGCATTAACGGCACAAGGGGTGAATAAAATCATCGTCCTGTCACACTCTGGATATTCCGTTGATAAACGTGTGGCCGCAGAAACAACCGGCGTTGATGTGATTGTAGGTGGTCACTCGAACACGCTGCTCTCTAATTCTTTGGAAAACGCAGAAGGCCCATATCCAACAATGGTCGGCAGCACAGCCATTGTTTCAGCCTATGCCTATGGTAAATTCTTAGGCGAATTGAATGTGACCTTTGATGACGCCGGTGTTGTCACAGCAGCTGTTGGTGAACCATTAATTATGGATGGTGCCGTGACCGAAGACGGGGCAACAGTGGCACGTATTGCAGAAGCGGCCCAACCCTTAGAGGAAATCCGCAACAAAGTCGTGGCGGAAACGGCAACCGAAATCGTTGGTGTGCGCGAAGAGTGTCGCGCCATGGAATGCGCAATGGGCAATTTGATTGCGGATGCGATGTTGGCGCGTGTGAAATCCCAAGGGATCGAAATTGCTATTCAAAACGGTGGCGGCATTCGGGCTTCTATCGACGCAGGGCCTGTGACAATGGGCGAAGTCCTAACGGTTTTGCCATTCCAAAACACATTGTCCACATTCCGCGTAACTGGGGCAACTGTTGTTGAAGCGTTAGAAAACGGCGTGAGCCAAATCGAAGAAGGCGCAGGCCGCTTTCCTCAGGTTGCCGGTATGACATTCACAATTGATCCCGCCGCAGAGGCGGGCAGCCGTATCAGCAACGTCATGGTGGGCGGCGCTGCGATTGATTTGGCCAAGATGTACGGCGTTGTGTCTAACAACTATGTGCGCAATGGTGGCGACGGTTACAAGATGTTCCGTGCGGCAGAAAATGCCTATGATTACGGCCCTGATTTGGCTGATGTCACAGCAGAGTTTATTGCACAAAATGCGCCGTATACACCTTACAAGGATGGACGTATTTCCATCAAATAAAGCAAACCCGTAGGGCGGGGGGTCCCCGCCTTACATTTTGTACAAGCCCGTCGTTGGTATGTTCAAGTCACAAAAGGTACCGGACTTTGAATACGCTCACGAAAGACATAGTGCTGGCTCTGGATGCACGTAAAATACACATTTTCCCAAAACCGAAATTGGGTCAAGAAATAACCGGTCATGCGGTGAAATTCGAAATAATGTCACAACATGCACAAACGGCGTTTTCACCTTTGGGGGCCTATAGTTATTCGCATAGCGCATTGGGCGGTGTGACGACCATTGGGCGCTATTGTTCAATCGCAGAAAATGTTGAAGTGATTGGAAATGCGCACCCGTCGGAATGGGTGTCGTCGAGCCCTGTGTTCTATAAAGCCAAACGTTT
>JAHEJA010000014.1:0-70705 GCA_024639125.1 Paracoccaceae bacterium
GCTTCTTCTGTAACCACATCCGTTGCGTCAACGGCTTCTTCTGTCACGGCATCTGTTGCCTCTGCTGCGTCTTCGGCAACGTCTTGGGTCGTTGCTTCAATCGCGTCCACTGTTTCTTCGCTCGCTTCAGTCACCGCATCGGTTTCTTCGACAACAACATCCGCTGCTTCAGTTGTCGTCTCGATGGCAGTGTCTGCAGCATCCGTTACAGTTTCGCTCACGGCGTCAACTGCATCCGCCGCAGCATCTGTTGCTTGCTCGACAGCTGTTTCAACGGCCTCCACCGCAGTATCGCTCGCCGCTTCTACAGTGGCGTCAGCGTCTTCAACAATTGTTTCAGTCGTATCAGCGACGGCATCGGCAGCATCCGTTACTGTTTCAGTGACGGCTTCAACGGCTGTTTCAACATCAGTGGTTTCAACAACATCTGACACCGCATCAGACACTGACATTCCAGTGTAAACTTTGTAGCCGACAAAAAGTACGGCAATCGCAATAACTGCAAAGATTACATTTTTCATTCTTGCATCCTTTAAAAATGAACCGAAGGACAGTTCGGCTCTTGCGATCCTTTCATCTGAATCAAATAGAACACACAAGGGGGAAACTATCGGCGAAGTCCCCCCTGCAAGCGGATTCTTGCTTGAAGTTCCCAATTTTCATAGCTAATGTGACGCCAATCAATGTGGTAACCATACAAGGAACAAAACCATAGCTCGCAGACCTCATAACGCGCCACCTTCGCGCGACTCCGGCCCCCGTGTTAACGACCGGATCCGGTGCCCAGAAATTCGACTAATCGGTGCAGAAGGCGAAAACGTAGGATTAATCACACCTGAAAAAGCACTTGTCATGGCAGAAGAAGTCGGACTTGATTTGGTGGAAATTTCTCCGAATGCCAACCCACCCGTTTGTAAAATCATGGACTTTGGCAAGTTCAAATACGAACAACAAAAGCGCGAATCTGAAGCTCGGAAAAAGCAAAAGATCATCGAGATCAAAGAGGTCAAGTTCCGTCCAGGGACGGATACTCATGACTACGAAGTCAAAATGCGCAGCGTGATTAAGTTTCTTGAAAACGGTGACAAGGTGAAAATTACACTTCGTTTCCGTGGTCGTGAAATGGCGCACCAAAACTTGGGTCGTGAATTGCTAGAACGTGTTTCACAGGATGTGAAAGACACTGGCAAAGTTGAAAACATGCCCAAAATGGAAGGTCGCCAAATGACCATGATGATTGGTCCTGTGACCAAGTAGTCATCATCTTGTTAGATGTGCATAAAATGTGATTAAGCCGAAGATGCCATTCTTCGGCTTTTTTGTTTAGGATCCTTTGCGTGAGCGGCGCGGCAAAGGGCGTGTCGGGATTTCTTTCAATAGCCCCCCAACCGACATATTCGCAAAATCCTGATCACTTAGCACGTGACCACAGGCCAAGCGTGACAAAACCCAATCCGCACCATTTAGCGCCGGCGACCGCGCACAACCGGGCAATCCAATCACAGGACGCCCCGCAAGTTCGCCATGAAACAATAGATTTCCAGGATCCACAGGCATTCCAAATCGTAACAGGTTGCCTCCGGCTTGGGTCAAGGCCATTGGCGCCACATCATAGCAATCTGATGTCGCTGACCCCGTTAATATCAGCGTCATATCAGACGTGCGCGTCGCAATTGCCCGCGACAGGTCCTCAATCATGTGAGGCACTGTCACGACATTGGCCAGCGACATATCCAACGCTTCGAGCCGCGCACGGATGGCATCGACGCCTTTGTCTGGCGATACGCCAACAGCTTGGGTGACAATCAAATCCGCAGAGCGCATAACAGGCGTTGCAAGCCGAACAGAAGCACGGGCAATGTCACAAGCGCGGTCCAAATCCGATTGCGTCACAGCGTAGCTAATGATTTTCACAGTTCCAACCAACCCGCCGGATTGCATTTGCTGAAAGTCGGGCACGGTTGCAATTGTGATCATCGGATCAACAGCATTCATTGCGATAAGCCGGTCTTTGTCCAAACGCACGATCCCTGCCCGTTCGGCAATCAAATTGACCCGTCCGGTAAACGCCACACTGCGTCGCAAATTTGCACGGCCCAGATCAGGACAAATGGCGTGGGCCAATTGTTCCGCTGCCTGATCTTCGTGAACATCACCGGCTTCTAATGTGGCCACGGTCACGGTTTTTACATCTGCCGCCACCAAATCATCTATGTGACTTTGATCCAAAAATACGCCCTTGCGCAACCGCTTGCCAGCGCAGTCGATGGAATGGGCAAGCACGCTTCCAATGGCATCAGCGACAGATATATCACCGAATTTCATGAGGGGCGTCTTAGGGTTTGAAGAACTTGCGCCATAATCGACACCGCGATTTCAGAAGGTGTCGCCGCGCCGATATTCAATCCAATCGGTCCATGGATACGGTCGATATCTGCATCCATAAATCCAAGCTCTTTCATGCGCTCGACACGTTTGGCATGTGTGCGCGAACTGCCCAATGCGCCTATGTAAAATGGGTCGGATTTCAGCGCATAAATCAATGCTGGATCATCCAGTTTCGGATCATGTGTCAACAGAACCAATGCGGTGCGCGCATCCACCCCAAGCTGTTCCAATGCCTCATCTGGCCAGTCTTCTAAAATGGTTTCGCCCGGAAAGCGTTCATCCGATCCAAAGCTGGCACGCGGATCAATAATGACCGGATCAAATCCAGCGATCCGCGCCATCGGCACCAAAGCTTGGGCAATGTGCACAGCCCCCACCACCACCATGCGCAATGGCGGATTATGGATAGCAACAAAGGTTTCACCGTCCGCTTCAAAACCAGATTTATCCATGCGAAACCGTTCTGCATGCCCCTCAATACTTAGGCTGCGCTCGGCGGTATTTACATTAACCCAATAGGCAACCGAACGACGGGCGGCGCGATGATCAACCAAACGTTGCAACATATCTTGGCTCAAGGCTGTTCCCACGGGTTCCAATAGAATACGAATTGTACCGCCACAGGCCAAACCAACCGAAAATGCATCCTGATCGCTGACGCCATATTCCAAAAGCTTGTGCGTGCCAGCCTCTAATGCATCTATAGCTTCTAGAACAACGGCCCCTTCGACACAGCCCCCCGAAACGGATCCCTGCATTTCACCATCTTTGTTGATCACCAATTGCCCGCCAATGCGGCGCGGCGCGGATCCCCAAGTTTCCACAACAGTTGCCAAAACAGCACCTTTGCCAGCCAAATGCCAGTCTAGCGCAAGCTCTGGCATATTTTCAAAAACGGTCTCGGTCCGCATTTCAATGGTATCCTTTAGCTGTTCATCATCTGCATCAAGCGTCTCTTTTCGCCCAGATCATCCCGATGAGATATGACCTCTGCGAGCTCTTGCAAAGAGGCAATCGAATGACTGGCACGGAAACTATGGACATGGGGCAACATTGCGCGAATTCCAGTTGCTTTGGGGGCAAATTCATCCCAGCGCAGCAGCGGGTTCAACCAAATCAGGCGCTTTGATGACAATGCGATACGCTGGGTTTCTTTGCCAAGGTCATAGTCCCCACCGCGATCCAATCCATCCGTAATCAAAAGAACAACGGCCCCTTGCCCCATGACGCGTCGTGACCAATCGCGATTGAAATCATGCAGACAATTGCCGATCCTCGTGCCCCCTTCCCAGTCTTGGGCCTGCGCTCCGGCAGCGGCTAGGGCGGCATCAACGTCGCGGGTTTTCATATGTGGGGTGATATTGGTCAAACGTGTCCCAAAGGTAAAAGCATTCACTTTGGCCCAGCCTGCCCCTTGGTGATTGCTGACCGCGTGCAAGAAATGCAGCACCATGCGGCTATATTGGCTCATCGAGCCGGATATATCACACAAAACCACCAAATTGGGCCATCTTATGCGCGGCTCTTTCAGGCTAAGCACCCCAAAATCGCCCCCTTTTCGCAAAGACGCACGCAAAGTACGGGTGCGATCTATTTGCGATCCTATCAAAGCGGCTTTGGTCCGCCGAGACGCGATTGGTTTAACAGGCAAACGCAACCGCGCAATTAAGGCTTTGGCTTGCGCTATTTCAGCGCTGCTCATTTGTTCAAAATCCAAAGTGCGCAAACGTTCTTCGCGCGACATCGTAAAGGACGCATCCACTTCGATCATGGTTTCGCCTTCGTCTTCTTCGCGTTCGGGGGCCTCCGGCTGCAAACCATCAAGCAAGGCTTCTGCCGCGCGCTTTTCTGCGGCGGCCGCTTTGCGTTCTTCTTGGACCCCACGAACCGCCGGCAACATCATCGACATCATATGTTCCAAAAACCGTGGATCACGCCAATAAAGGCGAAACACTTGGGAAAACGTGGCACGATGTTCGGGTCGGTTCACAAAGCATGCATGTAGCGCCCAATAAAAATCGACTTTATCCGTGAAACCCGCCGCTTGGACCGCGCGCACAGCATCAATCACCCGCCCAGGTCCAACAGGAAGCCCAGCGCGACGCAAAGCACGCGCGAAATGCATGATATTCTCAGCAAGTCGTGGATGCTCTGGCAACTCAAGGGGAATATGTTCCACCATGATTTATGCCTGTTCCAGCGTTTCCTTGGCTTCGTCCAAAATACGTTTGGCTTCGGAGCCTTGGATTTTCGCAATATCATCTTGGTATTTTAGAATTGCCCCAAGCGTGTCCGATATGACTTCGGGACTAAGTTCGATCACATCCAGAGCCAGCAAACATTTTGCCCAGTCAATGGTTTCAGCCACACCCGGCTTTTTGAACAGATCTTCGGTGCGTAGTTGCTGAACAAAGGCCACAACGTTGCGGCTAAGGTCTTGGGCGACATCGGGCGCACGTGCATTCAAAATATCCAATTCACGATCGAATTTTGGATAATCCACCCAATGATATAAACAACGCCGCTTTAACGCATCATGGACTTCGCGCGTACGATTAGACGTTAATATCACGATTGGCGGCTCTTCGGCCTTGATTGTGCCGATTTCCGGTATCGTCACTTGGAAATCGGACAATGCCTCAAGCAAGAATGCCTCGAAAGGTTCATCAGTGCGGTCCAATTCATCAATTAACAAAATCGGCGCCCCCCCTTCATGAGGTTGCATTGCATCTAACAAAGGACGTTTGATCAGGTATTTGTCGCTAAACAAATCCTCTTGCAAGGCGCTTGCGTCTTTCCCACCGCTCGCTTCGGCGGTTCGGATAGCAATCATTTGTGCGGTGAAATTCCATTCATAGACAGCAGATGACGCATCCAGGCCTTCGTAACATTGCAACCGAATAAGCCGTTTTCCCATTGCTGCTGCCATGGCTTTGGCAATTTCGGTTTTCCCGACACCTGCTTCGCCTTCTAAGAAAAGCGGCCGCCCCAACTTGAGCGAAAGAAAAACAACTGTTGCAAGGTCGCGCCCGCAAATATACCCCTGTGCGCCCAGCGCAGATTGTACGTCATCAATGGATGCAAATATCACGTGGTTTCCCCCTCTTTGGTACATAGCTGCATTCCATTCCCGTCGGGTCAACCCTTTCTAAAGTAGGAGATGCGAATAAATCCGTCATGGGCGTTGCAAAATCACCGCGCTTTTTGACAATTAACATTTTCATGCCCACACTTTGGTCCTAGACAGACTACAAAGATTTACAGCCAAAGACGGAGCCGTCCCTATGCCCAGCGCAGTTGCCCTTTTGACACAAAAGAACGAAGGCGCCTTTCTATTGGAATGGTTCGCCCACCATATCGCAACAGGGTTTGACAATGTATTGGTCTATTCGAATGATTGTGAAGATGGCAGCGATGCGATGCTCGACCGGCTCCAAGAGCTGGGATACTGTACCCATGAACGAAACGACGGTCCCTATGATGATCGTGGTATCCAATTCACGGCCTTAAAGCTTGCCGAAAAGCACCCATTGATCCAAAATGCTGATTGGATTTTGTCGATGGATATTGATGAATTCGTCAATGTTAAGGTTGGCGATCATACATTGGATGACCTTTGGGCCGCATTACCCGAGGCGACTGCGATTACGTTGACTTGGCGGCTGTTTGGTAACAATGGCGTTTATGACATCCAGGATCGTCCGATACGTGAACAGTTCACCAAAGCCGCCCCAAAAACATTGGCGTGGCCATGGCGCGCCTTTATGATTAAAACACTCTATAAAAATGATGGCACCTACCGCAAAGTCGGGGTGCATCGCCCGCGTAACCCGAACAAAGACAAACTGTCCTCTGCGCGCTGGTATGACGGGTCTGGCCGTCTATTGGGTGATACCTTTTTAACGAACCGCCTCTTTTCGGATTTTACACAAGACACATATGATTTGGTCCAGATGAACCATTATCCATTGGGGGCAATGCAGAATTTCATCATCAAGGTAGACCGGGGTCGTTCAGGTCATTCTTATCAGCCGCTTGGAATGGATTATTGGACCGAACGCAACTACAACACTGAACAAGACCTGAGCATTCTCTCCCTTGCTGAGAAAACAAACGCGATCTATCAAAACCTGTTGTCTGATCCGGTGTTGGCACGGCTTCACCATGCCTCCTTGGTCTGGCGACATGCGCAATTTGATCGGCTCATGCAACAAGAACCCATGCGTGCCCTTTTGGGTCGTATGATGGTTACGCCGCAAACACAGCCAATTTCCCCGGAAAATGCGGCTGTTTTAGTGAAATATGCACAAAACGCCCAAAATGATTCTTAACTTGAACAAATTTTAAACAAAGTTCGCCGTCATCCTAAATGCCAACGAAAAACTATGGTTGACGCACTTATGACAACGCTAAATGATTTATTTTCATCTGTATTTGAAAAATCCGATTTCGACACTTGGTTAGAAGACGTCGGCGCATGCGACGATTGTTTCATTGAATATCTGGGATCAGATCACGCAGCCATCGTCATTGAATCCGGAAAAACCCTATTTGTGGATTTTTCCAGTTTTGATGACTTGTTCAAAACAGAAAAAATGGGGCAACCTTTGGCATGGGGGATCGCCCAAGAATTCGGTTGGTCAACCCTTTCGCTTGTATCGTCCAAGGATACATGGTTTCGCGATCCCTATGTTTATGCCTATTTCAACCGGCTCGTAGATGATGGCATTCTAGACGACTATGATCGTGTGATATTTTACGGATCCGAACAGGCAGGATATGCCGCAGCCGCCTATTCTGTGTGTTATCCAAACGCAGAGGTGATCCTTATTTCACCCCAAGCAACCCAAGACCCGGATATTGCCATCTGGGATCGACGCCACCCACAGGCGCGGCGCCTAAACTTTCGCGCGCCCTACGGTTACGCGCCAACCATGGCCGAAGCCGCCGCTCGCATTACTGTCCTTTATGATCCCCTCTTGGACGAAGATGCCATGCATGCCGCCCTCTTTCCGCAGAAAACGACGCGCCATATCCGTGTACGGCATCATAAATCAGAAATCGAACGCATGCTCATCGAAACAGGGCTATTTAATGCAATGATCGAAACAGTGGTTAACAACGCGACAAGCACGCAACCATTGTTTGAATTACTCCGCGAACGGCACATGTACCTACCCTACCTTCGCGCGCTTTTGGTGAAATGCGACCAAGAAAAACGCTATACCCTCGCCAAAGCCATCTGCACTCATACACTCAAGCATTACAACGCGCCACGCTTTCGCAAATACCTTACGGTGATCGAAAATATGGAAGCAGAGCAGAAATCTGCGGGAAAAGACAACTCGGTCGCCTAAACCCCCTAGCCGAAACGCCCAAGATTGTGTAACGGCAGTGCCATGAGCACAGAATTGAAAATCACCCGCCCCGATGACTGGCATCTTCACCTGCGCGATGGTGATATGCTGGCTGCTGTTTTGCCTGAAACCGCCCGCCATTTTGCCCGTGCGATTATTATGCCGAATTTGGTGCCGCCTATCGTCACCGGCGATCACGCCCGCGCGTACCGCGACCGCATCCTGACGGCTTTGCCCGAAGGCATGACGTTCGAACCGCTGATGACGCTCTATCTGACAGAAACCACGGATCCAGATGACCTTGCCGCTGCTTTTGAAAGCGGCCTCATCAAAGCCGTCAAACTTTACCCTGCTGGGGCGACGACGAATTCTGCCTCCGGTGTGCGTAACTTTGAAAATGTGCGCGCCGTTCTGGAACGCATGGCAGACATTGGATGCCCGCTCTGTATTCATGGCGAAGTCACCACAGGGGACGTTGATATCTTTGATCGTGAAGCGGTGTTTATTGACACCGTCCTAGATCCACTGCGCCGCGCAATTCCGGGGCTTCGGGTTGTGATGGAACATATCACCACAGCCGACGGTGTGGCCTATGCGCAATCCGCTGACCAAGATCTGGGCGCAACGATCACAACACACCATTTGATTATCAACCGCAATCACATCTTGGTTGGCGGGATCAAGCCGCATTATTATTGCCTGCCGGTTGCAAAACGCGAAAGCCATCGCCAAGCCCTAGTGGCTGCGGCAACAAGTGGTGACAAACGCTTCTTTCTTGGCACCGATAGCGCGCCCCACCTTGACCACCTCAAAGAAAACGCTTGCGGCTGTGCTGGCTGCTTTACTGCAACCAATACCATGTCCCTTTTGGCTCACGTCTTCGAAGACCAAAACGCGCTTTCTAACCTAGAAGCCTTTGCCTCGCTCAATGGCCCGTCGTTCTACAAGTTACCTGTAAACACTGATACGCTCACCCTGACCAAAGGCGCAAAAGCACAGTGGCCCGACAAAATCGACACCCCCCAAGGTCCAGTCACCGTTTTTGACCCGGGCTTTGATGTCTTTTGGTCTGTTACTGACTAGTCTTTCTTTTTGCCAAAATACTCCCGCCGGAGGCGCAAGAACCGATCAAACCGCGCCTCCCTTCCTACCGAAAGGACACCGAATGATCCCTTCCTCTTTCCCTGATGCAAAAGAAATCGCGCGTTTAACGGCTCGTATGTTGCTTGAAATCAAAGCCGTCCACTTTAACGCCACTGATCCCTTTATTTTGGCATCTGGCCTGCCTAGCCCAACCTATATCGATTGTCGCAAACTGATCAGCTATCCACGCATCCGCTCGACGCTTATGGATTTTTTAACGATCACAGTTATGCGCAATGCAGGGTTTGAAGCCTTTGACAACATCGCAGGTGGTGAAACGGCAGGTATCCCCTTTGCTGCACTCGTCGCAGAGCGTATGGCGCTTCCTATGACCTATGTGCGCAAAAAACCCAAAGGTTACGGAAGAAATGCCCGCATCGAAGGCGCAATGTCCGAAGGCGAACGTGTGCTTTTGGTCGAGGATTTGACAACAGACGGCGGCTCGAAGCTTAGCTTTGTGGATGCCATCCGTGAAACCGGGGCCACCTGTGGTCATACAGCTGTTATCTTTTATTATGGTATTTTCCCGGATACGGAAAAAACCCTTGGGGATCATGGTGTCGATCTTCATTATCTTTGCACATGGTGGGATGTGCTTGAAGAAGCCAAAGCACAAGGCAGCTTTGATTCTGACACATTAAGCGAAGTCGAAGCCTTCTTAAATGCTCCACGCGATTGGCAAGAGGCGCGCTCTAAATAATTTGATCGCACCTCTGATATTTAACTACATTATGTGGCGCACGTTTTTTGCGCCACATAATATGACGACATCAAAAGTTATCCACAGAAACATACAATTTGCGATTTGCCTGAAAATTCGGTAACACAGACGGGCATTTATGACGGGTGACCCATGAACAAGATCGCAAATATCTCTGACAAAACGCCAGATGTTCAAGCCCCCGATACCATGCCTCATTCTATCGAAGCAGAACAACAGCTGCTTGGGGCGATTCTGACAAACAACGATGTGTATGACCGCGTTGCGTCCATTATCAAACCTGAACATTTCTTTGAACCTGTACATGCGCGCATCTACGAAGTGGCTGCAGCACGGATCGCCAAAAACAATCTGGCCTCGCCAGTGACGCTTTCCACATTCTTACAAGAAGATGACGGGCTCAAGGAATTGGGCGGCGGCACTTACCTTGCGCGGCTTGCGGGCGCGGCTATTGCCGGTTTTGCCGTGCGCGATTATGCGCAAATGATTTACGATCTGGCTATTCGGCGCGAATTGATCCGCTTGGGCGAAGATATTTCGGAACGGGCGCGCCACGTCGATATCGAAACGGAACCCAAAGAACAGATTATCCTTGCCGAACAATCGCTTTATAAGCTTGGCGAAGAAGGCAATTCAGACAGCGGATTTCAATCCTTTCTCAAAGCCGTCACTGCCGCAGTTGATGTGGCAAATAACGCCTATCAGCGCGAAGGCGGACTTGCCGGTATTTCCACAGGGCTTGTGGATATGGATAAAAAATTGGGCGGGCTTCACCCTTCTGACTTGTTGATCCTTGCTGGGCGTCCGTCAATGGGTAAAACATCGCTTGCGACCAACATTGCCTATAACATCGCCAAATCCTTTAAACGGGGCGTTAAATCGGATGGGACAGAAGGCACCATCGAAGGGGGTGTTGTTGGGTTTTATTCGCTCGAAATGAGCGCGGAACAATTGGCAGCGCGTATTTTGTCCGAAGCCGCCGAAGTGCCCTCGGAACAGATCCGTAAGGGTGACATGACCGAAGCCGAATTCCGCCGCTTTGTTGAGGCTGCAAAACGGCTTGAAAGCTGTCCGCTGTATATTGACGACACACCTGCTTTGCCAATTTCTCAGCTTGCCGCACGTGCGCGCCGTCTAAAACGGACCCATGGACTAGATGTGTTGATTATTGACTATTTGCAGCTGGTGCGCCCCGCCACAGCAAAAGACAGCCGCGTCAACGAAGTTTCCGAAATCACACAAGGGATGAAAGCCATTGCCAAGGAATTGAACATTCCTGTGATTGCCCTGTCCCAGTTGTCCCGTCAGGTTGAAAACCGCGAAGACAAGCGACCACAATTGTCAGACCTGCGTGAATCTGGGTCGATTGAACAGGACGCCGATGTGGTTATGTTTGTGTTCCGTGAAGAATATTACAAAGAGCGGGAAAAACCGGGTGACCATGATTTGGACAAAATGGCCATTTGGCAGGACGAAATGGAACGGCTGCATGGTCGCGCCGAGGTGATTATTGGCAAACAGCGTCACGGTCCAATTGGATCCGTTGATCTATCTTTCGAAGGTCAATTTACGCGATTTGGCAATTTGATAAAGCCTTGGCAGCAAGATGGCGGTGACAATCGCTCTTAATTCGTTAACTTGAATTTAGGGAATTCGTGCTTAGGTCTGTGACACGGGTTGGAATTCCCATTTGCAATATCCCTAGAAATACGGCATATTGCTCTTGTAATAGGAGAAATTGATGAAACTAGGCCCTGATCCGATTATCATCTAAACGTTAAGGCATTATCGCTTTAGCGTAGACATCCTGTTGTCCAACGCGATTTGCCGTTGTTTTAGCTCGATTATCCCCTCATCTTGGAGTCTTAGATGCCGTTCAAGGGCCAGTTCGGGATATTCACGTTCAAGTGCCTGCAAAAGATCATGCCCCGCAAACCAAGCATCTAGTAATGTCCGTCGGATTACATCCACTGCATTAAAGCGCCCAGCCGTACTAAGTGTTTTATAACTCGGAAGGTTCAATCCTTCGACTTGTATCCGGTTCTTCTCTAACAATCCGTAAAACAAAACGATTTTTGCCATAAGGTGATCCGAGATCACCCAAAGATCTTCAATCAAGTTGCTATAAAATACCGTATGACGCGCGTCTGTCACATGTGGAACCAAGTTCACATTTTTCTCTAACGCGGCCCGAATAACCGAGGATGGCGGGCTTTTGTCAAGAAACACCTCCATATCCGCCGTGTTGAAATCAATTTCCGCATAAAGCGCACGGATCAGGTTATTCTTTTCTCGCAAACTATCCCTTTGTTTGCGTTGATCTTCGAACCTTCGCTGCACCATCCAAAACACGAATGCAATCGAAGGAGCTAAAAACGCCAAAATAAAACGAATATCTAAATCAAATGCTGTCACAATCGCGGCTCCCTTGTTTTTAGCATTCCACACCAGCCACACCAAAGACCACTATTAACTTTCTAAAGGTCATAAAGCCAATTAAACATAATCTAAATTCACCAAAGTAAATCTTAGAGCAAAAGCCAAAAAGGTGACCTTTGCTCTTGACCTTAGTCGCTTTGCAGTCAAGAAAACCGGTATGAGCACAGCAACATTGACGATTGACCTTACCGCTTTGCGCGCCAATTGGCGGGCACTGAAAGCTATGTCACAAGCAGAAACCGGCGCAGTCATCAAAGCCGATGGATATGGATTAGGCAGCGCGCCTGTGGCCCGCGCCCTGTTAAAAGAAGGCGTGAAAACATTTTTCGTTGCCGCCGCCGAAGAAGGCATAGCCGTGCGCGATGCCGTTGGGTCGGGCCCCGTAATCTATGTCTTTTCGGGTCACATGGAGGGTGATAGCCCGCTATTGCAAGATCACGATCTGACACCATTGTTGAATTCTGTTGATCAGCTTATTCGTCATGCGGAAACCATTCCTGACCATCCCTTTGGTGTCCAGCTCGATACAGGTATGAACCGCCTTGGGATGGAAGCCGTGGAATGGTTCGCGGTCAAAGACTTGGTTCTTGGCCTTGGTCCAAAACTAATCATGTCGCATCTTGCCTGTGCGGACGATCCCGATCACCCCATGAACCGTCAACAGTTGTTGGAATTCAAACGCCTGACCGAAGGATTGAACGTGCCGCGATCCTTGGCTGCCACGGGCGGAATATTGCTTGGATCGGAATATCATTTCGACCTGACGCGCCCGGGCATAGGCATCTATGGGGGGCGTCCCTTTGTCAAAGCACGCAGTGTGGTTACGGTTGATGTGCCCGTGATCCAAATACGCGAAATCGACAAGGGCGAAACAGTTGGCTATTCGAATACATGGACAGCCCCGACCCCCCGCCGCATTGCGACAATCGCTGCTGGCTACGCTGATGGGATTATTCGCGCTATGGGTCCAAAAATCCGTGCCTATGCTGGGGATGTAGGATGCCCTGTGGTGGGGCGTATTTCGATGGATATGATTGGCGTGGATATCACTTTGCTTGATCACACCCCAAAACGGCTTAGCCTACTGACACGTCAACAAGGTGTTGATACAGTGGCCACAGCTGCGGGGACAATTGGATATGAAATCCTGACATCCCTTGGCGCTCGCTACAAAAGACGGTACATAGAATAATGAATTTTATTGGGATGCTTGCACATTTGGGACGGACCGTAATGGCGCTTTTGGCGGCAATCGGGCGTATTACCTTATTTGCATTGAACACAGTGAAACACCTCTTTTCGCCCCCGTTTTATGGCAAAGAGCTGTTCGCAGCTTTGGTACAAATCGGTTGGCTATCCTTGCCGGTCGTTGGTCTAACAGCCTTTTTTACCGGCGGTGCTTTGGCGCTTCAGATTTATGCAGGTGGCGCGCGCTTCAACGCGGAATCCGTCGTGCCATCAATCGTTGCTATTGGTATGGCGCGGGAATTGGGGCCGGTACTCGGCGGATTGATGGTTGCTGCACGCGTTTCTAGCTCGATCGCTGCAGAAATCGGCACAATGAAAGTAACCGAACAAATTGATGCCTTGGTTACATTATCAACGAACCCAATGAAATATCTCACCCTTCCACGGGTGCTTGCTGCGACGCTTGCTGTGCCCATCCTTGTGGCTGTTGGCGATGCAATTGGTATTATGGGCGGGTATATTGTGGGAACCGAACGACTTGGGTTTAATGCGGCGGCCTATTTGAAAAACACCGTGGATTTTCTGACCCTTGCTGACATCACAAGCGGTATGGTCAAAGGGGCAGTATTTGGATTTATCGTGGCGTTGATGGGCTGCTATTTTGGCATGAATTCAGGACGCGGCGCCCAAGGTGTGGGCCGTGCGACTAAATCCGCCGTTGTGACATCCAGCGTGATGATCCTTGCTGCGAATTACATTTTAACCGAGGCCTTTTTCAGCGCATGATTTCTTTGAGCAAAGTATTCAAGTCCTTTGGGCCTATAGATGTTCTCCAAGGCGTTGACCTTAGCATTGAGCGTGGAAAATCCATGGTCATCATTGGGGGATCCGGCACAGGGAAATCGGTGTGTTTGAAATGTGTTCTTGGGCTGATCAAACCCGATCAAGGGCTGATCACTGTGGATGGTCAAGATGTCCAAACCGCCGAAAGAGAAGCCTTCCTGGCACGATTTGGAATGCTCTTTCAGGGCGGCGCATTGTTTGACAGTTTACCGGTTTGGCAAAACGTCGCCTTTCGTTTGATGCGCGGCTCTTTGAAACGCCCCAAGGAAGAAGCCCGTGACATTGCAATCGAAAAACTGCGCCGTGTCGGATTGAAACCCGAGGTGGCGGATAAGTTTCCGGCTGAATTATCAGGTGGCATGCAAAAACGAGTGGGCTTGGCCCGTGCGATTGCCGCTGATCCCGAGATCATCTTTTTTGATGAACCGACAACGGGTCTTGATCCGATTATGTCTGGGGTTATCAATGACCTCATTCGTGAAATCGTCGTGGAAATGGGGGCAACGGCTATGACAATCACCCATGACATGACATCCGTGCGCGCTATTGCGGACGATATTGCCATGCTTCACAATGGCGTCATCCAATGGACCGGACCTGTAGCGGATATGGATCAATCTGGAGACCCCTATTTGGACCAATTCATTCACGGTCGCGCCGAAGGGCCTATCGAAGCAGTTCGATAATGGAAAATTTCTTTCGCCCGCCGCCCGAAGTTGTCGCTTTGCTGATTTTCAAAAAATTCGTCTACCTTCAAGCCATTATGGTGCTTGCTGTGATCCAAAGTTTTTTAACCACAGCAGCGGCACGTAAATTTGCCATTTTATCGCTTTTCTCTGCGGCTCTTGGCGTGTTTTTCATGTTTGGGCCTGCTGCCTTGGGCATATATTCGGGGATTTTGCACATTCTTGCGTCTAAATATACATTGGCTCTGTCTGGACTGTTGCCCTATGGTGTCGCATCGATGTTGTTATTATTAAGCTTTCAAACACAAAAACGGTTCGGCACTTGGGCTGATCGGTTTCACTTTGTTTTGATTGTCTGCTTTTTGGTACTTTGGTACCTTACTCTCTAAGGATATCACCTATTTCAATTTGACGTTTTTCTGAAAAATTTGCCCCTTGCGAGGCGGCACACAGTTTGGCACTAGTCCTTATGGCAAAAACAAAATCATTTTCTTGTACGGCATGCGGTAACGTCACCACAAAATGGGCGGGACGATGCGAAGCATGCGGTGAATGGAACACCATCAGCGAAGATGCGGGCATTTCAAAAGGACCAAGCAAAGGGTCAATTGGCGCCAAACGCGGATCGCAAATTATTTTAAGCGACCTTTCAGCCCAAGAAACGCCACCTCCGCGCACGCAATGTGGCATTGCCGAATTGGACCGAGTTTTAGGGGGTGGATTGGTTCCGGCCTCTGCTCTTTTGGTTGGGGGCGATCCGGGCATCGGGAAATCAACCTTGCTTTTGCAAGCTGCCGCCGAATTTGCGCGCGCTGGATTAAAGACGTTTTACATTTCCGGCGAAGAAGCCAGCGCACAGGTCCGTATGCGGGCTATGCGCCTTGGTTTGTCGGATGCGCCTGTGAAACTTGCCGCTGAAACCAACCTGCGCGATATTTTGACGACATTAGATGCGGAAAAGCCCGATTTGGTGATTATCGACTCGATCCAAACCATGTGGGCCGACACCGTCGAAAGCGCCCCCGGAAGCGTGTCACAGGTACGCGCGGCAGCCCATGAATTAACGTCCTTTGCCAAGCGCAAGGGGTTTTCTGTGATCCTTGTTGGTCATGTGACAAAAGATGGTCAAATTGCCGGTCCCCGTGTTGTTGAACATATGGTGGACACCGTGCTTTATTTCGAAGGCGAACGCGGTCACCAATTCCGTATTCTGCGTGCTGTCAAAAACCGATTTGGTCCAGCCGACGAAATCGGTGTGTTTGAAATGACCGGTGGTGGGCTGTCCGAAGTTAAAAACCCATCCGCGCTTTTTCTATCAGAACGCGGCGAACCAACCCCCGGTTCTGTGGTGTTCGCAGGCATAGAAGGCACGCGCCCTGTCCTAGTCGAATTCCAAGCGTTGATTGCCCCATCCCCCCACAGCCAACCACGCCGAACCGTTGTTGGTTGGGACGGAAGCCGCTTGGCCATGATTTTGGCGGTGCTCGAAGCACGCTGCGGCATTCCGTTTACTGGCTTGGACGTTTATTTAAATGTTGCAGGTGGATTGAAAATTAGCGAACCTGCGGCAGATCTAGCTGTGGCTGCGGCGCTTTTATCTGCGCGAGAAGACGTAAGTTTGCCAAAGGATACTGTTGTTTACGGTGAAATTAGTCTATCAGGCGCGCTAAGACCCGTGTCGCAGGCAGAAAACAGATTGAAAGAAGCACAGAAACTTGGTTTTTCCAAGGCGATTGCACCAGTTGGGGGGAAACAACTGGATGTCGAGGGAATGGAATTAATGCAAATGTCAGAGCTTTTGGCATTTGTGGGTGAAGTATTTGGCGCAGGGTGATGCGCAATAAGGGGATGCCTTGGGTATGGAAGGTTTTAATTTAGTAGACGGAATTGTTTTAGTCGTCGTGGCACTATCTGCGCTATTGGCGTATTCACGCGGATTGGTGCGTGAAGCAATGGCCATTGCAGGCTGGATAGGTGCTGCATTTTTGGCGTTTATATTTGCGCCCCAAGTCATGCCTTTGATAAAAGAAATCCCGGTTGTTGGGCCCATTTTATCCGATAGCTGTGAACTTTCTATCATTGCGTCATTTGCAGCCGTATTTGCGATTTCGCTGGTGATTGTGTCCTTTTTCACGCCACTTCTGTCGTCGCTCATTAACAAATCAGCCCTTGGAACAGTCGACCAAGGTTTGGGATTTGTATTTGGCGCAATTCGCGGCATTGCCTTAATCGCTGTTGCGTTCTTTGCCTATAAAACAGTGCTAAGTGCCGAGTCATTTCCAATCATCGACCAAAGCCGCTCGGCACAGGTATTTCAGGATATGGTGACAAGCATCGAAAAAAGTGAACCCGAGCGTTTGTTCGGTTGGATCACGAAGCAATATGAACAACTGGTCGCGGTCTGCGACTAGACGAAAGGTTATATTTATGACTCCAAGGGCGCCAAATATGGCGTCCTTTTTGTTTCACAAATCCGAAAGAGGGTCGATCCTTTGGTGACATACGGGCCGTTACGCTCTAAGAGGGTGATCACAAATGCCTCAAGATTCGGAGCACCGTGATTTGTCTGCCAAACAAATGCCCCCCGCCCATCCTTTTGATGATGATAAACTAAAAGAAGAGTGCGGCGTCTTTGGCGTTGTTGGTGTCGCAGATGCCGCCAACTTTGTAGCTCTGGGGTTACATGCCTTGCAGCATCGCGGCCAAGAAGCCGGCGGTATCGTCGCGTATGATTCCGAACTGGGCTTCAACTCTGCCCGCCGCTTTGGTTATGTGCGTGATAACTTTACGTCTCAGTCGGTAATGGAAACACTTCCGGGATCCTTGTCGATCGGTCATGTGCGTTATTCCACAGCTGGATCCAAAGGGGCTGCTATCCGCGATGTGCAACCGTTTTTTGGCGAATTCGCCATGGGCGGTGCCGCGATTGCCCACAACGGTAATTTGACCAACGCGGATTCATTGCGCCGCGAATTGATTGAACGCGGATCAATATTCCAAAGCTCGTCCGACAGCGAATGTATCATTCACCTAATGGCACGTTCGCTTCAAAAGAATATCCCTGAACGCATGGAAGACGCCTTGCGCCGCGTCGAAGGCGCCTTTTCCGTCGTTGCGATGACCCGAACCAAATTGATGGGTGTGCGCGATCCTTTGGGTGTGCGTCCTTTGGTTTTGGGGAAAATTGGTGATGGTTGGGCGCTTAGCTCGGAAACCTGTGCATTGGATATCATCGGTGCCGAATATATCCGCGAAATTGAACCTGGTGAAATGGTAGTTATTACCGAAAAAGGTGTCGAAAGCCATTTCCCGTTCCGCCGCCGTGAACCACGTTTTTGTATCTTTGAACACGTCTACTTTTCTCGACCAGACAGCATCATTGGTGGACGCTCGGTCTATGAAACACGTCGTCAAATTGGCGTAGAGCTTGCCAAAGAAAGCCCCGTGGATGCGGATCTTGTTTGCGCGGTTCCCGACAGCGGTACACCAGCGGCAATTGGGTTTTCCCAACAATCCGGCATTCCGTTTGCAATGGGTATTATCCGCAACCAATATATGGGACGGACCTTTATCGAACCAACAGAGCAAATCAGAAATATGGGTGTGCGACTTAAACTGAACGTCAATCGGGCGTTAATAAAAGGGAAGCGCATTATTTTGGTAGATGACTCTGTGGTACGAGGAACGACTTCACGCAAGATAAAAGAAATGATCTTGGACGCAGGCGCGGCCGAGGTGCATTTCCGTATTGCGTCCCCTCCGACTGCGTGGCCATGTTTTTACGGGGTAGACACACCCCAACGTGAAAAACTTTTGGCCGCAACCATGAGCGAAGATGAAATGTGCGCGCATTTGGCTGTAGATAGCCTCAAGTTCATTTCGCTCGACGGACTATATCGTGCTGTTGGCGAAGCAGAGGGCCGCAAAGCTTCTTGTCCGCAGTATTGTGATGCATGTTTCTCGGGGGAATACCCGGTCGAACCATCTGATATGATTGCCAAGGGATTCGCGGTTAAGGCCGCTGAATGAAATGGATAAAAAGCTTTCAAACACTTTTTCCCTCTGTCACCTATGATCAAAATCTAAGCGAAGTTCCAGCGCGTGATACGCGTTGGGATTGCTTACTAGATCCAAACGTCGCCTGTACATGTTGCGATCAACCTTTTGGTAAACTCCTTAGTTTTGCCTATTTATCTCCGCAAATTTGGGCCGATGACATGGCCCCCAATGTCAACGCCGCCTTTCATGCGACGGACCAAGATATTTTATGCGAAGACTTTTGTCGTCTAAATGCGAAAAACTATGTGCGTGCTATCCTATGCCTTCCCTTAGAAGGCTATGACGTGCCGATTGTCATTGGCATCTGGGTCTTGCTAGAAGATGACTATTTGGACCGATATATCACAAGCTTTGCAACAGACACGCAAGCGGATATCGGCCCCTTGTTTGGTTGGATGGCAAACAGCATCGGAAACCACCCTGCCCCGACCCCCGTTATTCTTCATCCACAAAACGATCGCCAACGCCCATTGGCGCAAATCGCATTCGAAGATCATCCGCTTTATGTCGCGCAACTCGATGGGCTTACGTTTGATCAGTTTGAAACCATTCTGCAAAGCTGTGGTCATAATTTGCCCAAAGCGGACTAGCGCGGTGCGCTTGCTCTCTTGACGATGGCTCAAAAACAGATCATCTGAAGCACATGACTGATAAAATTGCTCTTATTACTGGTGCATCACGCGGATTGGGCGCTGCTTTGGCAGAGGCTCTTTGTGAAACGCATCATATCGTTGCCGTCGCGCGGACCACTGGCGCGCTTGAAGACCTGGATGACCGCATCAAAGCCAAAGGCGGCCAAGCTACGCTTGCCCCCATGGATGTCACGAATATGGATGCAATGGCGCAACTGTGCCGTTCCATTTATGACCGCTGGGGCAAAGTGGATGTTTGGGCGCATACGGCAGTTCATGCAGCGCCTTTGACCCCTGCTGCGACGTTGGATGCGCGGGATTGGGAAAAATCCGTTGCGCTGAACGTGACCACGACGGGAAAACTTATTCCGTTTATGGCCCCGCTTTTGGGGGATGCAGGACATGCTGTGTTTTTCCAAGATGCGACAATCGGTGCAAAATTCCACGGGGCCTATGGCGCGACCAAAGCTGCGCAAATTAATCTTGTTCAGACATGGGCACAAGAAAGCGCAAATGTCGGGCCACATGTTCATATCGTTGCTCCGGATGCGATGCCAACGGCGACACGTGCGCGTTTTCATCCCGGTGAAGACCGTGAAAAATTGGCCTCTGTACACGATCAAGCCGCAAAAATTCTGGCACAATTGCAACTATAGCATCTGTCGGCTTGCCCCACGGCCTTTGCTTCTCTATTGAAGTACAAGACAATATGTGGGGCACACGATGCGAATTCTTGTAACGAATGACGATGGAATCAATGCCGAAGGTTTGGGCGTTTTAGAACAAATTGCCGCCGAAATCGTAGGGCCAGATGGTGAAATTTGGGTGGTCGCCCCCTCGACAGAGCGATCTGGCGTGTCCCACTGCATTAGCTACACAACCCCTATGCTGATAAACGAACACGGCCCACGCCGGTTTTCGGTGGATGGATTTCCCGCGGATTGCGTCCTTGCAGGCGTGCATCACGTCCTAAAAGACGCAAAGCCCGACTTGATCTTATCAGGCGTGAACAAAGGCAATAACTCGGCTGAAAACGCCTTATATTCTGGAACATTGGGCGCCGCATTAGAAGGCGCAATGCAGGGCATTCTATCGATTGCACTGTCACAGTATTTTGGTCCAAAAATGACCAACCTGAGTGATAAATTCGAAACAAGCCGCCGCTTTGGAGCACAGGTTGTAAAAACAATTCTGGATCAAAAGCTGGAAAACACCAGTGATTACAAATTGTTTTACAACGTAAATTTCCCCCCTGTTCCGGCAGCTGATGTCCAAGGTATCAAAGCGTGCCCACAAGGGTATCGGAATGGTACGTGCTTTGGTGTTGATCCCTTTATTGCCAAAAACGGGCGCCAATTTTTGTTTGTTCGAGGCGGTGATCAACATATTCAAACCACAGCAGGCACCGACGCGGCGTTGAACCTTGATGGTTATATTTCGGTCACACCAATGCGTGCTGATTTGACCGCCCATGATGTGCTACCTCAGCTCAAGGGATTTGAATGACGCTTTCGCCTGAACTCAAGATGCAGTTTCTTTATGCGCTCCGATCCAAAGGGGTGACAGATACACGTGTCTTGTCGGCTATGGAAAAAACGGATCGTGGTCTGTTTGTAAAAGGCCTGTTCTCGGAACGCGCCTACGAAGATATGCCGCTTCCGATTGCCTGCGGTCAAACCATTTCACAACCCTCTGTTGTTGGGCTGATGACCCAAGCCTTGAAAGTACGTCCAAGGGATAAAGTGCTCGAAGTTGGGACCGGTTCTGGCTATCAGGCCGCAATTCTTAGCCATCTCGCGCGTCGTGTGTACACCGTCGAACGGCATAAACGTTTGGTGCGCGAAGCTGCGGGTCTTTTTCAGCACCTCGATTTGGTCAATATCACACCCATTTTGGGCGATGGAAGCCATGGGCTGCCTGATCAGGCGCCGTTTGATCGCATCATCGTAACCGCAGCTGCCGAAGACCCGCCCGGAACATTGCTGCAACAGCTCAAGCCTGGTGGTATCATGGTGGTGCCTGTGGGCCAATCTGACACCGTTCAGAGTCTCATTCGGGTCACACGTACCGAAAATGGATATGATTATGATGACCTAAGATCCGTAAGATTCGTTCCCCTCGTTGAAGGATTGGGAAAAGACAGTTAAATTAACCCCAAACCCAAAGAGGTTATGGTGAGGAGTGAGCATATGAAACAAGCAAACAAAAGCGTTTTATTCGCAACGCTAAGCGCGATTGCATTAACCGGCTGTACAGATACCTCTGGACTGGACTTTGATTTCCGCCGAAATAATTACAACACGGCTGAAGCCGCACAAAAAGCGACGGCAGATCGTCCGCAGCCAGATGCCAACGGGATCATTTCATACCCCACGTACCGCGTCGCAGTTGCCCGCCGTGGAGACACGCTAAAATCCGTAGCCGAGCGTATTGGACAAGACCCTGCGAGCCTTGCCAAATATAACGGCACCACGGTCGATGCCCGCCTGCGCGAAGGCGAAATTGTGTCTATTCCCGGACAATCGGGCTCAGCAGTTCCAGCACAAAGGGGCGTGACCACTGCCCCGTTGGATGGGGAAAGCGATGTCAACATCACCGCGCTTGCGCAATCTGCAATTGGCACCAGCCCCACGACACCACGGACAAGCGGCACTAGCGCCTCGCAAAGCGAACCCTTGCGCCACCGTGTTGAACGGGGCGAAACGGCTTATACCATCGCCCGTCTATATCAGGTATCCGTACGATCCTTGGCAGAGTGGAATGGCCTTGGCAGCGACCTGTCGATCCGCGAAGGGCAACAATTGATCATTCCCGTTGCCAAAGCAGAACCTGTAAAAACGGCCAGTGCATCGACTGTGACAGCCCCTGGAACAGGAACGCCGACACCAACACCACCAAGCGCCAAAGCGCCCTTACCGGTGACCACGCCCCCTGCAATCAAGCCAGCGGCAAAGCCTGCAACAGCCCCCAAAGCCACACAGGTTGCAACACCCAAAGGCGGGCAACTGGCCTATCCGGTCCAAGGTAAAATCATTCGCGAATACGTCAAAGGCAAAACAGATGGGATTGATCTATCCGCTGCAGTGGGTTCATCGATTGTTGCAGCCGAAAAAGGTGTGGTTGCAGCCATTACCGCAGATGCAGATCAGGTGCCTATTGTCGTGATCAAACATGATAGCGGTTTGTTAACAGTTTATGCCAACGTTGGGGATATCAAGGTCGCCAAAGGCGCTGCCGTTACAAGAGGACAACGAATTGGGTCCATCCGTGACGGAAACCCCGCGTATCTACACTTTGAAGTGCGTCGCGGATTTGACAGTGTCGATCCAATGGATTTCTTGAAATAAGCTGATTAGGCTTTGTTTATGGCAATGCCTTTTCGCCCTGCAAGATCCATAAAATATTGCCAAGCCACACGCCCAGATCGAGATCCGCGTGTGGCTTGCCATTCTATGGCTTCGGCTCTTAGTGTGTCGCTATCAATGCTTACACCATGGGCATCACAGTAGCCTTGGATCATTTCCAAATATTCGTCCTGAGAACATGGGTGAAAGCCAAGCCATAACCCAAACCGATCAGATAAGGATACTTTTTCTTCGACGGCTTCACTTGGATTGATGGAACTTGACCGTTCATTTTCAATCATGTCGCGTGGCATAAGATGACGGCGATTAGAGGTCGCATAAAGCAACACATTGTCCGGGCGGCCCTCGATGCCACCATCCAAAACGGCCTTGAGTGATTTGTAATGCTGATCATCATGGCTAAAGCTAAGATCATCACAGAACAAAACAAACCGTTCCCGAGATGCGCGCAACAAATTCAACAAACGCCCCACTGAAGGTAAATCTTCGCGCTGAAGTTCGACAATCTTTAAGGCAAGCCCTTGTGCATTGATTTGCGCATGTATTGCCTTGACCAAGGACGATTTTCCCATGCCGCGTGCGCCCCACAATAACGCGTTGTTTGCCGCAAACCCTTGGGCGAATTGGCGTGTGTTTTCCAACAGCGTATCACGCGCACGATCAATCCCAACAAGCAGGCTTACATCGACGCGAGACACCTGTTCAACAGGCTGAAGATAATCAGGCGTGACATGCCAAACAAAGGCCGAATAGTTCGAAAAATCGGGGGCTTGGACAGGGGGAGGACTTATGCGCTCGAGTGCATTTGCAATGCGGTTGAGTTCAGTGGCGTCCATTTTATCCCCCATGTCTTAGTCTTCGTCGAATTCTTTCATAAGAGGATCGTCAAATTCCTCTTCGTCGTCATAATAGCCTTCTTCCCGTAGACGATCTTCGCGTTTCTTTTCAACGCGTCCAACGAGCAAGATGGAAATTTCATATAGTCCATAAACGACAACAAACAAAATGACCTGAGTAATCACATCAGGGGGCGTCACAATCGCCGCCAAGATCAAGATCGCGACAACGGCATATTTACGCACATTGCCCAACCCTTCGGCGCTGACAAGGCCCGCTTTGCCCAACAGGGTCAAAAGCACCGGCAATTGAAAGCACAAACCAAAGGCCACGATGAATTTAATCGTCAGGCTTAGATATTCCTGAGCCGAACCCTGAAACGCAATGCCAGCTGTTGCACTGCCGGTGGTTTCTTCGCTAATGACCGATCCTGCTTGTTGAAAGCCAAGGAAGAAATCAAACGCCAATGGTGTCACAACGTAATATGCAAACGAGGCGCCCAAAAAGAACATGAAAGGCGATGCAATCAAGAACGGTAAGAATGCGCCTTTTTCGGATTTATACAACCCAGGTGCCACAAAGCGCCACATTTGATACGCAATGAAAGGAAAGGACAGGATCAATCCACCCATTAACGAAATCGAGATAGCAACAAAGAAGCCTTCTTGTAGTTTGATCAAGATCAGCCCGCAATCCGAATGCCCTTTTAGGGCCATTGCAGAACACAATGGTTGCGTCAGAAAGTTAAAGATCGGGTTCCAAACCGTGAAACAGATAATCATGCCGACAATAAAGGCGGACACTGAATAAATAAGACGCGTGCGGAGTTCGGCCAAATGCTCGATCAACGGGGCCGAGCTGCTTTCTAGGTCGTCGGTATTGCTCATTCGCTATCCTTGGGCGCAGAGGGGGCTTCTTCCGCTTTGGTGATTGCGGCGGCCGCTTCTGCTTCGGCTTTTTCACGTGCGACGCGGTCAGACGCCATTTTCGCCGACGCCTCTTTTATTTTGCGTGCAGCGTCAGCGCGTTCTTCGGCAAGCTTGCCTGTTTCACTGTCTGCGTCAAACTCTGTAAAGCTTTTGGCTGCTTTTGCTGCGCTGTTTAATCCGGTTTCAAGTGGGTTGGTTGCCGCACGAAGGGTCTTTGAAACATCTTTGACGCCTGCATCATCTGCGGCTTGGTCCATTGCTCGGGAAAATTCACGGGCCATGCCTTTGGCCTTGCCGACAAATTCGCCTACGCGGCGGAACAACATAGGAAGATCCTTTGGCCCCACCACAATAAGCGCCACTATCCCAATAAGGAGCAGCTCGGTCCAACCCAAATCAAACATGAATTAGGCCTTTTCTTTTTCGGTCTCTGGTGTCACGTCTTTCGCCGTTTCAGCCACTTGTTCTTCGATTTCTTTCGAACCGTCGTTCACGCCCTTTTTAAAGGCTGTGATACCTTTTCCAACTTCACCCATCAAAGAGCTGATTTTGCCACGACCGAAAAGCACAAGCACCACAACAGCGATCAGCAAAAGACCTGGAAGTCCAATATTATTTAGCATTTTATTTCTCCTGTCCGTCGGGCGTTGCAAGCCCTGATTTTATTCTCTGCCTTACTATCTATTGCTTATCTGCGCACGATTAAAGCCGCAAAAGCGCGCAGGCGGCTTTTTTTTGCCCATCGGCACAAACTCGGGCGTTCCAGAATGATACTTTGGGAGGCTCTAAAAATTATCACAGTGTATATTTCTGAACTGCCACACTCAGTTGGCCGCCAAAACGGTTCGTGACTTTAGCCGTGGTTTTTGCAAACCGGCTTTGCAAAACCAACCAAAAAGCACGGGCCAATTGAATAATATTCAGCAATTTCAGCACATTAAAACATATCCGATCGGCGATAACTTGTTGAAAAGTACATGGTAAGGTATTCCAACAGCCTCCCTCCCCTGTCTGATCGATAGAAATGTGTTAAATTGATAAGTGTCATTAGAGGACGGTTTATCAATGCGTACAATTTTATACTCACTCGTCGGTATCTTGTGGTTGTCAAGCTTGAACGCCACTAACTATGCCATCATTGACATATCCCCATGGGAATCACTTGGACGTGGAAAAACACCTGCGTCTTGTACTTTGGGAACGTCAAAATCGACCTATCTAGGGCAAGAAGACATTACCCGCCATATATGGGTTAAACTGACGACCCTGCCCCAGGACGAAACGCTGTTGGATAAATCGCTTATCCAATTGACTGCCTTTAACACCAAAGATCAAATCGTTGGCACACATGTTTATAACCTGCGCAAAACCCACCGCGAGCAGCCTGTTTCACTTCCGCTGTTGTGGAGCATGCGTGATGTGTACCGCGTTGATATTGAATATATAAAATCCAATCCACTGGATTTCGGCTGTGTTCTTGCTGCAAAGATTGACTAAGCGTTGTAAACGAAACACTTATCCCGCGGGATGGTTAACCACATTGCTTGGCCTGCTTTGGGCAAAAACACATTTGGCACCGTCGCTTTTAATATCGAACCATCAAAGTCCATTTGGAATTCGATCAAGCTTTCGCTGCCCATGAACCGCGCGCGTTTCACGGTTGCCCGCGCGGCGACACCTTGGGATTTGGTCGGGTTCGGTCCTTTTCCGGCACGATCGAAATCTATACGCAAGTGTTGCGGTCGAAAGACAATATCCACGATGGCGCCATCGACACGACCCGGGGCAAAAAACTGACCAAATGGGGTATCCGCCAAGGCACCTGTTACTTTGGCCCTGATTACATTCACATCCGAAAAAAACGCGACTGCGGCCCGATCAATTGGCGCATTATAGATGTTATATGGCGCACCTTGCTGGACGATTTCACCATCGCGCATCAACGCAATTTCATCCGCCATGCGCATGGCTTCTTCTGGTTCATGCGTGACCAAAAGAACCGCCGCATCTTCGACCTTGAGAAGCGCCAAAGTTTCATCGCGGATATCGTCTCTTAGGCGATTGTCCAACCCTGAGAACGGTTCGTCCATTAACATAATATGCGGACGTGGTGCCAAAGCACGCGCCAAGGCAACACGCTGTTGTTCACCGCCAGACAGAGCATGCGGGAAATCATCCATTTTGCGCAACAGGCCAACTTTGTTCAAAAGATCTTTGACGCGCTCGCGTTTGGCGTCCTTTGGACCTGTCAGTCCAAACGCGACATTATCCGCAACACTTAAATGTGGAAACAGAGCAAAATCTTGAAACATTAAGCCAATTGAACGCTGTTCGGGCGGAATCCGAAAAATCGTATCACAGACCAATTTTCCATCTGCCCAGATTTCACCCTCGTCCTGACGCTCAACGCCCGCAATAATCCGCAACGTTGTTGATTTACCGCATCCAGATGGACCCAATAGGCATGTAACCTGTCCGGGCATAATGGAAAAAGACACATTGTTAACAACGGCCTTGCCATCAAAACGGCGGACTAGATTTTTCACTTCCAATCGTGGACGCGACAATTGGGTCACGGCAATGATCCTTGCTTTGGCGAATGTCCGATAAAAGTTATCGGGTTTATCGCATGCCTAGCAGCCAATCCGTGGTTAGGCAACCCGCCGGCTTCCCAGAAGCATACTGATTGCCCCAGCCCCAAGCACAAACAGGCAAATCACACAGAGTTGTTCGTATTTGTGACCCTCTGGTAAAATTGACGCGGCCCAATCATAACCCCGTGCAAAATACAAAATCGCCCCTGCCTGCGCAGCGCCGAAAGCCACTAAATACGCCCAAATGGATACATCTCGGCGCAGAATCAGGGCCGCGATAATGATCGGGGTCAAAAACATCGACGCCGTACCACTGACTGCGACCGCATCAAAGAGCGTGCCATTTCCCCAAAGCGTCAAGCCCCCTCCAAGCAAAAGGAAAATCACCATAGCGATCCGTCCACCTGTCAGGGTTCTGGGCACAAGGTGAAGCTCTTCGCTCATCAAGCGCGCCACAGCAGCCAGAGCCGAATCCAATGTAGAGAGGCCCGAAATTAACAAAGACAACGACACTGCGGCAAAAATAGGCGCCGGGAACATCGCGTTCCATGTGCCTAATAAATCATTTTCAATAGGCGCATTTATGTCAGCGGCGTGAATTCCAAATAACCCAAAGCCAAAAATACAGGCCGAAGATATCCAGAACGCATATAAGAATGATCTGCGCGTTGTTGCTTCGTCGGCCAAAAATCCACGATCCATCATAACTGGATCATGCAGTGGATAGGAAAACACCTGAAGCCCAGCAACCACAAGCAACACCCAACCGTTATAAGACCCTGCAACCCCTTGGGAGCTAAGAACAGAGGCAAACGAAAACTCGGGCGAGAATATCAAGGCCACAAAAGCAATGGCAAAAACAATCAGGAAGACGATCATTTGTAAAACATCTGTGCGCAATGCCGCGCGCAATCCGCCCCAAGCGGAATAAAGAAACACAATGATTGCAAGTGTGATAACAGAAATTTCGCGGATATAGGTGACATCTGGTACCAAAACCGCAAAAATCAGCGCAACCACCAATAAGTTAGCAAACACTTCGGACAATAATCGCAAGGCAATAACAATGTTATAGCTTGTGGTTCCGATGCTTCCAAATTGGCGCCGCAGCCAATCTTGGACGGATGTGCTTTGGTCTTGGCGCAATTTTGCCACCACATACCCCCCCGTGAGAAAGGACAGATAATAGGCGGTATAGGCCAAGGTTCCTGCAATTCCGTAGTAATAACCAAGGATCGCAGCATTCAACAAGGAGCGTGCAAAAATCCATGTTGTCACTTGGCTGAGCACCAATGTCCACAAGCCGGGCGCATGACCCGACTGTGAGTGACCGTTAAAAAATCCGTCTGTCGTGACTTTTTGTGCCGACAAAAAGAAACTTAATCCCAAGGCCAGTGTTAAACCAACCAAAACCAAACCCAAAACCATGACAACCCCTCCAATGTGTTAGATTGCTCTTAGAAGGTCATGGATCAGGTCGGTAGGTTTCTTTTGGCACTTAACACAATCGTGAAGATTAAAGCGACGCGTTCACAGCACCACCATCCAATAGAATATTCTGGCCAATAATAAAGCCCGCATGTTGTGAACATAAAAAGGCACATGTCGCCCCAAATTCCTGGGCCGTACCATAACGCCCTGCAGGAATTGTTTGTGCGCGCTCAGCAGCCGCCTGTTCGACGGATATACCCCTTTGTTGTGCAACCCCACCATCAAGCGAAATAGCACGGTCCGTTGCATGGATGCCGGGCAAAAGATTATTGATCGTCACACCATGTCCTGCAACCTGACGGGCGGTTCCGGCTACATAGCCTGTCAAGCCAGCGCGCGCAGAATTGGACAAACCCAGCACAGCAATCGGCGCTTTTACCGATTGCGACGTTATGTTGACAACGCGTCCCCACCCCTTGGTCATCATCGAGGGCAGCAAGGCTTTCATCAATGCGATGGGTGTTAACATATTGGCATCAATCGCTTTAATGAAATCGTCACGATCCCAATCAGACCAAAGACCAGGTGGGGGACCACCCGCGTTGGTAACCAAAATATCAACATCCCCGGCCGCCTCCAGAACCTTGGTGCGTCCGTCTTCTGATGTAATATCCGCCGCAATCGCCGTCACCGAAACACCATAGGTTTTCTGGATATACTGCGCCGTTTCAATCAGCGCCTCTTCCCCTCTGGCACAGAGCGTTAGATCCACGCCTGCTGCCGCCAAGTTTTCCGCACAGCCACGACCCAAGCCTTTGCTTGATGCACATACCAACGCACGTTTCCCACGAATTCCAAGTTCCATATCGTCCTCCAGTTTTGACGAACTATGGCGCAAGCGTGGCAAAAGGCAATCGGAATTGCCCCTAAATGACCGAAGGCTTGTCCTGCTTTTGACATAAAGTCGGTCAAAACTCCCCGTTACCAAGGTAAACAAATTTGGAATGGTGACGTTAATGGAAAGTGGAGATGTAAAAGGATCGAAGCTTTCAATGTCCGCAATCGCTAAGCAAAAGAAACAGAGGAAAATGCAAACGGTCCCAGTTTATTCTGCAGAGTCTTTTCGCGTCGTAAATGGCGCAAATCTAGGCGACCCCATTTCCATTTCAGACGATCTTTGTTTGGATGATACGTTTTCCCTGCGCGCCGCGGCTCCGCGTCAAAAATTGTCGTTGATCCTGAATGATGATGGACTGCGCGTTGGCAAAAATGGGGATACAGGGCAATTTATGAACCGCCTCTTTTTGGATTGCACAGTCACATTGATGAACCAAAAAGGCCATGTTATCGAGGCTTTGATTGTTGTTGAAGTCGATGATGCCGATATCATACAATCTACTCTGTTGATGCCGCTGTGCCCAATCGAGGCCAAGGTTGAATATACCTTGATTGATGTCAACCGCGACACCGCCGAAGCGAAATTTGCACAGATCGCGTGTGTTTCGTTTGTAAAAGGCACTCGGATTACATTAGCAACGGGCCAGATGATCCCAATAGAAGACCTAAGGGCGGGTGATTGCGTGATTACACGGGACGCCGGTATCCAAGAAATACGCTGGGTTGGCCATTCCACAGTGCGCGCAACCGGAGATTTTTCCCCCGTCATTATCAAAGCCAAAGCGCTTCATAATCAAAACGATTTGGTTGTAAGCCCCGAACACCGGCTTTTTATCTATCAACGCAGTGATCAATTGGGGACAGGACGCGCCGAAACGTTGATCCGCGCATCACAATTGGTCGACGGAGAAAGCGTCACGCGGTTAGAAGCCGGCTTTGTTGATTACTATCAATTATTGTTTGATGACCATCATATCATCTACGCAGAAGGCATCGCTGCCGAAAGCTTGCTCTTTGATCATCGCACGCGCTCGGCCCTGCCAGATCAAGCAACGAACGGAATTGACGCCCATCGCACGCGCTACAATGATGACCTAGAAGTCAACGCCGAAACCTTTAAAGGATCGTCACCTGTTTCAATTTTACGTTTAGCATCAACCAGCTAATGTCATTGATGCAACGAAACCGAAGCGCTACGACCTAGCAAAAACCCCGTCACAAATACGCGGATCAAACCGGATTGCAGGTGGGAATAATCATGATCATCTTCGAAAAATCCGTTTAACTGATCCAGATTTGAATGCGTCGACGTATCCAGTTTGGCAAATCCCATTTCCCATTTGGCAAACGCACGTCTTGCAACGAACCCATCGTACATCAGCATTACATTCTTGTGACGTGAATCCGACGTAATCCGATCAAGCGCGGCTGTGACTTTGTCTTTGTCACCCTCTAATACTTGCAGAAATTCTTTGCTTTCATATAACAAAATACCTGTCAAACCTTGCGCCGAGTTATTCTTTTGGGCTTGAACCAAAATCGCTTCTAATGTGGCGTCGCTGAGTTCGACCTCTGTCTTTGATGTATATATAATTTGATAAACGGGCTTTTGCATTTAGGGCACTCTTTTCGAAACAAGTATCCCCCCGTAAAACGACATACCGCCGCCAAAGATTAGCCAAGCCCCCATTGTTTTTCTTGCCAAGGTGCAAGGGTCACAATATACGGCCCTACATGTTGGATACTGATACAAACCGCCCCGCTTTACCGCCTGAAATTGCCCGTCGTCGGACCTTTGCGATCATCTCGCATCCGGACGCTGGCAAGACGACTCTTACGGAAAAGTTTCTGCTGTTTGGGGGCGCTATTCAAATGGCTGGTCAGGTGCGCGCCAAAGGCGAAGCACGCCGCACGCGGTCTGACTTTATGCAGATGGAAAAGGATCGGGGCATTTCTGTTTCTGCCTCTGCAATGTCCTTTGATTTCAAAACCTTCCGCTTTAACCTTGTGGACACACCAGGTCACAGCGATTTTTCCGAAGACACCTATCGCACGCTGACTGCTGTTGATGCGGCTGTCATGGTGATTGATGGTGCAAAAGGTGTCGAAAGCCAGACCCAAAAACTATTCGAAGTGTGCCGCTTGCGGGATTTGCCGATTTTGACATTTTGTAATAAAATGGACCGTGAAAGCCGCGATACATTTGAAATTATTGACGAAATTCAGGAAAACCTTGCGATTGATGTGACCCCTGCCAGCTGGCCAATTGGGGTTGGTTCCGAATTTATGGGGTGTTACGACATCCTGCGTGATCGGCTCGAACTTATGGACCGCGCCGATCGAAATCGCGTTGCGGAAAGTGTCGAAATTAATGGCATGAATGATCCCAAGCTGGTCGAACTTGTCCCCGCACATTTGCTTGCAAAGCTGCGCGAAGATGTTGAAATGGCGCGTGAACTTTTGCCACCGCTTGATCCTCAGGCCGTCTTAGAAGGGCATATGACCCCAATCTGGTTTGGCTCTGCGATCAATTCCTTCGGTGTTAAGGAATTGATGGATGGCATTGCAACATATGGACCAGAGCCTCAGGTGCAATCCGCATCACCACGCGATGTCGCGCCAGAAGAAACCAAAGTGTCCGGATTTGTGTTCAAAGTCCAAGCGAACATGGACCCAAAACACCGCGACCGTGTGGCCTTTGTGCGCATGGCATCGGGGCATTTCAAGCGTGGGATGAAATTGACCCATGTGCGCACCAAAAAACCTATGGCGGTCTCTAACCCAGTGATGTTCTTGGCCTCGGATCGGGAATTAGCAGAAGAAGCATGGGCCGGTGATATCATTGGCATCCCGAACCATGGGCAATTGCGGATTGGTGATACGCTCACCGAAGGCGAAGCAATTCGTGTGACCGGAATTCCGTCTTTTGCGCCTGAGCTGTTGCAAAACTGTCGTGCGGGCGATCCAATGAAAGCCAAGCATCTGGAAAAAGCCTTGATGCAATTTGCCGAAGAAGGGGCTGCCAAAGTGTTCAAACCAACCTTTGGCTCTGGCTTCATCGTTGGGGTCGTTGGTGCCTTGCAATTCGAAGTTTTGGCCAGCCGTATCGAATTGGAATATGGCTTGCCAGTCCGCTTTGAGCCGTCGCAATTTACCTCTGCACGCTGGGTCAATGGCGAGAAACAAGCCGTCGATAAATTCTGTGCCGTCAACAAACAACATATCGCCGAAGACAATGATGGCGACATCGTTTATTTGACACGCCTACAGTGGGATATTGACCGGATCGAACGCGACTATCCTGATGTAAAACTTACCTCTACCAAGGAAATGATGACTTAACCCTTGTCTGTTAGCCTCTATCCCCTTAGCCTTGGCGCGATTGGACAGAGGATATTGCAGACGTGGGTCATTGGGGTGTCGTTTCCACCGTAAAAGCACCACTAAGTGAAGTGGTAAAATTTGTCGCCCATCATCTATCAATGGGCGCGCAATACTTTGTCATCTATTTGGATCAGCCAGACGCCGCCGTATTGGAATATTTTCGTGATGACCCTGACATCAAGATTATTCCAACAGAAGACAGCCATTGGACTACATTAGGTCATCGCCCGAAATCCATCGAAGGGCGTCAAGTTTTCAACATCAATCATGCCATAGATCACGTGCGCGACATCCGCCCCTCGATACAATGGCTAGCGCATTTTGACATTGACGAATTTATAGTAAATCACGCTGCCAATCTCACGATTGCACAAAAGCTAAAGCGCATCCCCGACGACGTTCTTTCGGTACAAATCAAGCCAATTGAAAATTTGATCGCCCCTAATGGAACATTATCGCCTATTCACCACTTCAAGGCGCTGATGTATCCCTATGGCCGTCGCGCCAGATTATCATCCGAAATTTACCCGGAATTCGGGGATCGTATCATTGGCGGGTTTTTATCGCATAAAAATGGCAAGTCTATATTTAGGGTCACCAATCGCCCAGTTTTTGCGCGCATTCACTATGTTTCAAACGACGAAGCAGAGAAACGAAATCCAAAAGACACCGTTCATCTACGTGGCTATGAATTGGCGCATTACCACAGCAAACCATGGGATCAATTTGAACCCCTCTACCATGAACGCCGCGAAACGGGGTCTTATCGCACCCTCAACAAAGGGAAACAAATGCGGCGCGCCGGTCTTAGTCCGCTTTGGGACGTTTTTACCGAAATCGAAAACACCGAAGGCATAGATGGTATTCGACGCATGCATCAGGCGCTCTGTATTGCGACGCCGGACCTTTTGGCGCGTCTAGAGAATTTTCACCTATTGCGAAGCTTTGACATGCAGTTTGATGCCAAAATTGCGCGGTACTTTCCGGATCTTGATTTGCCAACAGCGCGTATCGCCAATGCGGATTGACCAGAACACCTATTTTACTGTATACGCGAGCAGGATCCTTGAATGCAACAAGGCAGGGCTAAACGGGCCTGGATCTAACTTTGACGATGCGGGCCAAAATGTGTCCGTAAACCACGGATACAGATGACAAATTTCTCTGACCTGAACTTGAACCCGAAAATCCTCACCGCAATCGAAGAGGCGGGTTATAAAACCCCTACTCCGATCCAAGCCGGCGCTATTCCCGCTGCAATTGACGGCAAAGACGTTCTTGGAATTGCGCAAACAGGAACGGGTAAAACCGCTAGCTTTACGCTTCCTATGATCCACATGTTGGCACGTGGTCGCGCCCGTGCGCGCATGCCGCGATCCTTAGTGCTTTGCCCCACACGGGAACTTGCCGCGCAAGTTGCTGAAAACTTTGATACTTATTCAAAAAACCTAAAGCTCACAAAGGCGCTTTTGATTGGCGGCGTGAGCTTCAAAGAGCAAGACCAGCTGATTGACAAAGGGGTTGATGTCTTGATCGCTACCCCGGGTCGGCTTTTGGATCATTTTGAACGCGGCAAGCTGTTGTTGACAGGCGTTCAAATTATGGTTGTCGACGAAGCCGACCGCATGCTGGACATGGGCTTTATTCCCGACATTGAACGTATTTTCAACCTGACGCCATTCACGCGTCAAACGCTCTTTTTCTCTGCGACGATGGCGCCAGAAATTGAACGGATTACCAATACGTTCCTATCCAATCCGACTCGCATCGAAGTCGCGCGCCAAGCAACGGCTTCTGAAAATATTGAGCAAGGGGTTGTGATGTTCAAAGCCTCGCGTCGGGATCGTGAAGGCACAGAAAAACGCAAAATCCTTAGGGCCTTGATCCAAGGTGAAGGCGATAAATGCACAAACGCCATCGTCTTTTGCAATCGCAAAGTAGATGTCGATATCTGCGCAAAATCATTGAATAAATACGGCGTGCAAGCTGCCCCGATCCACGGTGATTTGGATCAAAGCCAGCGTACACAAACATTAGACGAATTTCGTGCCGGAAAATTGCGCGTGCTTGTGGCCTCGGATGTTGCTGCACGCGGGCTTGATGTTCCATCGGTAAGCCATGTGTTCAATTTTGACGTTCCTAGCCATGCCGAAGATTACGTACACCGTATTGGTCGCACAGGTCGCGCCGGACGTGATGGCAAGACCGTTATGATATGCGCTCCCCGCGACGAAAAGAATTTTGAAGCAATTGAAGCGCTGATTCAAAAAGAAATCCCTCGAATTGAAAATCCTGTGCAACAGGACGCAGCAGAGTTTGAAGAAAAAGACACAAAGCCCAAAAGAACAAGAGGGCGCAAGCCGCACCAGCCTGCTTCTGCTGATGCAGAGGACAGTAAAGCCAGTAGTAAGGCCAGTACTCGGGCCAGCGACGCATTAGATGCGAAAACGCCAGATACAAAAAAACCAGACACGAAAAAACCGGAACGCGAAGAACGTACCGAGCGGGCAGAACGCAATGAACGTTCTGAACCTAATCGTGGGAATGGGCGATCAAACAAGTCACATGATCGCAATACGGTCGTGGGAATGGGCGATCACATGCCCAGCTTTATTGCGCTTAGCTTTGACGAACGTCGCGCCAGCTAATCACATGGCATAATCCTTGCACTGTATTCCGTCGATGAACCCGAACGGAATACAGATGTCCCAAAATGCTCGCCTCCAAATAGAACGTGCTATGGCCCTTTCGGTCGAGCTTGGCCTTTTGACACAGGTCTATAACAACCGATTGTCGCAACTTTTGCGCGAACATGATGTAACCTTTCCACAATTCACGATATTGGATTACATTCTGCGAACTGGGGCAGATGGCACCACCGTCAGTCAAATCTCTGACGGTGTTGAGGTTTTACAACCCGCCGTCACCAAAACCGTCAAGAAATTCTCTGACCGCGGCTATTTGACTGTGTCGTCTGTTTCAAACGACAAACGGCAAAAGAATATTGTGATGACTGCAGACGGCGCAGGTTTCATAGGACGGCTGCGCGCCGCCCTATTGCCAGATGTGCTAAACTGTTTCGAAGACTGGGCAGAAGATCGGCTTAATCGATTTAACGCCGATCTTGTCACATTTCGCGAATGGCTCGAAGAGAACCGTGTTTGATTACATCAAACGGCTTATTACGACGGTGACTTCTGGCTTTTTGCCAATCTCATTCAAACAGGTCTGACGCGCGACGCGACGCAGCCCCTCTTCGAGCTTGTCATCATTCGTAATGGTCTTTTGCCCGGCCCGACCGATGAATTGGCTCAGATCTTCTTCTAAGGCATCTACCAAAGCCACGTTTGAACGTCCGGTTTCGCATAGACCTTTGACTTCGCACCATGGTTCACCCAACAGCTCGTCATCTTCGTCCAAGATCACCGTAACCACCAAATGCCCATTCAACGCCATACGGATCCGATCCCGCACAATGCCGTCCATAGCGCCATATTGGACCGATCCATCCACATAGCGACGTCCTGTATCGATGAATTCGGCAACCTTGGGTTCATTACCGGACAGATCAAGCATCATACCGTTCACACAGACCATCGAAGCACGGCCATGTTGCATAGCAAGCTTGGCATGTTCCCGCAGGTGGCGATGTTCCCCATGCATCGGAATAACAATCTGAGGCTGCACAATGTCATGCATTTTCAACAAATCTGGGCGATTGGCGTGACCGGACACATGATACAATCCTGAGCTGTCATCAACAATATCGACACCCATTTCAGAGAACTGATTCATGATGCGAATGACACCACGTTCGTTTCCGGGAATTGTTTTCGATGAAAAGAGGAACATATCGCCCTCTTTTACGGTCATGCCTTGGAATTTTCCGTTAGCAAGCTGCGCACTGGCTGCGCGGCGCTCTCCTTGGCTTCCGGTGACCAAAAGCATCAGGTTTTCCCGCGGAATGTTTGCGGCATCTTCGGGGGATACAACGGGTGGAAAATCTGTCAAAACGCCAGTTTCCAAAGAGGCTTCGACCATACGACGCATAGCGCGACCCATCAAGCAAATGGAACGCCCTGCCCTTTGGCCGGCTTCGGCAAGCGTTTTAACCCGTGCCACGTTGCTCGCAAATGTTGTTGCAACAACCATCGCAGGCGCGGATTGCACCAATTTTTCAATCTCTGGACCAACGGTCGCTTCTGAACGTCCTTCATGGTGCGAAAACACATTGGTACTATCACAAACCAATGCTTTAACCCCGCCTTTGGACACCTCTGCCCACAATGCTGGATCAAAGGCTTCGCCAACGATTGGGGATGTGTCTAGCTTAAAATCACCTGTGTGAATTAGGCGCCCTTGCGGTGTGTCGATAACCAACGCACTGCTTTCTGGGATGGAATGTGAAATCGGCAAGAAGCCAACCGTGAATGGGCCCGCTTTGGTGGTATCCGGCCATTTGGTCACGGTCTTGACAGTTCGATCACTATGCCCGTGATCCGCCATTTTGCGACGTGCGATATTCGCCGTAAAGGCACGTGCATAGATTGGCGCGCCTAAATCATTCCATAAATGCCCAACCGCACCTACGTGGTCTTCGTGTGCATGGGTAATAAAGATTGCTTCGATGTCATTGCGCCGCTCTTTGAGCCACGTGACATCCGGCAAAATAAGATCAACACCTGGGCTGCTATCCATATCGGGAAAGGTCACGCCCAAATCAACAACGATCAACTTTTCTTTGCCAACAGGCCCATAGCCATAGACATAGGCGTTCATGCCGATTTCGCCTGCGCCACCCAATGGCAAATATATCAGTCGATTGCTGCTCATGTATTATCCGTTCTTTTTGTTGTGATCATGGATCAATCGAAGCCCATGCATCGTCAAATCATCTTGGAAAGCATCAAATAGCGCATCTGACGCCTGAAACAAAGGGGCAAGTCCACCTGTGGCGATAACTTTCATATCGCGCTCATGTTCGGCTTTGATCCGCGTGCATATCTCTTTGATCAAACCAATATAGCCCCAGAACACACCAGATTGCATACAAGCCACCGTATTGGTGCCAATGACGTTTTGCGGACGCGCAATATCAACATGCGGCAAGGCTGCGGCGGCTTGGTGTAATGCCTGAAGCGATAAATTCACACCTGGCGCAATCACCCCACCGATATATGCGCCATCGTGATCTACCACATCAAAGGTGGTCGCCGTGCCAAAATCAACCACGATCAAATCACCGCCATACAGATCAAATCCTGAAACCGTATTGACCAATCGATCTGGCCCAACCGATGTGCCTTGATCAACGCGGACATCCACAGGCAAATCGCATTCAGGTTTTCCAACCACCAAAGGGCGCGTATTGAAATAGCGATCCGCCAAAACACGCAGGTTGAACACAACACGTGGCACTGTAGATGAAATAATGACATCTGTGATCACTGCATCAATTTTTTGCAACGACATCAGACTACTTAGCCAAACGTAATATTGATCAGCCGTTCTTTGATGTTCCGTTGCCGTGCGCCAAGTGGCAATGAATTCCGACCCGTTCCAGATCGAAAAAACAGTGTTCGTATTCCCGCAATCGATGGCTAAAAGCATTCAAAGCCCCTTAAAAGTAAATATCGGCCGCTGCAATTTTTTCGCGCCCGGCCCCTGTTTCAAGGATCAAATGCCCTGTTTCGTCGATCGTGTCAAAGGTTCCAGTGATTTCACGATCCGCAATCCGTGCCGTTATTTCGGTGCCCAAGCGCGCAGCATGGTCCAACCAAAACGCACGGATAGGCGCAAACCCATAGGTTTGAAATTGTTCTTCTAGGATTGCATACTGACCCGCTAATATATCCAAAAAAGGTTCAGGCGATATCGCCAGTCCAGTGGCTTGGAAAATAGATGTCGGCGCAACGGCCCGAGGTTCCAAAGATGCGGGCTCAGGGGCATGACGCAGGTTGACCCCCATTCCAATCGCCAAGGCAAATTTAGATGGGCCAAGTGCTGATGTTTCCAACAAAATGCCCGCAACCTTTTGTCCACCAAGCAAGACGTCATTCGGCCATTTCAACGAAAGGCTGCTGTCCGACCCGATGACTTGGGCGAACGCTTTGTACAAAGCGCAGGCCGCCACAAAGGACCGCAAGGCAATTTTATCAGGGGTTTCATTCGGAAATAATAACAAGGTCGCGGCAAAGTTCCCTTCGGGGTCCGCCCACGGACGACCACGACGACCGCGCCCTTGGGTTTGCCTTAGGCCCAAAATCCAGGTTGGGCCATGGCTATCTTTGGCAATCCTTAGGGCATGTGCATTGGTGCTGTCCACTTCGGCCAGCACCGTTTTTGCATAGCCACTCGGAAAGTTAATTGACAAGTGTTGCTGCCGCCATTTGCGCGGCACCTTCGATACCGAACAGATTAACAACACCGACAACCATAATGATCGCAGAAGCAACAAGCACGCTGGTCAACAACGGCGCTGATCGACGATCCAAAGCATCGTCTTGATCTTCGCCAAAGTACATAAAGTAAACAAGACGCAAGTAATAATACGCCCCGATTACAGACGCAATCACACCGAGTATTGCCAACCAGACAAGGCCCGCATCAAAGGCGGCACGCAATACATACAGCTTACCAAAAAATCCAACCATTGGTGGAACCCCTGCAAGGCTGAACAATAGAACAAGCATTGCGATCGCCTTGGTAGGTTCTGTTTTCGACAACATATTCAGCGCAGAAATATCTGTTACGGGCTGGCCGTCTTTTTCCATGCTCATGATAAAGGCAAATGTACCAATGTTCATGGTGACATAAATAGCGACATAGACCAACATCGATTGCACGCCATACGCCGTACCAGCCGCCAAGCCCATCATCGCAAAGCCCATGTGCGCAATGGACGAATAGGCCATCAAACGTTTGATATTTGTTTGCCCGATCGCTGCTATAGCGCCAAGGAACATCGACAAAACAGACAAAAGCGCGATAACTTGTTGCCAGTCACCAACATTATGTCCAAAGGCGTCATGCATGACACGCGCGAACAAAGCCAATGCCGCAACCTTGGGTGCCGTTGCAAAGAACGCCGTAACGGGTGTGGGCGATCCTTCGTAAACATCCGGTGTCCACATGTGGAATGGCACAGCAGAAATTTTGAACGCAAGGCCGGAAATCACCAAGACCAAGCCAATCAACAAACCGATTGGCGCAGGACCGTGTCCAGCGGCATCAATGATACCCGAAAACGTTGTTGTCCCTGCAAAGCCATAAATCAACGACGCCCCATACAACAAAAGACCCGAAGACAACGCACCAAGAACGAAATACTTCATCCCTGCTTCGGTTGATTTCACGCTATCACGACGGAACGATGCGACAACATAAAGCGCCAAAGACTGAAGCTCTAGGCCCATGTAAAGCGACATTAAATCGCCTGCGGATACCATCACCATCATACCCACAACCGCCAAAGCGATCAAAATTGGATATTCAAATTTTAGCAAACCACGACGGGACATGTAATCTTGGCTCATGACCAAAACCGCCGCTGCGGACAATAGAATGGTCACTTTGGCAAAGCGCGAGAAACCATCGTCAATAAACATGCCGTTGAATGCAATGTTCGTCGCCTGTCCCGCCCCTGCAATCCAGAAGGCAACCAATGCAAACACAATGGCGGTCAGATAGGTCAACATTGCCGCAGCTTTGTCTTGGGACGTGTAAACGGCCCCAATAAGCGCCAACATCGCATAGACGGAAAGGATAATCTCCGGCAGGATAATATTCAGATCAGCTTGGATCATTTGTGTTTGCTCCTGTTAGTGCGATGCAACTGCGTCAGTGGCATAATTTGCCGCCTCAAGCGCAGAGTCAAAATTGATAATTAGCGCATGTACCGATGGTCCGATCAGATCAAGAACCAAGGCAGGGTAGACACCCAACAGCAATGTCATTGCAACCAATGGCGCAAAGATCATTCTTTCACGCGTGGTCATATCTGAAATCGTCCGCAAGGATTCCTTGATCAAGTCGCCCATCACGACGCGGCGGTATAGCCAAAGCGCATAGGCCGCAGACAAGATAACACCAGAGGTCGCAATCGCTGCAATCCATGTGTTTTCCTGAAAGATCCCCATGAGTGTGAGGAATTCGCCAACAAACCCGGACGTCCCAGGAAGCCCGACATTCGCCATCGTAAAGAACATAAAGATCAGCGCATAAGCCGGCATCCGATTGACCAACCCACCATAGGCATCAATCTCGCGCGTGTGCATACGGTCATAAATGACCCCAACACAAAGGAACAAAGCACCAGAGATAAAGCCGTGGCTAATCATCTGAAAGATTGCACCATCTAGGCCCTGTTGGTTGACCGTGAAAATCCCCATTGTCACGTAGCCCATATGCGCAACAGACGAATAGGCAATCAGCTTTTTCATGTCTTCTTGGACCAAAGCGACAAGTGATGTGTAAACAATCGCAATCGCAGACAACCAGAAAACCATATCTGTCATAACTGCTGATCCAACTGGGAACATTGGCAAGCTAAAGCGTAAAAACCCATAGCCGCCCATTTTCAAGAGGATCGCAGCCAGCACAACGGACCCAGCTGTCGGCGCTTGTACGTGCGCATCTGGCAACCATGTGTGAACGGGCCACATTGGCATTTTGACCGCAAAGCTGGCAAAGAATGCCAAGAACAACATCGTTTGCAAACCGCCAACAATGTGAATTCCCATCACGCTGAAATCTTGGGATGCAAATTCATGGGTCATCAGCGTTGGAATATCTGTCGTGCCCGCATCTGCAAACATTGCGATCATCGCAACCAGCATCAAAACCGACCCCAAAAGCGTATAGAGGAAAAACTTGAAGGATGCATAGATCCGGTTTTTTCCGCCCCAGATGCCAATGATCAAGAACATCGGAATAAGACCTGCTTCGAAGAACAGATAGAACAACACCATGTCTAGCGCCATAAAGACACCCAACATCAACGTTTCCAACAATAGGAACGCGATCATATATTCCTTGACGCGCGATGTGACGCCCCAGCTGGCATAGATCACCAATGGCATCATAAAGGTTGTTAGCATCACGAACAGAACGCTAATGCCGTCCACGCCCATTTTGTAATTCAACCCCATGATCCAAGTGGCGTTTTCGACCATTTGGAACCCAGTGTTTGACGCATCAAACTGAGCAAGGATCATCAACGAGATCAAGAATGTCGCGACAGTCGTCACAAGCGCGAAGCGTTTGGCAACCAAGGCTGCGGCTTCGTCTTCGCCCCGAGCGACAATCAAAAGGATCAACGCGGCGAGTGCTGGCACAAATGTGACAATGGAAAGAAGTAGGTTATCCATATCAGTGTGCTCCTCCGTTGAAGCTCATCCAAGTGATTAGAACGACGATGCCAATGACCATCGCGAATGCATAAGTAAAGATATATCCAGTCTGCGCCCGACCCGCGAGGCGAGTAAAGAAGGGAACAATGCCCATCGCGATACCGTTGATCGTTCCATCGATCACCGCCGTATCACCCCGTTTCCACAAGAACCGACCGATTGCTTTGGCAGGATTGACGAAAAGGAAATCGTAAATTTCATCAAAGTACCATTTATTCAACAAGAACAAATACAAAGGACGCTGGCTTTCTGCCAATTTCTTGGGCAAGCTTGGATTGATGATATAGAACCAAATTGCCATCAACAGACCAATAATCATCGCAACAAATGGGCTTACCTTGACCCATTTCGGGGCATGGTGTGCATCGTCCATCACGTGATTATCAGCTGCCATAAAGATCGCGCCTTTTGGCGCTTCGCCATGGGCGACAATCGCGTGGTCGTCATGCGCATGATCATCTGATTTGGCCGTGGTTTCTGCGCCATGATCTGCATCAGCTGCGTGATCTTTATCTTCGCCGTGACCCGTATCAGACCCATGCCCCGTATCAGCCGTTTCATGAACCGGAATACCAAAGAATTTATTCACAGAGTTATGATCCCCAAAGAAGCTGTTGTACCACAACATACCCGAGAATATCGCCCCAAGAGCCAAGACCCCAAGAGGCACCAACATAACAACCGGGCTCTCATGCGCATGATCATGCGTGTGCTTGTCACCGCGTGGCGTCCCAAAGAATGTCAAGAACATCAAGCGCCAGCTATAGAATGACGTGAACAGCGCGGCAATCACCAACATCCAGAATGCGTACCCCCCAGCAGTCCCTGCCCATGCGCTTTCGATTACGGCGTCTTTTGACAAGAAGCCAGCAAACCCAAAGTGCGTCAAAGGAATACCAACGCCCGTAATGGCCAAGGTACCAATCATCATCGCCGCATAGGTATACGGGATCTTTTTGCGCAAACCGCCATAGTTCCGCATGTCTTGTTCATGATGCATCGCGTGGATCACAGATCCCGCGCCCAAGAACAACATCGCCTTGAAAAAAGCATGTGTGAACAAGTGGAACATCGCGACGGAATAAACCCCAACACCGGCAGCAACGAACATATAGCCAAGCTGCGAACACGTTGAATAGGCAATCACGCGTTTGATATCGTTTTGAACCAATCCGACAGTTGCCGCAAAGAAAGCCGTGGTCGCGCCCAAGAACGTCACGAATGCCATGGCTTCGGGGGCGTATTCCATCAAAGGCGACATGCGACACACCAAGAACACGCCAGCCGTAACCATCGTCGCTGCGTGGATCAATGCGGACACAGGTGTCGGACCTTCCATCGCGTCTGGCAACCAAGTGTGCAAGAACAACTGAGCTGATTTCCCCATTGCACCGATGAACAACAAGAACGCCAGCAGGTTCGCCGCATTCCAATCCGCCCACAAGAAATGCAAGGTCGTATCAGCAAGCGCTGGAGCCGCAGCAAACACGTCATTGAATCGGATACTATCTGTTAAATAAAACAGACCAAAAATACCCAAAGCAAAGCCAAAGTCACCCACGCGGTTCACAACAAACGCCTTGATTGCGGCGGCATTTGCACTTGGTTTGCGGTAATAAAACCCAATCAACAGATAGGATGCAACGCCCACGCCTTCCCAGCCAAAGAACATTTGAACAAGGTTATCTGACGTAACAAGCATCAACATCGCAAAGGTAAAGAATGATAGATACGCAAAGAAACGCGGCTTGTAGCTTTCACCATCTTTCCAAGCAGGATCATGTGCCATGTAACCAAAGCTATAAAGGTGGACCAACGCCGAAACGGTTGTCACCACAATCAACATAATCGCAGTCAAACGATCCAAGCGGATCGACCAATCGGTGCTGAGCGCACCAGATTCAATAAAGCGAAGGATTTGAATGTGTTGGGTTTCGCCATCAAAGCTAAGAAACACAATCCAGCTAAGCAACGCTGCTAGAAACAACATTCCTGTCGTAACCATCTGCGCGCCTTTTTCGCCAATGAAACGCCAGCCAAAGCCACCAATAAGCGCACCAACCAGTGGGGCAAATAGAATAATTTTTTCCATGGTCGTTAGCCTTTCATCACGTTGACATCTTCAACCGCGATCGTGCCACGGTTACGGAAGAAGCTAACTAAAATCGCCAATCCAATCGCGGCTTCTGCGGCCGCGACGGTCAACACAAACAGCGTAAAGATCTGTCCAACCAAGTCGCCCGCATAGCTTGAGAATGCGACCAAGTTGATATTCACAGACAGCAACATCAATTCAATCGACATCAATAGGATGATGACGTTCTTCCGGTTCAGGAAGAGCCCAAAGATACCAATAACGAATAGCATCGCCGCCACTGTTAGGTAATGTTCCAAACCAATCATTTTATTCCTCGGTTCCCTTGTTCCAGTCCGGCACGAGCTTAAAGCCCTTGCCCCGGTTTTACGTCTTTTAGTTCCATAGCTTTCGCAGGATCACGCCACATTTGCGCCAATACATTTTGGCGCTTTACATCTTTGCGGTGACGCAGTGTCAAAACGATCGCACCAATCATCGCAACCAACAGGATCAACCCCGCCAGTTGGAACAACAAGATATACTGATCATAAATCAAAAGCCCCAACGCCACTGTGTTTTCGACACCCTCTGGCGCAACAGCCGTGCGTGCTGCCATGGCTGTGTCTGCTTCAGTCCAGACGCCAAATGCCATCGTCAATTGCATAAGCAAGACCAAGCCAATCAAGAGCGCGAGTGGTAAATACCGCGACATTTCAGCCTTGAGTTCGGCGAAATCGACATCAAGCATCATCACAACAAACAAGAACAGCACAGCGACCGCACCGACGTATACGATCACCAATAGCATCGCCACGAACTCTGCGCCTAGCAAAACAAAGAGCCCTGCAGATGACAAAAATGCCAAAATCAGCCATAGTACCGAATGCACAGGATTGCGGCTCACGACAGTGAACAGTCCTCCTGTGATGGTGCAAAGTGCGAACAAATAGAACGCGAAAGTTGCAACGCTCATGTCTCTTTTTCCTCTTTGTCTTCCATAACCTCTTTGGCCAAATTCATGGCGCGGGTCATGGCGGGTAAACCGGCAAACATCGACATTTGGCCGATGGTTTCGATAATTTCTTGGTGATGCGCCCCTGCTTCGATCAGGTGACGCACCGTTTGACGCACAAGCATATCGTTTTGTGCGCCTTGCATTGTCAGCCCTGCCAAAGTGATCAAAAGACGCGTTTTTGCGTCAAGACCGTCTTTGTTTATCGTCGTGCCAAAAAACATATCAAGCATGTCTTTTGGCATTTTAGGCATCAAATTTTCGAATTCCTTCGTAGAAAAGCTTGCCATAGCCGGATTGACGGAATTCACCATCTCGGCGGCCGCACGCATCATGTCTTCGAAAGGATTCTTTTGATCGCTCATCGGTACGGTGCATCCATTTCCAAATTACGAGCAATCTCTGCTTCCCAACGTTCGCCATTCGAAAGCAGCTTTTCTTTGTCATAGAATAGCTCTTCGCGCGTTTCGGTTGAAAATTCAAAGTTCGGGCCTTCGACAATCGCATCCACCGGACAGGCTTCTTGGCAGAAACCACAGTAAATGCATTTTGTCATATCAATGTCATAGCGCGTGGTGCGGCGGCTACCGTCATCGCGCGGCTCTGCATCAATCGTGATCGCTTGCGCCGGACATACCGCTTCGCAGAGCTTACAAGCAATGCACCGCTCTTCGCCGTTTGGATAACGACGCAATGCGTGTTCACCGCGAAAGCGTGGGGAAAGTGGTCCCTTTTCGTGCGGATAGTTTAGCGTGGCCTTGGGAGCAAAAAAGTACTTTAACCCCAATTTCATTCCGACCCAGAAATCCTGAAGTAGGAAATATTTGACCGCACGACCGTAATCTACATTTGCCATATCAGCCTCCAATGACCCAGCGTGCATATGCGCCGCCGAATGCTTCAAATTTTGCAAGGAACGCAACAACCACGACCCAAACCAATGACATCGGTAGGAATACTTTCCAACCCAAGCGCATCAGCTGATCATAGCGGTACCGTGGTGTGATCGCTTTGACCATCGCGAATAGGAAAAAGAAGAATGCCATTTTGCCAATCATCCAAAGTACGCCGTCAGGCAAACCCGGGATTGGGGACAACCAACCGCCAAAGAATAGCAATGTGGTCAAAGCACACATCAAGAATATCGCGGTATATTCACCCGCCATAAACAACAGGAACGGTGTCGAGCTATATTCAACCTGATAACCAGCGACCAGTTCAGATTCCGCTTCGGGCAAATCAAATGGGGGACGGTTCGTTTCAGCCAACGCGGAAATAAAGAACAAGAACACCATTGGGAAATGCGGCAACCAGTACCAGCTAAAGAACCCGTAGTTACCATCCTGAGCCCGCACAATATCGCCAAAGTTCATAGAACCCGTGGAAATGATCACACCGATAATGATCAAACCGATAGAAACTTCGTAAGAAATCATCTGCGCAGCAGAGCGCAACGATCCCAAAAACGGGTATTTCGAGTTAGAGGCCCAGCCCCCCATGATCACGCCATATACTTCGAGTGAGGAAACCGCGAACACATAAAGAATTGCCACGTTGATGTCTGAAACAACCCAACCATCGTTGAACGGAATAACCGCCCAAGCGACAAGCGCCAACACAAAGCTTGTCAATGGCGCCAACATAAAGACCGTTTTATCGGCTCCGGCTGGGATCACGATTTCTTTTACCACGTATTTTAACGCATCCGCCACGGTTTGAAGCAGGCCAAAGACACCCACAACGTTTGGACCGCGACGCATCTGAACAGCAGCCCAGATTTTGCGGTCTCCATAAACCAAAAACAGCATCGAGATCATAACGAACCCGACAACGGCCAAAACTTGGGCCACAATAATCAGGGCAATTCCGCCCGGAGTAGTTAGGAAATCAGCCATAGGTCCTCACACCATTGGTATTTCGTTAACCGCACAATTGGCCGCGACGACTTCGGCGTCGATCGTTTTCAATCCGCGGGGCAAAGCAGGAGAAATTAGGTAAACGGCATCTGCCACCCAATCCCCTGCCACGTTATTTACATTTGTGCGTATGTGGCGCGCAAATCCGTAACCACGGATCAACGTATATTGCGCCGCTGCACATTCTGCATAAGTCGTTGCAACAACTTCACTTAGTCCACCTTGGGCTGTGACATGGAATTGTACCATATCATCATCAAGCAGACTTGTCTTAACACCCTTGTAAGTGACGGCAGGCAAAGATGACTGGTTCATCGTGGCAGTCTCGTTTGACTGGCACCCCTGAACCGCACCCGCTGCGATCACCATCAAAGGCAATATGACAAGGCGAAGTTTCATTATTCCGCTGCTACCTTTTCGACAGAGCGCGATTTCGCATTGGCGGACAATTCCGCCATCAAGCTAGACGCGCGTGCAATTGGGTTTGTTAGGTAAAAATCAGCAACCGCATTCCGGAAATCCGCTTTGCCAAGTTTGCCCGTTTTTTCTGCAACCCATTCATTCTGCGCAACTTGATCGATTGCTGCCAAATGTGGCACCTCTTTGATCAAGGCTTTGCGCAGCTGAGCAAGGCTATCATAGGGCAATGTCGCCCCTAATTCCGCAGAAAGAGCCCGCAAAATAGCCCAGTTTTCCTTGGCTTCGCCCGGTGCAAATCCAGCACGCATAGCCAATTGTGGACGCCCTTCGGTGTTTACAAACAAACCGTTTTCTTCTGTATAGGCTGCCGCAGGAAGGATAATATCCGCCCGATGCGCACCACGATCCCCATGCGATCCTTGATAAATAACAAAGGCCCCGTCCGCGACGTCGACTTCATCCGCACCTAGGTTATAAATCACCTCAGCACCATCAATTGCTGCGTCCAAACCGCCCTCGGTCACGGCCCCAACATCCATCGCACCAACGCGCGCGGCAGCTGTGTGCAAGACCATGAATTTGCTATTGGTGGCTTCTGCGAGCTTCATCGCCGATGCCAAAACAGCAGCACCATCCGCTTCGCGCAAGGCGCCTTGGCCGATGATGATTATCGATGGCTGTTCCAAAACATCGGTAAACTTATGTCCAAGCAAACCATCCAAAGCGGCGCGATCTGTGCCGACATGAGCATAATCATAAGTTAAATCAACGGCTTCGCCAACCAAACCAATTTGGGCGCCTTTGGTCCATGCTTTGCGAATGCGTGCATTTAGAACAGGCGCTTCGGTGCGTGGGTTGGTGCCGATCAACTGAATGAACTTGGCATCATCTATGTCTTCGATGGTGGCTGTTCCAACGTAACCCGACCGGTTGCCTGCAGGAAGTTTGGCATTATCTGTGCGGCATTCAACAGAACCGCCCATGCCTTGGATCATTGACTTGAGCGCGTAGGCCGCTTCAGTTGGGACCAAGTCACCAATCAATCCGGCTACTTTTTTACCCTTCATCGCAGAGGCCGCCGCAGCAAGGGCTTCGCCCCAAGTTGCTTTGCTCAGCTTACCGTTTTCGCGAATATAAGGCACATCAAGGCGTTGACGACGCAGACCATCCCACACAAAACGGGTTTTATCGGAAATCCATTCTTCGTTCACACCATCATGGTTGCGTGGCAAAATACGCATCACTTCGCGCCCTTTGGTATCCACGCGAATGCTTGACCCAAGCGCATCCATGACGTCGATTGTCTCTGTCTTGGTCAATTCCCAAGGACGGGCTGTAAATGCATAAGGTTTGGACGTCAAAGCCCCAACAGGGCAAAGATCGATGATGTTGCCTTGCAAGTTACTGTCAAGCGTTTCGCCAAGATAAGATGTGATTTCGCTATCTTCGCCACGCCCCGTTTGACCCATCTGCGTGATACCGGCAACTTCGGTCGTGAAACGCACGCAGCGTGTACAGCTAATGCAACGCGTCATAGTCGTGGACACCAATGGCCCAAGGTCAAGATCTGTGCTGGCGCGCTTTGCTTCGCGATAGCGACTGTTTTCAACGCCGTACGCCATGGCTTGGTCTTGAAGATCGCATTCACCACCTTGGTCACAGATCGGACAATCCAGTGGGTGGTTGATCAACAAAAATTCCATAACGCCTTCGCGCGCTTTTTTGACCATTGGTGAATTGGTCTTGACCACGGGCGGTTGACCTTCTGGGCCCGGGCGCAAATCGCGCACTTGCATCGCACAGCTCGCCGCAGGTTTAGGCGGACCGCCAACCACTTCGACCAAGCACATACGACAGTTACCGGCGATCGACAAACGTTCGTGATAGCAAAAGCGCGGCACTTCGACACCGGCTTGTTCACAAGCCTGGATCAAGGTCATAGCGCCTTCTACTTCGATCTCTTTGTTGTCGATGATGATTTTGCGTAGGTCTGCCATCACATTCACTTTGCTTTTAAAGTCAGCACGTTTTTACGCGCTTTATTGTTTTCAACACGGATCGCTGCAGTCCGAGGTGCCGGCAGAGTTAATGCCACCACGCCAATCACGGCCACAGACAAAAGAATTGCAATTGCTAAACTCGTCATACAGAACAGCTCCCGTTTAGGTGAAGATTGCCTTTGATGATGGTCGGGTCCGCTTCAGGCCCCTGCCCCCATTCAATGTCAGACGTTCCAAAAGTTTCGACACAGTATTTCGTGCCCTCATACTGGCCTGCTTCGCGTGACGCATCGACATTTTGCACTGCATTTTTGATGACAATGCGAAAATCTTCGGGCTTGTCTGGATAAGCATCTACAGAATAGGCAAAAATGATACCGCCAAAAGGAATGCGGTTATCTTGCCATGCTTCACCGCAGGCAGACACAACAAATGCCAAGGATATGATGATTGGTAAACGCATCGATTACTCAGCAGCCACTGCACGGGCGCGTGTCGGGCGCTGGGATTTGATACGATCTTCTATTTCTTCGCGGAAATTTCGGATCAACCCTTGGATTGGCCACGCTGCGGCATCACCAAGCGCACAAATTGTGTGGCCTTCGACTTGTTTGGTGACATCCCAAAGCATATCAATTTCTTCTTGATCCGCTTCGCCTTTGACCAAACGATCCATGACACGCATCATCCAACCGGTCCCTTCGCGGCACGGCGTACATTGACCACAGCTTTCGTGTTTGTAGAATTTTGACAACCGCCAAATTGCTTTGATGATATCCGTGGATTTGTCCATCACGATCACAGCCGCAGTCCCCAAACCAGAGCCTAGTTCGCCACGCAAATAATCAAAATCCATGATGGCATCCCGCATGTTTTCACCGCGCACACAAGGCACCGATGACCCACCGGGAATAACCGCCAAAAGATTGTCCCATCCACCCCGAATGCCACCGCAATGCTTTTCAATCAGCTCTTCGAATGAAATGGACATGGCTTCTTCAACGACACATGGGTTGTTGACGTGACCAGAAATCGCAAACAATTTTGTCCCCGCGTTGTTTTGGCGACCAAAACCTGCGAACCATTCTGGTCCTCGGCGCAAGATCGTCGGAACAACGGCAATAGATTCAACATTGTTAACAGTCGTCGGGCATCCATAAAGTCCGGCCCCCGCAGGGAACGGTGGCTTCATGCGTGGCATGCCTTTTTTGCCCTCAAGGCTTTCGATCAATGCGGTTTCTTCACCGCAGATATATGCCCCTGCACCGTGATGCAGATAAAGGTCAAAATCCCATCCGGATTTCGCGGCATTTTTACCCAAAAGCCCGGCTGCATATGCTTCGTCAATCGCGTTTTGCAAAGCTTCGCGTTCACGGATATATTCACCGCGAATATAGATATAACATGTGTTCGCATTCATCGCGAAAGATGCAATTAACGCCCCTTCGATCAACGTATGCGGATCGTGGCGCATGATTTCGCGGTCTTTGCAGGTACCCGGTTCGGATTCATCCGCATTAATAACCAAATACGCAGGGCGCCCGTCGCTTTCTTTGGGCATGAAAGACCATTTCAAACCCGTTGGAAAACCCGCACCACCGCGACCGCGTAGACCAGATGCTTTCATCTGATCGATAACCCAATCACGACCGTTTTGGATAATCTTGGCGGTGCCATCCCAATGCCCACGCGCCATTGCGCCTTTGAGCGTTCGGTCGTGCATCCCGTAGATATTGGTAAAGATCCTGTCTTGATCCTTTAGCATCTCGCGATCATCCTTTATTATTCTGGCGTTTCCGCCAAATTTGAAATGTTACAACCAACGCCCAAAAGAACGCGGCCAAAGCAATTAGATCAATCAAAACTTGGAACCGCAGTGGGATCCCAAGCTTTGATCCAATCCATTGAGCCACTATCCAGAACACCATAGCCCCCGCAATGACGATCGCTGCGATACGTCCTTGGGTTTCTTGCTTGTGGTCTGCGTCGTGGCTCATGTTTTTCATCCTCAGTAAACGCCGCCTTTGCCGACACGTTTAGAGAATTCAGTTTCACCACCAGACGCGAGCAATGCGGCTTGTTCCACCCAATTGTCACGGCTTACGCGGCCTTTAAATCCGGCAAGGTTCGCATTGACCCATGCCACTTCGTCACCGGACCAAGAGGCGATCTGGTCGAAATGATAAAACCCAAGCTCATTGCAAAGTTTTTCCAGTTTCGGGCCAATACCCTTGATACGCTTTAGATCATCCGCACCACCGTCACGCGCAGCGCTCAATGCTTTTGGGCGCTGGCCTTCGTTGGTTCCTTCTAGCACGCCGTCCTTGTCATAGTCAGGGGTCGGTGCGTCGCCCTCTGTTGCCGGTGCCGCAGCTTTTGCTTTTGGTGCGGCCTTGGTCTTTGGTGCGGCCTTGGCTTTTGCTTCAGCTTTCGGCTTTGGTGCGGCTTTCGCCTTGGCTTTTGGTTCTGCTTCGGCATCAGCCTCGGCTTCGTATTTCCAAGTGCCTTTTCGATTTGCCAACTCAGCCTGCCCTGCCAATTCGGCAGAGGGCTTGATCTCGGCTGATCTTAGGTGTGCAGCCGTTTCGTTGGTCGCGCTTGCAGACGTCGTAGATGACGTATCATCCGAACCGGTTGCAGTATCGTTTGACGACGCTGTGGGCGCGGTTGTTGCCTCCGCGGCTGATGACGATGAAGCGGCTACCGAGCTGCTTGATCCTTGCACAGATGAAGACGTTGAAGTTCCTGAAACGGATGTCGCTGATGCAGATCCGCCAAGACCACCGGAATGGTGGCTTTCTGTCTGTGAGACACCGCAAAACGCCCAAGACAATAGCAAACCCAATAAAATAAACACAAGCGCCGCAATAAATAATGCGCTTGGCCAATGCATGTGCATCATTGACAAACTCACGATAAATACAACCAACCCGATAAGCGCAGCTAGGCCCCAACAGCCCCACTGACATCTGGTATTTTTCATTGGTTCATTCATCTAATTTCCCCCTTAATGTTAAAGACAGCGCCTTAATAGACGCCACCCTTTTTAACACGGGATGAGAATTCAGTCATTTCTCCTGATGCAAGAATCTTGGCTTGCGCGACCCATTCGTCACGTGACGCGCGACCTTTGAAGCCTTCTAGGTTCTGATCAACCCATGAAAGTTCTTCGTCAGTCCAATTAGAAACTTGATCAAAATGAAAAAAGCCTAGCGTATTCAATAGCTTTTCAAGCTTGGGCCCAACACCTTTGATCAACTTCAGATCATCCGCACCAGATTTTCGCGGCGCTTTCAACGTGCTGGGTTTTTTTCCTGATTGAGCAGCTTCAGGCACCTTTGCGTCAGCTTTTGCAGCTTTCGCGGGGGTTTTCCCCTTAGCGGCTGTGGGCTTTGGCGCGCTTTGAGCTGCGGATTTGGCATTTCTTGGCGCAGAGGATTCTCTTGGAGGGGCCACTTTTTTCGTCGCCTTATCTTTATCCAACCACGGCGTTAACAAAGGAACCTCGGTTCCATCGATACGCTTGATGCTATCCCCTAGATCAACGGCCAATTGCGCGCTTGCGTTATAGGGATGACGGCCCTCTTGGTATTCTGTCAGGCTGCTCAAGCCGCTTTTTGGTTCTGCGGCGTAGCGTCCGTTTTGTGGCCCGGCAACAGGAACCTTACCAGAAGCCATATCGTCGATCATTTTGGCAAAACCTTCTGCCGTCAAATCTTCGAAATAGTCTTTGCCGATTTGCGCCATTGGTGCGTTTGCACAGGATCCAAGACATTCAACTTCTTCCCAGCTGAATTTTCCGTCTTCGGAAATCTGATGTGCCTTGGGTGCGATTTTCTCTTTGCACACAGCAATCAAATCCTCGGCCCCACAAATCATGCAGGATAAGGTGCCGCAGACTTGGATATGCGCAACGGACCCGACAGGCTGCAACTGGAACATAAAGTAGAACGACGCAACTTCGAGTACACGAATGTAGGCCATATCCAACATGTCCGCGATGGCTTCAATCGCGGGGCGGGTGAGCCAGCCTTCTTGTTCTTGGGCGCGCCAGAGCAATGGGATCACAGCCGAAGCTTGACGTCCTTCTGGGTATTTCGTTATTTGCGCCTCTGCCCATGCGTGGTTCGCAGGCGTGAAAGCAAATGTTTCGGGTTGTTCGTGGTAAAGACGGCGTAGCATTAGCGGTCAATCTCTCCGAATACGACATCCATTGTGCCGATGATTGCAGCTACGTCAGCCAACTGGTGACCCGACGCAATGTGATCCATGGCTTGCAAATGCAAGAACCCAGGCGCGCGTAATTTGGCACGGTAGGGTTTGTTTGTTCCATCAGCCACGAGATAGACACCGAATTCGCCCTTGGGGGCTTCTACGGCGGCGTAAACTTCACCAGCAGGAACATGGAACCCTTCGGTATAAAGTTTAAAGTGGTGAATCAACGCTTCCATTGATGTTTTCATGTCCGAACGCTTTGGCGGTGTCAGCTTGCCACGCGCCAAAACATCGCCTGTGGCTTCGCGTAATTTAACGACGGCTTGGCGAATGATGTGAACAGATTGACGCATTTCTTCCATGCGGCACAGATAACGATCATAGCAATCGCCGTTTTTGCCAACTGGGATTTGGAATTCAAATTCGTCGTAACACTCATAGGGTTGCGCGCGGCGCAGATCCCATGCGAACCCAGACCCACGCACCATAACACCCGAAAATCCAAAATTTTGGATGTCTTCTTCGGTGACGACGCCGATGTCGGCGTTGCGCTGTTTAAAGATGCGGTTTTCAGTCAAAAGATCATCAATGTCTTTTAGACGTGCTGGGAATTCGATAGCCCATTCTTCGATGTCATCGATCAAGGCATCTGGAATGTCTTGGTGAACACCACCGGGGCGGAAATAAGCGGCGTGCAAACGCGCGCCACACGCCCGTTCATAAAAACCCATCAGCTTTTCACGTTCTTCAAACCCCCAGAGCGGTGGTGTCAAAGCACCCACATCCATCGCTTGGGTTGTTACGTTCAACAAATGGTTCAAAACACGGCCAATTTCGGAATAAAGCACACGGATCAACGAAGCACGACGCGGCACTTCAACACCGCAAAGCTTTTCAATTGCCAAACACCAAGCATGTTCTTGGTTCATTGGCGCCACATAGTCCAACCGGTCAAAGTAAGGCAGGTTCTGCAGATATGTTCTGCTTTCCATCAGCTTTTCTGTGCCACGATGCAGCAACCCGATATGCGGGTCGCAGCGTTCCACAATTTCGCCATCCAGTTCAAGAACAAGACGCAAAACCCCGTGGGCCGCAGGGTGCTGAGGACCAAAGTTGATATTGAAATTACGGATCTTTTGTTCGCCTGTTTGGGCGTCTTCGAAACCTTTGGAGCCGTCCATCATTTCGCCCCCTCTTTCTCATCACCAGGAAGAATATATTCCGCACCTTCCCATGGGCTCATAAAATCAAACTGACGGTATTCTTGGGTCAATTTGACGGGTTCATAGACAACGCGCTTTTGCGCTTCGTCATAGCGAACCTCGGTGTAGCCCGTGGTTGGGAAATCTTTGCGTAGCGGATATCCACGGAACCCGTAGTCCGTCAGCAAGCGACGCAAATCCGGATGGCCCGTGAACAAAATGCCGAACATATCGAACACTTCGCGTTCAAACCAGTTTGAGGACGGGTGCACATCAACAATAGATGGCAATGTTTCGTCTTCTCGGATCGACACGCGCAAGCGAATGCGGTGGTTCTGGTACATGGACAAGAAATGATACACCACATCAAACCGCTTGGCACGATCAGGATAATCCACTGCCGTCACATCAACCAATGTCGAAAACTTGCACGTCGGATCATTTTTCAAAAATTCAACGAATTCCACAATGTGGTTCGGCGCCACATCGATCGTCAATTCATCAAAGCTAATATCCCAACCCAAAACGCAATTGCTGCGCTTTGTTTCAAGATATGTTCCCAATTCTTGCAAGGCCTGTGTCATCTCTGAATTGTCCCTGTGCGGCGAATTTTACGTTGCAATGCCATAATTCCGTATAGCAGCGCCTCAGCCGTCGGAGGACATCCCGGAACATAAACATCAACGGGCACGATGCGATCACACCCGCGCACAACAGAATATGAATAGTGATAATATCCACCCCCATTCGCGCATGATCCCATAGAAATCACATAACGCGGCTCGGGCATTTGGTCATAGACTTTGCGCAGCGCCGGGGCCATCTTATTGGTCAAAGTGCCTGCAACAATCATCAAATCGGATTGACGTGGCGAAGCACGTGGCGCCGTACCAAACCGTTCCATATCATAACGCGGCATTGCCGTATGCATCATTTCAACCGCACAACAGGCCAAACCAAATGTCATCCAATGCAATGACCCAGTGCGTGCCCAGTTAATGATATCTTCTGTCGAAGTTAGCAAGAAACCTTTGTCTTGCAATTCTCGATTCAGCTCTTGGGTTGCAACCTCTTTGTCGAACCCTGCTGTATTGGCTCCGGTCATCACTCCCATTCGAGCGCCCCCTTCTTCCATTCGTAGGCAAAGCCTGCGGTTAAAACACCCAAAAACACCATCATTGACCAAAATCCGACCATGCTCACGTCTTTAAAGGCAACGGCCCAAGGGAACAGGAATGCAATTTCAAGGTCAAAAATGATGAACAAGATAGATACAAGATAAAACCGCACATCAAACTTCATGCGCGCATCATCGAATGCGTTGAATCCACATTCATATGCGGAAATTTTCTCAGGGTCAGGATTTCTAACAGCGACCACAACCGCTGCGAGGATCAAAACAAGACCAAGCCCAATGGCAATGGCCAAAAACACGAGGATTGGGAGGTACTCCCTCAACATCTCATCCACAGATGGCTCCTTTCATGCGAGCGACACAATAGCCGCTTTGCGTACTGGCTTGAGCGTGGTTTACCCCCGCTTCATCGCAGGGTCAACAAGCCAGCTTCACATTCAATTTTGCGAACATGTTGTGCTCATGGTCATGTATATCTTTGTATACAAGGGAAACGTCCCATAATTTATAGTGTTACCCCAGAAGCGCTAAAATATTTTTTCACAGTACAAACATCAACTTTTGGTTATTTTTATAAACTTTTCAAACAGAGCCATGCCATTTCCCAAACGTTAACGCGTTTGTTTCCCATTTGAGTCGCCTCATCCATCTACAAAAGAAGCAAGGGTTTGTCCTGAATCCACTTGATCCCCATCCGCACAATAAACGTCTTCGACCGTGCCATCCTTGGGTGCACGCAACGTATGTTCCATTTTCATGGCCTCTAAGGTGACGACTGGATCGCCTTCTTTGACCTCTTGCCCTTTGGCAACAAACACGGTGCGGATCAAACCTGGCATTGGCGACAAAATCACATTTGCATCCCCCGTTGCAGATCCGGCTCGGTCCAAAGGATCGGCAAGCCTGAACTCTAACGACGGCGTTCCAAAGACGGTTATGCGTTTTCCATGCAAAACAGCAAACGGCAGCACACAATCGTTCAGCCATGCTTTGCCATGTGCAAATGTAATTCGTGACTCAGATGCCGTGATGCCACCATGTGAACATTCTATATCAAGATAATCCGCGCCATATGAATAGGACACAGCAATCGCCTCGTCCTCAGACCAAAGGTCGATGCTTTGCCACAACTGAGACCATAAATGAAATCCGGTCACAGCGGATCTTGCAAGTGAGGTTGCACAAAGCAGAGCCGCCGCAATAGACGCCAAAGTGATCTGCTGTGGCAACACCAATTGATCCAAGTCCCGCTCGATCAATCCCGTGTCCATATCAGCCTGTTCAAACCCGCTGTGCTCACACAGGGCGGACAAAAACCCTAAATTGGTCACCGCGCCAGCGACTTGAGTGTTCTTCAATGCCTTTGATAGCTTTGCCAACGCCTCTTTTCGGGTTGCCCCATGCGTAATCACCTTAGCGATCATCGGATCATAAAATGGTGAAATCGTATCCCCGGCTCTTACACCAGTGTCGTTACGCGCCTCGGGATCAAATTTCAAATGATCCAATGTTCCTGTGGCAGGCAAAAATCCTTTGGGCACATCTTCGGCGTAAAGCCGTGCTTCAAAAGCATGCCCATTTATGGAAATATCGGACTGCGTCAAAGGCAAAGCCGCACCACTGGCAACCCGCAACTGCCACTCGACAAGGTCAATTCCAGTGATCGCTTCGGTGACTGGGTGCTCTACCTGAAGCCGCGTATTCATCTCCATGAACCAAAACCCATCGGGACGCAGCCCATGCGCACCATCCACAATGAATTCCACTGTGCCTGCACCGCAATAACCTATCGCTTCTGCCGCCCGCACTGCGGCCTCTCCCATTGCCAAACGCACTGCATCAGTCATCCCAGGAGCAGGCGCTTCTTCAATCACCTTTTGATGCCTGCGCTGCAAAGAACAATCTCGCTCATATAAATGAAGCGCCTGCGTCCCATCCCCAAAGACTTGCATTTCAATATGACGCGGCTGCAAAATATATTTTTCGATTAATACATCAGCATTGCCAAAGGCTGTTCGCGCCTCTGCCTGAGCCGACGCCAGAGCAGCTGAAAACTCAGCTGCGCAGTCCACGCGGCGCATACCCTTACCACCGCCGCCTGCCACAGCTTTGATCAAAACCGGATACCCAATGCTGCTTGCCTCTTTAGCCAGCCGTTCAGGATCCTGATCTGTCCCGTGATACCCGGGAACAACTGGAACCCCTGCGGCCTCCATTAGCACTTTGGCCGCGTCCTTTAATCCCATCGCCCGAATAGCCGAAGCAGAAGGCCCCACAAAGGCCAGCCCAGCGGCTTCGACAGCCTCAACAAAATCCGGGTTCTCGGACAAAAAACCATACCCGGGATGGACCGCCTCTGCGCCGTGCGCAATTGCTGCGGCAATGATCTTATCCACACATAGATAACTTTCACTCGGTTGCGATCCCCCAATATATACGGCCTCATCCGCCATCGACACATGACGTGCTTTGGCATCCGCATCAGAATACACCGCGACCACTTTGCATCCCAAGCGATGCGCCGTTTGCGTGATCCGGCATGCAATTTCACCACGATTGGCGATCAATATTTTCTTAAACATTCCTGCCTCCATTGGCATAGTCGGCGCATGCATCCATCTTCATCTTTGAAAAAATACTCAAATTACACCCCCTCAAACCATACGCCGGTCATTACATACGAAACACGCCAAAGCGCGTTTCCTCAATTGGTGCATTCAGGGCTGCACGCAGCGAAAGATATAGCACTTCACGGCTTTTACGCGGATCAATGATCCCATCATCCCAAAGCCGCGCAGAGGCATAAAGCGGGTGACTTTGCTCTTCGAACATATCAATCGTTGGTTGCTTGAATGCGGCCTCTTCTTCGTCGCTCCAACTGCCACCAGCGCGCTCGATACCATCTCGTTTAACAGTCGCAAGAACCCCTGCGGCTTGCGCACCACCCATCACAGAAATGCGCGAATTCGGCCAGCTCCACAAGAAACGTGGCTGATAGGCGCGCCCCGCCATCCCATAATTCCCTGCGCCAAATGACCCACCAACCAGCATGGTTACCTTGGGAACAGAAGTGGTTGCAACAGCTGTCACCATTTTGGCACCATGACGCGCAATGCCTTCGTTTTCATAGCGACGGCCCACCATGAAACCCGTTATGTTTTGCAAAAAGACCAGTGGTATTTTACGTTGTGAACAAAGCTCCACAAAATGTGCGCCTTTTTGTGCTGCTTCGCTAAATAGCACACCGTTGTTCGCAATAATCCCAATCGGGCAGCCCCTTAGATGTGCAAACCCTGTAACCAAGGTTTCACCAAATCTTGGCTTGAATTCATCAAAACGCGATCCATCAACCAATCGCATGATTACTTCGCGGATGTCATAAGGCGTACGTAAATCAGCTGGCACAACACCAAGAATTTCTTCTGGATCATAAGCTGGCTCCTCTGACGGTTGCCAGTTCACATTTGTCGATTTGTCAAAATTTAAATGCGACACGGCACGACGCGCCAAGGCCAATGCATGTGCGTCATCTTCGGCCAAGTAATCCGCAACGCCTGACAATCGCGTATGCACATCTCCGCCCCCCAAATCTTCGGCACTGACGATTTCACCAGTTGCCGCTTTGACCAAAGGCGGACCAGCTAGGAAAATAGTCCCTTGCTCTTTGACAATTATGGTCACATCCGACATTGCGGGCACATATGCCCCACCCGCTGTACAAGACCCCATCACAACGGCTATTTGCGGAATGCCTGCCGCACTCATGCGGGCTTGATTGTAAAAGATACGACCAAAATGATCGCGATCCGGAAATACCTCGTCTTGGTTAGGTAAATTTGCACCACCACTATCAACCAGATACACACAGGGCAGTCGGCATTCTTGGGCGATCTCTTGGGCGCGCAGATGCTTTTTCACGGTCATCGGGTAGTAAGTGCCGCCTTTGACCGTGGCGTCATTGCAGATAATCATGCATTCTTGTCCATGGATCACCCCAACGCCAGCGATCACGCCGGCACAAGGGGCTGCCCCATCATAAAGCCCATGCGCTGCGGTCGAGCCGACCTCAAGGAACCAAGACCCGGCATCCAACAGATTTGCCACGCGGTCCCGTGGCAACATTTTACCACGCGACACATGACGCGTCCGCGATTTTTCGCCGCCGCCCATGGCAGCCGCATTTGCGGCTTCTTGTATCTGTGCAATTGCGTCGAGATGCGCCAAGCGATTGGCTTTATAGGTCTCGGATGAAGTCACAATTTTGGATTGGAGTTTCATGAGGTTGTCTCCGTTTCGCGGATTGCCCGCGCTCTAAGGTCTTTGCGGATTACTTTGCCAGTCACCGTCATAGGTAAGGCATCCAAGAAAGCTAATTCTCTAGGATAAGAGTACAGCGTAAGTTTTTGTTTTACATGATTTATTATATCATCTCTTAAATCATCATTCGGTAGAAAATCGGGTTTCAGCACCACATAGGCTTTGACGATTTCAGTGCGCAAGGGATCAGGTTTTCCAACAACGCCGACCGTGGCAACCGCTGCGTGCTGAAGAATACAATCTTCGATTTCAGAGGGACCAATACGATAGCCAGCAGACGTAATGACATCATCTTCTCGGCCCACAAACCGAAGATAATCTCCATCCCAAATACCCCGATCACCCGTCAGCATCCAATCACCTTTGAATTTCGCTTGGGTTTGTTCAGGTTTGTTCCAATAGCCAAGCATCATGCTTGCGGCCCCTTTGCGGATCGCAACGTCACCTTCGTCTAGGCTGGGATGACCGTCTTGATCCAAGACCGCAAGCTCGAACCCCGGAACGGCTTTGCCGATACAACCCGGCTTGGGATCAAACCAAAAAGATGCGCTAGATGCCACCATATTGCATTCGGTTTGTCCGTAAAATTCGTTAATGTCCACGCCCAACGCACGGCGCCCCCAAGCCAACATTTCCGCCCCTAATGGTTCGCCGCCTGATCCAACGGTGCGCAGGCCTTGGGCGCTAAATTCATGTGCCTTGAGCATGCGTAGGGCAGTTGGTGGAAAGAACACATTTTTTATAGGCAACTTGCTCAGAACATCGTGGCAATAGCTTGGAGAAAACTTATCCGCGCGTGCCGCAACAACCGGCACCCCCAATGCCAATCCTGGCATAAGTACGTCGAACAAACCGCCAATCCATGCCCAATCCGCCGGCGTCCAAAGACAATCGCCAGCGTGACCCAATCCATTATGTGACATTTCCACACCGGGCAGATGCCCTGTCAGAACCCGATGCGCATGCAATGCGCCTTTGGGTGCGCCGGTGGTTCCTGATGTGTAAATCAAAACAGCAGGATCTTGGCTTTGGGTTTGGACAGTGTCAAACCGTCGTTTCCCCAAGTTTAGGGTTTCTGGTACGACACAGTCCCATGTCGCGTTTTCCAAACCACGATGCCCTTGAGGATCGGTTATGACAATTCTGGTATCTGAATCCTGTAGCCGAGTTGCCAAAGCATCTGGCCCAAACAGTTTAAACAATGGGATCGAAATGGCCCCCAATTTCCAGATCGCTATATGAGCCGCCGCAGTCCATGCGGATTGGCTTCTTAAGACACCAACGCGATCTCCCTGTTGGACCCCCATGTCCAACAAGTGCCATGCCAAACCATCGGCCATTGCCCTTAGATCAGCATAGGGTATGTCCTGTGGATGATCGGGATCAAACGCTTCTATGATTGCAACGCGATTGGGATCGGTATCCGCCCAGCGATCACAAACCTGTTCCGCCATATTCAAATGGGGTGGAATGGACCATTTGAAGTCATTCACTGCCTCAAGATAGGTATTATAAGTAATTGTTTTCAATTACATACCTCCATTTGACTGTATCATAGACAATGTCTGTCCCCATGGGCCTATGGAATAGCTGACCTTTGTAATATCTTTGTGTGTGCAGGTCACGATCATACGTTCCCAAAACCGGTTGCCTGGGGTTGCAAAACAGTCAGAACTATCCGCAGGAAGGCCCAGCGCGTCCATTGATTGCAAATACACACCAACATAAAAATCTATGATATCTGTTTCGGTTAATCGTGCGGTTTTCACCCCCAAACGTAAACCGAATGCGGCAACAACGAAACAGATCAAAAGGATCATACGCCAAGGGGTAAAGCGCAGCATATTAACGCATGGACCCCATCATTTCACGACCAATCAACATACGCCGAATTTCCGACGTCCCAGCACCGATTTCCATCAACTTAGCGTCCCGGAAAATGCGCCCCACGGGGTTGTCGTTCAAATATCCTGCACCACCCATCGCTTGCACGGCTTGGTGTGCAACTTTCATTGCTTCCTCGCTAGAATACAGCACGCAGGCCGCCGCATCTTGGCGCGTGACTTGACCGCGATCACAGGCTTTGGCAACTTCGTAAACATAGGCGCGTGCGGTATTCATGGCTGTATACATATCCGCCATTTTCCCCTGCATCAGTTGAAAATCACCAATACTTTGACCAAACTGTTTGCGTTCGACCATATAGGGCATGATTTCATCCAAACAGGCCGCCATGATGCCCGTGCCAATTCCGGCCAAGACGACGCGCTCATAGTCCAGACCAGACATCAAAACGCGCACGCCCTTGCCCTCTTCGCCCAGAATGTTTTCAAACGGGACTTCGACATCTTCGAACACCAGCTCGGCAGTATTTGAACCACGCATGCCTAATTTATCAAAATGCTTGGAGGTTGAAAAACCTTTCATCGTTTTTTCAATCAAAAAGGCCGTTATGCCTTTGGATCCAGCATCCATATCGGTTTTTGCATAAACCACCAAAGTATCCGCATCGGGCCCATTGGTGATCCAGTATTTACTGCCATTCAAACGAAAATAACCATTACGCTTTTCCGCCCTCAGCTGCATGGACACGACATCCGATCCGGCAGAGGGTTCAGACATCGCCAATGCACCGACATGTTCGCCGCTGATCAATTTGGGAAGATAGTGTTCTTTCTGTGCTGGTGTTCCATTTAGGTTGATTTGATTCACACAAAGGTTTGAATGCGCACCATAAGACAGGCTTACGCTTGCACTGGCGCGGGCGATTTCTTCGACAGCGATAGTATGCGCAAGATAGCCCATATTCGCACCACCGAAATCCTCGGAGACTGTAATCCCCAAAAGCCCCAAATCGCCCATTTCACGCCAAAGTTTCGCTGGAAATTCATTCTTTTGATCGACCTCGGCAGCAATCGGCTTGACCCGATCTTGTGCCCACCGATGCGCAACGTCGCGCAGGGCATTGATTTCTTCCCCTAGATCGAATGTCATAGACCCCAAAAACATGGCATTTCCTTTTATTGAACACTTGTTCAATACTTAAGCCCTGTAATTTTTCTGCGTCAAGCCCGACAAATAAGAACCTTACGTCCCAAAGGGACTTGATCCGCTTTCATTCCGATGCCACAGAGATAGCAACGAAAGGCCCATTTACATGACCCCAGTTATCCGCCTTGCCCTAGGAAGTCTGATTGTCGCCGTTCTGGTGCTTGGGATCAAATTTTGGGCCTATTGGATCACAGGATCGGTTGCGCTTTTCTCGGATGCATTGGAAAGCATTGTCAATTTTGCCTCTGCCCTTGCAGCATTGATTGCGGTCCGGCTTGCCGCCATTCCAGCAGACGGCAATCATCCCTATGGTCATGACAAAGCGGAATTAATCAGCGCGATCCTAGAAGGCGTGTTGATCATTCTTGCGGCGATATTCATCTTGCAATCAGCCTACTTTGCCTTTGGCAACCCACGTGAATTGGCGCAGGTTGACCGAGGACTTGCATTGAACATTCTAGCAGGCGTGATCAATGGCGCGTGGTGCTGGATGCTTTTGACTAGAGGGCGCGCACTACGCTCGCCAGCGCTTGTGGCGGATGGCAAACACCTAAGAAGCGATGTGATATCGTCGTTTGGTGTCGTTATTGGCGTTTTCTTAGCCCAGATAACGGGCCTTTGGATATTGGACCCCATCATTGCCGTCTTGGTTGCTTTGCAAATCCTATGGTCCGGCGCACATTTAATCCAAGAATCCCTTGGTGGATTGATGGACGAAGCCGCATCAGATGACATTTTAAACCAAGTCATCGACGTCATCGCCAATGCAGGCGAAGGCGCAGTTCAAGCACATGACCTTAGGACGCGCCAAGCTGGTCAAGCCACATTTGTTGAATTCCACCTCGTGGTTCCCGGCGATATGTCTGTGCAAAAATCGCATGACCTTTGTGATCGGATCGAAGATGAATTGCGTAAAACAATTCCAAACGTGCGACCCCACATCCATGTGGAACCCCATAACAAAGCCAAAGAGGACGCGATTGAAATCCCTTAGGATTGATAAACGCGGGACACTTCGTCTTTGATGATACGCGCGATAAGTGCGCAATCCTCAAGGCTGAATGTCAACGGCAAGCGAATATCAATGATGCCCTTAAGCACGCGATCCGAACTTGGCATCGGTTCCGATGGGGCATAGCGCCAACTGTCATAGCGTGACGTAAATCCAACGGGCTCTGCGCCCCCAAACCATTTCAATTCCACGCCACGCGCAGCGCAACGTTTCACAACATCTTGCACCTTGTCCGCAGGCCAATCCAACAGCAAGAATTGCAGCGACGAGCCGACATAGGTTTCTTCGACCGGTCGCGCGATCACAGTCAGACCCGCAGTATTGCGCAGGCCCTCTTCCATCGTGACATATCGCTCATTCCAACGCGCACATTGTGTGTTCAAATCGCGCAATTGAGGCCGTAAAATCGCCGCCCGCAGATGATCCATACGTCCGGAAATATTCGGTGTCTGATATTTGATGTCGGCAAAGACCGATGGATCAGGCGCCGCAAGATGTTTGTCAAACAGCATATAGGACCCCGATAACATGACCGCGCGCGCCATGATTTCGGGATCGTCGGTGACAAACAAACCGCCTTCGCCTGAATTCATATGCTTGTAGGTTTGCGTTGAATAGCACCCAATAACGCCATCACGTCCGGACCAACGGTCTTTCCATTTGGCACCCATCGTATGAGCGCAGTCTTCGACGACTTGGATGTTATGCGACTGACAAATTTCCAGCAGACGATCCATGTCGCACAAATGCCCCCGCATATGGCTGAGCATCAAAACATCGGCTTGATCTGCCTTGGCTTCGAGATCGTCCAAATCAATGACCAATGCTTCGCTGACGCCCACAAAGACAGGCACCGCCCCAACCGAAGCTATCGATCCCGGAACGGGCGCCAAGGTAAAGGCATTCGTCAGAACTCTGTCCCCTGGCTTGACCCCCAATGCACGCAAGGCCGTCGCAAGCGCATAGCCCCCGGAGGCAACCGCCAAACAAAAGCTCGCTCCCACCATTTGGGCAAACTCTTGTTCAAGCAAAGCAACCTCGCCTGCTTCGCCTGGGGCTACGTTATAGCGGTGCAAGCGTCCCGAACGCAGCACAGCAACAGCCGCTTCGATTGCGTCTTCGGGGATGGGTTCTTGTTGGGTAAAATTACCAGTGAATATCTCGCTCATGCGGAATTGATGGCCCAAGCATCGAAAACAGTCAACGTCAATCAACGACATCACGGTTCAAGATTGCGTCGCAGATAGGCAGGATAACCTTTGATCAGGGACGCAGTATTTCCCTACTTGAGGAGCATATAATGGACCCCATTGCATTTATTCATGACTTTGATTTGGACCAAGCGCCGCCTTTGGTGATCGAACGCGCAAAGATGGCGCTGTTGGATTTATTGGGCATCGCAATCGGGGCGGAAAATATCCGCCTTAGCCATATCATCCAAGACCATGCGCGCGACGATTTTGCAGGGCAGATCCCGCTTTTATTTGCGCATGGGTCCGCAAGCGCAACAGGCGTTGCTTTGGCTGCTGGCATGCGTATCGATGCGTTGGATGGACATGATGGATTTAACCCGTCCAAAGGGCATATCGGTTGTTCTTTGTTTGCCGCGATCCTGCCGATTGCACTGGAACAAAACGCGTCGGGGTATGATGTGCTGAGCGCGCTTTTGATGGGCTATGAATTTGGCGCACGTGCGGCAATGGCGCAACACGGGACTGTTTGCGATTATCACACATCAGGAAGCTGGGGCGCGGTCACTTGTGCAGCCGCAGCCGCGCGATTGATGGGTTTGGATCGGGATCGCACCCGGCATGCATTGGGCATTGCCGAATATCATGGTCCGCGTAGCCAAATGATGCGCTGCATTGATGACCCAACAATGGTCAAAGATGGATCAGGCTGGGGCGCAATGGCAGGCGTCTCTGCAGCAAAACTAGCACTGAAAGGGTTCACTGGCGCGCCGGCGATCACGGTCGAGGCTGCTCCGCAGTACTGGGCCGACTTGGGGGAACGGTGGTACATGCTTGAACAATATTTCAAGCCCTACCCCGTTTGCAGATGGGCACAAGCCCCTATAGAAGCGGCGCTGTCTTTGCGGAAAAATTACTTAATTCATCCCGATACAATCACATCGGTGACCATCACCACATTTCATGAATCCGTGCGCTTGGCGACACAGCGCCCGAAAACCACAGAACAAGCGCAATATTCAACGTCATTTCCAACCGCACTGGCATTGATACATGGCACCATTCGCGCCCAAGATTTAGCAGATAGCGCTTTGGATCATCCAGAAGTTTTGCGGCTGTCAAACGCCACCACGATGCAAGAAGATGCCTATTGCAACGATGCGTTTCCTTTGAAGCGCTATGCAAAGGTTGATATTCACTTAACAGATGGTCGGCGCTTGATCAGCGACTGGCACGAACCCAAATGGGATCACACGGCCCCGCCTACACCAGACGACATATCGCAAAAATATCATGGCTTTGCTGATGATGCGTTAGGAAAGCACAAAGCGGATCAAATTGAACACTTGGTAAATAGGCTGGATACGGCGGATTTTTCTGACCTGTGCGCCCTTATTTGTCACCCTATTGCGCCATAGTGCGCACAATTGCGGGCAATTGTTCAAAATCCGTAATGATATGATCCGCAGCTAGATCGTGAACATTCTGATCCCCCAAGCCAAAATCGACTAACACACAGGGAACACCAGCGGCCAAGGCCGTATCTCGATCCGTTTTTGTATCGCCTATCAAGCAAGATTTCGCCACATCCCCCCCTGCGCGACGCACAGCTTCGATATAGGGGGCCGCATGCGGTTTTCGCTGTGCCAATGTATCCGCACCGATCATCGAATGAAACTGATCCAAAACGCCCAAACGGGTTAGCAACAACACTGCCAAATCTTCGGGTTTGTTGGTGCAAATTCCGACACGATGTCCATCGGATTTCAACTGTTCAACTGTGTTCAAAGCACCATCATAAAATGCGGTGTGGGTGTCTATATCAGTGCGATAAGCCTCTAATAGGATCGGATAATAGCGATCAATTACGGCGTCATCAGGATCACGTCCCAAAATGTCATGCCCCAATCGCAACATTGCCCGCCCGCCACGCAAGGCGGTTCCGCTATGTTGCTTGGGATTAAGCACATCGCCAAACCCCATATCGCGAAAACAGACATTTGCCGCGGCGATCAAGTCCCCGCTTGTATCTGCCAACGTCCCATCCAAATCGAAAATTACCGTAAACATATGCGTCTTTCCCAACTATCAGCGTCTACCTGCCACGCCGTGTTACAAAGCGCAACCAAAGTTGACTATACCCTACCTTGCATTACTGGGCCAAACGGATAAAAGGCAGAAACAAATTGAGGTCAAGTCATGAGCACAGCATTAATTATTTTAGGGGCAGGAAAAGGAACGCGTATGCAATCCGATCTGCCAAAAGTTCTGCACAAAATCGCAGGCGCGCCAATGTTGGTGCATGCGATGAAGGCAGGCCAATCTATCGACCCTGACCGCATGATTGTGGTTGCTGGACACGGTGCCGAGCTGGTCGAAGCTGCTGCAAAAGACTATAACCCCGAGGTTGATGTCGTCCAACAAGCCGAACAGCTTGGAACAGGTCACGCCGTCGAGCAAGCCAAAGAGTTGTTATCAGAGTATGACGGTGACGTTATTGTGCTCTATGGTGACACGCCCTTTATCAGCCCTGAAACACTACAAGCAATTGCGACAGCGCGTGAAACGGCGGATCTGGTTGTGCTTGGCTTTGATGCGGCGGATCCCGGTCGCTATGGTCGCCTCGTTACAGAGGGTGACGCGCTTTTGAAAATCGTAGAATTCAAAGACGCCTCCGAAGCAGAATTGGCGATAACACTCTGCAATAGCGGTGTGATGTCAGCCAAGGCGTCAGATTTGTTCGAGATGATTTCCAAGATTGATAACAACAATGCATCCGGTGAATATTATTTGACGGATTGCGTTGAAATCGCTGTTGCGTCGGGAAAATCCGCCACGGTTGTGCGCTGTGACGAAGCAGAAACACTTGGCGTCAATTCACGCGCGCAGCTTGCCGACGCAGAAGCATTATTCCAAAAGCGCGCACGTGCCGAATTGATCGAAAATGGGGTAACCCTGCTGGCGCCTGATACGGTATTCTTGTCCTACGATACCTATATTGGCTGTGATGCTGTGATTGAACAAAACATTGTGTTCGGCACCGATGTCACCGTCGAAAGCGGCGCAACTATTCGCGCGTTTTCCCACCTAGAAGGCTGCCATGTATCCCGTGGCGCAATCGTTGGTCCCTATGCGCGACTACGCCCTGGTGCGGAATTGGCCGAGGATGTGCGCATTGGGAATTTCGTCGAAGTCAAAAATGCGATCCTTGGCGAAGGGTCCAAAGTCAATCACCTAAGTTATATTGGTGACGCTGAAATCGGTCAAAAAACCAATATAGGCGCAGGAACAATCACCTGTAATTATGACGGTGTGATGAAGCATAAAACCCACATCGGCGACAATGCTTTTATTGGGTCAAATACAATGTTGGTCGCCCCAGTGAGTATCGGCAACGATGCCATGACCGGCAGCGGATCTGTTATAACCAAAGACGTCCCCGATGGCGACCTTGCACTGTCACGTGCACCGCAAGAAAACAAAACCGGACTGGCGCGCAAATTGGTTGATTTATTGAAAAAGAAAAAAGCAAAACGCGATCAGGAGAAATCATAATGTGTGGGATCGTCGGAATTTTAGGAAACCATGAAGTCGCCCCTATTTTGGTCGACGCCCTAAAACGTTTGGAATACCGCGGCTATGACAGCGCTGGTATCGCAACAGTTTACAACGGGAAATTGGATCGCCGCCGTGCAGTTGGCAAATTAGTAGAGCTCAGCGATAAGCTGGTCCATGATCCATTGGCTGGGAAAATTGGAATTGGTCACACACGCTGGGCCACCCATGGCGAACCTAATGAAAAGAATGCGCATCCTCATGTGTCCGGTCCCGTTAGCGTGGTTCACAATGGTATTGTTGAAAATTTTCGCGAACTACGCGAAGAATTAAAAGCTGCCGGACTACAATACGTAACAGACACCGACACAGAAACCGTGGCCATGTTAATTCAATCCTACATGGACCAAGGCCATGATGCCGTCACGGCGGCAAAAACCGCCATTGCACGGCTTGATGGGGCTTTTGCGCTTTGTATTATTTTTGATGGCCAAGAAGATTTGATGATCGCCGCACGCCAAGGGTCACCGCTTGCGATTGGATATGGTGATGGCGAAATGTTCGTGGGGTCGGATGCGATTGCTTTATCCCCGATGACATCGCGCATCAGCTATCTTGACGAAGGCGATTTTGCCGTGCTGACCCGTACCAGCGTCGCAATCACCGATAAAGACGGCAAAGCCGCCAAGCGTGACATTCGCACCATCAATTCAGAAGCCACACGCATCGACAAAGATGGTTTTCAGCATTTCATGGAAAAAGAAATTCATGAACAGCCACGCGTGCTGGGCGAGGCATTGAACAACTATTTGGCGCATTCAGGCTATGACATAACCTTGCCAAATGCGGACATTGATTTCACCCAATTTGACCGCATTACTATGGTTGCGTGTGGTACGGCCTATTATGCATGCTTTACAGCAAAATACTGGTTTGAACAAATCGCACGCATTCCCGTTGAAATCGATGTTGCCTCCGAATTCCGCTACCGCGAGCCTCCGATCGGGAAACGCACGCTGGCGGTGTTTGTTAGCCAATCTGGGGAAACGGCTGACACTTTGGCAGCCCTACGGTATTGCAAAGGCAAAGCGGACAAAATTTTGTCCGTTGTGAATGTCGCCGAAAGCTCGATCGCCCGCGAAAGCGACTATGCGCTTCCGATTTATGCAGGTGTCGAAGTTGGCGTGGCCTCAACCAAAGCCTTTACGTGTCAATTGACAGTTCTGCTAAGCCTAGTCGTTTTGGCAGCCCAACAGACCAAAGCACAATCTACAGAGACCTTGAATACCATCATCGAAGC
>JAHEJA010000014.1:70805-85187 GCA_024639125.1 Paracoccaceae bacterium
AGACCAGATGACGCCACATGGGACCTGTTGGCATCTTGGCGCCACGATTTTGATAGCTGGGCGATTGCCGATCACGTCTGTATGGCAGGTCAAAAACGACTGGTCGCAGATCCTTCTCGGCTCGACGAGGTCGAAGGCTGGACAACAAACGAACACATGTGGGTTCGACGCGCAGCACTTGTCATCACGCTTCCTTGGACCAAGCAAAACAATCCAAAGCCAGCTGAGTTATTAAATCGAGATCGTATTTTGACTTGGGCCGCAAGCTATGTCGACGATCCGGACTGGTTTATCCAAAAAGCTATCGCATGGTGGGTGCGTGATCTATCCAAACACGATGCGGCGCGGTCGGCACAGTTTTTGGAAACATACGGCGCACAGCTTAAACCTTTTGCCCAAAAAGAAGCGCGTCGCCATTTAATAGATCACATCAGCTGAACCAGTTGCACCTCTGGAAGATCGATCAACGACACACCCAAGGCGCGCATAGCAGATAGGCTGAGCTGTGTTCCGGACTGAGTGGATTCTGCTGGAAATAGATCCACATTCACTTGGGTCCCAGTTGCCAGATCGGTAATCCGCCCCTTGGAAGGCTGCGCAACCAAATCGGATTTCACCCAAAAACCCGTTTCAGCAGGATTGCCCAAGGATGCAATTGCTGTACCCAGTTTCTTTTCCGCAGACACAGGGACAATTGTGATCGCGTCTTGGCGCTCTTTTGCTGTTGCCACATCCAATGTTTCCGGCTTTTTTGGCGCACCTGTGTTTTTGATGATTTTTGGAGGGGCCACAGCCGTTATTGGCGCAGGCTCGACAATCATATCACGTATCGGTGACGATAGCGTTTCGCCCCCCCGTAATGTTTGCTCAAGATCAGCGCAACCTGCCAAAAGACTAAGACACCCGACAATACCCAGACACTTTTTATACATGCCATCCCCCTTTGGTCGTATTCTGAAAAAATAAACCTATAACACCTTGCGAGATTATGCACATAAGCCTAGCTTACACAACATGACAGCACCTCTTATTGATCCGTTCCAACGAGCCATTACATACCTACGCGTTTCGGTTACAGACCGCTGCGATTTTCGGTGTGTGTATTGCATGGCTGAAAACATGCAATTCCTTCCCAAAAAAGAACTTTTGACGCTAGAAGAGTTGGATCGTATGTGTTCCACCTTTGTCAAATTGGGTGTTGAGAAATTGCGCATAACAGGCGGTGAACCGCTCGTGCGGCGTGGGATCATGACGTTTTTCCAAAGCATGTCACGGCATCTGGAAACTGGCGCGCTTAAGGAATTGACGCTGACCACAAATGGGTCGCAGTTAGAAAAATATGCCAAAGATTTATATGCCGCCGGCGTACGACGGGTAAATGTATCGCTCGATACATTGGACGACGAAAAATTCGCACGTGTGACCCGATGGGGTCGTCTACCCCAAGTTTTGCGCGGTATTGATGCCGCCAAAGCCGCAGGGTTACGGGTAAAATTGAACGCCGTTGCGTTAAAAGAATTCAACGAAGACGAACTTATTTCGATGACACAATGGTGCGCCGAAAATGACATGGACCTGACGTGGATCGAAGTTATGCCAATGGGCGACCTTGGAAACGAAGACCGGATTGGTCAATATTGGGCGCTAAGTGAGCTACGTAAAACCTTGGCAGAGCACTATACCTTGACCGATTTGGCCGAGCGAACCGGCGGGCCTGCGCGCTATGTAAAGTTGGAAGAAACAGGTCAGAAAATTGGGTTCATTACACCGTTGACGCATAATTTCTGTGAAAGCTGCAATCGGGTTAGATTGACCTGTACCGGGGAGTTGTTCATGTGCTTGGGGCAAGAAGACAATGCAGATTTACGCAAACCCCTGCGGGATTTCCCAAATGAGGAATTCCAACTGGAAAAAGCAATAAGAAATGCAATCTCTCATAAGCCAAAAGGCCATGATTTTGATTATTCACGCCAATCCATCTCAGGGCAAATGACACGTCACATGAGCCATACGGGTGGATAAGTAAAATTTGCGGCCCCTATCGGGGCCACAACGCCTTTGGCGAGAGTATTTTGTGCAAAAAGAAAGCCTAGGCTGCGGGCATTCTTTGTTCGATTATTTCAGCCCACCAGCTACATCCAGCCAAAATGGTGTCATCATTAAAGTTATATTCAGGATGATGGACAGGTGCGCTATCGCCGTTGCCAACTAGGATGTAGGCACCGGGGCGTTCTTCTAGCATGAACGCGAAATCTTCGCCGCCCATGACAAGGGGGGCTTCTTCGCAAGTGCCGCTTACTGAAGCCGCGACTTGAGCTGCGAATTCAGTTTGTTCTTCAGAGTTTACCATAACAGGATAACTGCGAGTGTAGGTTGCGGTAGCCGTTGCGCCGAACGTTTGGGCCGTGCCTTCGGCGATTTCAACAAGTCGTTTTTCCGCAAGGTCACGCATCTCTGGGCTAAGGGTTCGCACGGTTCCCTTGAGAAGCACACGTTGCGGGATCACATTAAACGCTGTTGACGAGGTTTCAAATGAAGTGACAGATACCACCATCTGATGCACAGGGTCGGCATTGCGGCTAACGATGGATTGCAGCGCCAAAACCATATGAGATGCAACCAATGTGGGATCGATCGCCTCGTGCGGTTTTGCGGCATGTCCGCCTTTTCCTTCGATTTCGATATGGAACGCATCCGACGCCGCAAAGAAGGCGCCCGGACGAATTGAAAATGACCCCGTCGGAGCACCGGGCCAGTTGTGCATGCCATAGACTTCTTGGATACCGAAGCGATCCATCATGCCATCGTCACACATTTCTTTGCCGCCACCGCCGCCTTCTTCGGCGGGCTGAAAGATTACCACAGCGGTCCCGTCAAAATTACGAGTTTCACATAGATATTTTGCCGCCCCAAGCAACATTGCAGTGTGCCCATCATGACCACAGGCGTGCATTGCGCCGTCAGTTTTGGACGCATAGGCAAGGCCCGTTTGTTCGTGAATTGGCAGTGCATCCATATCAGCGCGCAAACCGATGACTTTTCCCGAGCCATCTGCGCGTCCTTTGATAACGCCCACAACGCCTGTCCGTCCGAGTCCGGTCACAATTTCATCACACCCAAAATCCCGCAGCTTTTGTTCGACAACGCCTGCAGTGCGATGGGTATCAAAGAGTATTTCAGGGTTTTCATGAAGATCACGGCGCCATTCGGTGATTTCCTGATGAAGGTCGGCAAAACGATTCTTGATGGGCATGCTATAGGTTCCAAAATGATAAACAATTTTCAAAAGTGTTTCATATTTGTGCGCTTGGGTCAAAAACATTCGCGTTTATGACGTAAAAGCAGTTAAGTCCAAAATTGTCAGACCCACGACCACAGGACGACAGCGTTTCGGGAATGATAGGCAAGGAAGGAAATTGTTTCTGGCTTATGGATCCAACATGAACATTTTACCAAGCCATCAAAGAAAAGGCACCTTTAATAAGCTTGATATTGCATAAATTCACGCTCAATTGGGAAGAAATTCCAAACCGAGGGACAATTAATGTTTGAAACATTTGGCTTTGAAAATTACACCGCTCCGCAAATCGCAGTCTTTTTTGCGCTTGCTCTAGGGGTTGCTTTTGGTTTCCTCGCAGAACGCAGCCAGTTTTGTTTCCGACGCAGTCTTATCGGTGCGGATCGAAAACAAGCTTTGGCGGTTTGGGTAACAGGATTAGCCGTCGCAACCCTGGGAACGCAGGCTGCGATTGGACGAGACTTGATTTCATTTGATGACCATCGCTACATGGCGGCGGATCTACCTGTTTTAGCAATTCTTGTTGGCGGTGTTTTCTTTGGGGCGGGGATGGTGTTGACACGAGGCTGCGTGTCCCGGCTTACGGTTCTAAGCGCGGCTGGGAACTTGCGCGCAGCGACAGTTATGCTTGTTTTTGCAGTGATTGCGCATGCCACGTTGAAAGGTACGCTTGCCTTTATTCCGTCGACTTTGGGCCAAGTCACAGTGTCGCTTGGCGCACAAAACCTTGGTGATATCGTTCCAGCATGGGGCGTCGCCTTTGCTTTGGTTGCCATTGCAGTCTGGGTCGTGCGAAGCGCTAAAGCGCGGGCAGCATCAGTAATTATGGGGGCTGCAATCGGGCTTTTGGTGCCAGTGGCATGGGTGGGAACCGGCTATGTTCTCTATGATGACTTTGACCCGATTGCGATGGAAAGCCTATCGTTTACGTCCCCAACAACAGAAGCATTGTTTTGGACCGTTGCGTCCACGTCAATTCCAGCCGGGTTTGGAACCGGATTGATTGGCGGCACGTTAGTTGGTGCACTTGTTTCGTCGCTTTTGTTCAAAAGCTTTGCGTGGCAGAGCTTTGAAAGCCCACGCCAAACAGGACGCTACGTATTAGGCGGCACGTTTATGGCGATTGGGGCTGTTCTGGCCGGTGGGTGCAGCGTCGGGGCGGGTCTTTCGGGCATCCCTTCCCTGTCTTTTGCAGCCATTCTTGCTGTTGGAGCAATGGTTCTAGGTGCCAAAATCACGCATGGTTTTGTAGATGCTAATCCATCTTTGAACGAATACGACGGATCATCAACCACACTGTTCCAACAACCGGCAGAGTAAGCACAGCCGTCATTGCCCCCTTGCTTAACCCCAAAGGTTCCGCGAGGGGGTAAAACAGATAGCTTGCCAAGGAGACGGCATAGTAGCTGATTGCCACCACGGACAACCCCTCTACGGTTTCTTGCAAACGCAGTTGCATATCTGCGCGGCGGTCCATGCTTTCTAACAATGCTTGGTTTTGCGCCGAGCGTTCCACATCAACCCGAGTTCGCAACAAATCACCGGCGCGGATTGCGCGATCTGCCATTGCGGTGAGACGATCTTCGGTTGAGGCGACCGTGCGCATCGCCGGTTCATACCGACGCATCATGAATTCAACAAAGGTCTGCCGTCCACTAAAGCGTTCTTCCCGCAGCACTTCGATACGTTGGGCAACAATAGCTTGATAGGCTTTGGTTGCCGAAAAACGATACGCACATTGCGCCGATAAATGTTCCAATTCGCCTGACACTTGCAGCAGGTCATGCAATGTCGCATCAGCGGCTGCGGTTTCATCGGTCATCGCCGCCATTAGACGTGATAATTCGTCATCTATTTGGCCCATGCGCACCGATGCATCGCGCGCCCGCGAGAATCCTAGCATCGACATCGCCTTGTAGGTTTCGATTTCACAAAGCCGTTGCACGATGCGCCCAATGCGGCGCTCGCCCGTATCCTTGGCCACAAACAGAGCAAGGCGTTGATGCCCGGCTTCGTCGATCCGGAAATCCGCAGCCGCAATAGCGGCACCGCCCAAAACGGTACTAACGGCAAGGCTTTCGGGGACGAACCATTGCTTTAATGATGCAATGATTTGATCCTGCTCGACATCTTTTTCCACACGGATAATAGCTGATGTCACACGAACCGAACTAAGCGTGCTGAGCCATTCATCCGGGAACACGGCAAAATTGGTCGTATCAAACGGGACATCAGACAAATGATTTGAAAACACGGTATAGGTGACAAATTCTGTGTGCTGTTCCCACTTGAGCATATGTCGCCCGAGTGGGCCAAAGAAATGATTGGCGCCGGCCTGGGGATGAGGAGAACCAAAATGATCCAACAGCGTGATGAGCTCTTGGAAATCATCTGCCCTATCCCGACCTGCGGCGTTTTCAGGCCGCTTTAAGGCAAGATAGGCCACTGTGCCGCTAAGGGACATCAACGGAAACGGGCGCGCGTGTAATTCGTTCGCGAGCCGATAGCGCAAAGGGTGATCATGAATTGGTGGCATTGACACAGCTCCTGAACCTTATGGTTCAGTGCTAGTCAGTTTTCACATCAAGGTAAAGAAAAATCGTAATAATTCAATACTTTATGGGAATACAAAGGTATACCAAATCAAATTGAAAGCAACAAATCCTGTTCGATTTGTTTTGACGCCATACGTCGGTATTTCGGAAAATTCCAACTCGGGTGAATATTTGAGGCAGCTTCCATGATCACATCTGCGCGCACTGGCTTTCCTTTTTCAACGGCGGCACTGGCCAAATTTCGCACGTAATCCTGAACATTGCGACGACCGCGATAGACTTCTGTAAAGCTGGATTTGTTCTCTTCATCTAGACAGAGATTGCGCAAAAACGGTTGGAAATCTGGCAAACTCATCAAGATTTCAGGCACTTGGTGGCCTTGGAACGGAAGGAAATGATAATGGGTATTGCGCCGATCCATGCGATCTGCGTGTTTCCAATCCGCGTCGAAATACGGATCTACAAACACATCCACACGGCTAGCCAGACGCAAGGACGCAGCACCGTCTCTGTAACGGGGATCATCCCAATTCCCGCGCTTGTAAGCTTTTTCATAACGCGTTTCCCAAGGGGTGATTGACTTGTACAACGTTGTCTGCGGACTATAGAGGATCACATGTGACCCGAATGCAGCAGCACTAAACGCCGACGCCCCATAGCCCCCCATTGAGCTGCCATAAAAGATCACTTTGGAAAACTGATCAAAAAATTCTGTATCCGTCAGTTCATCAAAGAAATCGAACAAATCAGACTGGCGGAACCAATCATTGCGCCGTTTGGTCATAATGCCTAAATGGGACGCCCCCAGTTTTTCTACAAACTTATAGGCCCAAGGATAGCGCGCGCCAGACAGTGATGTTGATTTCTTGTTGTCAAAGGTCACGACCAACGTGTCACTACGTTCTAGAAACACAGCGAAGTGTTGTTCAAAATCTTTGTAGAATCCATTGAGACGCGCCTTGGAGGCAATATCTAATAATTTGTCTGGTAATTGCGTCATCGATATCTTTCCTAAGTGCGGGACTCTTAACAAAGATAACGTTTTAACTGGGGTCAGGTTTAGACACCCAATCAGGTAACAATGTGGCGCAAAAGTGAAAAGCCCAAGACCTTTCGATCTTGGGCTTAACATTAGTTGGTTTTTGTCCGTAGATCAGTCGATCAACGTCAACAACTTGTTCAAAGATTCCTTGGCATCACCATAGAACATCCGCGTGTTTTCTTTAAAGAAAAGTGGGTTTTCGATACCGGAATATCCGGTTCCCTGACCACGCTTGGACACGAACACTTGTTTGGCTTTCCAACACTCAAGAACCGGCATACCCGCGATTGGGCTGTTTGGATCTTCTTGTGCGGCAGGGTTCACAATGTCGTTTGACCCGATCACGATGGCAACGTCTGTTTCCGGGAAATCATCGTTGATTTCATCCATTTCCAAAACGATGTCATAGGGCACTTTGGCTTCTGCCAACAAAACGTTCATGTGACCCGGCAAACGACCCGCAACGGGATGGATCGCAAAGCGTACATTTTTGCCTTTGGCACGAAGACGCTTTGTTAGCTCTGATACCGCTTGCTGCGCTTGCGCAACGGCCATGCCATATCCGGGGATAATAACAACGCTATCCGCATCATCCAAAGCGGCGGCAACGCCATCTGCTTCGATCGCGATCTGTTCGCCTTCGACTTCCATTTGCGGACCAGATGGGCCACCAAAGCCCCCCAAAATCACAGAAACAAAATGACGGTTCATCGCTTTGCACATGATGTAAGACAAAATCGCGCCTGACGAACCAACCAACGCACCGGTTACGATCAACAAATCGTTCCCAAGCGTAAAGCCAATCGCCGCAGCCGCCCAACCGGAATACGAATTGAGCATGGAAACAACAACCGGCATATCCGCGCCGCCAATTCCCATGATCAAGTGATAGCCGATGAAAAACGCCAAAAGCGTCATCACAACAAGCGTCCACATGCCAGACCCGTTCAAGAACATGATCAATAGGATCAAGCTCAAGATCGCAGCACCTGCGTTCAAGAAATGCCCACCGGGTAATTTCACCGCTTTGCCGTCCACTTTTCCGGCCAATTTACCAAATGCGATAATGGACCCAGTAAAGGTGATTGCACCAATAAAGACCCCCAAGAAGACTTCGACCTTGAGAATTGCGATTTCTACGTTGTCTTTATAAGCAAGCTTTTCGCCAAATCCTGTAAGACCCTGGTCTTTTAACCAGATCATCACACCGTCGCCACGCAGCGTGCTTGGTGCACTTGCCAGAAGCTCACGCACAGCGCCCAGTTCGATAAAGGCGTTGAACCCGATGAACACGGCAGCCAATCCAACAAAGCTATGCAGCGCTGCCACCAATTGCGGCATCTCTGTCATTTCAACTTTGCCAGCGACCATCTGACCGAGGTATGCACCAACTGCGATCATGACAAGCACGACCAAATAGTTGCCAACCCCTGGACCAAAAACGGTCGCAACCATCGCCAAGCCCATGCCCGCAATGCCATACCACACAGCGCGCTTTGCGCTTTCTTGATTGCTCAGACCACCCAAAGACAGGATGAAGAGGATTGCAGCCGCAATGTAGGCTGCGGAAACGATTCCAATACTCATTTTATTCTCCCCGCCCTTAAGATTTCTGGAACATCGCCAACATACGACGGGTCACCATAAAGCCACCCACAATGTTGATCGTTGCGATTAATACGGAAATTGCAGAGAGCAAAATCACCAACCAGCTGCCAGAGCCGATTTGAAGCAATGCCCCCAAGACAACGATCCCCGAAATTGCGTTCGTGACCGCCATAAGCGGCGTATGCAATGAATGGGACACGTTCCAAATTACTTGGAAACCGATGAAGCACGCCAAGGCAAACACAATAAAGTGCTGCATAAAGCTTGCTGGCGCATAGGCCCCAACCACCATCAAAAGCGCTGCACCAAAAACGATAAGCCCGACTTGTTGCTTTGTAGCCGCTTTGAATGCCGCTGTTTCAGCCGCGCGCTTTTCTTCTGGGGTAAGCTCTTTTGGCTTTTCCTGAGATTTCGCTGCGATGGCTTTGATTTTTGGCGGTGGTGGTGGGAATGTAATTTCACCAGCATGCGTTACCGTTGCGCCACGGATGACATCGTCGTCCATGTTGTGGTTCACAACACCGTCTTTTTCAGGTGTCAAATCGGTCATCATGTGACGGATGTTCGTCGCATACAAAGACGAAGCCTGAGACGCCATGCGGCTTGGGAAATCGGTGTAACCGATGATTGTAACACCGTTGTCAGTGACGACTTTTTGATCCATCACTGTGCCTTCGGCATTGCCACCTTTTTCAGCAGCAAGGTCAACAATCACAGAACCCGGTTTCATCGCCGCAATCATATCCGCAAGCCAAAGCTTGGGGGCTTCGCGGTTCGGGATCAAGGCCGTTGTAATGACGATATCAACTTGTGGCGCCAACTCGCGGAACTTTGCAAGCTGTGCTTCGCGAAATTCCGGGCTTGAAACAGCGGCATACCCACCTGTTGCAGCGCCGTCTTGTTGTTGCTCTTCAAAATCCAGGTAGACGAATTCCGCCCCCATTGATTCAACTTGTTCGGCGACTTCTGGACGCACATCAAATGCATATGTGATGGCCCCCAAAGACGTTGATGTCCCAATAGCAGCAAGACCCGCAACACCCGCGCCAACAACCAAAACCTTAGCAGGTGGCACTTTGCCAGCTGCGGTCACCTGACCCGTAAAGAAACGGCCAAAGTTGTTGCCCGCTTCGATAACGGCGCGATACCCTGCGATGTTTGCCATAGACGACAACGCATCCATTTTTTGCGCACGAGAAATACGCGGCACCATTTCCATTGCAATGACAGTCGCGCCTTTTTTCTTGGCGGCCTCCATCCCTGCGTCGTTCCCAGCTGGGTTGAAGAAAGAAATAAGTGTTTTGTCCGCGCTCAAACGCTTGAGCTCTGCCGTATCTGGCTGACGCACTTTGGCGATGATATCCGCATCTTTCCAAAGAGCCGCTGCTGTTTTTACAACTGTGACCCCTGCTGCTTGATATGCTGCGTCTGAAAAACCTGCCAACGCACCTGCGCCAGCTTCGATCAAACACTCATGCCCCAGTTTTTGCAATTGCAAAGCGCTGTCGGGTGTCATTGCGACACGTGCTTCGCCTTCAAAAACTTCTTTGGGTGTTCCGATTTTCAACGTTTCCGTCCCCCTAATAATGTTTCTCGTTATGGGCTTGTGCCCGCTATTTCGCTAATAGATAGCGTACCTAATGATATGTGCCACTAAACACGATCAAAAATCGGCATTTTGTCAAACCCATCTTCGCGTTTTCTGCGCATATCGCGCAAAATCGGCTTTAAACTGTCGCCTTAGGCGATCTTCTTCGGGCAAAACGAAACGTTTTTCAATGGCCCAAAGGAAAATAGGCACCAATGCTAGCGATAACATTGCCCCCCATAGCACAAACAGACCAGCTAGGATCAAAGTATCCCCCAAATAGATCGGGTTGCGCGTGCGTTTGAATATTCCATCCGTGACCAAGGCATCCGGATTTTTATGTGGAATAATCGTTGTTTTGCGTTGTCGCATTGCCATCACAGCAAGACCGATCAAAATCACCCCAGCGCCGACCATTATACCGGCCAAAAGATCGACACCACTGTTATCTAAAACCAAGCCAAAGGACGCATAGGTTTTGATATGCCATCCCGCAAAAAGAAAGCCTGCAAACCACACGGGCGGGATATCGATCCATTTCAACATTTATGGCTTATACGCCGCATCAACAAGCCAGCCATTGCGACCGGATTGCAAAACCAACACATTATCGCGCCCCATAAGGCGTGCGGCAAATGTGGCCTGAGCAGACAGGCTTCCTGTGTTGCAAAATAAAACAACCATACCGTTTTCGGGCAGCTCATCCAATCGGGCGGGAATTTCACGCCATTCTATGTTGATCGCATTCGGAAGCGTGCCTTCTTCGAATTGGGCGCTATCGCGTGTATCCACAAAAGTCACGGCATCAAAGACATCTTGGGTCAATTGTTGCGGCAGAATGATCCCTGATTCATAGGTTGCAAAATCCATGTAGCCGATAATCTCATCCCCAAGATCATCTGCAATAGTATTTGAACCAACCAAAGACACCGCAAAGGCCGCCAACAGGCGCGTTAAGTATGACATTATTCAAATTCCATTTCAGCAAAGACGCGACCTGCATTTTTTGTCGCCAGTTCCTCAAAGGTATCAAGACCCTTCCATTGGTCCTGATCGATGTAATAGGCATCTGCCAGATCACCGCCTTCGTCTAGATGCGCGCCAATTTTTGCACGGATATCAACGAGGTAATCCAACGTATAGCGCACAACCTGTGCTAAATTCGTAGGATGCCCATGCCCAGGAATCACATAGGTTGGTTCAAGCGGCATGAATTTCGTTTCAAAGGTTTCGACCCAACAACTGGTACAGGTATCATCAAAGACCGGCAACATGCGTTCATGAAACGCAATATCGCCTGCAATCATCATTGACCACTGTGGGATCCAGACTTGGGTATCGCCGGGTCCATGTGCTGGCCCCAAATGCATGACTTCGAAATCAACGCCGCCAAGTGTGAAATTATACGCATCTTCAAAGCTGATATTCGCGTTTACGACACGGGTTCCTTCGGCTTTGTCTTTGTTATACCTCTGCATGCCCTGCAAGATAAAATCGCCGTTCTCGTCAACTTCTTCGATGGCTTCGACATGAGCCAAGATATCAACACCAAGATCGGCCCAATAGGAATTGCCCAACATGGCATGACCTTGGCCATTTTCGTTAATCACAAGCTTCACGGGCTGATCAGTGATTTGCTTGATTTCATCGTGCAAAGCAGCCGCCAAACGCGCGGAGGCACCGCCATTAATAACGACCACGCCTTCGTCGGTGACAACAAAAGACAAGTTGTTGTTATGACCGGAATTTTCATATGTTGGCGGTGCAGTGGCGCCAATCGCAGAAAACACATGGGGAATGACTTCGACGGGTTTGGAATATAGCTCGGACTGCGGATATTGATCCGCAATGTCTTCTGATGCAAAACTAGGCGCTGCGATCATCGCTGCACAGGTTGCAGCTGTCAAAACACGTGACATAACACTCTCCCTTAGGTTCCTTGGCGCAACCATACACACAAATTCACAATTGTGAATATTATTTTCTTCTCTGCGGTCTACTTGTCACAGGGTTTAATAACGATACTGTATCCTAAAAATAGGAGAACACCATGAGCCTAGTAGGAAAACACGCTTTGGTCACGGGGGGCGGTACGGGAATCGGACTTGCCACTGCGCGTGCATTGGCAGCGCAAGGTGCGGTTGTGACGATCACGGGCCGTCGCCAATCGGTTTTAGATGCGGTTGCCGGCAATGGTATTCACGCAATGGCGATGGATGTTACCGACGAAGCAGCACAGATTGATGTCATATCGCGTGCGGTTCAAACCCACGGACCTATCCAGATTTGTATCGCAAATGCTGGGATTGCCGAAGGTAAAACATTGCAAAAAACCGATCTCGATTTTTGGCGCAAAATCATGGCAACTAACTTGGACGGGGCATTTGTGACAATCCGAGAAAGCATGAAATCCATGCTTGAAACGGACTGGGGGCGCGTGATTGCCATTTCGTCAATTGCAGGCATCAAAGGATTAAAAGGCGCAGGTGCCTATTCTGCATCCAAACATGGGGTCATCGGCTTGATCCGATCCTATGCAGAAGAACACATGGGCGGGCCGATCACCTTTAATGCGATTTGTCCGGGCTATGTTGACACCCCTATTGTCACCCGAAACGTTGATAGCATCAAAACCCGCGCAGGGATCAGCGACGAAGCGGCGCGTGATGTCATGGTGCAAGCCAACCGACACAAGCGCCTGATCACAGCCGAGGAAATAGCGGCATCCGCGCTCTGGCTGTGTGATGCGCATTCCGGCAGCGTGAATGGTCAAACCATCGAAATCGCAGGTGGACAAGTATGACCACAGATTTCAATCTAACCAAGTCGATGTTTCATCTTCCTGAGGGTGTCATCTATTTAGATGGGAATTCCCTTGGTCCCCTGCCAAAAGCCGCGCGCGAAAAAGTCAGCGCGATGATGACCCAAGAATGGGGTGACATGTTGATCACCGGCTGGAACAAAGCCGGCTGGATGGATCAACCGACCCATGTGGGAAACCGCATTGCGAAACTGATTGGCGCAGAAGAAAACCATGTGGTCATGGGCGATACGCTGTCGATAAAAGTGTACCAGGCTTTGGCAAGTGCCTTGGACTTGCGTCCCGATCGCAAGATCATCTTATCGGATAGCGGTAATTTCCCCTCTGATCTTTATATGGCGCAGGGGTTAATCGATAGCTTGAATCAAGGGCATGAGTTGCGCGTTGTGGCGCCCGAAGATGTCGAGAAACATATTACACAGGACGTCGCTGTCACGTTAATCACCGAAGTTGATTACCGGTCTGGTCGGCGTCATGACATGGCAAAGCTGACAGCCAAAGCACATGATATGGGGGCTTTGGCGATTTGGGACTTGGCGCATTCTGCTGGGGCGGTGGATGTTGATCTAAGCGCCGCCAATGCCGATTTTGCGGTGGGCTGTACGTACAAATACCTAAACGGTGGACCGGGCGCACCTGCGTTTATTTATGTTGCTCCACGACATGCTGAACTGGTCCGCCCTGCCCTTTCTGGTTGGCTTGGACATCGTGCGCCCTTTGCGTTCGATTTAGACTATGCGCCTGGTCATGGGATCGAACGCATGCGCGTTGGGACGCCTCCGGTGATCGCACTGGCAAGCCTAGAAGCCGCGCTCGACGTTTGGGATATGGTCGACATGGCGGATGTTCGGGAAACATCCATCGCGCTGTGCAACCAATTCATAACAGGGATCGAGGCGGCCTGCCCCATGCTGACTTTGGCCAGCCCGCGCGATGCAACCCGGCGTGGATCGCAGGTATCGTTTCGATTCGAACACGGCTACGCTGCAATGCAGGCATGCATCGCTCATGGCGTTATCGGTGATTTTCGCGCCCCGGATATAATGCGCTTTGGGTTTACCCCGCTCTTTATTGACATGGATGACGTCAATCTGGCGATTGAACGTGTTGCACGAATTATGCGGGATCGTGTGTGGAGCGCACCCGAATTCAACATGCGCGCCGCAGTTACCTGAAAAGGACAATATATGGTAAAATATGACCCCACCAAAGAGGGTGCGCATACTTCATTTGATACTGATATGTCGTACAGCGCCTATTTATCATTGGACAGTTTACTGTCTGCGCAGCATCCCAAAAGTACCGCACATGATGAAATGCTGTTTATTATTCAACACCAAACATCCGAATTGTGGCTGCGCCTTATTTGTCATGAATTGACGGTAGCACGGCCAATGTTGGTCAATCGGAATTTTGAACCTGCGTTTAAAATGCTGACCCGCGTGGCGCGGATTTTTGAACAATTGAACA
>JAHEJA010000014.1:85287-88211 GCA_024639125.1 Paracoccaceae bacterium
TTGTGGCTGCGCCTTATTTGTCATGAATTGACGGTAGCACGGCCAATGTTGGTCAATCGGAATTTTGAACCTGCGTTTAAAATGCTGACCCGCGTGGCGCGGATTTTTGAACAATTGAACAATGCGTGGGATGTTTTGCGCACCATGACGCCCAGTGAATATACGCAATTTCGCGCCTCGCTCGGGAAATCGTCGGGGTTTCAATCCTATCAATATCGCCAGATCGAATTCATGTTAGGCAATAGAAATGAAAACATGATGAAACCGCATCAACACGATCCCGAAACCTATGCACTGCTGCAGGCAGAATTAGATCAGCCCAGCCTATATGATATTGTGTTGGGTTTACTAAATGATGCCATTCCCGAACACAGTGATGCCATTCAAAAATGGAAACAGGTTTATGAAAATCCCGAAAAACACTGGACCTTGTATCAATTGGCCGAAAAATTGGTAGATTTAGAGGATTATCTACGCCGGTGGCGGTTTAACCATGTAACAACTGTGGAACGGATTATTGGATTAAAAACAGGCACCGGAGGCACAAATGGGGTCGGCTATTTGCGCAAAATGCTGGACGTCGTGATTTTCCCTGATTTATGGCAGGTTCGAACCGTTTTGTAATTTCCCTTATGCAATCCGCCAGTTTTTTAAAACCTAAGCCGGTTTTGCAATTTTTGGGGCATGCTTTGATAGGTTCCAAGACCGCGCCGCATCACCAAACGCGGCAAACAATGGGCGCGAAACCGGGTCTTGGTCAGCGTTATATTCTGGATGCCATTGCACAGAATAGGTAAATCCAATGGCATCCTTGATGTAAATTGCTTCTGGCGTACCATCAGGGGCATATCCGTCAATAACAACGCGGTCGCCGGCATCCATGATACCCTGTCCGTGAAGGGTATTGGTCATGACTGAGGTTGCGCCCAAAAGCTTGGCAAAAGGGCCATCTTGGGTCAGGGTCACTTCGTGGCGAAGGGCAAATTTTTCCTCGATCGTGCCATCGGGCGGCATGCGGTGGTTTTGTCGTCCCGGAAGATCACGAATTTCGGGATGCAGCGTGCTGCCAAAGGCAACAGCCACCTCTTGAAAGCCACGACAAATCCCAAACACGGGCTGCCCGCGTTCCACACAGGCTTGAACCAAGGGCAACGTAATCGCATCACGTTCCGCATCAAATTCGCCGTGTGCTGGCGTTTCTTCGTGACCATAGTGACGCGGATGCACATTCGGACGCCCGCCAGTAAGCAAGAAGCCATCGCACATCTCTAAAAGTTCAGAAACAGACACAAGAGACGGATCCGTCGGAATGATAATCGGCATGCACCCACACACCTGTGCGACGGCGGTCGAATTCATTTTGCCCGCAGCATGTGTTTGGTAGGTGTCATTGATAAGCTGCGAATTACCGATGATGCCAATAATGGGGCGCATGTTAGACCTTGATGTTGCTGGTGCATACTAAGCATATGTCGCGCGGCAAGGTCTAGCCCAATTCGCCGCGCGCATCCAGCCTTATTACTTTAGTCAGGAATTCTTTTACAAATACCCAAGGCTATTTAGGCATCGGCTGTTAAACCGCAATCTTCGATTCCAGCGACAGCGGCAAGTGCGTCATTATCAGATGTATCCCCCGTTACACCTACGGCTCCGATGACGTCGTTGTTTTTGTCTTTGACCAAAACACCCCCAGGGACAGGAACCACTTGGCCTCCGAAAACGCCGTTCACGGCCGCCATAAAATACGCCTGCGCTTCTGCGCGTTGCATTTGCGCGGTGCCAGACATGCCAAGCATAACCGCCCCATAAGCCTTGCCGTGAGCAATGGCAAAACGGCCCGGTGATGCGCCATCAGACCGTTCAAAAGCAATGACATTGCCCCCCGCATCCAGAACAATCACTGAAAGCGGCTTCATGTCTTTGTCTTTTCCGTATGACATCACCTTTTTGATGATGCTCCGTGCCTTTGAAATTGTAATTACAGCCATGAGGGGGGCTCCTAGAGTAAATTGGATTTTATCAGGCCGACTTTAGCTCTAATCGACGCGCATGCAAGACCGGTTCTGTATACCCTGATGGTTGAATGCGTCCCTTGAAAACCAAATCACAGGCCGCTTGAAAGGCAATACCATCAAAGCTAGGCGCCATTGCCATATACGCCGGATCGTTTGCGTTTTGACGATCCACAACGGTTGCCATTTTTTTCATCGCATCCATAACCTGATCTTCGCTGACCACACCGTGATGCAGCCAATTTGCCAAGGCTTGGGATGAAATCCGACACGTTGCGCGATCTTCCATAAGGCCAACATCGTGGATATCCGGTACTTTTGAACACCCAACACCTTGGTCAACCCAACGCACAACATAGCCCAAAATACCTTGGGCGTTGTTTTCGATTTCTTCGCCTATTTCTGCGTCCGATAGATTCTGACCTGCCATCACAGGCACAGTCAGCAAATCCGTCAAAGTGCCGCGCGCGCCGCCTGCTTTTAGGTCGGCTTGGCGGGCAATCACATCCACTTGATGGTAATGCGTTGCATGCAGTGTCGCCGCCGTCGGAGAAGGCACCCATGCACAGTTTGCGCCAGATTTCGGGTGCCCAATTTTTGCGTCCAGCATGTCGGCCATTCTATCTGGCATCGCCCACATACCTTTGCCGATTTGCGCCTTGCCCTGTAACCCACATGCAAGGCCAATATCAACATTGCGATCTTCGTAGGACATGATCCAAGGCGTTGATTTCATTTCACCTTTGCGCAAGAAAGCACCGGCTTCCATGCTGGTGTGAATTTCATCACCCGTCCGGTCCAAGAAGCCCGTATTGATAAAGGCAACGCGTGATTTAGCTGCGCGGATGCATTCTTTTAGGTTGGCCGAGGTACGACGTTCTTCGTCCATGATGCCAAGCTTGACCGTATTGC
>JAHEJA010000033.1 GCA_024639125.1 Paracoccaceae bacterium
GCAAATATCGCTGTTTGGATCAATTCGCCTGAAACCTTGGGTCCGACGCTTTCGACTGAGACAAATTTGATATCAGGAACGACAGCTTGCAACGCCTCTAGAGCGCTTCGTGTCATTTCTGCGGTCGCGGCTTCTTCTCCGTCTTGGGATTGAATCCTGATCATCGCCACATTTTGATCCGCCGCAAAGGTTGGATCGAACACTTGTGAAATAGACACATCACCAAGCTGCAAGGGAGCAAGCGCATCACGGTACTCTGCGACATCCACTGGCTGGGCTGACTCGGTTCGGATGGTTGTGCCCCCCCGAAAGTCGATGCCATAGTTCAAGCCATGCCAAAAGTACGAAAATATAGCCATGAAAATTGCAGCGATGGAAATACCAAGCCACAATTTCGCGCGACTAAAAAAATCCCAATTGGTTTCCTGAGGAACAAGTCTTAGGCGCATGTCTTACACCTCCAATGTTTTGGGTCGGCGGCGTTCAAACCAAATCACAACCAATAAGCGGGTTACAAAAATTGCCGTAAAGACCGAGGTAATCAACCCAAGTCCAAGCGTGATGGAAAAGCCGCGAACGGGTCCAGATCCAATCATAAACAAAATGACAGCCGTTATGAATGTCGTGATATTGGCATCAATAATCGCACTCAGCGCTTTTTCATAGCCCAGCTCGATCGAACGCGCAGGACCGCGCCCCGCTTTGATTTCTTCGCGAATACGTTCAAAAATCAACACGTTGGCATCCACCGCCATACCAATTGTCAAAACAATACCTGCAATACCAGGCAGCGTCAGAGTGGCGCCAATCAAGCTCAGCAGACCAAAGATCAATGCCACGTTGATCAACAGAGCAATATTGGCAAAAATTCCGAACAATCCATAGCTGGCAAACATAAAGCCAAGAACAGCGATAAAGGCAACGATACAGGCTATTTTGCCGGCTTGGATGCTATCGGCCCCAAGCTCTGGCCCAATGGTGCGCTCTTCTAGGAAGTCCAAGCCCGCAGGCAAGGCACCAGCACGCAAAAGAACCGCTAATTTGGTACTTTCTTCAACGTTAAAGTTACCTGTAATGATACCAGACCCACCAGGAATATGACTTTGAATAACTGGGGCGCTGATCACTTCGTTGTCTAGAACAATCGCAAAGGGGCTGCCAATATTTTCGGCTGTATAGTTTCCAAATTTGCGCGCTCCAGTTGGATTAAAGCGAAAATTAACCGCAGGGCGACCGTTTTGATCAAAACTAGGCTGGGCATCAACAAGCTCTTCTCCTGTTACCACTGGGGCAGCTTCGAGCGTGTAATAAAGCCCCTCTTCATCCAAAGACGGCACAATGATATTGCCGATACCGGGGTTAGCATCAGGATTTGATCCACGCCCTAGAACCGGCTGGAATGTCAATTGCGCAGTTGTGCCAATAAGTTCCTTGAGCTCAGCAGCAGAGCCAATTCCGGGAACTTGAATAAGGACACGTTTTTGTCCTTGGCGTTGGATTGTTGGTTCACGTGTGCCAACTTCGTCGATACGGCGACGTATAATTTCCAACGCTTGTTGTAATGTCCGCTCGTCCGTTGCCAGTTTTTCCGGTTCAGACAAGGTGATCACAAGGACACCATCCTGAGCAGTGACCTCAATATCGCGCGCACCGGCACCAGAGAGGCTGACGACAGGTTGCGATAAATCGCGTACGACCTCGAGGGCGCGATCCATTCCAGATAGTTCCGAAATTTTAACATGAAGCTGATCTGGCGGAGACGGTTGAAGCCGGATTGTACCGACTGTTGCACGCTCTGGGCGCAAAGCATCGCGCACTTCGGGCCAAAGGGATTTCATCCGAGCAGCATAGACATCTTCGACTTTGACTTCAGCCAAAAGATGCGCACCACCGCGCAGATCAAGACCTAGATTGACAAGATTAGATGGCAAAAACGACGGCCACAAACCGGCCGCCGTCGTAAGTTCAGGTGTGTCAGCCCCCATTTCAATGGCAGCTGTCGCATCGTTATATTGCTCAACGCGATTGTAAAATCCGTTAGGCAACGCCAACAATAGACCAAGGGCACAGAGCCCCCAGATCACGATCCTCTTCCATAGATCGATATATAACATTCAGGGGCCCCTTTGGTCTTTAGGCGTCTTTTGCAGGTTCAGTTTTGGACAAAACCTGAGCGATAGTAGATTGGACAACGCGGACTTTGACGCCTTCGGACAGTTCAACTTCGATTTCGTTGTTTTCTTTGACCTTGACGACTTTACCAATCAGGCCGCCTTGGGTGACGACTTGATCCCCGCGACGCAAACTGGACACCATGTTTTGATGCTCTTTCATTTTCTTTTGCTGCGGACGGATCAGCAGAAAATACATGATCCCGAAAATCAAAATCAACGGGACGAATTGTTGAATGCCACCCATGGAGACGTTATCCTTTTGGTTAATAAGAGTTCGGGCAGAACCTATGCTTTGGTCCAGACCTTTGCAAGGCGTGAAGCCAGAGATTCATATAAAAACCAGTGGATCACATGATCGAAGCCCTTGCTTGATGGAAACCTTGGTATTTTTTGAGTATTTTGGGCAAAAAGAAAGACAAATGGTGAACCCCAAATTGTAGACCCCTCTACCGCTTGGCAAAAATATCATGCATAAGGCGCGGGTAAGATTCATTTAAAAGGACGTAAACCATGCATGATATTCGTGCCATTCGTGAAAACCCCTCTGCTTTTGATGCGGCCATGGCGCGCCGCGGGGTGTCGGATGCGTCCTCGGAGCTATTGACAATAGACGAAGAACGTCGCGCGGCAATTTTAGCGGCTGAAACAGCACAGGCTGAGCAAAATAGAGCCAGCAAAGAGGTTGGTGCCGCCAAAGGTCGTGGCGATGATGCAGAATTCGAACGTCTGCGCGCGTTGGTGGCAGAAAAAAAAGCAGAAGTTGCAGAGATGAACGCCAAGGCAAAGGACTTGGATGCGGCGTTGAACACGGCCTTGATGAGCATGCCAAACCTACCTCATGACGGTATTCCCGATGGCGCAGACGAAAACGACAATGTGGAAATTCATCGCTGGGGCGCCCCGCGCAACATTGAAGGTGCAAAAGAGCATTTTGACATCGCGGGCGTAAAGCCGGGCATGGATTTTGAAACTGCCGCGAAGCTGTCTGGATCACGCTTTGTTTTGCTACGTGGTGCGGTGGCACGCGTTCATCGTGCATTGGCGCAATTCATGATTGACACGCATGTGGATGAACATGGGTTAACCGAAACGATTACCCCTGTTTTGGTGCGCGACGAAGCCATGTATGGCACCAACCAATTGCCGAAATTCGCAGAAGACAGCTATCAGACCACAAATGGATGGTGGTTGATCCCGACGTCAGAAGTAACGCTAACCAACACCGTAAATGGCGATCTTTTGGACGAAGCACAATTGCCTATTCGCATGACGTCGCACACCTTGTGTTTCCGCTCGGAGGCCGGTTCAGCCGGCAAAGACACCGCTGGAATGTTGCGTCAGCACCAGTTTGAAAAAGTCGAGATGGTGTCAATTACGCATCCGGATCAATCGATGGCAGAACATGAGCGCATGACCGATTGTGCCAAAGCGATATTGGAAAAGCTGGAATTGCCCTATCGCGTGGTTGTATTGTGTACAGGTGACATGGGATTTGGCGCGATCAAAACGCATGATCTTGAGGTATGGTTGCCTGGTCAAGGAACCTATCGTGAGATTTCATCCGTCTCTGTGTGCGGTGACTTCCAAGGCCGTCGCATGAATGCCCGCTTTAAGCCTGTGGATGGGGGTAAACCCCAGTTTGTGCATACGCTCAATGGGTCTGGCTTGGCCGTTGGGCGGTGTTTGATCGCGGTTCTTGAGAACGGTCAACAGGCAGATGGGTCAGTTGATCTTCCGTCGGTATTGCATCGGTATTTGGGCGGTAAAACCCGCCTAAGTTCTGAGGGTATTTTGGTTTAAATCAGCCCAAAACGGAGGGAAACGGATCATTTTTCCGTTTTCCTCATCATATAGTTTCCATTGCAAACAAGCGATCCCCTGACCCAAGGGAATGCGATGCGAATTTAGATAACTTTCACATTTCTTGTGACATGTCTTTAGATAGTATCCCGGGATATTCGCATTCAAATGATGCAAGTCATGATACCCGATATTCAACGTCATAACGTCAAAAAACCACCCGAAATCCAACACAGCAGATCCTTGGAGGGCTGCTGTTTTGAAATCAAGGTCAGGTTTGCGCCCCCAGTGAATATCTTCAAAATTATGGACGATATAGGGAATGAGCGCGCCAAATAATGTGGCCAAATAGATCGAGCCGATCATAACGCAAACGCCCCTCATTCCAAAGACGCGATATAACACAGCCCCATAGAGGATGATTGCAATATCATGTAAGATCACATCCCAAACACCTGTTTTAAAGGCATACTTTGGAAAGCGTCGCAGGATCAGATAAAGGATAAACGGGCCCAAAATCGACATCACGATAGGGCTGCGATAGAGTCGATACCCCATACGCCGTAAACGCGACGCTTGGGCATATTCGGAAGCTGTCATCACATAAATTTCGAATGCGTCTCTGCGATCCAAGTCGCTAACATGCGCATGGTGAAGGTTGTGATTAAACCGTGTCGCTTGATACGGTGTCATTGTCACAGGTGAAATCACGGTGCCCACAATATCGTTTAAGCGGCGGCTTTTGAAAAACGTCCTATGCATGCAATCATGTTGGATCATATAAAGCCGAACACCAAAAGCAGCCGCCCAAAATGTAAAAAATATAGTAAGCCAGATCGCCCCTAGCCCGAACTTTAACGACATCAAAGCCAAAGCCATTGACGCACAATAAGCCGCCAAAGTTGGGATTAAATGCACCCATGCCAAACGATCACAGGGCGTTGTGTACTGGCGTGTAATATCACGCATAGCCATACGGCACCTCAAAAATAATGGTCAAAAAAACTTAAATTAATAGTGTTATCTTAACAGAAAATTAACCTTTTATCAAATCAAACCGAAATAGGCTTGATGAACAAATTTTCGTCAAATTTGCGTTAACTTTTAAACACTCTTGGGAACTAGGGTCCTCTATGGGGGCTAAACCTATAGGATATGAACATGGACCGAGAGTTTGGCAATGTTACCTATAACGAGTATTCTGTTAATTCATCACAAGCAAATAACCTTCAGGACATTTCATCTGAGGGAACACATTTGACGGTATTACGCGGAATCGGAAGCAATAATGGTTCCTTTTCCAATAGCTATTTGCAATTTTGGCGGTCTGATGATGCCCAAATTGAGGTAACGTCAGAGCAAAATATTGCAAATATTAACGCTTTTGGCGGGAATTTGGCATGGATTGGTATCAATGGAACAACATTCGTTCCAGAGGATTGTTTCTATTTTGATACTGTTCAAATTTCGCTGCCGGATGGCAGTGTGTCTGAACTGCTGATCATCATTGATGCGAATTATGAATTAAATCTCTTTGCCCTGAACGGCGCTCCGATGATGGCTGGTGATATCGTATCCGAGCAAGAGGCGACAGATTTCTTATTGTTGCTTTATAGTGGCGCACATGAGGTCACCTATGGCAACTCTATTGCCCCGATGACATTGGGTGACATGGGAAACACCACCCAAGTCCCCTTCGACGGCACTCTGGATGAGCTACAAAGCAAACTTTCTGAAACACCCAGTGGTAAATTCGAACCTCCGGCGATCAATCCAACCACCACGCTAGACAGCGTTGTGACCACGGATGAAACCGAGACTGAAATCGACGCGCAAGATACCGGAGAAGATGATACAACGCAAAATATCGTTGGATCTGTTGGGATCACCACCGGGACCTATGGACCAGATGGCGGGGAAACGACGACGGTCATACCAATGGATTTAACGACCGATATCTCTGCTGTTGACGAAACCGTAGTAGAAACAAAGCCGGCCAAAACACAGACGCCTATTGAAGAAACGCAAGATGATTTGGCTGGTTCAGAGATCACAGATACCAGTGATGCGGCCCCTGAAACCAAGGACAAAGCCGCCACTGTGCTTTTGCCTGATCCAATCCAGATCCCTGCATATAATGAAATCATTGGCAGCGAACATTCGGACAATATCCAAGGCACCGACATCGAAGATCACATCTTTGCATTCGAAGGCAACGATACTGTGTATGCGCGTGGTGGGGATGACCTGATCTTTGGGAACTCTGGCGATGATATGCTATTTGGCGGTGACGGCAACGATCAGATTTATGCCTCTGACGGCGATGATTTAATCGAAGGCGGCAATGGCAACGATAGTATTAGTGCCGGAAATGGCAGCGATACGATTATCGGTGGAAATGGCGATGATCTTCTTAGAAAACTAAGTGGTCAGGGCAAAATTGATGGTGGGTCCGGTGCGGATATCATGATCGGCGGCTACAACAACGATCATCTGATTGGCGGGGCTGGGAATGATGTTATTGTCGGCGATATGTCCGTCTTTATGGGCGGTGCCGACACAATCATCGGCGGTCAAGGCAACGATATCCTATCAGGTGGCATTGGTGCGGACACCTTTGTGTTTCGACCAAATTCGGGGGATGACACGATTGCGTCCGTCGATATTTTGGCGGCGCAAAATAACACACTTGATCCAAGCAGTTTTGGCAATGATTTTTCGGGGATGGATCGCATTCACCTCGTTGGGTTTGAAAATATCGACGCTGCATCCTTGTGGAACCATATTATCGATACAGATCAAGGTGCGTTGTTTAGTGCAGAAGGGACAAGCATACTCTTTGTTGGTTTGTCTCAGGACGACCTAAGTGTCGATCACTTTGTATTTGGATAATGCCTATGTATCAGATACTTAAACCCATTAGTTTACTCGGCCTTGTTCTATCCCTCTCCGCATGCGGAGGGGGCGATCCGTCACAAGTGGACGCTACGCCAAAACCGGCAAATTATAACAACGCGACATCTCAGAAGGCAGATTTCCAAAGTGTTGGTTTCACTGGGAACCCCATGGGCAGCAAACGTTTGGTCAAACATAACTGGTCGCTTGATGCGACGAAAACTAATATCGCAACCGGAGACCACTCAGAGCCGGTCGGCACAGACGTATCCGCCGACACGGTCACATTGATCACCCCCAATTTCGTTCAAAGCGCTGGCACATCCACCTTGATTGCCTATATCGGTGCCCCGGCATCGCCCGATGATGTCCCCGAAAAAATTGGGGCAACCTATGTCGGAACCGCGCAAGGCACGTTTGAGCTTACGTCCGAAACTGTTTTGCATGATTTCAAAGGCACGAGCCAACTGAATTTGGGTGGAACCAGCGATGCTATGACTGCCGATTTGCGGCTTTATGATTTGATAAAAGTAAGCGGCAGCAATGCAACTGCGCTGAGCTTTGATGAAATCACGATGACCGGCATGATAGTAACAGGGACAGAGCTAAGTGACGGCGTGTTTACGACGTCAAACCAAGGTCAAGCAATCGAATTGTTAGGATCAACGACGTCGGACGAAAGCCTTGGCGCATTCTTTGGCCAAGACGCCACAATGGTTGCGGGGCATATTCTTTCGACAGGGAAAAAGGGAATGCTGCACGCTCAATTTTCAGCAAGCGTGCAACCTTGATGACAAACGTTAAAGGTGCTTTTTCAAACGAGAAGGCGCCTTTTTCTTTTTATCTTTGTACGGGTTCTTATCCGCCTGAGACCGCATCGTTAGACGAATTGGCGTTCCGGGCATGTCAAAATCCAAACGCAAACCGTTCACCAAATAACGGCTATAGCTTTCCGCCAATTTGTCCGGATTTGAACACATCACAACGAATCCCGGTGGGCGTGTCTTGGCTTGGGTCATATACCGAAGCTTGATACGGCGCCCATTCGGGGCGGGCGGTGGATGCGCTTCGACCATACCGGCGAGCCAGCGGTTCAATTGCGCCGTGGCAATGCGACGGTTCCAAACTTCGTGTGCGCGCATGATTGCATCGTGCAAACGTTCAAGCCCTTTGCCAGTTTTGGCAGATACAGTCACCAGTGGCGCACCGCGCAGCTGTGGCAACAACCGTTCAAAGGATTCTTTCAACACCTTAAGCTTGTCTTGTTTTTCGTCCTCGATGTCCCATTTGTTCACGGCAACAACGACGGCCCGTCCTTCGCGTTCTGCAAGATCGGCAATACGCAAATCCTGTTGCTCGAAGGGGATAGCCGCATCCAAAAGCACAACAACGACTTCGGCGAATTTTACGGCACGTAGGCCATCGCTCACGGATAGCTTTTCAACTTTGTCCTGAACCTTGGCACGTTTACGCATTCCAGCGGTATCAAAGATACGCATCGGAATATCGTTCCAATCAATCTGAAGCGAAATAGCGTCACGTGTAATACCGGCTTCTGGACCAGTCAAAAGACGCTCTTCACCAAGTATCTTGTTGATAAGCGTGGATTTTCCGGCGTTAGGACGCCCAACAACCGCGACTTGAAGCGGCTTGTTTTTAGTCGGAAGCACATAGGCGGTTTCGACATCATCTTCGTCTTCGTGTTCGATATCGACTTCGATGATTGGCTCGTCATTCACAGCCTGCTCTTCGAATGCATCGGCCAAAGGCATCAAGACATGCAACAAATCGCCCATGCCTTCGCCATGCTCAGCAGACAACCGCAAAGGTTCCCCAAGCCCCAGGTTCCACGCTTCGATCACCCCAGCGTCAGCGGCCTTGCCTTCGCCTTTGTTGGCGGCAACGATTACGTGTTTTGCACGTTTGCGCAAAATTTCCGCGAAAACTTCGTCCGTTGGTGTGACACCAACACGGGCATCGATCATAAATAGACAGATATCCGCCATATCAACGGCACGCTCGGTCAGACGACGCATACGTCCCTGAAGGCTTTCGTCTGTGGCTTCTTCTAGGCCTGCGGTATCAATGACCGTAAAGCGCAAATCAGCCAACCGAGCAGCCCCTTCGCGCAAATCACGAGTCACCCCAGGTTGATCATCAACCAAGGCCAATTTTTTGCCCACAAGGCGGTTAAATAAGGTCGATTTGCCAACATTCGGCCGACCGACAATGGCAAGAGTAAAGCTCATGTTGCGCTCCAACGCGGATTAAGTTCTGCGCTTTACACCAGTTTTGCACTAACGGAAAGCGTGGAGTTGACCTTCTTTGGACACAACATACAAAGTTTTGTCCACAACGATAGGATTTGTGGTCGCGCCATCGGGAATTTCCGTCTGTGCAACGAGCGCGCCTGACATTGGATCATAGGATCGCAACCAGCCATCATTTGAGGCAATCAACACACGACCACCGGCCAAAATCGGCCCATGATGCGTCCAAAGCTCTTTGCGACGGCGCGGTTTGTTTGACACATATTTAGGCAGATCAACGGCCCAAACAGGTTTGCCATTCGACGCATTCAACCGCATTAATTGGTTATCAGCATTCACAAAGAAGACTGAATCCGACGTAACCCAAAGCTGACTGCGCGCCCCAAAAGGCGCGTTCCAAAGACGTTCGCCACTGTCTAGATCGATCGCAACAACGCGCCCTGATCCGTTTGCTGCATAGATCTTGGAATTTACAATAACCGGTGCGCCGGTGATGTCGTCAACGGTTCCCACGGCTGTGCCAGAACTGCCCCCTGTAAGGGATGTGTTCCACATGACCAAACCGCCATTGCGATAGGCCGCTTGAACATCGCCCGACCCAAAGCCAAACAGAACAAATTTTGAACTAACCGACGGACCCGTTGATCCCGCCAAATTGTTGCTATCCCCAAGTCCGTCCGTTTGCCAGCGAACCAACCCTGTATCAGCTTCGATTGCCCAGCTCGTGGTGTCATTGCTGACGGCATAAACCAAACCATCATAGTAAACGGGGCGTGTATTTCCTGCGCCAAGCAAACTTTGACGCCAGATTTCCGCACCCGTGGACAAATTCACCGCAAAGAGTTCGCCATAGCCAGTCGTGACAAACAGCGTGTTGTTCCCAATTGCCAACCCACCGCCATCGGCCTCACCAGAGGTTTCACCATATGGCGTAAGGTCTTTGGTCCAAATCACGGCACCAGCGGTTGAAGTGGCTGTCAAAATGCTCATGCTGTCTAGCGTGTAAATGCGCCCATCATGCGCAACAGGGTCCGCTGTTATCCGCGTGCGCTGTGTGTCGCCGGTGCCAATGTCCGTGCTCCAAACCCGACTAAGGGTCGCAGACAATGCAGGATGAGTGGTCCGTGTTACCTGGCTTTCATGCCCCTGAAGCCAAGATGCATTTGTTACCTGACGGGGGCTATTAAATTTCAGGGATGCATTTTGAAACTTTGTTTCAGTTTGTGCCCGATCTTCGAACACGGCATTTGCGTCTTCGCGAATACCGGGCAAAATGGGTTCACGGTTTGAACAGGCCGACATGACGAATGTCGAGCCTATCACCAAAGCAGTCATCCAAGAACGTTTCAAATGGTCATCCCCCCTTGATCGACCGCGCTTATTGCGCCGCCGCCGGATCTTGTCCTAATGCGATCATCAATTGCGTGACGCGCTGACGCAACCCCTGAGTAAGGTCTGCGTCTTCTAGGATCGCTGACAAGCGAGATATCGCCGCTTCTGGATTGGCATCAGCCAAATCGATCAGAGCGATTTGCTCTTCTGCTAACAAACGCAATGGATTACCGGGTGCTGCCAATTCATCCAGCCCCAAGCGGCGTTCCTCAGTTGACAAAGCACCTTCGCCGGTGCGGATCAATTGCTTGAAAAAGGCAAGATCACGATACTGGGCAGACACATCCGCCGTATTTGACACCTTAGAAAGCACCGTCGTTGACGCGGCGACATCGCCTTTGGTCGCCGCTTCGGCCGCTTCGAGCAAGGATACGACAACAGTGCCATCTTTGGTCGGGGCCGTAATCGCGCCAAGTGCCGTTATCCGCGCGGCAGCATCAGATTGATCAACTGCGTTCAACACGGAATCACCAAAGGCCTGTGAGCGTGCTGTTTTTTGCGATTTGCTAAATTCGTTATATGTGGCCCCACCAACAATTGCGAGAACACCAACAACGCCGATCCAACCATATTTACGCATCACGGCAAATAATTTGTCTCTGCGAACTTCTTCGGTCACTTCTTCGATAAAGCTGTCTGTCTCGCTCACGGCAATCCCCAGTATTAAATAAGTTTCCTAGGTTCTTACCGCGTCATTCCACCGCTGCCAAGGCTAAAGCCACGACCACAGGCGGGAACCTATAATTATAATAGTGATCCGATCTAGCATGTTCATAGTAAAAAGCCTATATACAGGACGAATTCGCGCTTCAATTACGGACATCGCGGGGAACAAGGAAGAAACTTCATGCGTATCGTGTCAATCATCACGGCCATCATTGTGGTCATCGGTCTATATTTGCTGGTCTTTGAACGTGACGCACTGCGTCAGGTGTCTGATGGCGCACCAGTAGAAACATTGGTCGAAGCCGCAACTGCCAAAGATGATCCCTCACAAATCAAAGCGGCCCCTGTTGCAGCTAAAGATGAAAACGTCACGGAAAAAACACCAATCAAGGTCATCGCGTTAAAATCGCTGGCGCGTGAAATTGACACAGCTGTCGTGCTTCGCGGACAAACCAAGGCCGCGCGATCCGTTGATGTGCGTGCCGAAACATCGGGGCAAGTGACGTCAAACCCCATTCGCAAAGGCGCACTCGTCACCGAAGGCGATTTGATGTGTGAACTGGACGCAGGGACACGCATGGCGAACCTTGCCGACACGCAAGCCAGACTTGCCGAAGCCAAGGCCCGCGTGCCAGAAACAGAAGCCCGCTTGGACGAAGCCAAGTCACGGTTAGAAGAAGCCACAATCAATTTCACCGCAGCAGAAAAGCTGGCAAAAGACGGCTATGCTACCGAAACACGGCTCGCATCGACACAAGCCACTGTTCGTGCCGCAGAAGCCGGTGTTGCAACCGCACGCGCAGGGTTTGAAGCCACCAGCGCGCGGATACAATCTGCCGAAGCCGCAGTTGCCGCCTCTGCCAAAGAAATCGATCGTTTGGTGATGCGCGCCCCGTTTTCCGGTCTTTTGGAATCCGACACCGCCGAAATAGGCTCGCTTTTGCAGCCGGGTGCTTTGTGTGGCACGGTTATTCAACTTGATCCGATTAAAATTGTTGGCTTCGTGTCCGAAAGCGAATTGCCCCGCGTCGAACTGGGCGCCCCTGCCCGCGCCGCTTTGATCTCGGGTCAGAACATCACTGGCGAAGTGACGTTTATTTCACGTTCCGCGGACCAGCTGACCCGTACCTTTACTGTGGAAATCGCGGTTCCTAACCCGGATCTGACAATCAGCGACGGTCAAACCGCTGAAATCGAAATCGGGGCGCGCGGCTCCAAGGCACATTTGCTACCGCAATCGGCCCTGACACTGAATGACCAAGGTGCGTTGGGGATACGCGCCATCGAAGCGGATAATTCCGCTTTGTTCCACGAGGTCACCCTTATTCGTGACACAGCCCAAGGCGTCTGGCTTGCTGGATTGCCAGAAGAGCTGAATGTGATCGTTGTAGGTCAAGAATATGTAAATGATGGTATTTTGGTCGATCCGACCTATCGGGAGATGTCGCAATGACAGGCTTAATTGACTGGGCTGCAAGCCGCGCCCGAATGATTGTAGCATTGATTATTTTGTCCCTCACCGCGGGGACATATGCCTATACTGGGCTGCCCAAAGAAGGCGAGCCTGATATTGAAATTCCGGCTTTGTTTATTTCGGTGCCATTCCCCGGCATTTCAGCAATCGACAGTGAATCCTTGCTTGTGCGCCCGATGGAAACCGAATTGGCGGATTTGGATGGCATCAAAAACATGACGGCAACTGCTGCGGAAAACTATGCAGGGGTTGCATTGGAATTTGAATTTGGTTGGGACAAAACCAAAACCATGGCAGATGTTCGCGATGCCATGAATTCAGCCGAAGCGCAGTTTCCTGATGGGGCTGACAAATATTCGATCAATGAAATCAACTTTTCCGAATTTCCCATCATCATTGTGAATTTAACCGGTGATGTGCCGGAACGCACGATGACACGCATTGCAGAGCGGCTACAGGATCGGATTGAATCCATGGATGCGGTTCTAGAAGCCGCAATTTCCGGCAACCGCAAAGAAATGGTCGAAGTCACAATCGATCCACTTAAGCTAGAGGCCTATAATGTGACCGCTGGCGAATTGATCAATGTGGTGCGCAACAACAACCAATTGATCGCCGCTGGCGAAGTTGAAACATCCCAAGGGACGTTTGCTGTTAAAATTCCATCAAGCTTTAACGACCCCAAAGATATCTATGCGCTGCCTGTAAAAACAAACGGAGATCGCGTCATTACCTTGGGGGATCTGGCCAACATCAAACTGACCTTTGAAGATCGCACAGGGACGGCTCGTTTTAACGGTGAAAATACTGTTGCCCTTCAGGTGGTGAAACGCCGTGGATTTAACCTAATTGATACCGCCAAAGAAGTCCGCCGCGTCGTTGACGAAGAGCGCGCACAATGGCCGGATGATTTGAAATCAGCCGTGAATTTTGGCACATCAAACGACCAAAGCCGAACCGTTGAAAGCATGGTGAGCCAGCTCGAAGGGTCCGTTTTGACTGCGATTGCATTGGTCATGATCGTGGTTTTGACATCTCTTGGAACACGCGCGGCACTCTTGGTCGGGTTTTCTATTCCGACATCGTTCTTGTTGTGCTTTGTGCTATTGGGATTGATGGATATCACGATTTCGAACATCGTTATGTTCGGGCTTATCCTTGCTGTGGGTATGTTGGTGGATGGTGCTATAGTCGTCGTGGAATACGCGGATAAACGCATCGAAGAAGGCGTCGGTCCAATGACCGCCTATACCGAAGCCGCCAAGCGCATGTTTTGGCCCGTGGTCAGTTCGACCGCGACGACGCTTTGCGCTTTTTTGCCAATGCTGTTTTGGCCTGGGGTCCCGGGTCAATTCATGGGCATGTTGCCGGTCACTTTGATCTTTGTTCTAAGTGCCTCGCTTGTTGTTGCATTGATTTATTTGCCGATTATGGGCGGTGTTTCTGGTCGTCTAAGTCGCCAATTTGAAAACGCCTCTGCTGTTTTGCGGCAAAATTTCTCGTGGCCGGTCCGCGCAGCATTGGTGCCCATTACCATGGTGCTTTTGTTTATCAGTGCGATGCAGTTTATTAACCCGTCTTATCTATTTGGCTTGTCGCGGGATGCTGGGTTTGCCGCTATTCTGCCTGGGTTTATCATGTTTACCCTGTCTGCATTTGCAGCTTCGGTTGCGATGGGCGCAGCCGCACGCGTGAAAACCGTGAATAGCGTGACATCGGGATATCGCAGAACCCCATTCGGGCATGTGGTCAAATTCATTTCTGGCAACCCAATCATGCCGATTGTTACAATCATCGCCGTATGTGTGTTTACTGTTTCTGTCTTTGGCTATTTTGGCAAAAACAACAAAGGTGTTGAATTCTTTGTCGAATCCGAACCAGAACAAGCCATCATCTATGTCAAAGCCCGTGGAAACCTATCGCTGAACGAAAAAGACGATCTTGTGCGCGAAGCAGAAGCAATTGCCTTGGCCCACCCTGGTGTTGACAGTGTCTTTGCCTTTGCTGGCGAAGGCGGCTTGAATAGCAACACCGCAGGGGCGACGACACCAAAAGATACAATTGGGCAAATTCAGCTTGAAACAATCCCTTGGGAACGGCGTGCAAATAACCCCGAGCTTGACGGCAATACGGTTATCGCCGAACTCAAAGAGTCGCTCAGCCAACTTCCCGGTATTCAGATCGAAGTGCTTGAATTGGCCCGTGGTCCAGCAAGCGCGAAACCTGTTCATTTGCGCGTATTCGGCGATGATCTTGATCAGTTGCTCACAACTGTTGGCACGTTACGTACAAAGTTTGATAGCACCTATGGATTGGATCTTATCGAAGATACGCGTCCCCTTCCCGGGATTGACTGGCAAATTGATGTGGATGTTGAAAAAGCCGGTCGTTATGGCGCCGATGTTGCAACCGTTGGCGCGATGGTCCAGCTTGTCACACGTGGCATTCTGTTGGATACGATGCGCGTAGATAGCAGCGAAGAAGAAGTCGATATCCGCGTGCGCCTTCCCGAAGAGGATCGGCTCTTGAGCACGCTTGATACGCTAAAAGTGCGCACACGCGATGGTTTGGTTCCTTTGTCCAATTTTGTCACACGCCAACCTGTGAAAAAGCTGGCTGAAATTGAACGTCGTGATCAAAAACGCTATTTTGATATCAAGGCGGCAGTCCTGCCAGATATGACCGAAACGCGCATGGTCGACGGGGTTGAAACGAAAATCATTATCAATGCCAATGAACGCATTGAGTTTTTGACAAGCTACCTAAACGATAACCCGTTACCCGCTGGCGTGTCATGGGAATGGACTGGCGACCAAGAAGACCAAGCAGAAAGCCAAGCGTTCTTGGCAAGCGCGTTTTCCGCCGCCTTAGCCTTGATGTTCATCATCCTCTTGGCTCAGTTCAACAGCTTTTATAATTCCTTTATCGTTCTGATCGCTGTCGTGCTGTCAACGGTCGGCGTCTTGATCGGGATGTTGGTTATGGGGCAAGCCTTTTCCATCATCATGACAGGGACCGGCATCGTGGCCTTGGCGGGAATTGTCGTGAACAACAATATTGTTTTGATCGACACCTACCAAGAGTTTTCGCAATATATGCCGCGCCTAGAAGCAATTGTGCGCACAGCCGAACAACGTCTACGTCCCGTTCTGCTAACCACCATTACAACAATGGCGGGCCTTGCACCTATGATGTTTGGTCTATCGCTGGATTTCATCAATGGTGGTTATAGTGTCGATAGCCCAACCGCGCTTTGGTGGAAGCAACTTGCAACAGCGGTTGTCTTTGGGCTTGGCATTGCAACAGTCCTGACGCTTGTGTTCACACCAGCACTTTTGGCGGCTCGGATTTGGTTCACGACCTATATGTTGGCGCTGCTCAAATTACTGGCGCGCACGTTCTTGAGCAAACAAGCCAAACTAGCCAGAGATTGGATTTTGGCCAAAGAAGCCAAGAAAATCAAACATCCCGAAATTTTATGGGATGATTTAGGGTTTGCAACCTTGCAGGACAAATCTGAAATTACAGCTATAAAAGCAGCTGAATAACGAAAAACCCCCTTATTTTAGGATGCTAAGATAAGGGGGTTTTTGTTTTATAAAACCAAAAGGATGCCGACATTATCCATTTGCAGTGAAACTGTTTTTAAAACAGTTTCCACCCCCCAATTGGGTAATAGATTTATACCGCTTACCACCTTACGTTCAGGAATGACGCAGAGTAATCTAAGTATGTAACAGTTGGTTGCCATCTCTGTAAAAAGGGTAGCGAGAATTGTAAATGATCAAGGTAAGAAATTAGACTATCATAAGCTTGTGTACTTATAGATCGAATGATCGAACCTATAAAAACCAAGCCCACCTCAAGATATTCTAATGCTTGGAATACACCAGCGTCACCCGTTATTGAAACCGTTTGAAAATGGAACCTAATAAATGGACATCAGGCTTACTGGACTAGACACTAAAAGTGGCATTGCACTTGGGCGGTCCGAAGATGAGACGCTCCCCGATTTTGTGCTAGAGCGGCGCGAATTTGCGCCCCTGTTCGAGCATCTGAAAATCGGTGACCGTCTCACAGTGGGAGCATCGTTTGATGAACAACACTGTCGGATCGTCAGCATTTACACCGTAAACGAACGCCAAGTGACCGCCAGCGGCAATATCCGCAAGATTTAACCTACGATGCAGCACGCTCTTTTGATGCCTGCTGCATTGACCAAAGTTCGTTGTAGCGACCGCCCTTGCTGAGCAAAGCTTGGTGCACACCACGTTCAACGACAACGCCTTTTTCCAGCACTATGATCTGATCCGCTTCGGCCACAGTTGATAAACGGTGAGCGATCGTGATCACTGTACGCCCTTCTGCGGCACGGTTCAGCGCGTCTTGGATGTCATGTTCAGTTTCCGTATCAAGCGCGCTTGTTGCCTCATCCAAAAGCAAAATAGGCGGGTTTTTCAACAAAGTGCGCGCGATGCCAACACGTTGCTTTTCTCCGCCCGATAGCTTTAGGCCGCGTTCCCCAACCTTAGTGTCATAGCCTTCGGGCAAGGAAACGATAAAGTCATGAATTTGCGCATCCCGCGCGGCCTGTTCGATGTCCTCGCGCGTTGCGCCTTCTTTGCCATATGCGATATTATAATAGATCGTATCGTTAAACAGCACAGTGTCCTGAGGCACGACGCCGATCGCATTCTGAAGACTTGTCAGCGTCACGTCTCGCACGTCTTGACCATCAATGCTAAGCGAACCGCCCGTGACATCATAAAAGCGAAATAACAAACGGCCAATGGTTGATTTTCCGGATCCAGACGACCCTACAATAGCAACTGTTTTTCCAGCCGGCACCTCGATTGAGACATTCTTGAGGATTTCGCGGTCCGGATCATAACCGAAATTCACAGCGTCCAACCGAATGGTGCCCCCTGTAATTTTCAAATCTTTCGCATCTGCTTTGGTCGTGATTTCCGAAGGCTGTTCCAAAAGATCAAACATTTCCCCCATATCAACAAGGCTTTGACGTATTTCACGATAGACAGTGCCCAAAAAGTTCAACGGCATGGTGATTTGGATCATATAGGCATTCACCATAACGAAATCACCAACGGTCAATTTACCCTGTTCAACGCCGATTGCCGCAAAGACCATCACAATGATCAAACCCGTTGTGATCAGAAACGATTGTCCAAAATTCAGGAACGACAAAGAATATGTCGTACGAAGTGCGGCATCTTCGTATTTGGCCATTGCACCATCATAACGACGCGCTTCGCGGTCTTCGGCACCGAAATAGCGAACTGTTTCAAAGTTCAACAAGCTATCGATCGCCTTTTGATTGGCGTCCGTGTCTTGGTCATTCATTTGACGGCGTAATTTTACGCGCCATTCTGTGACCTTAAAGGTAAACCAAACATAAATCGTGATCGTCACAACAACGACAATCAAGTACGACACATCAAAGGCAAAATATAGAATGCCCGCGGTTAGAACCAATTCCAAGGCCAATGGCCCGATTGAAAACAGCAAAAAGCGCAGCAAGAAGTCCACACCTTTGACACCACGTTCAATAATGCGGCTTAGTCCACCGGTTTTTCGCGTGATATGATATCGCATGGACAGGCGGTGAATGTGGCGGAACGTCTCTAATGCGAGAGCCCGCAAAGCGCCCTGCCCGACTTTTGCAAACACTGCATCCCGTAGCTGTTGCAAGCCCACAGTCAACATGCGGGACACGCCATATGCAACGGTTAACCCAACAGCCCCCAAAACAAGGTTCGGAACCCCTTCGCCAGACAGATGGTCAACAACCGCTTTATAGATGAATGGCGTGGTCACGGCGATAAGTTTTGCCACAACAAGCGCCACCAAAGCCAGCACAACCCGATATTTCACCCAAGCCTTAGACGGATCTTTGGGCCACAAATATGGCGCGACCCGCATTATGGTGCGCCAACCTGATCCTTCGGATGGTGTTTGATCAGAAGGCGAAGAATGATGGGTCGGGCGCATAAAAAATCCTTTGGGTGTTTTACGTCAAATAAGACGTCCTGCCGCTCTACTCCAGAGGCAGGACGTATTTAATTCATAATATCGCGTTTATTCTGTGATTGTTTCAGGCAAATCGAAAATTTGACCGGGGTATATCAAATCAGGGTCACGAATTTTATCACGGTTTGCATTGAACACGCTGACATATAGAATGCCCTCGCCATATCGATCACGTGCAATCGCCCAAAGCGTCGAACCGGGTTGAACGGTGACATTTTTGATTGGCGTGTTCGCATCCAAGGCAACCTGATCCTTCAGTTTTTCACGATCTTCGCGTTTGAACGGCATTTCGATGCGCGATATCACTTGGCTGGCATCATCCACTTCGTCGATCCGAAGCGTATAGACCCCAGGGTCCACATTATTTAGATCAACGTTCCAATCCCCTTGA
>JAHEJA010000036.1 GCA_024639125.1 Paracoccaceae bacterium
TATTGGAGCGGGTAGCGGGAATCGAACCCGCGCCTTAAGCTTGGGAAGCTCGCATGATACCATTTCACCATACCCGCGCTTCAATGTCTGTCAGTTAGGCCCAATCCCAGACCGCGTCAAGATGGTATCAACGGCGGCGGCGGCGACGGCCACCGTCGTTTGATGCACCACCCGATCCAGCGTTAAAGTTGACATTTGGAAGGGTGACAATTTTATTAAGTTCGGGGAATGGATCCGTTTTATGGGGGATCGCATTGGCGGCGACAAAGTGTTCTTGGAATTTCGGCTCAATCGCTGTTTCAACTTTGGTAATTTGACGCACCATTGTTTCGATCTCTTGGCGGGCGCCAACATTGCAAAGTGCGATACGCGCACCAGTGCCTGCTGCATTGCCGGCAGATTGTACTTTGTCCAAGGGAACATCAGGGATCATTCCCAAGACCATCGCGTGTTTGCTTGAAATATGCGCGCCAAAGGCGCCTGCCAAGACAACGCGATCGACAACGTCAACGTCCATCTCATCCATCAACAAGCGTGCGCCTGCGTATAGCGCGGATTTTGCAAGTTGAATGGCGCGGATGTCGCCTTGGGTTACAGTGATTTTTGGTCCGCCTTCTGCGGTGCCATCGTGAACCACATACGAATGTGTGCGCCCCTCTGGGATCAATCGTTCGGTTCCAGCGGCTTCGGCTGATCCAATCAAACCGTTTTCATCCATCAAACCTGCAAGGCGAAGTTCGGCCACAGCTTCGATAATGCCACTTCCGCAGATACCGGTAATTCCAGAGGCGCTGGTTTCTTCCCAAAAGCCGTCTTCGTCGGACCATTTTTCGCATCCAATAACACGGAAGCGCGGGTCTTTGGTGATCGGATCAATTTCCAGCTTTTCAATTGCACCGGGGGCGGCGCGTTGGCCCGAGCTGATTTGTGCGCCTTCAAAGGCGGGTCCAGTTGGCGATGAACAGGCCAAAACCCGTGTTTGATTGCCCAAAAGCAATTCAGCATTCGTGCCAACATCAACAATTAGGACCAAGTCTTCTGAATTTCCAGGCTCTTCGGACAACGCAACAGCGGCGGCATCCGCGCCAACGTGACCTGCAATACATGGTAGAATATAACATTGCGCAGAAGGGTTCATCGCGCTTAGATCAAGCTCTTTTGCAAAGAGGGATAGGGAATCCGAGGTCGCCAAAGCAAAGGGTGCTTGACCCAATTCAACAGGGTCAATGCCAAGCAAAAGATGATGCATGACCGGATTACACACAAACACCACTTCCATAATAAGGTGCGTGGCGATACCTGCCTCTTGGGCGATTTCGGCAATCAACGTATTGATCGCGTCGCGCACTGCGGAGGTCATTTCACGATCCCCGCCGGGGTTCATCATGGCATATGAAACGCGGCTCATTAGGTCTTCGCCAAAGCGGATCTGTGGGTTCATTATGCCTGAGCTGGCCACAACTTCGCCGGTTTCAAGGTTTGTCAAATGCGCGGCCACAGTGGTGGATCCCAAATCAATGGCGAGGCCAAAGATCCCTTGTTCATGCAAACCAGAGAAAACATCAATCACCCGAGGCGTTTTTGTTGTGTGATCTTTGAACAATGCAACTGTGATTTGCCATTTGCCCTTGCGCAGGACGGTTTGTAATTTAGACAACACTGCCAAATCGCATTGGATTTCGTCGATATTCCACTGTTCTTTGAGGGCGCGTTCTAAGCGTTCAAAATCCCCAGTGGGTTCGTGCATATTGGGTTCATCGACATGCACATAAAAAAGTTTGGTTGCAGGATCCATCATGATAGCACGCGCGCTCGCAGCTTTGCGCACGACTTGTTTGTGGACTTGGCTTTCTGGTGGAACGTCGATAACCACATCGCCTTGGACCGTGGCTTGGCATCCCAATCGGCGTCCAGATTTCAGGCCGCGCTTGTCTTGGTAGCGTTGTTCTACTGAATTCCATTCGGACAGTGCGTTATCTTCTACGTGAACGCCATGCTTAGAGAATTCACCATATGACGGTGTGATCTGACATTTTGAACAAATACCGCGTCCACCGCACACAGAGTCAAGATCAACACCTAGTTGGCGCGCTGCTGTGAGAACGGGCGTTCCCACCGGAAAGTGGCCACGTTTGCCAGAAGGCGTAAAGACGACGAGCGGGTCTTTGATCATTGGGTGTGTCCTTGAATCTGAATCTTGTGGGGATCATAGAGCGATCCGTTGAAACAAAAAGGCCGCTTTCGTCCAATTATGATCTGTTGGCGGCATTTTTATCTGTGGGATTGAGTATTTAGCGCAAAAAGAAAACCAGGCTCATACCCAAGCCAACGAGGGCCACCAACCATTTAAGCGCTGTTTTTGGAATGGCGCGTGCGAGCGGGGCGCCTGCGTATCCTCCTGCTGTTGCGGATAGCATCATCACCAAGGCTTGGGGCCAAGCAATAAGCCCGCCAAATGCGAATGCAGCAACAGATATCAAAGACAGTGCAAAGGACAGCCCGTTCTTGAGGCCATTCATTTGATGCATGTCTTGCATGCCCCAAAGTGCAAAGAGAGCGAGCAGGACAATTCCCAAGCCACCATTAAAATAGCCACCATAAATGCACACTAGGATCAGTCCGATTGCTCCGTAGGGTGTAATGCTGCGGGCGTGGTTTGCCGCGAAGCTGCGCAATCTGTCCGAGAATAGGAAAATGAGCGTCGCCCCCAACAAGAGATAGGGCACAAGTGAGGCGAAGGCTTTGTTTGAGGACACCAGCAAAAGCCCCGCACCAATCAGCCCACCGACAAGAGTGTAGACGGTGAGACGTATCAACAAGGGGCGATCAAACGCCCGCAGTTCTTTGGAAAAGCCCAAAGCGCCAGAAAGGTAACCCGGAAGCACAGCAATAGCAGAGGTGGCGTTTGCGACAACCGGTGGCAAGCCTACGAATACCAGCGCCGGAAAGGTCAAAAACGTTCCACCCCCAGCGATCGTGTTTAAAACACCTGCGCCAAAGGCTGCGATGATGAGAATAAGCCAGTCGGTCATTTATATTGTTCCGTTATGAAATATGAAGCCCAGCGTGTTCAAAAGCAATTGCGCGGCCAAGATTGATGTAGACCCTGTTGGATCGTAGTCTGGGGCAACTTCGACAAGGTCAAGCCCGATGATTTTGTGTGTTTTGCTAAGGCTTTGAAGGATTTCCAAGACTTCGTAATACAAAAAACCACCATGACTAGGGGTGCCAGTGCCAGGGGCAATTGACGGACAAAACGCATCGATGTCGATTGTGACATAAACGCGTGCGCCTACTGGGATGCGATCCACGATCTTGCTTGTGCCAAGTGCGCGGGCTTGGCGGACAGATAAAATATCAGAGCCCATTTTGCGCGCGTCATCATAGCCTTCTTTGGCGGTTGAGCTGACGTTGCGAATACCAACTTGGGTCAGACCTGTCACATAGGGTTTTTCGGCGGCGCGACGCATTGGATTACCATGGCCATATCGAACACCATGCCGTTCATCGACGAAATCCAGATGCGCATCTATTTGGAGGATGTGAAAATCGCCTTGGTCATCAAATGCGTTTATACAAGGAATATTGATCGAATGATCGCCCCCGATAACAACGGGCAGGGCGCCGGCTTTTAATGCGGCTCTGACACCGGTTTCAATATTGGCGTGACTTTTGATCGTATCTGTATGCACGATATCCGCATCGCCCATATCCACAATACGCACATCGCTTGCCAAATAGGTTGCGTCATCTTCGTGGTCATATGCGCCCGCATGACCAAAGGAAAACAATGTTGATGCCTCGCGCACACCGCGTGGACCAAAGCGCGCACCCGAGCGCCATTGCGTGCCTGCATCAAATGGCGCGCCCAATATAGCAACATCGGCGTCAAGTTGTGACCAATCGCTAACATAGGGGCGTTTTCCAAAGGTTGATATGCCAACAAAGGGTAAATCCAGTCGCCCGCTTTCATAACCATGATTGCTCATTTTCGTGCTCCTAAACCGAGTTTGATCTGTTGGTCGTATCTATCAAAGATTCCGTTACGAAAGAAAATAGCCCAAAGCGACACCCTAGGTCTTTTCTTTTGGGACGTAACGTGAAATAGGAAACCGCCAAGTGTTCCCTGCTACGAAAAAGGATTTTGAGATGCAGATTCGCGAGGCTCTCACATTTGATGATGTACTTTTGGTTCCAGCCGCGTCCAACGTTTTGCCAAGCACGGCTGATACACGGACACGGGTGACGAACAAGATTTCCCTAAACATTCCTTTGCTTAGTTCTGCAATGGATACTGTCACCGAAGCGCGGATGGCGATAACCATGGCGCAGGCTGGCGGCATGGGGGTTATTCACCGTAACCTTGATATCGAAGCGCAGTCACGCGAAGTGCGTCGGGTCAAGCGGTTTGAAAGCGGCATTGTGTATAACCCGATCACGTTGCGCCCCAATCAAACTTTGGCGGATGCGAAAGCCTTGCAGGAACGGTATAACGTTTCCGGGTTCCCGGTTGTGGATGAAAAAGGACATGTCGTTGGGATCGTCACAAACCGTGATATGCGGTTTGCTTCGGACGATAATACACCGGTTCAGGCGATGATGACCGTGACTAATTTGGCGATTTTACATGAGCCGGCGGATCGGAAGCAGGCGATTGATCTGATGAAAGAACGCCGCATTGAAAAGTTGCTCGTTACGGATGCGAATGGCAAATTGACGGGTCTTTTGACGTTAAAAGATACTGAACAATCGGTTTTGAACCCAACCGCTTGTAAAGACGAATTAGGGCGCTTGCGCGTTGCAGCGGCGTCAACGGTTGGGGACGCTGGATACGAACGGTCTATGGCATTGATCGATGCGGGCGTTGATATGGTTGTGATTGATACGGCGCACGGGCATTCCGAAGGTGTTGCCAAAGCAGTCGAACAAATCAAGAAATTCAACAGTAACGTCCAAGTCGTTGCCGGTAACGTCGCAACCGCCGAAGCAACCAAAGCGTTGATTGGCGCAGGTGCTGATGCGGTCAAAGTCGGGATTGGGCCTGGATCTATTTGCACGACACGGATGGTTGCAGGCGTTGGTGTGCCTCAGTTGACGGCGATCATGGACTGCGTCAGCGGTGCAGGAACAGTGCCGATCATTGCTGATGGTGGCATCAAGTTTTCCGGCGATTTTGCCAAGGCAATTGCGGCCGGTGCATCCTGTGCCATGATCGGATCAATGATCGCGGGAACGGATGAATCCCCAGGCGAAGTGATCCTGTACCAAGGGCGTTCATTCAAAGCCTATCGCGGAATGGGATCTTTGGGTGCTATGGCGCGTGGGTCTGCGGATCGGTATTTCCAAAAAGATGCGGCCAGTGACAAATTGGTCCCCGAAGGGATCGAAGGTCAAGTTCCCTACAAAGGTGCAGCCGGTGCTGTCATTCACCAAATGGTGGGTGGTTTGCGTGCGGCTATGGGGTATACAGGTAGCGCAACAGTTGAAGAAATGCGGACCACGTGTTCCTTTGTTAAAATCACGGGCGCGGGTCTAAAAGAATCGCATGTGCATGATGTTCAAATCACGCGCGAAAGCCCAAATTATCGGATAATGTAATGACACCAGCTGCGCGGGTACAAGCCGCAATAGAAATATTGGATGCGATCAATGAGGGACGCACAACGGAACAAGCCCTAAGTGCATGGGCCCGTAGTAGTCGCTATGCCGGGTCCAAAGACCGTGCAGCTGTCCGAGACCATGTCTATGATGTCCAACGTCGTAGACAGACCTGCGCGATCACAGGAGGAGGAGCCAGTGGTCGCGCACTTATGATTGGATTGTTACGTCAACAAGGGGTGGATGTCGAAACGATCTTTACGGGAACTGCCTATTCTCCAATGGCTCTGGAACCGCATGAAACTGAGGTCGCTGATGCTGGGGCATTAGATGCCTTTACGGATATTCCAGAGTGGTTACATCAGGATTGGAACGATAGTCTGGGGGACCAAGCCGTGCCCTGTGCCGAGGCGCTTGGTCATAGAGCCGATGTGTTTTTGCGGGTTAACTTGATCCTTACTGATCGCGAGAGCGCTATTGATGCGCTTGCGCAAGACGGTATCACTGTTGAACCACATCCTGGCGTACCAACTGCTCTGAAAGTGTTGGAAGGCGCGCGCAAGGTCGCGAATTCGGATGCATATCAATCTGGTCTGGTCGAACTTCAAGACGCCCATAGCCAAGCCAGCGTCTGTGCCTTGCCTAACGCAAGCGTTGGTAGCGTGCTAGATTACTGCGCAGGGGGCGGTGGCAAATCGCTTGCTTTGGCGGCTTGGCTGAAATCTCCGGTTTATGCACATGATGCGTTTCCACGCAGAATGAAAGATTTACCAGCACGGGTGGAACGCAGCAATGCAGATATTACCATTCTAGAACAAGAAGATATCGGTGATTATTCATTCGATATTGTGTTTTGTGATGTCCCCTGTTCAGGAAGCGGTTCTTGGCGGCGTGACCCCGAAGGAAAATGGGGCTTAACCAAAGAGAAACTTGACGATTTGCACGGCATTCAACGGGATATCCTGCAAGAGGCGGCTGGATTTGTACTGCCAAATGGCAAGCTGGTCTATGCAACCTGCAGTGTGTTCAAGTCCGAAAATACGGATCAGGTAGCTTGGTTTATATCGCAGTTTCCGCAATGGTCCGTGTCACATCAGACTCAATTTGTACCAAATGACCTGGGCGATGGATTTTTTGTGACAATTCTTGAAAGAAATTGAAAATTCTTCTCTGGGTTGTATTCTGGCGTTAACAATCGGTTAACGCTTTGCTGACTTGATAGGCGGGCCAAGAATCATAGGTCCATCAAGTGAGCGAGAGTGATGTGAACAAAGCACCATCCGTCCCAAGCTTTAAACTTTCAGAAACCCGCATTACTGTGGTGTTGAGCGTGTTGATCATGCTCGGCGGATTTGCCTATTACACTCAGGTGGATATTGGGGTGATGCTGCGCAGCGGTATCACTGTGCTTGTTTTTGCGATCTTGTTTGATCGTTTGGTTCAATGGTCACGGCGATGGTTCATTCGACAGGAATTGAACATTTTTCAACATGTGTTCACGTCCTTGAATGACCCCTATGTTGTTACCAATCAGGATGGCATAGTCGTTTGCACATCCGTTGGGGATATTTCAAGTAACGAATTGAAAATTGGTGCGTCCTTAGCGGACTTTCTACAAGGTTTATCCTCTGGTGGGCATCGATGCTATTGCGAAGTGATGTCGATCCTTGCACATGAAAACTGTGTTGAACGCCCATTTGCCAACATGTCGTTGAGCGCGCGTCAGGTATCGGACAATTTCATTCTTTGGTCATTGATCCCCAAAAAACCCAATTTTACCGAAATTCCCAAAGTGCGTGTTGGCCAAACAACCGAGATGAATGCCGCGGCGCAGGTACTCTTTGGGGGGATTGCAGATTTACCAGATTTTGCCAAGCTCAGGATTGGCCAAGGAAATGCTGTGCGCACAACCTCGGGTGAACAGCAAATTATCCCCTTAAAGCAACAGATCAATGGCGCCGCTGAATATATATTTCTGCCTGATGATGTTAGCAACGCGGGCCTTGGCGGGTCTGATTTTGAAGTGTTGCCAGTGCCCATGGTGAAATTGTCTGTCGAAGGGCGCATTTTGAATGCAAATGCAGATGCCTGTCGGTTGTTGGGGATCAGCAGCGGCGATGGACTAGCCTTGCAAGATTTGATGGAAGGCTTAGGTCGATCCATTTCTGACTGGTTGACAGATGCAAGTCACGGGCGTGGGCTAAGCCATCCAGAGTTTTTGCGTCTCACACGGCGCGATAAAGAAGTGTTTGTTCAGGTTTCGCTTAACAAAAGCACGGATGCAGGGCGGGTTATTTTGATAGCCGTGCTCAGCGATGCAACTGAATTAAAAACACTCGAAGCGCAGTTTGTCCAAAGCCAAAAAATGCAGGCAATCGGCCAACTTGCTGGCGGCGTTGCCCATGATTTCAACAACTTATTGACCGCTATTTCTGGACATTGTGATTTGCTGTTGTTGCGACATGATGCCAGTGATCAAGATTTTGCCGATTTGGTTCAGATCAATCAAAACGCAAATCGCGCTGCGGCCTTGGTGTCGCAATTGTTGGCGTTTTCGCGCAAGCAAACCTTGCGCCCCGAAAGCTTGGATATGCGTGATACGCTTTCTGATTTGACACATTTGTTAAATAGGTTGGTCGGTGAGAAAATTGATCTGTCGCTGAACTATGATCCTGAATTGCGATCTGTTCGGGCCGATAAACGTCAATTGGAACAGGTTATTATGAATTTGGTGGTGAATGCGCGGGATGCGATGCCAAGCGGTGGACGCATTACGATTTCTACCGAAGGTGAACATATAGCATCACCAATCATCCGTGATCGCGTATCGATCGACGCCGGGGATTACGTATCAATCAAAGTCCGTGATCAAGGATGCGGTATTCCGGCTGATAAAGTGCAAAAGATTTTCGAACCTTTTTACACGACCAAGCGTACGGGCGAAGGAACCGGACTTGGGTTATCAACCGTCTATGGGATCGTGAAACAAACCGGTGGTTACATTTTCGTAGACAGTGTGCTTGAGCAGGGGACTGAGTTTAATATTTTATTACCCTCCGCTGATAGCGAACCCGATGTGATCATCGAAGATATTGTTTTAACGCCACAAAAGCGCCGCAGCCGAGAGCAAGGTATTATTCTTTTGGTCGAAGACGAAGCACCAGTGCGCACCTTTGCGTCACGGGCTTTACAATTGCGCGGATACCAAGTGTTAGAAGCGACCTGTGCCGAGGATGCGTTGGAACAGCTACAAGACGAGAGTTTGAAAATTGATGTTTTTGTCACCGACGTAGTTATGCCCGGCCGCGATGGCCCAAGCTGGGTGAAAGAAGCGCTCATCAAACGCCCGAATGTGCGCGTCGTCTTTATGTCAGGTTACGCCGAAGATAGCTTTGAAACCCACCAAGCCGAAATCAAGAATTCAGTTTTTCTTCCTAAACCGTTTTCCTTGACGGATTTGACAGACACAGTCCAACAACAGTTGGCCTAGCCGATAGCTTGGTCCCAAAGTTCGAATTGATCTGCACATTTACGGCGCAATTTTTGTTCTGTTGTTGGGTCCAGCTCTAATACCGCCTTTGGCGAAACATTTTTTTGGCTGAGTTGAATTTCAAATCCCAAACGGTCCTCTAAAAAAGAATGAAGTTTGTCCTGCGCTTCGTATTTGAACAGATGATCAAGTCCGCGGTGGTCTTTGGCAGGTTGTACAAATTTTGTCATATCGCCAACCTGTGCGAATTTTGGTTTGTCACCCTTCAAATAATGCGACACAAATTCATCAAAGCTTACATGTTTGGTCGAATTTTCATGACCATCCAATTGTGGACGCTGCCGATAACGATACCAACTTCCTAACCAATCCAAAGGATCGCGAACCACTGCCATGGTTTCTATTGGTCGTTTTGATGATTTTGACAAAATCGGCAAAAAAGCGCGTTGGAATTTTCCTAAATTTGTGTGCTTTAATCTGGGGGGATCGGAAATTACCATGGAAGCGCGATCTCGAAGAGCCGCGACATAGGCGGTTGTTCCTGTTTTGGGAAGCGATAAAAAAACCAAATTTTTCTGCATAAAAACAAGCATCTAAATTCCAAACACATATATTTCGTGAGTGTACACTACTCTTTAATAAATTGATCCGAAAGTAAGTTTATAAAATTTATCTTGTAATGTTCCTATTTTGATCTCATAAGAAGAACAAGAACAGAACAAACCAGCGATTGCTCAGAAGCCGTTGCTGTGAAATAAGAGGGTGAAACGATAAAAATGGCAGATCTTCTTTCAATGGCGACTAAAAAAAACGACGATAAGCAAAAGGCACTGGATAGTGCGCTTGCTCAGATTGAACGGCAATTTGGTAAAGGTTCGATTATGAAGCTTGGCGGGGATAACCCGATCCAAGAAATAGAATCGACATCCACTGGATCTTTGGGGCTTGATATTGCTCTTGGGATCGGCGGACTTCCCAAGGGACGTATCATTGAAATTTATGGGCCGGAAAGCTCTGGTAAGACGACGTTAACACTTCATTGTGTTGCGGAAGAACAGAAAAAAGGGGGTGTTTGCGCATTCGTGGATGCGGAACATGCCTTGGATCCGCTCTATGCCAGAAAACTGGGCGTCGATTTGGACGAGCTGTTGATTTCGCAGCCAGATACGGGTGAACAAGCGTTGGAAATCACGGACACCTTAGTGCGTTCTGGTGCCGTAAGCTTGGTCGTGGTTGATTCCGTGGCGGCCTTGACACCCAAATCCGAATTAGAAGGCGACATGGGCGATAGCAACGTAGGTGTCCAAGCGCGCCTTATGAGCCAAGCCATGCGGAAATTGACGGGATCGATCAGCAAGAGCAAATGTATGGTCATTTTCATCAACCAAATCCGGATGAAAATTGGCGTTATGTTTGGGAGCCCGGAAACCACAACTGGCGGAAACGCGTTGAAATTCTATAGCTCTGTGCGTCTGGATATCCGCCGCATTGGTGCGATCAAGGACCGCGATGAAGTGGTCGGAAACTCGACCCGCGTTAAAGTCGTAAAGAACAAAGTTGCACCGCCTTTCAAACAGGTGGAATTCGATATCATGTATGGCGAAGGCATTTCCAAGACCGGTGAAATTCTTGACCTTGGTGTCAAAGCTGGCATCGTGGATAAATCCGGGGCTTGGTACAGTTACGGTGATGAACGTATCGGGCAGGGGCGTGAAAATGCGAAAACCTATCTCAAGGAAAATACGCGCGTTGCTCTCGATATCGAAGACAAAATTCGGGCCGCACATGGGTTAGAGTTTGATATGGGATCGGATGATCCTGACATAGACACCAGTGACGACATTCTAGAAGCATAAATTTGGGCCGCGACACAGCGGCCCTTTTTTTTGTCCAACCCCAGTCAACGGTAGACAACCAAGCGCCCGCGTTATAATTCAGTGCTAAACTTATGCATAGGGTACTTGCCAATGACCTCGTTGAACGAAATTCGCTCGACTTTTTTAAATTACTTCGCCAAGAACGGTCACGAAATCGTTCCCTCTAGCCCTTTGGTGCCACGGAATGATCCGACCTTGATGTTCACGAATTCGGGCATGGTTCAGTTCAAAAACCTGTTTACCGGCGTCGAAACCCGCGATTATCAACGTGCAACCTCGGCGCAAAAATGCGTGCGCGCCGGCGGAAAGCATAACGATTTGGATAACGTTGGGTATACGGCACGCCATCACACATTTTTTGAAATGATGGGAAATTTTAGCTTTGGTGATTACTTCAAAAACGAAGCGATCCCTTTTGCTTGGGACCTTGTGACCAAAGAATTTGGAATTGATGCCAAGCGGCTTTTGACAACAGTTTATCACACAGACGATGAAGCATTCGAAATTTGGAAGAAAGTTGGCGTTCCAGAAGACCGCATTATCCGCATTTCAACATCAGACAATTTCTGGCAAATGGGTCCGACTGGCCCCTGTGGTCCATGCACAGAAATTTTCTACGATCATGGTGATCATATTTGGGGCGGACCTCCTGGTTCTGCAGACGAAGACGGTGATCGGTTTATAGAAATCTGGAACGTTGTTTTCATGCAAAACGAACAGTTCGAAGATGGTTCTATGAAAGCCTTGGATATGCAATCCATTGATACGGGCATGGGGCTAGAACGTGTTGGTGCATTGCTTCAGGGCAGCCATGACAATTACGACACAGACACAATGCGCAGCCTGATCGAAGCATCGGCCAATGCGACATCAACCGATGTTGGCGGCGATCACAATGTCCATCACCGCGTTATTGCGGATCATCTTCGTTCTACGTCGTTCTTGATTGCGGATGGGGTTTTGCCGTCAAATGATGGTCGCGGATATGTGTTGCGTCGTATTATGCGCCGCGCGATGCGTCACGCGCACTTGTTAGGCGCCAAGGACCCGGTCATGCATAGCCTTGTTCCAGAGCTTGTGCGCCAAATGGGTACGGCCTATCCGGAATTACAACATGCAAAGGCGCTTATCCAAGAAACTTTGCGTAACGAAGAAACACGCTTTATCCAAACGCTAGACCGCGGTTTAAAGCTTTTGGATGATGAACTTGCCGCGCTTCCCGATGGGGCGGTTTTGCCTGGCGCTGCTGCGTTCAAACTCTATGATACATTCGGTTTTCCACTTGATCTCACCCAAGATGCCTTGCGTGAAAAAGACCGTACAGTTGACACGGATGGGTTCAACGCGGCTATGGCGGAACAAAAAGCCAAGGCTCGTGCTGCTTGGTCTGGGTCTGGCGAAGCGGCGGATGCAACGATTTGGTACGATATTGCTGATAAATTCGGCACAACCGATTTCTTGGGTTACGATACCGAAACAGCCGAAGGTCAAATTCTAACACTTGTCAAAGAAGGTGTCCAAGTTGACAGCGCATCCCTTGGGGACACAGTCCAAATTATTTTGAACCAGTCGCCGTTTTACGCCGAAAGCGGCGGTCAAGTCGGGGATCAAGGCATCATTACTTTGGACAATGGCGAAGCAAAAGTCATTGATACCAAAAAGGTGGCTGGCGTCTTTATTCACATCGCTGATGTCACCAAAGGATCTATTCCCAAAGGTGCAGGCGCAACTTTGCGTGTTGATCCATCGCGTCGATCCGCTATCCGCGCTAACCACTCTGCGACGCATTTGTTGCATGAAGCGTTACGGCGCGCCCTTGGGGATCATGTTGCCCAAAAGGGGTCGCTAAATGCGGCTGATCGACTACGGTTTGATTTTAGCCACTCCAAAGGTCTTTCTTCTGATGAATTAAAATCCGTCGAGGCCGAAGTGAACGATTATATCCGTCAAAATACATCGGTTGAAACGCGTATTATGACCCCAGATGATGCACGCGCATTGGGGGCTCAGGCCTTGTTCGGTGAAAAATACGGCGACGAAGTGCGGGTCGTTTCGATGGGGCTTTTGGCAGGGTCTGGCAAAGGAAACTCTGGCGATACCTATTCTCTTGAACTCTGTGGTGGGACGCATGTGCGCCAAACTGGCGATATCGGTCTTTTCGTTTTGTTGGGGGATAGCGCATCGTCGTCTGGTGTGCGCCGGATCGAAGCGTTGACCGGCGCGGCTGCATTTGACTATCTCGCAGAGCAGAATGCGCGTTTAATGTCGGTTGCGTCTGATCTCAAGGCTCAGCCAAGCGATGTGCCAGCGCGTGTCAAAGCCTTGCTTGATGAACGCAAGTCGCTTGCCAACGAAGTTGCACAATTGCGCCGTGAACTTGCAATGTCAGGCGGGGCTGGGCAATCCGGCGGCCAAGAGGCCAAAGTCATTAACGGCGTTCCGTTTTTTGCCCAAATCCTAAGCGGCGTTTCCGGTAAAGACCTTCCTGCGTTGATCGATGAACATAAATCGCGCCTTGGCTCTGCTGCGATTTTGTTGATTGCGGATACAGGGGGCAAAGCGGCTATCGCAGCTGGTGTTACCAAGGATCTAACATCCAAGATTTCTGCCGTTGACTTGGTCAAAGCCGCAGTTCCGATTTTGGGTGGTAAAGGCGGCGGTGGTCGGGCTGATATGGCTCAAGGTGGTGGTCAAGATACCGCAAATGCCGATCAAGCAATCGCAGCGGCAGAAGCCGCAATTACAGGGGCGTAAATCATGCCAGCTTTGTGGATTGCTCATGTGACTGTCACCGATGACGAGGCCTATGGCAAATATGCCAAACTCGCGGGTCCTGCCATTCACGCACATGGTGGGGAATTTATCGCCCGTGGTGGTCGCTATGTTCAACTAGAAGGCAATGACCGCAAACGTAATGTTGTTGCGCGGTTTCCATCCGTGGAAGCCGCCGAAGCTTGCTATAAGTCGGATGCTTATCAATCCGCACTTGACCATGCACGTGGTGCATCCGAGCGTGATTTAGTGATCGTAGAAACAACCGAGTAATTGCTCAGTTTATGCAACAAAGCCTATTAAAAAATAGGCTGCGGCAAAAAAATAGGCCCCCGAAGGGGCCTTTTTTATTTTGACTTAGCCATCCGCTTGCGTTCATGCGGATCCAAAAACCGTTTGCGTAAACGAATTGACTCTGGTGTTACTTCGACCAATTCATCGTCATCAATATAGGCAATAGCTTCTTCCAATGACATTGTAATTGGTGTCGTCAAACGAACGGCATCGTCTGTACCAGAGGCGCGCACGTTGGTCAGCTTTTTCCCCTTGAGCGGGTTAACCTCTAGGTCGTTGTCACGGCTGTGTTCACCAATGATCATACCTTGATAGATTTGCGCTTGGGCTCCGATAAACATCCGGCCACGCTCTTCAAGGTTCCAAAGAGCATAGGCAACGGACACACCGTCTTCCATGGAAATCAAGACACCTGCACGACGACCCGGGATTGGACCCTTAAAAGGTGCCCAGTTGTGGAACACGCGGTTTAAAACGCCTGTGCCGCGGGTATCGGTTAGGAATTCGCCATGATAACCAATCAAACCTCGTGAAGGGACATGTGCGATAATGCGTGTTTTGCCGGCACCAGCTTGCTTCATCTCGGCGAGATCGCCTTTGCGCGTGCCGGTCAGCTTTTCAATCACAACGCCTGAATATTCGTCATCGACGTCAATTGTGACTTCTTCGATCGGCTCAAGACGGTTGCCATTGTCATCTTCACGCATCAAAACTTGCGGACGCGAGATTGACAATTCAAACCCTTCGCGACGCATGTTTTCAATCAAAACACCCATTTGCAATTCGCCACGTCCCGCGACTTCGAATGCTTCGCCACCAGGGGTGTCGGTGATCTTGATCGCAACGTTGCTTTCGGCTTCTTTCATCAGACGTTCACGGATGACGCGGCTTTGTACTTTTTTGCCTTCACGTCCAGCAAGCGGACTATCGTTAATTCCAAACGTCACAGTAATCGTGGGCGGATCAATCGGCTGTGCTTCGATTGCATCTTCAACCGCGAGCGCACACAAAGTGTCCGCAACGGTGGCTTTTGTCATACCTGCCAAGGACACGATATCGCCAGCTTGGGCTTCTTCGATGTCTTGTTGCGCAAGGCCGCGGAACGCTTGAATTTTTGTGACGCGGAATTGTTCAATCTTTTGACCAATCCGGCTTAAGGCTTGGATTGTTGCGCCAACCTTCAATGTTCCGCTTTCAACGCGACCGGTTAGAATACGACCAACAAACGGATCGGCTCCCAAGGTGGTTGCCAACATGCGGAAATCGTCTTTGATCTGTGTCAGTTGTTTGGGCGCATGAACGTGATTTACGATCAAATCAAACAACGCAGTAAGATCCTTGCGGGGGCCGTCCAGCTCATGATCAGCCCAGCCAGAACGACCAGAAGCATACATATGTGGGAAATCCAACTGATCTTCATTTGCACCAAGGGACGCAAATAGATCAAAACACTCATCTAACGCACGATCAGGTTCGGCATCTGGCTTGTCAACCTTGTTCAAAACAACAATCGGACGCAGCCCCAAAGCCAAGGCTTTGGATGTCACAAACTTGGTTTGTGGCATCGGCCCTTCGGCGGCATCAACCAAAAGCACAACACCATCAACCATGCTTAGGATACGTTCTACTTCACCACCGAAATCGGCGTGACCAGGCGTATCCACGATATTAATGCGGTGTTTTTTCCACTCAACGGATGTTGGTTTTGCGAAAATGGTAATTCCACGCTCGCGCTCCAAATCGTTGCTGTCCATAGCGCGCTCTGCAACCGCTTGGTTGGCGCGAAACGCACCTGATTGTTTCAGTAGTTCATCAACCAAAGTGGTTTTGCCGTGGTCAACGTGTGCGATAATCGCAATATTGCGAAGGTCCATATGTAAGGCGTCCTTTAAAACTTATTGCGCGCGGCCTAACCTGATATGCACCAAAAGACCAGAGCCTAATGGGTCGCAGAGGCATTATTATCCCGAAGAGACAGGTTTGTTGTTTTCTTTTTGCCAAAAATACTCAAAAGCAACGCGCAAAACACGCGCATTGCTTTTGCATTATGGCTTTACGCAGGCAAATGAATAGCAAAAGCCTGCCTGATGTTCGCATCAACTGAGGCATCAAAGCGCGCTTGTGACGGTTCAGCCAGAATGCGTTCTTTTTTGGCTGTGGCCTTTTTCAACAGATCTGGTTTGCCAATTTCTTCCCATTCCTTTGGGGATGTGCGATCCCCAAGTGCAGGATAAAGGTATTCCGTCTGCATCAAAGACAACGTTTGCTCGGACCCTAAATAATGCCCGGGGCCTTCGATACATGTTTTGCGGATCACCTCAAGGCTCACGGTGTCTTCGGTGACTTCAATCCCACGAACACAGCGCAGGGCTTGTCCGATCAAATCATCGCCCAAGATCAGACTTTCTAAACAGAACCCCAATAGGGATGCATGCATTCCGGCGGCTTCGTAGACCATGTTCAATCCGGACAAGCCTGCCATGACGTTTGATGTGGCTTGTTCCCAACCGGCCTGCATATCTGGTAGCTTGGCATCGGCAATTCCGGCGGCTGCACCACCTGGTAGATCGTAAAACCGATGCATCTGCGCACAGCCTGCGGTGAGCAGCGCTTGTTCACCGCTGCCGCCAGACATGGCGCCAGTGCGCAAATCTGACACGAAGGGCCATGTACCAAAGATCGCGGTATGCGTGGGGTCAATGGAATGGACATAAACCAATCCAGCCAAACATTCAGCGGTTGCTTGCACGATCGCGCCTGCGATTGGGGCAGGCGCCGTCGCACCGGCTTGACCAGCACTTAGCAATAAAACGGGCATGCCGTGTTTGATGCATTCTTCCATCACCAAACAGCTCTCTGTTGCGAATTTCATCGGCGGAACCACAAAGCAGTTTGAATTTGACACAAATGGACGTTCCCGCCATTTGTCCTCTCCGCCCGCCATAATATGAAGCATTTTAATCGCATCTTCCACAAAGGAAGGTTCGGTAAATGACGTGCCTACGTGTTTCGTTGTTCCTGAACAACAGGCATAGACAGTGTTCAAATCCATTTCCCGATTATCAACGATGTCACGGCAAACCATGGGGCGTTGAAGAAAATGTATGTTGTCCAATTGATCCGCAATGCGCGCGGCATCGAACAAATCCTGGACGGTGCTTTCGCGGTAAGCACGCCCTTCGACGTCGACCACATGAACAGCGGCGCCCGCAGTCCCGTAATGTACCCTGTTGCCAGACAGGTCCATATCATGTCGAGGGTCCCGCCCAAAGAGTGTCACATCGCGGCGCGCGCGTGCGATTGTATCTTCAATCAAAGCACGGGGAAATCTAAGCCGTCCATCATCGCCCAAAATCGCGCCAGCTTTGGTCATGTAGGCAATGCCGCTTGGGGGCGCATCGGCAAGGCCGATATGTTCTAGCGCATCCAGAACAGCTTCGTGGATGCGTTGCATTGCGGCGTCGCTTAGGGGGGAATACGTGCCTCCGCTCATGCCGGGGCGCACGGGGCGCATGGTGTCTGCAAGTGGATTGGAACGCGCAATACGACGCGCTGATCGCCCGCCTGAGCGACGATTTAGAGTTTGTGTCATGTGATGTCCTGTTGGTAAAATCGTTGGAATTTGAAACAACGATTTAGTTAGGGTCGTCCGCGCGCCGCACGACCACGTTCCGCCCCAATTGTGCGCAGAACAAGTTGTAATTTAGACCACTGAGATTGCATGTTTACCCCAAGCTTTTCGAGTCACCTTTGCGTCTTTTGAATAGGCCGTCTAGCAAATTTGCGACTGATGTCGTTTTTGGGCCATCAATCCAATTTGCACTCTGCATTGCCAAATTTTTGTGTACAGGCCACGGCAACACAGGCGCGAATATGTGGTTCACGTTGCGCAGCATTGGCATCAAATTCTTCTAGCTCTTGCCGGTCCACCCACTGACGTTTCATTTCATCCTGACAGGTGGTTTTGTTGCCTTCGGTGATACAGGTCGATTTACCGGTCGGCACCAATTCTCTGTATTGGTTGGTCACCAAACGGTGATCTATGCGCGGTGGAATTTTTTGCAGCCATTCTGCTTTGCAGAGGGCGCGTTCTTGGCGTTCTTCTGGTGTGCCGCATGCCATCAATGCGCAGCAAAGCGCCGTCATTACGATAAAAGGTTTCATCCGCAAGCTCCTTAACCTGGTCGCGTTATGCTATATTGTGCGTCATTGTCGTGTGGGATCAATAGCCTTCGGCGTCTTCCTGCCCACGGCGCATAAACGCGAAATATTCGTGTTCCGATTCAGGGAATTCATTTTGTTGTTCTGTCTCTGAAATTGGGGGTGTTTTGTCAGGATCCGTGTCAGCTTTCATCTTTGGTGTCCTCGTCATCAGAATTGCCCAATTCCGCAAGAGCCGCAAACGGATCGGCATCACCGGTTGTATCACTGTCTAAATCAGCGAGTTCGGCAAAAGGATCTTGTGGTGTGCTTGTGACGTCTTCGGCAGAGAGTGCCGCCAAAGCCGCAAATGGGTCATCCTCTGCATTATCATCTGGCGGCATAGGCGCGTCTTTTGTGTCCTCTTCGTCCGAGGATGACAAAAGTGCTGCCATGTCGTCCGATGGCGTTTCTGTTGGATCATCGGCAAATGCATCATAGTCGTCATCTGATGTGTCTGTTGCGGCGTCTGTATCGTCATCGAATTCTGCAAAGGCGGCAAAGGG
>JAHEJA010000022.1:0-32922 GCA_024639125.1 Paracoccaceae bacterium
ACAATCAAACATCAGACGGCGCAGATCGAGACAATCACAGTGCATCAATTAAGCGACTTTGACGTATTTGTAGGTGCAGGATTGGTCCGGACATGGTCGCACTCGCGGTTGACGTCGGCACTATTGGATGTGCCGTCGCGTGATACATTCACCAGCATCTATACAACCGCAGGATTTGACTATCTGTTAGACAAATCCCCGCTGTCTATCGGAGCGAAAGTAAATCGCTTTACCAAAGGGCAGTTTAGCTTGGAAACCCGATTAAGAATCGCATTCTAAAGTGCGGTCCAACCACCATCCACGCTAATCGTGGTGCCGGTGATTTGATCTGCCGAAGGTGAAGAAAGAAACACCACTGTGCCTCCCAACTGCTCGACTGTTGCGAATTCTCTGGACGGTTGGCGTTCAAGCATGACTTTCTTGATCACTTCCTCGCGGCCCATGTTATATTTTTCCATAGTATCGGGTATTTGCGCTTCGACCAGCGGCGTTAAAACATATCCCGGACAGATTGCATTGGCTGTTATTGCTTCTTGTGCGGTTTCCAATGCCGTCGTTTTGGTCAATCCAATGACGCCATGTTTTGCTGCAATATAGGCCGATTTGAACGGTGATGCGGTCAATCCATGTGCAGAGGAAATATTGATCACCCTGCCCCAACCTGCCGCTCGCATCTTGGGAAGCGCGGCCGCAGTCGTGTGGAATGCTGAGCTTAGGTTGATCGCAATAATAGCGTTCCATTTGTCGATAGGGAAATCTTCGATCGGCGCAACATGTTGAATTCCCGCGTTATTGACCAGTATGTCACAGCGCGCTTGGCCTTCGATCAATGATCGACAGGCAGCCGCGTCAGACATATCCGCTTGTGCATAAGTTACCTGGACGCCAAATTCTGTGGATAACTCTTGCGCCAAAGCATGGTCGGCTTCTGAATTGGTAAATGAATTCAATACGACGTCCGCACCAGCCCCCGCCAAAGAGCGCGCGATTCCCAAACCGATTCCCGAAGTTGACCCAGTGACAACAGCTGTTTTTCCAGACAATGACATTGACTGATCCTTTACCCTAAACGAAAGACATTCCCATAGAACGCCAATAAACACTACGCTTTCAAATGCTGCACTGCAACACGATGGTCAAAAAAAACGCCAGCACGAAGCTGGCGTATAGTTATTGAGGCAGGTTTCATACAGGCAAGAAACCTATCGAGCAGTGACACCTTTATACTGCTTTCCTCCGCTCACTCCAAGCTAAAAGTTTGAAAAAGAAATTTGGCTCGGCTACGTTGTGGATAAGTTTCTATAAATTTGAACCGAGGGAGTCGGATAATTGAATTTTCAAATGCTCAAGGCAGTCGGCCTAAGTGCGTCAATAACGGCTAGTGTTATGTTCACCACTCAGGCGCAGGCGGATCCGCAATACGCAATCTCTATGTATGGCACCCCTGACCTTCCACCTGATTTTGTGTCCCTCCCTTATGCAAACCCAAATGCCATCAAAGGTGGCACGATCAAGATGGGCGAAGTTGGGACCTATGATTCATTGAATCCGCATATCATAAAAGGGTCCGCACCTTGGCAGCTTCGTTTCCTTGCAAACGAAACTCTGATGGGGCGTAGTTGGGATGAGCCCTTCACATTATATGGGCTAATTGCGGAAACTATTGAGGTCGGCGAAAACCGCGAATGGGTGGAATTTGTGCTTCGAAAGGAAGCTCGATTCGCTGATGGATCACCGATCACAGTCGAAGATGTCTTGTGGTCTTATGAAACACTTGGAACCATCGGAAATGGCCGTTATCGCGGATTATGGAGCAAGATTGAAAAGGCCGAACAAACGGGCGATCGGTCTGTAAGGTTCACATTTAATGATGATAACCCAGAGCTTGCACTTTTGGCGGGGATGCGCCCTATTCTGAAAAAATCGCAGTGGGATGGAAAAGATTTCACAGTAAGCGGTGTGGATGTCGTACCGATCACATCCGCACCCTATCAAATCGCCGAGTTTGAAGCCGGTAAATTTCTAACGCTTCGCCGCAATCCCGATTATTGGGGCAAGGATTTGGCATTTCGACGCGGCACAGACAATGTGGATGAGATCAAGTTTGAATATTTCGGTGATGGCGTTGTGATGTTTGAAGCCTTTAAATCCGGCGAAATTGATATGTTCCGCGAAGGAAATGCCGAAAAATGGGCTACCCAATTTGATTTTCCGCGTGTGCAAAGTGGCGATGTTGTTCTAAGCGAAATACCACACCAACGCCCCACAGGGATGCGTGGGTTGGTTATGAATGCACGTAAACCCGTTTTCCAAGACTGGCGCGTTCGCCAAGCCATGATCCAAGCTTTTAATTTTGAATACATCAATGAAACTCAAAATGCGGGGCGTCAAAACCGGATTACATCCTATTTCTCGAATTCCAGCCTAGGGATGTCGCATGATCCAGCAATTGGTAAAGTCCAAGCATTGTTAAGCCCCTTTGCTGATCAATTGCTTCCGGGCACGCTTGAGGGATATTCCCTGCCACAGTCTGATGGCACGCAAAGGAACCGGACCAACATCCGCGAGGCTAAAAATTTACTAACCGAAGCTGGGTTTACCGTAACAGAAGGCGTTTTGACAGATCCCAATGGTAACCCGTTCACTTTTGAAATCTTGTTACGCCAAGGCGCTGTTGAATATCTGTCTATCGTGGAACTTTATCTTCAGGATCTCAAACGACTTGGGATAAGCGCCAATGTCACTTTGATTGATAATGCGCAGTATAATGAACGCGTTCGCAATTTGGATTTTGACATGACACCCTTTGCGCGCAGCTTGTCCCTTAGCCCGGGGAATGAACAAGTGCTGTATTGGGGGTCCGACATGGCCGATGCAGAAGGCACGCGCAACTTGATGGGACTTAAATCCAAAGTTATGGACCATTTGTTGGATCAGATTATGAAATCTGCAACCCAAGACGATTTAAAAAGTGTGACAAAAGCCATGGATCGTGTGTTGATGGCAGGGCGCTATGTCATTCCTATTTATCACGATGGCCTAAGCCGAATTGCGCATAATAAGGCGCTAAAGAAACCAGAAAACGTACCGATTTATGGGGATCGTATAGGCTATTTTCCTGATGTTTGGTGGATTGAAGAGTAAAGGATAACACTATGAAAAAACTAATTATTATTGCTTTAGCTATTGTATCTCTAGCGGCCTGCACACCTGTGGGTATGGCGGTAAAAGGAACAACCACAGTAGTAAGCGGTGCCGCCTCTGCAGCCAGCACTGCGGCAAACGTCGTCTTTTGATTACGTGATGGATGTCACCCAAAGAATGGTGGCATCCTCTTCGCTAACGGAAATGACATTATGTCCCATCGAGGCATCGTAATACGCGCTGTCGCCACGGCGCATTTCGATCGGCTCATAGAATTCTGTGAACAATTTCACAACGCCGGTTAGAACATATAGAAATTCTTCGCCGTCGTGGCGCACCCAGCCGCCGAATTCGTCCACATTGCGGGCGCGAATACGGGCGCGATAAGGAAGCATTCTCTTTTTGGTCAGACCTTCGGCCAAAAGTTCGTGTTCATATGTGGTTGTTATATGATCAACCCCTTGCCCAGATTTTGTTATGGCCATCCGCCCATTGATTTGGTCTTTCTGTGGAGGGGTGAACAGCTGGGGAAATGAAATTTCCAATCCAACCGCCAGTTTTTTCAACGCGTCATATGTTGGTGACATTTGACCGTTTTCAATTTTAGACAAGGTCGAACGCGCAAGGCCGGCCTTTTGAGCGGCTTGTTCCAACGTCCATTTGCGTTGCTTGCGCAGATCGCGCACGCGCTCGCCCAAGTTAAGCGGTTCAGCCAGCTCTTGGTTGCCGTTTTCGCGCGCAATTCTGACAATAGATGTATGATCATTCGTTGACATGCTTTCATATACGCAGCATTCATTCCCCTTGCAACTCGTCTTGGTGTGTGAAATCGGTAAATTATGCTCGCTCTCTTTGATCAAGGGCCGTCGTCGCCCTGCCCCAAATCGTTTAATATGGCTGCGCATGTTCTTGAATTTGCGTCCCCTGATCCCGAAAAAATTGCATTGTCTGTTCTGGGTGTGCATGGATCAAAACATTGGACATATCATGCGCTCACCTCACTGGTGCGTCGTACCGCCCAAGGGTTTCTTGACCAAGGGTTGGTAGCCGGCGACAAGATATTGATCCGCCTTGGCAATACCGTTGATTTTCCTGTGGTCTATTTAGCGGCCTTGGCAGTCGATATGATCCCAATTCCAACATCCCCCATGTTGACGACTCCCGAAGTTGATAAAATCGTCTTGGAACTTTGCCCCAAGGCGGTGGTGATTGCGGATTCTGTTGCTGGCCCAACTTCACAGGATCACATTACGATCACACCAAAAGATATTGAATTATATCAAAATAATAAACCTGCGTCATTTGTTTTTGGTGATCCAAATCGTGTGGGATATATTGTTTACACCTCTGGAACATCAGGACAGCCAAGGGCCGTCGTCCATGCACATCGTGCCATTTGGGCCCGTCAGATGATGATCAAAAATTGGTATGATTTGACCGAAAACGACCGGGTGTTACATGCAGGTGCCTTTAATTGGACATTCACATTGGGCACTGGGCTTATGGATCCTTGGTCTATGGGAGCCACTGCAATGATCGCGGACCCATCGGTCCAAATACAAGACCTTCCTTTGCTTTTGGCACAGCATGATGCGACACTTTTCGCAGCAGCGCCCGGTGTTTATCGCAAGCTGTTACAAAATCCGGCTCTTCTGTCGCTTCCTAAATTGCGGCATGGATTATCCGCAGGTGAAAAGCTTGCGCCGCGTATTGCAGAGCATTGGAAAACTGTGACACGCACACAGATATACGAAGCCTTTGGTATGTCAGAATGTTCGACCTTTGTGTCTGGCTCACCTTCTGCCCCTGTTCCTTTGGGGGCTTTGGGGCGTGTACAGCCGGGGCGGCGCGTTGCAATTTTGCCCCAAGATGGCACTGACGCACCTGTCGACATTAACACGCCGGGCGTTATCGCGGTGCACCAAAGTGATCCAGGGTTAATGTTGGGATACTTTAACCAAGCCTCAGAAACCAAAGCCAAATTTCGAGGTGAGTGGTTCCTAACTGGCGATATTGGCCAGATGGATGAGACCGGGATAGTGACCTATCTGGGTCGCACAGACGACATGATGAATGCAGGGGGTTTTCGGGTGTCCCCGTTAGAAGTTGAAGCAACACTTGGCACGCATCCCGACATTGATGCCGTTGCCGTGGCTGAAATAAACGTAAAACAAGATACCACAATTATTTGCGCGTTTTATGTTGCTAAAACAGAAATCCCAAAAGAAACCCTTATTGCTTTTGCATCTGCCAACCTTGCGCGTTACAAGCAGCCAAGAGACTATATTCATGTCGATGCGCTCCCTTCGGGAGCAAATGGCAAGCTCGCTCGCAAAAACCTTTGCACCCTTCTAGGAGATAGACTTGGTTAAACTAGACATTCTTTCTGATCCGATTTGCCCATGGTGTTACATCGGGAAATCATATCTTGATCGTGCGCTTGAAGCAGAAGGCGATCATCCTTTTGAAATCGAATGGCATCCATTTCAGCTTAATCCAACCATGCCACGCGAAGGCATGGATCGCCGCGCCTATCTTGAACAGAAATTTGGCGGCAAGGATGGGGCTGTAAAAGCCTATGCTCCTGTTGTCGAAAATGCGCAAAAAGCGGGTTTGAACATCAATTTCGAAGGTATCTTGCGGACACCAAACACCTTGGATGCCCATCGTTTGATCCATTGGGCCGGTATCGAAGGTCTGCAAACCCGTGTTGTCAATGCGTTGTTCAAAGGATACTTTGTGGATGGGCGCGATATTGGGGATCATGAAACCCTAGCCGATCTTGCCGACAGCGCGGGTATGGATGCCGCCGTTGTTCAGAAATTATTGGCAACCGACGAAGATGTTGACAGCATCACCAAACGTGATGCGCATTCCCGCGAAATGGGTATAAATTCGGTTCCCACTTTCGTGGTCGCAAACCAACATGCTGTGCCCGGTGCGCAGCCACCCGAATTGTGGCGGCAGGTCATTTCCGATATTCGTACGCAATTGAACGCATCATAACACTTAAAGACGAAAGATATTTTGTGGCGCGTCAGCAGCAAACAATAGGCAAAGTAGAATTTATTGCCCTTATGGCGATGTTGGTGGCAACTGTCGCGCTGTCGATTGATGGCATGTTGCCAGCGCTTCCACAAATGGCATTGGACCTTGTGCCAGAAGACCCCAACAAGGTGCAATTTGTCTTGGCAAGTTTCATTATTGGGATGGGCATCGGAACATTGGTTGTTGGACCGTTGTCCGACAGTTTCGGCCGCAAAACAGTGATCCTTTGGGGAGCTTTGCTTTATATTGTTGCGGCCTTGGCATGCTTGTTTACCACAAACATCGAAATGCTTTTGTTCGCGCGTTGTGTTCAGGGCATTGGAGCGTCTGCGCCGCGTGTTGTCACCCAAGCCTTGGTGCGGGATTTATATTCTGGTCGCGAAATGGCCAAAATAAGTTCCTTCATAATGATGATCTTCACATTGGTTCCAGCCATTGCCCCATTGGTTTGCAGTGGAATTATTGCCCTATACGGCTGGCGTGGCGTTTTCGGCGTATTTATTGCGTTTGTTGTACTCGGCACAGTTTGGATGCAACTGCGGATCAAAGAACCGATTAATACCACAAATCGCCGTCCTTTTCGGATTAAGCCGTTCAAAGATGCGCTGCGTGATATGGCAGCCCTTCCTTTGGTGCGTCTATCCATCGCGACCCAAGTGTTTTGTTATGCGATTTTATTTCTTTCTATCATGATTATACATCCTGTTTTTGATGTATATTTCGAACGTGCCGATAGCTTTCCGCTTTGGTTTGCATTTATTGCAATCCTCGCAGGCAGCGCGAGCTTTCTGAATGCAGTGATTGTTATGAAATTTGGCATGCGACGATTGATCAATGGATCAATTCTGGTTCAGCTTTGTCTGTCCATCGTGATGGTCATAATGTTCGTATTCTTTCAGGTCCCCAAAGACCTTGAATTTTTCATCTATGTTTTCTGGCTAATCTCAGTCTTCTTCTCAGCCGGTATGACCCTAGGGAATTTGACGGCGCTTGCGCTTGAACCTTTGGGGCATATCGCGGGAACAGCGACGTCGATCATGGGGGCTATTGCAACCCTCGGGTCCACCGTCATCGCAGGAACAATTGGCCAATTTTTCGATGGCACCCCAATGGCGCATATCATTGGGGTTTGCTCGATTTCAGCAATTGCTTTATTTTTCTCACGCAAGATGAGAAAATATGATCGGGTGAAAACCGTTTAGGACCCGCGATTTTTCGTTTTGTTGTATAGCCGCTCTACAATCCGGCTTGCTGTTTTTTCGCATGCCGACGGGACAAGCGCATGCAACAATGCCGCGAATGCAGCGACGAACAAGGTGCCCGCAAATTTCAAGGCAAATAGAAAGTGTTGCCCGTAGGTTTCATCTACGCTGCGTGGGTGTTCTAGAAATAGTTTCTGTAGCATTTGTTTGTCTCCTTTTGATTGAATTTACCAAAAGGTTGATTGTAATATGTCCCAAATATCCCAGATAATAGAAGATTGATTTGTGTTTTATTTTGAATTATCACTACTTTATGAAGTTAGACACCACAGATAAAAAAATCCTACAGTTTTTGCAAAATGATTCCGATCAAAGTGTGGATATCATTGCCGAGCATGTTTCCTTGTCGCGGAATGCTGTTTGGCGTCGGATCAAACTGTTAGAGGACGCAGGTTATATTGCGAAACGCGTTGCTCTTTTGAATGCTGATCTTTTGAATGTCGGGCTGACTGTTTTTATTCAAATCAAAACATCTCAGCACACGCATGACTGGGCCAACGATTTGGCACGTGTCAGCCGGATGCTTCCGCAAATTCAAAGCGTATTTAGAATGACCGGTGAATTGGATTATCTTATTAAAGCTCGCGTTAGTGACATGAAGGATTATGATCTTCTTTATCAACAACTTACACAGCATCTTTCACTTAGTGATGTCTCTGCAAGCTTTGTTATGGAAAACATCAAAGACACAACTGCGCTGCCAATTTAGCACGAAAAAATGGGGGCCGTTGGCCCCCAGTTTCGTCGCTCAAGCTCTTCATTGACTGCTCGGAAATTAAATTGCCTGTGGCTTGAGCTGCGTCAGGGGCGAGCGCACTCGCCCCGTGTTCTTAGGAACACCCGGATGTCCCACCGCAGGTATTACATTTCATACATGTTCCATTGCGCACCAAGGTGTAGTTCCCGCAATCCCCACAAGGATCGCCTTCGTAGCCTTGCATTTTAGCTTTGAGACGCGCGTCCATTGGCGTGCTTTCTGCAACTGAGCGCGCTTCGGGGATCAAAGTTTGCACTGCTGCCAGTGGATCAGAGACCTGACTGAAATCAAATGCCGTTGCTTGACCACCTTGAAGCACAACCAATTCTTGTGGAACACGCTTGCGAAGATAACCAGACGAGCTAATTTGTTTCAGAACTTCCAATGACTTAGACGCTCTTCCTTCGCTAACTTCTTGGACGTTGGACACGCCTTCGTCTTGACCGCGCCCGATATCATCGAATGTCGCACCTTCGGGTTTGACATGTGCCAAATCGGTGCGATCCAAATAGCTGACCGCCAATTCGCGGAAAATATAATCCAAGATCGACGTTGCATTTTTGATGCTATCGTTGCCTTGAACCATGCCCGCCGGTTCAAATTTGGTAAAGGTAAAGGCGTCAACGAATTCTTCTAGTGGCACACCATACTGAAGCCCAACAGAAACCGCGATGGCAAAGTTATTCATCATCGCGCGGAACCCTGCGCCTTCTTTGTGCATATCAATAAAGATTTCACCCAAAGATCCGTCAGAATATTCCCCCGTCCGAAGATATACTTTGTGCCCACCAACGATGGCCTTTTGTGTATATCCCTTGCGGCGCTCAGGCATCTTTGTGCGCTCGGATTTGTTGATTTCCTTGATGATCACTTTTTCGATGATCTTCTCGGCCAAAACAGCTGCTTTTTCCTGGGTTGATCCAGTTTCCAAGATCTCTGCTGCTTCGTCATCGTCTTCGATCAGTGCTGCTGCCAAAGGCTGAGACAGTTTTGAACCATCACGATACAATGCGTTGGCTTTAACCCCCAATGACCAGCTCAGTTCATATGCCTTTTTGCAATCCTCAATCGAGGCATCATTCGCCATGTTGATCGTCTTGGAAATCGCACCTGAAATGAACGACTGTGCAGCGGCCATCATAAAGATATGGCTGTTAACCGACAGATAACGCTTGCCTTTTTTGCCACATGGATTGGCGCAATCAAAGATATGATAATGATCTTGGCTTAGGTGCGGCGCCCCTTCTAGGGTCATCGTTCCACAAACGTGATCATTCGCTGCTTCGATTTCTGCGCGGCTAAAGCCCAAGTGACGCAGCAAATCAAAACTAGGGTCATTTAATTTTGCATCCGGAATCCCAAGCACTTTGGTGCAGAAATCCACGCCCAAGGTCCATTGGTTGAACACGAAGCGAATATCAAACGCAGACCCAAGCGCTGCTTCGACTTTGTTGATTTCCGTTTGAGAAAATCCATGCCCAACCAGCGAGGTATGGTTGATGACTGGCGCGTTGCCGATTGATCCATGCCCAACAGCATATGAGACGATTTCTTCGATATGTGCTGACCCATAGCCAAGCTTGGCAAGCGCCGCCGGAACCGATTGATTGATAATTTTGAAATATCCGCCACCAGCAAGTTTTTTGAACTTGACCAAGGCAAAATCGGGTTCAATACCTGTAGTGTCACAATCCATCACCAAGCCAATGGTGCCAGTTGGTGCAATCACGGACACTTGGGCGTTGCGATACCCGTGCTTTTCCCCAAGTCGCAGGGCTTCGTCCCAGCATTCTTTGGACAAAGCGATCAAATCCTGATCCGGACAATTTGCATGATCAAGCGCAACAGGGTTCACGTTTAATGCTTCAAAGCCCTCGGTTTTGCCATAGGCCGCGGCGCGGTGGTTGCGAATAACCCGCAACATATGATCGGCGTTTTTCGCATAGCCCGGGAATGCCCCCAATTCGCCAGCCATTTCAGCGCTGGTTGCATAGGCAACGCCGGACATGATCGCCGTGATCGCCCCACAGAGGGCACGACCTTCGTCGCTGTCATACCCAAAGCCCATGTTCATCAACAACCCACCGATATTGGCATAACCAAGCCCGAGGGTGCGGAAATCATAAGAGCGCTGTGCAATTTCCTTTGACGGGAATTGCGCCATCAAAACGGATATTTCCAATGTCACAGTCCAAAGTCGTGACGCGTGGATAAAATCATCTGCCAAGAATTTGCCGTCTTTTAGAAACGTCAGCAAATTCATAGACGCAAGGTTGCACGCCGTATCATCCAAGAACATGTATTCTGAACACGGGTTTGACCCACGGATTTGACCATCTTCTGGGCAGGTATGCCATGCATTCACGGTATCATGAAACTGTATCCCCGGATCCGCACAGGCCCAAGCCGCATGACCCACATCTTCCCATAGATCGCGCGCCTTGATGGTTTTTGTGATTTCACCGTTAACACGGCTTAGCAAATTCCAATCGCCATCATTTTTCACGGCATCAAGGAACCCATCGGTCACCCGAATGGAGTTATTCGAGTTTTGGCCAGAGACTGATGCATAAGCTTCACTATCCCAATCTGTGTCGTATGTTGGGAATTCAATGCCTTCGTATCCTTGACGCGCATAATCAAGGACCCGTTTCACATAGGTTTCAGGAATTGATACTTTTTTCGCAGACCGAATAGCGGATTTTAGCGATGGGTTCTTGGTTGGATCAACCGCATCTTCGCTGCTGCCATCCCATTCGCGGATCGCGGCAAATATTTCGTTTAGCTTTTGTTCGTGAATTTTCGAACCAGCAACGATGCTTGCAACTTTTTGTTCTTCTTTGACTTTCCAATTGATGAATTCTTCGATGTCCGGATGATCGGCATCTACAATCACCATCTTTGCCGCACGGCGGGTTGTGCCACCTGATTTAATGGCGCCCGCTGCACGATCACCAATTTTCAGGAACCCCATAAGACCAGAGGATTTACCGCCGCCTGACAGCGCCTCGCCTGAGCCACGAAGCGAGCTAAAGTTTGATCCTGTGCCAGATCCGTATTTGAACAGGCGTGCTTCGCGCACCCACAAATCCATAATACCGCCATCATTTACCAAATCATCGCTGACGGATTGGATAAAGCATGCATGCGGTTGTGGATGTTCGTACGCCGATTCAGATTTGACCAATTTACCGGTTTTGTAATCCACGTAATGATGCCCTTGGCTCGGACCATCAATGCCATAGGCCCAATGTAGACCCGTGTTGAACCACTGCGGGCTGTTGGGCGCCGCTTTTTGCGTGGCTAACATAAACCGCATTTCATCGAAATATGCGCGTGCATCTTCTTCGGTGGTGAAATAGCCACCTTTCCACCCCCAATACGTCCATGCACCAGCCAAACGATCAAATACTTGTTTTGATGATGTTTCACCTATTTTTACGGTGTCAGCTGACGCAGGAACAGAGCGCCACAGAAATTCGGGAACATCTTTTTCTTTTACACGCTTAAGGTCAACGGGAACGCCGGCTTTGCGGAAATATTTCTGCGCAATAACATCGCTTGCGACTTGTGACCATGACTTGGGTACTTCAACGTTATCTAGATGAAATACAACGGTCCCATCGGGGTTTCGGATTTCAGATGTCGTTGTTGTGAAATGAATAGCCCCATAAGCGTCTTGCCCAGCTGTCGTAAACTTGCGTTCAATTTTCATTTTTCGTCCCGTTCCAAAATTTATGCAAAAGGAATTGCTGTATCTGACTTCTCAGAGCAACGTTCCTTAAAACTACGTTCTTAATTTTTTACGACATCAACATGAACTACACACAACATATAGTAGGACACCGCAACTTGTTGCACTAATTGGCGGAGATTTGGGGGTAAGGTCAACGATTTTATTTTGGTGTTATCCGCAACTTTTGCCTTGACGGATTGCATAGGTTTTAACCGCAGCACTCGACTGTTTCCCAGGCTAACTTTTGCAGCCCTAACATGACATCCTAAAAAATCGTTAGTTTCGGGCTGCTTAACTCTTCGATTTAAGATCGCGGTTTAAATGAAATTATCCGAATCTATTGCGCGGACTATACCAACGGATTAGGCTAAAAAAATTTTATAAAAATTGATATATGAACACTTAAGACGCACCTAGAAACAGCACACAAAATACCAAAAACATTCTATAGACAGTGTTAGCTATCAAAAACCTGCGGTGATGCATTTTTTGGAAAATGGTCGGGACGGCAAGATTCGAACTTGCGACCTACGGTACCCAAAACCGTCGCGCTACCAGGCTGCGCTACGCCCCGACTGACGCGGTGTCTAAACAATGTAATTGGATTTGAAAAGAGCAATTGCAACAAAAGTTTCAGAAATTTGGATTTTTTTTAACTTGTTGGACAAAGCCAGGTTAATGGGTCACGACGAGCAGGATTCAAAAGTTGATCATTTTCCGAAATACCAAGGAGATTGGCCATACCGCCATTGATTTCTAACACAAACTTGATTGTGTCACCGCCCCAAATCGGCGTGGTATCATGTGGAATTGCATTAGAGTGTAATGTGACGATAGTGCCGTTTTCATCGGCAAAAATCATGTCTAGTGGAATTTCTGTATTTTTCATCCAAAACGAAGTCGTTTGTGGAGCTTCAAATTCAAAGAGCATTCCAGACATACGCGGCATGCTCTTGCGATACATCAGCCCCGTGGCGCGCTCTTGTGGTGTGGCTGCGATTTCTACATTAAAGCGGACTTCGCCAAACGCACCGATGACATGAACTGTCGACATATCGCAATTCTCAGCCGCATATCCAATATTCGCAGCCCAAAAATTACCAAGAATAATCGCTATTATTTGACTTGTGCGCTTTCCCATGGGCTTACCTCGGCTGCCATTTTGCCACGTTTGCCATCGATAATACGCAAACTTACGGCTTCACCCGCAATCAAATCAGCAAGACCAGAGCGGCGCAAGACCTCTATGTGCACAAAAATGTCAGAGCTATCGCCATAAGCATTTGCAAACCCAAAGCCTTTACCCTTGTCGAACCATTTCACCCGTGCAGGCAAAAGCGGCAGCGCATTTAGTTCGTCATCGTCCAACTCTTGAAAATCCGCCAAGGGTGCAGAGGTTAAGTTTGGAGGTTGAATAGAAATGATTTCTACCGCTTGTGTCCCGCGATCCGTATGCTGGGCCATGACAGTAATACGCGCGTTATCCGCAACCGAACTCTGTCCGAAATTGCGCAGAACGTTTGCATGCAGCAAAACATCATCACCGGTTCCATCAGCAACGATGAACCCGAACCCTTTGGCAGGGTCGAACCATTTTACTATGCCATTCAGCTCGTGCTGAGCGTTATCATGTCCCACGTACATCACCATAATAGTTAATCATCCCACCATTAGTCTTGCTACATTATCCATACGGATTGCAACAATAATAAAGTGTTTGAAAACAATCTATTACATTTCATGCGACGTGAAAATACGTTTATGATGCGTTAATGTTATGGGTATAATCGCTGCTTCGCCCACGACTCGTTAACCGTTTGACGTTTAAAAACAAATCTATCGTGCAGGCGAAATTCACCATCTGCCCATAGTTCGACTTCTGTTGGAAGGATACGAAATCCACCCCAAAATTCTGGTCGTTTTGGAGACAACCCATGCGTGGCCGATATCTTGGCAACGTCCGCCATCAAAGACGTCCGGGAAGACAGCGGCTGTGATTGCTTTGACGCGATCGCCCCTAGGCGGCTTTTTAGGGATCGTGAGTTAAAATATTCATCGGCCTTTTGACCTTCTTCGCGTTCAACATGTCCACGCACTCGGACTTGGCGTCGCAAAGATTTCCAATGCATGACAAAAGCAGCTTTTCCCGCGGCTTCGATTTCTTGGGCCTTTTTGCTTGTGTAATTTGTATAAAAAACGAAAGCGTCCGGCTCGATGTCTTTTAAAAGAACCATGCGTGCGTTGGGCATCCCATCTGAATCCACTGTAGACAAAGCAATCGCATTTGGGTCGTTCAGTTCGGTTTTTTCCGCCTCGCTTAACCAGCGGCGTGCGATTTCGATTGGGCAGTCACCTTCGAATATATTTGGTTTATTGGTCATTTATATGGTCCTGACTCAGTATATTTTAACATTTGTTGCCAGACTAGCGTGTCATGTTGCTTGATGCCATGCGCACAATCGCCTAAACGGTATTAAAAGGCAAAATGGGTGGAGATGACGTGATGTCAAATAATCTTATGGCTGGCAAACGTGGCCTTATTATGGGTCTTGCCAATGACAAGTCTATTGCATGGGGTATTGCAAAGGCTTTGGGCGATGCAGGCGCGGAAATGGCGTTTTCATATCAAGGCGAAGCATTGAAAAAGCGCGTGGGTCCTTTGGCGGCACAAGTCGGCAGCGATTTTCTATTGGAATGTGATGTTACCAATATGGACAGCGTTGATGCCGTGTTCGCAGACATAAAAGAGCGCTGGGGGACGATTGACTTTATCGTGCATGCCATTGGTTTCTCTGACAAAGCCGAACTTCGTGGGCGCTATGTCGACACGAGCCGCGATAACTTTAACATGACCATGGATATCTCTGTGTATTCCTTTACGGCTGTGGCGCAGCGTGCAGAAAAATTGATGCCAAATGGTGGCTCGATGTTGACCATGACCTATTACGGTGCCGAGCAAGTTATGCCGCATTACAACGTGATGGGCGTGGCCAAGGCGGCACTCGAAGCATCGATTAAATACCTTGCCGAGGATTTGGGCAAAGACAACATCCGCGTCAATGCAATCTCGGCAGGCCCGATCAAAACGCTTGCGGCGTCGGGAATCGGCGATTTCCGCTATATCCTGAAATGGAATGAATTGAATTCCCCCCTTCGTCGCAATGTCACAATCGAAGATGTGGGCAAATCCGCACTTTATCTGTTGTCTGATCTTGGGTCTGGTGTGACCGGTGAAAACCTGCATGTCGATGCGGGCTATCACGTGGTCGGCATGAAAGCCGTGGATGCCCCTGACATTGATGTTGTAACAGGAAGGAAAGACTAATGAGCGACCGTCTTCCACATGAAAAAGGGTTCCACGTCAGCTGGGATCAATTGCACCGCGATGCACGGGCATTGGCATGGCGCTTGGATGGGCAAGGCCCCGACAATGGCGCATGGCGTGCGGTTGTTGCGATCACACGTGGTGGGATGGCGCCGGCAATGATTGTGGCGCGTGAATTGGATATTCGCATGGTCGATACCATTTCGGTAAAATCGTATAACCACCAATCACAATCCGAACCTCAGGTTATCAAATCGCCCGATATGTCCGTTATCGGTGATGGCGAAGGCGTTTTGGTGGTCGATGATTTGGTCGATACCGGTAAAACATTGGAAGTGGTGCGCAAACATATGCCCAAAGCACATGTTGCAACAGTCTATGCCAAACCAATGGGACGCCCCCAAGTTGACAGCTTTATCACTGAAGTCAGCCAAGACACTTGGATCTTTTTCCCTTGGGATATGGCCTTGCAATATGTCGAGCCCTATCGCGGCAAGGATTAAGTGAAGCATCACAATAATACGCGCAAGGGCCGTACCGCAAAAACGGCCCCTGCCCCTATAAAAGTCGCCCAAACTTGGCTTGCGACTATTTCCCCAACTCCTGACAAGCCGTTGATTGATGTTTCCCAAGCAGCGCCAACAGCGCCGCCGCATCCGGACATGTTGCGCCATATGTCACAACGGGTTTTGTCAGAACCAAGCTTACATCGCTATGGCCCAATTCTGGGAAATGCCGCCTTGCGACAGGCAATGGCTGCCCATTGGACACAGTCATACCAAGCTGACATATCAAATCAAAACGTTGCTATTACGTCGGGGTGTAACCAAGCATTTTGTGCAGTCGTATCCGCAATCGCTGATCAAGGGGATAATATCATTCTGCCGCGTCCTTGGTATTTCAATCATAATATGTGGTTGGAAATGAACGATATTGAAACACGCGCTCTGGCCTGTAATGCCGATATGCTGCCTAACCCAGATCATGCTGCGTCATTGATTGATGCAAACACCAAGGCAATTTGCTTGGTCACACCGAACAATCCAACGGGTGTTGAATATCCGTCATCTTTGCTGGATGCATTTTACGACCTAGCGCGCAAGCATGGCATCAAATTGATTTTGGACGAAACCTACAAAGATTTTAGAAGAGGTGACGGTCCGCCCCATAGGTTGGTTCAAAACACAGATGCCTTGGAAACCGTCATCCAACTGTATTCCTTTTCCAAAGTGTATCGACTGATGGGCCATCGCATTGGCGCCATTATTACATCCGCTACCCTGCTCAACGAGATTGAAAAATTTCTGGATACAGTGACAATCTGTGCAACTCCCTTGGGTCAAGACGCAGCACTGTTTGGATTAGAGCATTTGACAGAATGGGTCGAAGATCAACGCCAAGTCATTTTATCAAAACAATCTATTTTTCGACAGGCATTTACGGAATTAGAACCCTTGGGCTGGCGGATACTTGGGTGTGGTGCGTATTTTGCTTATATTTCATATCCTTTTGACATGATCGCAACGGAATTTGCACAGCGCCTGGTCGAAGATCAGCACATCCTTGCCTTGCCGTGCGATATGTTTGTGCCAGTGTCAGAACATGGAAAACATCGCCACCTGCGCATTGCATTTGCCAATATTGATCAAAGCGAGATTGAAAAAATGGTCGAAAGGCTGACAAATCTGCCCTATCGCCTTGCCCCTTCTGCAAAGGGCGCGTAGACATTCTGCAAAACTATTTCACAGTGGTGAGGATCGAATGGCAACGCGCGGAAATTCTGTTTCAAAATTCTTTGTTTGGGCGCTTTTGGCGTTGTTGGTTGTCGGGCTTGCGGGCTTTGGGGCCACAGGTTTGTCGGGAAATATCCAAAAAGTCGGCAAAGTCGGCAATCAGGAAATTACAGTCAACGAATATGCACGCGCGCTTCAAAACGAACTGGACGCCTCGCAACAACAATTCGGCCAACGCCTAAGCTTTCAACAAGCACAGGCATTTGGTTTGGATCAACGTGTTCTTGCCCGCCTTATTATGGAAAAGGCCTTGGATCACGAAGCCGAAATGATCGAACTTTCTGTGGGTGACGCAGAAGTGCGCAAACGGCTTTTGGACATCGGAGCCTTCCAAGGAATTGACGGGTCTTTTGATCGTGAAACCTATCGCTTTGCTTTGCAAAACGTAGGCTTGAAAGAAGCCGAATTCGAAGAACAGCTTAGAACCGAAGCCGCGCGAACATTGCTTCAGGCTTCTGTTTTAGCCGGTATTCCAAGAAATGACGCATATGTAGACACCATTATGAACTTCCTTCTTCAAGAACGGAGTTTCCGTGTCATTACATTGAACCAAAGCACGCTAGAAACGCCGATTGATGCGCCAACCGAAACTGAATTACTTTCTTTTTACGAAGAAAATATCGGTGATTATACCTTGCCCGAAAGCAAGCGCATTACGTATGCACAGCTCACGCCTGATATGATGATTGATCAAATCGATGTCGAAGAGGCCGCGGTTCAAGACCTATATGCCGCGCGAAGCGCAGATTATAATCGTCCGGAAAAGCGCATTGTTGAGCGGTTACCATTTCTAAATACCACCGAAGCGCAAGCGGCGGCTGATACCATTTCCTCGGGTGCGTCGTCTTTTGATACGGCAGTAACCGATCGTGGTTTAACCTTGGCAGATATTGATCTGGGGGATGTGGCTCGCTCTGACCTTGGGGGCGCAGCAGATGCTGTGTTTGCCGCGAACTTGGGGGATGTGGTTGGACCTCTGGATACAGATTTGGGCCCTGCTCTCTTTCGGGTGAGCGCTGTTTTGGCGGCGGAAACAACTCCTTTTGAAGAGGTTGCCAATGATTTGCGCGATGAACTGGCTTTGGAGCGCGCGCGACGTCAAATAGAATCCCAAGGGTTGGCAATTGACGATCTGTTGGCGGCAGGTGCAACATTAGAAGAACTGGTTGACGAAGCGGGAATGCGCCTTGCAACATTGGATTACTATGACGGCGTTCAAAATGACATCGCAGGATATGCAGCATTTCAATCCGCAGCCGCCGCATTGAGCGAAGACGATTTTCCACAAGTGATGCAATTGGATGATGGCGGTATCTTTGCGATGCGGTTAGATGAAATTATCGCACCCCGTGCACAAGCGTTGACTGATATACGCGACGAATTGGAAACGGCTTGGCGTGCCAGCACAACTATGGACGCTTTGCGCGAACAAGCCCAATCAATCATCACGTCGAACGAATATGAAACCTACTTGGATCAAACCAAACCATTTGAAAATATGACCCGCGGTGATTTCTTGTCTGATTTGCCTCCTGCTGTGTTGGGCGCCGCGTTTGAGCTTGATGTTAATGGCGCACAAAACGTTGACGGTATTGAGTCAGTTTACGTGGTGATCCTTGATGCGATTGATGCAGGTAAAACTGACACTTCGGATGCGAACGCAATGCGGATGCAAGTCGAAAACCAGCTTGGCTCTAGCCTATCGCAAGACGTGTTTGACGCCTATGCAACGCAAATACGCCAGCGCGTTGGTATCGAACTAGATCAAGCCGCGCTGAACGCTGTTCATGCGAATTTTCAATAAGGTAAATCATGTCAATTTTCCCTGATTTTTCAACGTTTGAAAAAGAATACGCCACAGGCAAAAACCAGGTTATCTATACGCGGCTGGCTGCGGATTTGGACACGCCGGTGTCTTTGATGATGAAACTGGGCAGTGCTGCAAAGGATAGCTTTGTTTTAGAATCCGTAACTGGTGGCGATACGCGTGGCCGCTATTCTATTGTCGGGATGAAACCAGATCTTATTTGGAAATGCGAAGGCACGACCAGTTCAATCAACCGATCTGCACGATTTGACGAAGACGCATTCGTGACCTGTGATTTGGACCCATTGGCGTCTTTGCGTGCGCTTTTGGACGAAAGCAAAATTGATCTGCCGGCTGATCTTCCTAAATCAGCAGCGGGTCTATTTGGCTATCTGGGGTATGACATGATCCGCCTCGTTGAACATCTTCCTGATATCAACCCTGATCCTTTGGGCTTGCCAGATGCCATGTTTGTGCGCCCTTCGGTCATAGCCGTACTTGATGCGGTCAAAGGGGATGTGATCCTTGTGTCCCCGATTTGGCACAATGTGGATATGTCGGCGCGCGCAACTTATGCGCAGGCGGCTGAACGCTTGTCCGATGCGGTGCGCGATTTGGATCGGCCAGTGCCAGAAACCCGTAATCTGGGTCAAAGCTTTGAAACTGCGGCGCCCGTGTCGAACTTTAGCAAAGACGCTTATTTAAATGCTGTGGAAAAAGCCAAAGATTACATCCGTGCAGGTGACATCTTTCAGGTTGTTCCGTCCCAACGCTGGACACAGGAATTTCCCCATCCACCCTTTGCGCTTTATCGGTCATTACGGCGGACAAACCCGTCTCCGTTTATGTTCTATTTCAATTTTGGACCGTTTCAGGTGATCGGCGCGAGCCCAGAAATTTTGGTCCGCGTTTTCGACAAAGAAGTCACCATCCGCCCCATAGCCGGAACCCGCCCACGTGGTGCTACTCCGCAAGAGGATAATGCACTAGAAGCGGATTTATTGGCAGATAAAAAAGAACTGGCAGAACATTTGATGCTGCTTGATCTAGGGCGCAATGATGTTGGTCGGGTCGCGAAAATTGGAACCGTCAAACCAACAGAACAATTCATCATTGAACGTTATAGTCACGTGATGCACATCGTCTCTAATGTCGTTGGCGAACTAAATGACGATCAAGACGCGCTTAGCGCATTTTTTGCAGGCATGCCCGCGGGAACTGTGTCTGGCGCCCCCAAGGTCCGTGCCATGGAAATTATCGACGAACTCGAACCTGAAAAGCGCGGTGTTTATGGCGGTGGTGTTGGCTATTTTAGCGCAGGTGGCGACATGGATATGTGTATCGCTTTGCGCACAGCAATCGTCAAAGACGAAAAGCTATATATCCAGGCAGGCGGTGGCGTGGTCTATGACAGCGATCCAGAAGCCGAATATCAGGAAACCGTTCACAAATCGAACGCCATTCGTCGCGCAGCAGCGGATGCAGCGATGTTTGCAAACAAATCTGGAAACTAATTAATTTTCCGTTTGCAACAAAACTTGGGACAATGGGGCAAGCGCGACTGTTTTTGCCCTATCCTGCAAGGCCCACAAGAGCAACGCCGACAAGGTCTCTGGTCGTAAGCGGGCAAGGATGATGATCTGCCGTTCTTGTTTTGCACGAAACGCGGCACCGTCCAGAAACCGACGAATTGTGCGTTCGTCTTGGTTGTCGCTGTCCAAATCGCGATAAATCGTCAAGGATGGAACACCGTCTTTTTGGGCAGCGGTCACGCCAGAATTCAACCCCTTTTCAAAATACACCAACCCATGACCGGTTTCTTTGGCAAATGTGGCAACTTGTTTTGTCGCGTCGCGATTTGGCTGCAGCGCACCTTGGTTTTTTTCCACAAAGGCCAAAGCGCGTGGTAACATTGCGACACTGGCGGCTAAGGTGGTTTCAACGTCTTGCCCCTTGGCATTGCTTGGAACTTGGACCATTGCGGCTATTTCATACCCTGCCGACGCATATTTATTGTGCGCATCTGTGGCCCCATCCCATGTGGCATCAATCGCAAAACTTACCGGAAATGGTAGGCTTTCAAGAGCTGCCACATCTAAAACATATGACCCATCATCAATGAAAACTATAGAAATCAATGGATTATCACCTGCTTCGACAGGATCCATTGCATAATTATCCAGTGCCCTTTGCCCATCAGAGAGCGGTGCTATTTTCACGATCGCCTCTAATGGCCCTGCCAACTCAGGCTCGGTTTCCGGTGTGGGCTCTGGTTCTTGATCCTTGCCCTTTTCAGCGCTGGAAGGAATAGATGAGCCGGGCAAACTTGGCATGTCTTGGGGTTCTTCAGGAACACTGATGTCATTGGTTTCCTGAGTTGAATTTTTGGTATCAACAACAGCGACTTGCGGCAGTATGGGCTGTGCTGGGTCCTGAGACAATCCAACTATGGCTTCGGCATTCGGGGCCACTGGTTGTTCCATTTGCACTTGTGGAACCACGGGTTTGGTTTCACGCGCCATTGGCGTGGCAAGGCCCGTATCATTTTTCACACTAGGCACCATTTCAGACAACGAAGGCGTCGTGATCACGGATGGCGCTTGGGCCGTTTCCATGCTTGCATCAGACAGAGACAGACTTTCAGGCTGCGGTGCTTGAACAGTTGGGGCGACAGGACGCTCCGGAGCTTCTATTTTTGGGGCGACCACGATCGCTTTGTCCTGACGTGATCCGTTGAATCCTGACCCTGCTGGCACTTCGACCTGTGTCATATCTGGAAGCGATGATTTGCTAACGCCAACATAAAGTGATCCGCCCGCAGCAACCAAAGAGCCCGTAAAAAGCCCCCAAAACGTTCCCGTCAAAAATCCACGTGCCACTCTAATTGCCCTCATTCATGTTTTTTACCCGAGTCTTGCGCCCAGCCTCTTGACCCTGTGCGCGATCCCTGAACATGTATAACGCGACCTTTACCGTTAGGACCAGTCCTGATTGTACGTGACAAGAAAGAAAGCCAAATGCTGTTACTGATCGATAACTATGATAGCTTTACCTATAATCTCGTCCATTATTTGGGTGAATTAGGAACAGAAGTTGTCGTCAAACGCAACGATGCAATCGATGTTCAATCCGCGATGGCGATGAACCCTGCGGGGATTTTGCTATCCCCCGGTCCCCGTGATCCTGACCAAGCTGGTATTTGCCTTGCTCTGACGCTAGCCGCCGCTGAAACCAAAACACCCCTCATGGGTGTGTGTTTGGGGCATCAAACCATTGGCCAAGTGTTTGGTGGTAACGTTGTCCGCTGTCATGAAATAGTTCATGGTAAAATGGGATCAATGCACCACAAAGACCAAGGCGTATTCCAAGGGCTGCCTTCCCCATTTGAAGCGACGCGCTATCATTCTTTGGTTGTGGATCGTGACAGCCTTCCCGAATGTTTGGATGTCACAGCCTGGCTTGAGGATGGCACGATCATGGGGCTTCAGCACAAAACACTGCCGATCCAAGGCGTGCAATTTCATCCAGAATCCATTGCATCAGAACATGGCCATGCTTTGTTGCAGAACTTTGTAAATTTGATGAAGGTCCCGGCATGAGCAATGCAATGAAACCTCTGATTTATGCTGCCTCCGAAGGACCGCTTAGCCGGTCTCAGGCGGAACAAGCCTTTGAAATCCTATTCAACGGGGATGCAACGGATGCGCAAATTGGCGGATTGCTTATGGCAATGCGTGCACGTGGTGAATCCGTCGCTGAATATGCGGCGGCATCGGCTGTTATGCGGGCCAAATGCATTCCTGTAACCGCGCCCGACGACGCGATGGATATTGTTGGCACCGGCGGTGATGGCGTTGGCACATTGAATATTTCAACGGCAACGGCTTTTGTCGTGGCCGGTGCGGGTGTGACCGTTGCCAAACATGGCAACCGAAATTTGTCGTCAAAATCCGGGGCAGCTGACGCGCTAGGATTGATGGGCATTAACGTTATGGTCGGCTCTGACGTGGTCGAGCGCGGTATCACAGAAGCTGGCATTGGTTTTATGATGGCACCTATGCATCATCCTGCGATCAAGCATGTGATGCCAACGCGTCAGGAATTAGGATGCAAAACGATCTTTAACATATTGGGTCCATTGACAAACCCCGCGGGTGTGAAACGTCAATTGACCGGTGCTTTTGCTCCTGACTTGATCTTTCCTATGGCGGAAACCTTGCAAACGCTGGGATCAGATAAAGCATGGTTGGTGCATGGATCGGATGGATCGGACGAAATAACAATAACCGGTCCAACGGCTGTTGCCGTGCTTGCCAATGGAAAAATCACCTCGCTTGAAGTTCACCCAGAGGACGCAGGATTGCCTGTCCATCCTTTGGCGGATATTTTGGGCGGAACACCCGAGGTCAACACCAAAGCGCTGATGGCATTGATGAATGGCGAAGCTGGCGCTTATCGGGATGCTGTCTTGCTGAACGCGGCAGCGGCCTTGATGATTGCTGACAAAGCAGAAACTTTAAAAGACGGCGTTGAAATGGCCCGCGAAAGCATCGATAGCAAACGCGCCCTGATAGCCATTGAAACGCTTGCACGCATTACATCGGAGAGCGCATGAGCCAGACCGTATTAGACCGTATCAAAGACTATAAACTAGAAGAAATCGAAGCAGACAAAGCAGCCAAGCCATTGGCGATTGTCGAAGAAGAAGCCCGCGCAGCCAGTGCAACACGCGGATTTGCCGAATGCTTATTTGATGCCACCAAGTCGGGCTATGGATTAATCGCCGAAGTCAAAAAAGCATCCCCCTCCAAAGGATTGATCAGAGCAGACTTTGATCCCGCTGTTTTGGCCAAGGCGTATGAAGATGGCGGTGCGACGTGTTTGTCTGTGCTTACTGACACCCCCAGTTTTCAAGGCGCCAAAGATTATTTGGTCCAAGCACGCGCAGCGACGTCGCTTCCTGCTTTGCGCAAGGATTTTATGTATGACACGTATCAAGTTGCAGAAGCGCGCGCTCTTGGGGCTGATTGTATCTTGATCATTATGGCAAGCGTCTCTGACGCCCAAGCTGCCGAATTGGAAGACGCCGCTTTTGCTTGGGGAATGGATGTTTTGATCGAAGTGCATGATCGCGAGGAACTAGAACGCGCATGTCAGTTAAAATCTCGCTTAATCGGGATAAACAACCGGAATTTGAAAACTTTTGAAACGGATCTTGAGACAACGAAAACCTTGTCACGTCTGGTGCCTGCAGATCGGTTGTTGGTGTCAGAATCCGGTTTGAATTCACCCCAGGATTTGGCGGATATGGCGGTTTATGGTGCAAGATCGTTCTTGATCGGCGAAAGCCTGATGCGGCAAGAAGACGTTACACAAGCCACCAAAGCCATCCTTGCCAACCCATTCCACGCAGGGAGCGTCTAACATGTCAGGACTTACGCATTTTGACGCCAAGGGCGATGCACATATGGTTGATGTATCTCGAAAAGAACATACATCGCGCATTGCAACCGCATCCGGATGGGTCAAAATGCAAAAGACGACATTTGATGTCATCGCGTCCGGTTCCGCTAAAAAAGGGGATGTTTTGGGGGTTGCCCGACTTGCCGGGATTATGGGGGCAAAGAAAACGTCGGATTTGATCCCTTTGTGTCATCCATTGGCCATCACCAAAGTGTCTGTTGAATTTGACCTGGACCCCGACTTGCCCGGTGTTAGAATTATCGGCACGGTTAAAACCACCGGACAAACTGGCGTCGAAATGGAAGCTCTCACTGCTGTGTCAACGGCGGCATTGACACTATACGACATGTCCAAAGCCATTGATAAAACAATGGAAATTGGCGGTATTCACGTCACGCTCAAGGATGGCGGAAAATCTGGCCGCTTTGAAGCAGAATGATTTCTGTCACCCAAGCAATTGAAGCCCTACTTGGGTTGGTCCGGCCCCTAGAAACCGACCTGTGTGATTTACAGTTAGCCCATGGACGCGTGCTGGCATCAGATGCGGTCGCGACGCGCAATCAGCCACCTTTTGCCGCCTCTGCTATGGATGGATATGCTGTTCTAGGATCGGATATTCAGCCGAACGCCACCTTTAATGTCATTGGTGAAGCCGCTGCTGGTCATGGGTTTTCTGGTACAGTCACATCAGGCCAAGCCGTTCGAATTTTCACTGGGGCACCTTTGCCCGCTGGCACCGATCACGTCATTATCCAAGAAGACATTACACGGTCTTTGGATGTTATTACATTGAACCCTGATTATGACAGGCAAGCCTATGTGCGTCCCTTGGGGACAGATTTCAAAATAGGCAACAAAATGACCGCCCCACGACGGTTATCTGCGCGCGATATCGCATTGCTTGCGTCCTTTAATATTCCGCGTGTGCATGTGTTCAAACAGCCCACCATCGCGTTGATTTCAACCGGCGACGAGCTTGTGATGCCAGGCGACACGCCTAACCCCGATCAAATTATTGCCTCGAATACATTTGGGCTTCATGCTCAAATAGAGAATTGGGGTGGCCGCGCACGCATCTTGCCAATCGCGAAAGACAACATTGCGTCAATTCAAACCACACTTGAATTGGCAAAGACCGCGGATTTAATTGTAACAATAGGCGGAGCATCCGTCGGTGATCACGATTTGGTTGCAAAAGCAGCCCAAGACATCGGCCTTGAGCAGACCTTTTACAAGGTACGCATGCGACCGGGAAAACCGCTTATGGGGGGCATGCTTGGCACTGTGCCGATGATCGGGCTTCCGGGGAATCCAGTTTCGGCTATGGTTTGTGCGGAATTGTTTTTGTACCCCCTTATTTGCAAAATGATGGGGCTACCGTCAGGACCGCGTCGGCGGCAATCGGCACCGCTTGCGCATGATATTGATGCAAATGGGAACCGCGAACATTATATGCGTGCTCAGCTTATCAATGGTGCATTAAATGTATTTCAACGCCAAGATAGCGCATTGCTCAGCGTATTGGCAGATGCGGATGTTTTGGTTGTCAGAGATCCAGACGATCCAAAACGATCCAAAGGCGAACAGTTGGACTATATCCCACTGTAAGCAGTTAAAAAGAACAAAAGGTTGACACAAAACAAGAACACCTGTAGAACAAATCAAAAATATTCTCAGGAGCAGTGCGATGTTAACCCGCAAACAACTTGATCTATTGGACTTTATTAACAAGCGCTTACAGCGTGATGGCGTCCCCCCATCGTTTGATGAAATGAAGGAAGCTTTGGATTTGCGGTCCAAATCCGGCATTCACCGATTGATCACAGCCCTAGAAGAGCGCGGATTTATTCGGCGTCTTGCCCATCGTGCGCGCGCAATTGAGATTGTCAAACTTCCAGAAAGTTTGGGTGGGGATGCCAATGCTTCGGGTTTCACACCACATGTAATTGACGGCGATCGTCCAGATCAGCGTCCCGCCAAAGCGACCCCAGTCGAAGTCATCCACGCCATGGAATTGCCGGTTATGGGTCGTATCGCGGCAGGTGTTCCGATTGAAGCGATTAGCGAAGTATCCCACAACGTTGCAGTTCCCGGTCAAATGCTACGTGGTGGCGGCGATCATTATGCCCTTGAAGTAAAAGGTGACTCTATGATCGAAGCTGGGATTAATGACGGGGATATTGTGGTCATTCGCGAAACCAAAACAGCGACGAACGGCGATATTGTGGTCGCCTTGGTCGAAGATCATGAAGCCACTTTGAAACGGTTCTTTCATCGCGGAAATTCTATTGCACTCGAAGCGGCAAACCCCGCTTACGAAACACGCGTCCTTCCCCATGACAAGGTCAAGGTTCAGGGTCGCTTGGTCGGCTTGATCCGCACATACTAACGCGTCCATAGACGTTGATAATTTTCTGATTTGGCCGTTTTGATTGTTTCAATGCGGCCATTTTCATTTAGCCAAAGTGCGATTGATCCCGTTTCCGAGCGTTGCATGTCAAATACCTTGCATGGACCTTCGATGATTAAATCAATTTTGTGAACGATTATATCCTTTTCAGAGCAAACAACAGTTTTGCCCGCATCGCGTTTTGACCAAAAATGCCGAATTGTGTCGTCTGTCCAATATTGAAACGATTGCGTGCGCGGCCAAACCTTGCCATCGTTTTCCATCCATATATCGGCAACAAAGCCTGCCCCCTTTGGTTTTGAAAACACCCGTCCCTCGTCGGACCAAAGGCCAACCAATTCGCCATTTCCTTCGATCAAAATATCGGGGCGATGTCCTGAATTCCATTGCACGAATAACATCAATAGCAATGGTAAACTTAGAAACCGCGTTCGTCCGCGCCACATTAGTAGAACAATCATAAGCACAGAAAATGCGGGGACAAAATACCATGGTGGCATTTGAATGGATCGCGTCGCGTGATCGAAACTTGCTACATACTGCGCCACCGAAATGATCCACTTTAACCCCAAATCAACGCCCCAAAAGCCGATCCATTCCAACCCAAAGCCAGATAACAGGACCGCGATTAATGCGCAGGGTGCGACGAGAGCCGACATAACAGGCACCGACAATAAATTGGCAATTAATCCCAATTGGCTGATTTGATTAAAATGAGCGGCTGAATATGGTGCGGTCGCGGCGCCTGCAATAAAGGACGAAATAAACAAAACCACCGGTGCTTTGATCCACGTCCATCTATGCGGAAACACGCTATTAAATTTTTTAAACGTTATCACCAATGCGATGGTCGCCGAAAACGACATTTGAAACCCTGGACCAAACAATGATTCAGGGCGCATAGTTAAAATAATAAGCGCCGCAAAAGACACCATGCGCAGGCTCATGACTTGTCTATCAATAAGCACGGCTCCCAACATCACCGTGACCATAATAAATGACCGTTGCGTGGATATACTGGCCCCTGAAATCATAAGATAAACTGCGGCAAAGACCAATGCGACCAATGCGACCAATGCTGCGCATTTTTTAGCATTCATTCTAACCATATTTGGCCAAAACAAACTAAGACTGGTGCGCACAAATCCAAAGACCACCGTTGTCAGAAGCCCCATATGTAATCCAGAAATAGCCAGTAAATGCGCAAGATTTGATCGCCGCAAGTCTTCGATAACCGGTTTGGGCAAATACGAGCGATCCCCAGACATCAACGCCGCCGCCAGCCCACCAGTGTCATCTGGCATATTTGAACGGATCATTTGTGAAAATCGTTCCTGCCGTTGCGCCCAAAATAGGCTGAACCAAGGCGGATCTAGACCAGTCGCGACAATATCCTTTTTGGTGTACCCCACAGCACCAATTTGTTGAAACCAGATATAGCGTTGAAAATCAAAGCCATCTGGCTCTGCTGGACCTTGAGGCGGCATAAGAAAAGCCTCTGTTTGTATCAAGCGACCAATAAGCACGCCTTGGGGAATAGCACCATAAAGAGCAATTCTAACGCGTTTGGGCGTGCGCGCCTTTGAAATTTTTCCCAATGACACCTGTTCTAAGGTGATACGCAAGGCATCATTTGCCGAACGATCGACCGCCACGATGCGTCCTTGCACGTCTCCATAATAGGGCCAACCCAAGATAGGTGCGGCAACGGACAATGTTCGAACACCTGCTGCACATATCCCTAACAGAAAAGCAAGCAACAGAGTGGCGCACATCTGAGAGATCACTGGCAAGCTTGCAATCAGCAACAAAACCACCGCACAGCATAGACCCAAGACACAAATTTCAAACCAACTTAGGTCGCGCGGAAGCAAGAAGTATACGCCGATCCCACCCCCAAAACACACGGTAAACCAATGAAACATCTGATCCCGTTGTGCCAAGAAAACCTTGGACACACTTAATGATGTTTTAACCATGCTTGTTCTTATCTCATCAGATCGCTAGACAAGGGCAACTCTAATTTCTCTGGCTTACCGAAAGGTTAATTTATGTCTGATGTCGTCACTCGCATTGCTCCGTCTCCTACTGGATATATGCATATTGGCACTGCGCGAACTGCGCTGTTCAACTGGCTATTTGCACGAGGACGCGGCGGAAAATTCCTTTTGCGTATAGAAGACACGGATCGCGAGCGGTCTACACCCGAGGCCACGGATGCCATTCTAAAGGGGATGGACTGGCTAGGTTTGGATTTTGATGGCGAGGTTGTCAGCCAATTTGAACGCGCCGCACGTCATGCCGAAGTTGCGCATGATCTTTTGGCACAGGGTAAAGCGTACAAATGTTTTTCAACCCAAGACGAAATTGCCGCGTTCCGTGATGCGGCCCGCGCCGAAGGAAAATCTACGCTATATCAAAGCCCATGGCGCGATGCGGCACCTGAAACACATCCAGAAACGCCATATGTCATCCGCATAAAATCCCCAAAGGATGGCGTCACAGTGATCAAAGATGCAGTTCAAGGCGATGTCACGATCAAAAATGATCAGCTTGATGACATGATCCTTTTGCGCTCAGATGGAACGCCCGTTTATATGTTGGCTGTTGTCGTTGACGATCATGACATGGGCATAACCCATGTTATTCGCGGGGATGATCATTTGAACAATGCAGCACGGCAAATGATGATCTATTCTGCAATGGATTGGCCTCTTCCTGTTTATGCCCATATCCCGCTTATTCACGGGGAAGACGGTAAAAAACTGTCTAAACGTCATGGCGCCACTGGCGTAGATGAATATCAGCTGTTGGGATATCCTGCGGCGGCCATGCGCAATTATCTGGCTCGATTGGGCTGGAGCCATGGTGATGATGAATTCTTTTCGGATGAACAGGCAAAAGAATGGTTCAACTTAGAGGGAATCGGAAAATCCGCCGCGCGATTTGATTTCAAAAAACTGCAAAATCTATCAGGTCAGCACATCGCAAAGGCTGAGGATGCTGCGCTGCTGCATGAATTATGTGCATATATGGACGCGAAAAACCAAAGTGCCTTTTCAGATTCGCAAAAAGATATGATGTTGTCTGGAATGTATTGCCTAAAAGAACGGGCTAAGACATTTGATGAACTACTTGATAAAGCTACGTTTATTACAGCTGTACGTCCATTGGACATCGAAGAAAAAGCAAAGAAAAGTTTAAATTCTGTATCCCGTTGTATACTGGAAACGTTGACGCCGCAGTTGCAAAATGCTAGTTGGACGCGAGACGCGTTGGAAGCTGAGTGTAATAGCGCAGCTGCCGCGCATGAGGTCAACTTTGGTAAGTTGGCAGGCCCAATGCGGGCCGCATTGGCAGGACGCGCAGTCACGCCAAGCGTATTTGATATGATGTTGGTTTTGGGGCGTGATGAAACAATTGCGCGCCTCACCGAAGCTCAGGCACTAGCGGATTAGTAACATAAGCCGCTTTTTCGACGTAGATAGTCGATATGCCGAATAAAACAAGCTGTGACGAAGTGGTTCGTCCGGCTATTTCAGAAAGGTAAGTTTATGGCTGAATCGACCAAAACGGCGACGCTTAATATTGATGGATCCACTTACGAGCTTCCAGTTTTTTCGCCGACTGCTGGACCAGATGTTATCGATATTCGCAAGCTGTATGCACAAGCCGGTGTGTTTACATATGATCCTGGTTTCACATCCACAGCGAGCTGTGACAGCACGATTACATATATCGATGGCGACAAAGGTGAGCTTTTACATCGCGGGTATCCAATTGATCAGCTTGCCAGCCAATCGCATTATCTAGAAGTGTGCTATTTGCTTTTGTACGGTGAGCTTCCGAGTGCAGCAAAATTAGAAGATTTTGAAACACGCATCACACGCCACACTATGGTGCATGAACAAATGCATTATTTCTTCCGTGGGTTCCGTCGTGACGCACACCCAATGGCAACTTTGGTTGGTGTTGTTGGTGCTATGTCTGCCTTTTACCATGACTCAACAGATGTCAGCGACGATTGGCAGCGCGAAGTTGCGGCAATCCGTTTGATTGCAAAACTGCCAACAATTGCAGCGATGGCATATAAATATTCAATCGGACAACCGTTTGTCTATCCGCGCAATGACCTGGATTATGCGTCTAACTTTTTGAACATGTGTTTTTCAGTCCCTGCAGAAGAATATCATGTTAACCCAATCCTCTCTCGTGCGATGGATCGGATCTTTATTCTGCACGCAGATCACGAACAAAACGCATCAACATCGACTGTGCGGCTTGCGTCTTCTTCTGGTGCTAACCCGTTTGCATGTATTGCGGCTGGTATCGCATGCCTTTGGGGTCCTGCGCATGGTGGAGCAAACCAAGCGTGTTTGGAAATGTTGCGTGAAATCGGAACTGTGGATCGCATTCCAGAATATATCGCCCGTGCCAAAGACAAAAATGACCCATTCCGTTTGATGGGCTTTGGTCATCGTGTTTACAAAAACACTGACCCACGTGCCACAGTCCTAAAAGAATCCGCGGACGAAGTTTTGGAATTGCTTGGTGTCGAAGACAATCCACTTTTGCAAGTTGCAAAAGAACTGGAACAAGTTGCACTGAACGATCCATATTTCATTGAAAAGAAACTGTTCCCGAACGTGGATTTCTATTCTGGCATCATCCTAGAGGCGATGGGATTCCCGACCTCTATGTTCACGCCTATCTTTGCTTTGTCCCGCACCGTTGGCTGGATTTCGCAGTGGAAAGAAATGATTGCAGATCCACAAAACAAAATTGGTCGCCCTCGTCAGCTATATCTTGGCGAAACGGCGCGCAATTATGTTGATATCGAAAAACGGTAAAAAACGGGCCCCTCTGGGGCCCTTTTTCGTATCGGTTAATCCACCATAAACCCACCAAATACTTGGCCATCTGCGCCTTTTAGAACCACAACGCCGGCCGCTTCATCCGGGGCACCTATAGTGCTGTCATAGGCATAAAAAACACCTTCGGCCCCTTGTGATGAAATGGCTCCCATTGGGGTAACAACGGTTCCATTGGACAAGAGCTGCGTTGTGCCGCCACTGAATTCTGGCCCTGAAATTCCCATACCCGTCACTTTGTACCTATCAAATGGCGCAGTGACCACGTTGTTGAAGCCAGCAGTTGCAGTAAAGCCTGACATAGTTAAATCAGCGGAACCATTCCCGGAAAAATCAACGTCGAGCTGCGCCGTTCCATCCGCCAGATAGTAATCTGTGCCAAGGTTGCCAGATGTATCATCAATATTCAAAAGTGCTTCACCGGTATAGCTGGCTGTTCCGGATGTGGGCATATCGGACACAGCTGTGGTCACACCCAAAAATCCGTGATATGCGACATTCGAATTCGAACTGGGCTCGAAAATTGCCGGCATCATGAAATCATAATTCCCCGAAAATTCATCCATCCGAAGCGTCACAAAATCACCAGCCGAATTTGTTGCTTGATCATTGCTATCTGCGCCATCTGGGTCCGTCATGGAATATCCATCGGTTTGCACGGTGATTGTTCGCGTGGCCCTATTCTGTGAACCGCTTCCGGATACGATTGAAACCTGATTGGGACGGGGGTGGGTGATTTTTATCCCTTTGCCAGTAAATGAATTCGTGCCGATGCCTGCACTTCCTATTGGATGATAGGTTGTTGTTCCGGAACTGGTTGACGGACTGGTTGAACAGGCAGCCAAGGCAACAAGAACCAAAGGAGAAATCAATTTAAAAGTCATCATTTTCAATTCCTTAATCTGCTATAAATTCAATTTGCAATGCAGTTGTGTCGCCCATGTCATTGAACACACCTGCCACTTCGTCGGGCCCTTCAAGGTCGCGATCAATGCCATAAAACATTCCAGCGGATGAAAACTCGGAATTTACACCAACTGGATATACTTGATTGCCATTGCCATCTCTCGCCAAGGGTTGCCCACCCGTGAACACAGCACCGTTGATATCAATTCCTGTGACTTGATAGTAATGAAATGGGGTTCCCATCGGGGCCGTGGTGAAATCGTGATCAATCTCAGGAATGAAAACATCCATCCTAGCAGTTGCGAAATTGGCTTTAATAATTGCTCTATGTGAACGGGTAAATGGATCCGCGTGACCGTTTCCATAATCAAACATCGATATCTTAGCTTCGCCATCATAC
>JAHEJA010000022.1:33022-85796 GCA_024639125.1 Paracoccaceae bacterium
GAAAACATCCATCCTAGCAGTTGCGAAATTGGCTTTAATAATTGCTCTATGTGAACGGGTAAATGGATCCGCGTGACCGTTTCCATAATCAAACATCGATATCTTAGCTTCGCCATCATACTGCGCTTGAGGGGCAACAATATCATCCTCATACGTTGGAACTCCAACGAAGCCATTTGCATAATAGTCACCGCCCTGAATGTCATACGTGAAGGGCATAACGTAATCATATGTCTGTTCGTAAAAATCATCACGACGTATGAGTTTATTTCCGTTAGTTCCGGTTGCAACCTGTCTTAATTCATATCCACAGAACAAAAACGTGCAGTTACTTGGTTGATAGAATTGGAATCCATCCGGAGCATGGGTTTCAAAATTCCCTGATATATCGGCAGTCACATCGCGCGAGCGCCAATCATCTAATAGATCAATCGTCCCATTTGCCTGCTTAATATCATCCCCATGTGGTTGGTTTGGATCTGTCACCACTGCAAACCCTTTTAGTTCTTGCCTTGTATCCCCAGAATCAATCATGTCCTGCGTCGGCGCAGCTGCCCCCACAGGAAGGTAAATACGTCCCGTATTTTGTGATTGTCCCGGTGCTGTTGTAGAACAGGCAGCTGTAAACAATGCGCTTGGTAAAATAAATGCAAATATAATTTTCATAGTCTATCCTTTCGTTTACAAAAGGATAGAGGCACCCAGCACGCAAATGTATCACCCAATCAGGTGAAAATTTGGATAAATAGTGATATTATTTACGGTAAATATCCCAAGACGGGGTTAGCGTCCCTCAAATTCAGCGGGTCTTTTTTGAAGAAATGCAAGAACGCCTTCTTTGAAATCACGGGTTTTGCCGCAACTGGATTGTAACTTGGCTTCCAATGCAAGCTGGTCTTCTAACGTGTTATGCATCGATGCACGCATCGCTTCTTTGACATGCGCAAAGGCAACAGATGGACCCGTGGCAAGATGCGTGGCACGGGCTTTCCAAGTCTGTTCAAACACATCATCCTCGACCGCTTCCCAAATTAGGCCCCATTGATCGGCTTGCTCTGCTGTGATCTTTTCGGCAAACAAAGACGCGCCAATCGATTTGGCCATACCCATCGTGCGCGGCATAATATATGTTCCCCCCGCATCAGGAATAAGCCCGATACGCGTGAACGCCTGAAGCAAATAGGAACTTTTGGCAGCGATAACAACATCAGCCGCCAAAGCAAGGTTCGCCCCTGCCCCCGCCGCTGGACCATTCAAAGCCGTGATCGTCGGCACAGGGCAATTCATGATCGCATAAAGCATCGGTTCGTATTCGTCGCGCAATGTACGTTCTAGATCAATATCAGCAACATTCACACGGTCCCCTAGGTCCTGACCAGAACAGAACGCGCGCCCATTGCCAGAAATAACCACAACGCGGGCTTTTTTGCCTAATTCGTTCACAGCCGACGTAATTTCCGCCCGCATTTGGCTATTAAGCGCGTTCATCTTGTCAGGACGATTTAGAAATACGGTCCCGATGTTATTAGATAAAGAAACTTCGATCGTTTGATAGTCCATAGCGCCCTCGTAATAGCTTGGCCCCATCCTGCAAAAGCGGACCAAAGATGCAACGCATACCTTGCGTCAGTCTTTTAACAATTCATCCAAACGGCGTTTTTCGTCATCGCTTAAATCCGATTGAAGCGCCTGAGACGCCCGCGACCGACCCCGCAGATAAATGCCTCCAAAGAGTAAGGCCAACAGTAACATCAATGGTCCAGACAACCATAGTATTCTGTTTGCGCCCCCTGCCGTCGGACGCAGCAATGCGAATTCACCGTAACGCTCCACAATAAACGTTTTGACTTCGTCGTTACTGTCGCCTTTGACCAAACGTTCGCGCACAATCAACCTAAGATCGCGCGCGAGCGATGCGTTACTGTCGTCAATGCTTTCGTTTTGACACACTAGACACCGCAAATCTTTCGAAATTTCGCGCGCCCGCGCTTCAAGTGCAGGATCAGACAAGACTTCGTCAGGTTGCACCGCCAGTGCTATATTTGGCAATAACAGTACAATGATCAATAACAGCTTTTTCATTCTGCCGGGTGTCCCTGAACAGGTGCTTGTTTTTTAGCACCTGCTGCCACGCGAAAACGTCGATCAGTAAGACTTAGGAACCCACCAAGGGCCATCAAAAGCGCACCTGCCCAAATCCAATTAGCCAATGGTTTGATATAGGTACGCACAGCCCATCCACCGTCATTTTGTGGATCGCCTATCACCACATAAAGATCACGCAAAAAACGATAATCAATCGCGGCCTCTGTTGTTGGCATTTGCGCAACAGGATAGACCCGTTTTTCTGGGAAAACTGTGGCTATTTTCGTACCATTATCAAACACGGAGACCTCTGCCATGGTGGTAAAGTAGTTCGGTCCGCGGCTATCTGCAACATCATCAAGCGTGAACGAATAATGACCAAGCGACCAGGATTCACCAATTTGAACGGTTCGAATATCCTCTTGTTCCCAGGCCATCAGACCCGCAATAGCAAACATGGTCACGCCCAATCCTGAGTGGGCGAAAAACTTGCCCCAATCAGACCGCGGTAAGCGTATCAACCGGCGAAAATCACCGGTTTTTCCAAGACGGCTATAGATATCGATTGATGCTCCAAAGACAATCCAAGCGCCTAGAAACAAACCTATTGGCCCCTGAAGGCTTTTGCCAGTTTGCATCGCCCAAACCAATCCAGCCAAAGCAATTGCCAAAGCAAACGCATACCGCAGCTTTTTGATGGTCTGACCAATTTTTCCACGCTTCCACGGCAGCATTGCACCAATGGGCAAGAAAATCCCCAAAGCGACCATAAACGGTGTAAAGGCCAGATTAAAGAAAGGCGCCCCGACACTTAATTTGCGATCAAAGAACATCTCGGCAAACAGTGGCCACATGGTCCCGACAAAGACGACCAAACACGATACTGCTAGGAAAATATTATTCAGCACCAAACCGCTTTCACGGCTCACAAAGGAAAAGACGCCCTTGGCTTCTAGTGCGCTCGCGCGGAACGCAAATAGCGTTAAAGCACCACCAACAAAAAAGCCCATAATCATAAGGATGAACACGCCGCGCTCTGGATCATTGGCAAAGGCATGCACCGATGTCAAAAGACCCGAACGTACAATGAATGTGCCCATTAATGAAAACCCGAATGCCAAGATTGCCAACAATATTGTCCAGCTCTTAAGGCTTTCACGCTTTTCGACAACAATTGCGGAATGCAACAAAGCTGCCGCAAAGAGCCATGGCATAAAGGATGCGTTTTCCACCGGATCCCAGAACCAGAAACCACCCCAACCAAGTTCGTAATAGGCCCACCAGCTTCCTAATGCGATACCAATGGTCAAAAACACCCATGCCGCCAAAGTCCAAGGCCGCACCCAACGCGCCCAAGCGGCATCAATGCGTCCTTCGATCAAAGCCGCAACAGCAAACGAAAACGCCATGCTTAGGCCAACATATCCAAGGTAAAGAAACGGAGGATGAAACGCCAAACCGGGATCCTGAAGGAGTGGATTAAGATCCTGCCCATCAAAAGGCGGCGTCTGCAATCGCACAAACGGGTTCGAGGTGAATATAATAAACGCCAAGAACGCCGTTCCAATTGCCCCCTGCACCGCTATGACCCGTGCCTTAAGTGTCATGGGCAGATTATTACCGAACCAAGCAGCCGTGCCACCAAATAACGCAAGGATGAGCACCCAAAGCAACATCGACCCTTCGTGATTGCCCCAAACACCAGAGATTTTATACAACATTGGCTTGGCTGAATGCGAATTCAACACGACCAATCGCAATGAAAAATCTGATGTTACAAAGGCAACGGTCAGCGCCCCAAACGCCACCAAAAGTAACAAAAGCTGTGCCGATGCCGCAGGAACTGCCAGCGCCATCAAGCTATATTTACGTTTGTGCGCCCCATACAAAGGAACAACGGCTTGTAAACAAGCAACGAAGAAGGCCAAGATTAAGGCAAAGTGTCCGAGTTCTACTATCATACCGGCGAATATAGGCAGCATTTGCGCAACTGACCATGTATATTTAACGCCTATTTTGTCGCGGCTTATGAATTTTTTGTGAGCCAGTCTTGAAAGGCTCGGTTTTGATGGTTGGAATTGGTAATTTCTGACGACACATTGGCGGGTTCTTCTGCTGTTTGCGAATTTAAAATAGCAATATTGGCGTTAACCTTTTTCGCCAAATCAATCGTGTGATCCATGGATTTGCGAAACTCTTGGCCTTTGGTTTGATGACGCGCGCCAAAATAAAAGGACACAATCGCCCCGAGAAGCCACCATAAGGGTTCTGGAACCAATGCAATCCCTTGCATTCGGCTTGCAAACCAAATTGGGTCGACCATTGCCGCGCCAAACAATCCAATAACCCCCAAGGCCATCATAGGGCGCGGCAGACGGTTTATTCCATCAATCACCTGATCAAACCAAGATCTTTTTTGATTTGTGAATTCCTGGGCAAATTGTCCAAGCGATGCGGCCCGTAAATCAAATGCGCGTTTAGCACTGGCTTCTTGGTTCTCACGAAAGATTTCGATGCCTTTATACATGTGACCGCCCGTAACCAACCTAAGTGCCGATTGTATTAGTCCCATTGCGCTATCCTTTGATGAAATTCGGTTTCTGTCATGTGGTATTTGGGCGAAAGAAAGCTTTCAGCGCGCATAATCCAGCCCCCTTTGCTATTGGCACGACTGCGGGCAAATTTCCTAAGACTGGGGCGCTTGTCCCCTAAACGGAAATAGTATTCTCGCCTTTCGATGCTATAAACATCGCGCATAGGAAAACCCCGATTATGAATTAAGGTATTAACGTAATCTATTGTTTTTGGACCTATAACACCGTCAACCACCAACGTATTTTCGACCAAATTAGCCGAAGTTTGTAAAATTTTTACAGCATTGCCGCCGGCATTCACGCTCATGTCAAATAGAACAGCATGAAGAGACGGATGTAATTCGTGAAGCCTTGGTTTGAAAAAATAATGTTTACAAAATATGTCGGCGGCTTCTGATTTGGTCAATTTACGCAAATCATCAGTGGTGACAGCTTTCCCAAATTTCCCGCGATAGCCCACGGACTTTAATGTGCTTAACGTAACCCCGAAATTTGTAGCACCTCCTGGATCATCAGGATCATTTACGTACCCGCCTTCGGTCGCAACTATTTCTTGGGCAAGTGATTGTATATCTTGCATAAAAAAACCCTCGGATGATGTCACCAAAGGGTCTGTTCAGAAGGTTAATTCAATATAAACCTAGCGCCCTTAGCTGTCGGGTGCTTGATACACACCCTGTTCTTTTAGGGCATCTACAACTTCTTTTGGCATATAGGTTTCATCATGTTTTGCCAAAATTTCAGTGGCTTGGAACGTACCATCAATAAAGCTACCTGTGCCAACCATCCCTTGGTTTTCACCAAAAAGATCAGGCAACACACCTGTGTAGGTGACAGCCACTGTCGCGCCGCCATCTGTTACATTGAAAGAGATCGTTTCGCCTTCGCCACGAACCAAAGACCCGTCTGCGACCAAACCACCAATCCGAAATACTTCGTTTGGTGATGGCGGGGCTGCGACAACTTCGGAAGGTGATTTGAAAAAATTGATACCATCGCGCATTGCGTACCCAATCAACCCTGTTGCAAGGGTCAAGGCAACGAAAGCAAGCACGATAATCTGAATACGGCGGCGTTTCTTAAGGCTTCTCATCAGCTCTCTCAGGTTTTAGGGGAAGCAAGGAACTTGCATTAACCCAGTTGTTTCCTCTTCACCTAACATCAAATTCGCATTTTGCAATGCTTGGCCGCTGCTTCCCTTGGTCAGGTTATCCAAAGCAGCAACAATAATTGCACGTCCCGCAATACGATCGCCTGTGACACCTATGTGACAAAAATTAGATGCACGCACATGATGGGTGCTAGGTGTTTCCCCAAACGGCAGCACGTGAATAAACGGTTCTGCCTCGTATTGCGCGCAAAGTGTTTCATAGACCTTGTGCGGATCGCCTTTTACATAGGTGGTCGCCAAAATTCCACGATTTGCAGGAATAAGATGCGGGGTGAATTGCACACGCACGTCTTGACCGGCAAGACGCGAAAATTCTTGGTCAAATTCGCCTAAATGACGATGTGTTCCACCCACGGCATAGGCATTATAGCCTTCTGACAATTCAGCATGCAGCAAGTTTTCCTTTAAACTTCTGCCCGCACCGGACACAGCGCATTTCATGTCCAAAATAATATCATTCAGGTCAATCACCTTGTTGGCGACCAATGGACGCAAAACATATTGCCCTGTCGCCGCATTGCAGCCTGTTCCAGCGACCAATGTAGCTTTTGCAATCTCGTCACGGTAAAATTCCGTAAGTCCATAAACGGCCTCGGCCTGCCGATCCAATGCTGCGTGTGGATTTCCGTACCATTTTTCATAATCGCTCGGATCCCGAAGTCGGAAATCAGCACTTAGATCAACCACTTTTAGGGTCGGTGGTAAATCCCGAATAACCTCTTGCGATGTTTTATGAGGCAAGGCGCAAAAACACAGATCAACTTTAGAAAAATCAACCTGATCTATCGTGACAAGGTCAGGTAATTTAAGGTGGCGTAAATGCGGATAAACTTGCGCCATTGAATGCCCCGCCTTGGAATTTGCCACCAAATACGCCAGTTCCATATTTGGATGAAGCGCGATCAAGCGGATAAGTTCGGCGCCTGTGTAACCTGATGCACCGATGATTGCGATTTGATGAGCCATGTTGCCCTCCGAAAAAAGGATTATGCCGCTTGGAACTGAATGTCTTTGCGTAGGAACTGGGTTGCACGTGCGGACACGCGTTTGGGGTCACCCGTTGTCAAAAATTTCGCCACAGTTCCCGCGCCACGCATATTGGGATGCCGGTTCAAATAATCTTGGAGGCTGGCTGCGACCAGATTGGCTTGGGAAAATACGCGTACATCTTGTCCAAGGGCGTCTTGGAATGTGTCTTGCATCAAGGGATAGTGCGTACAGCCCAAAATCGCTGCCTCGGGTTTGGGCATTTTGCGTTTGAGCGCGTCAACGTGGCTTCGAACCAAGGCTTCGGCCAAAATCATATCGCCATCTTCGATTGCATCTACGACACCACCACAGCTCTGGGCTTCGACGTCGACACCCACAGCACGAAATGCAAGCTCACGTTGAAACGCACGGCTCGCAACAGTGGCAGGCGTTGCGAACAACGCTACATGTTTTACAGCGACCTCACGGGGTGGCGAATTATCCCCCCACTGACGTTCCGTAAGTGCTTCGATTAATGGAACAAAAACGCCCAACACGCGCTTATCCTTGGGAAGCCAGCTTTCTTGCATACGGCGCAATGCGGCTGCAGAGGCAGTGTTACAGGCCAAAATAACCAGATCACACCCCTCTTGCCACAGACGTTCAACGGCTTTGGTGGTTAGGTTATAGACATCATCCGCGTCACGAACCCCATAGGGTGCATTTGCATTGTCTCCTAAATAGACCAAAGGTTGATCGGGCAACTGCTGGGCAACGGCATTCCAAACAGTCAATCCACCAAGACCAGAATCAAAAATACCAACTGCCATGTTTTTCACGCCTTGCTATGTTTTATGCTGACCCTCGAATTCGAACCCGTAGTCATAGGATTTCAGCGGTGTTGTAGACAATTCATAAGTCGAACGACGTAGATAGTCCATGAGTGCCTTTGCATCTTTTGCGCGTAGGTCAATCTCTTCTCGTGGAATTGGTTTCCCAATGGAAACACGCACAGGTGTATCAACACGATTTTTGAACTCTTTGATCAAAAGTCCCATACGCAGCGTATTGTGCAGATGCGACGCAATTTGAAACAGTCGGCTGGTATGGCCTTCGAAATAAATAGGGACCACAGTTGCATTGGATTTTGCAATCATACGCGCGGTGAATTTACGCCAACCTGGGTCCATAGGATGCGAAAACGGAGTTGCCGATGTGGAAACCGTTCCGCCAGGAAACACCCCTATTGCACCGCCATCCCGTAAATAATCCAACGCAATTTTACGCGTTTCAATATTTAGTTTCACGGCGTCTTTGGTATCATCAAACGAAATCGGCAAAATGATCCGGTTTATGTCTTCTGCTTTGCGGAACACTTTATTAGCAAGAATGCGGAAATCACCGCGCAGCGTCGACAGGATATAGCCAAGCATCAGGCCATCAAGAATGCCATACGGGTGATTGGCAATCAGGATCAAAGGACCATCTTTTGGGATGTTGTCCAGATCACCCTGAACAATATCAAGACTAAGCCCATAGCGTTCCACAATAACTTGCCAGAAATCCTTGCCCGAGGCGACATCACGATCATAGCCTCTTGCACGACGGATAAGCCGCAACCGACCTGTCGTGTTTTCCAACAGCTTAATAATAGCACGCCCACCTTTGGATCGTGCAGAGTGCGCGTAACTAATATCGCGTGCGATTTCTCTTTGACTATTCATAGCAGCCTCTGGTTCTTGAGCGCTATTTAATCTATCCCGTTTTCGCTGGCCAGAGCATTTTTACACTTACTCTGCTGCTGTTTGACTAATTTTGGCGCTCTCTTTTAAATTTTCCAAAATTTCCAAACGCCGCTTTGCCGCTTTTTCAGCGTTGGCAAGCTTGACCGGACCAAAGCCCCTAATGTCTAGCGGCAACCGCGCCAAGGCCATGATATGCGGCTTGGTTGTAGATGAAACATTGGCAAGTGCCTGTTGCATGTCCGTTTCAAATTCAGCAATCAAAGCGCGTTCCATGCGGCGTTCTTGGCTATAACCAAATACATCAAGGGCGGACCCTCGCAGCGATTTAAAAGACGCCAAAACCGCGAATGCTTTTAACATCCAACGCCCAAATTCACGTTTCTTTGGGCGACCATCCGACCCCAGTGTCGAAAAAATGGGGGGCGCGAGGTGAAATTTGATATCATTCACGTTATCAAAGGCTTGCTCGGCTTTTTTAACGGTAGCAAGGTGTAATCGCGCCACTTCGTATTCATCTTTGTATGTCAAAAGCTTGTGATAGCCTTCGGCGACTGCCATTTTGATATCAGCATCGTTGATTGGATCAAGCAAAGCCATAAACTTTTGCGCAAGTGCCCTATTCTGATACTGTGCAATATGGGTTTCGCGTTGGGCAATTTTTTCTTCTGATGATTTTGGCAGCGGTACTATTTTTTGGGTGATCATCGCTTGGGCATGATCTGGATCCACACTTGCCCATCGCCCTAAAGCAAAGGCGCGTTTGTTGCGCTCGACCGCGGCACCATTCAGTTCAATAGACCGCAAAATAGCATCAAGTGACAATGGGATCATGCCCTTTTGCCATGCAGCCCCAAAGACCATCATATTTGAAAAAATCGAATCTCCTAACATGACACGCGATAATTCCGACGCATCAAATTGCGAGAAACCTTCTTTTAGGCGGGCTTCTAATGACAAAGACAACTGATCCGTAGGCAGTTTAAAATCAGCATTACGTGTGAAATCACCGGTGATAATCTCATGGCTATTCACAACGGCTTTGGTGCGTCCCAATGTGGTCAACCCTAACGTCTTGGCCCCTGCCGATACAACAAGATCCCCCCCGATCAAAGCATCACATTCACCCGTTGCAACACGGATCGCACTGATGTCTTCGGGTCGGTTGGCAAGGCGACAATGGATCATCACAGCGCCGCCTTTTTGCGCAAGGCCCGCCATTTCCATCATGCCTGCGCCCTTGCCATCAATATGGGCGGCTTGAGCGAGCAATGCCCCAATCGTTACGACACCTGTTCCACCAATCCCCGTCACGACGACGTTGAATGTGCCTTTGATATTGGGCAAGTCAGGCATTGGAAGGTCTGGAATATCAAATTCTACGGTATCGGCTTTTTTGACCTTGGCCCCTTTTAGCGTCACAAATGATGGGCAAAATCCTTTTAGGCAGCTGAAATCCTTGTTACAGGCGGATTGATCAATCGCGCGTTTGCGCCCGAATTCAGTTTCAACAGGGGTTAGCGCCACGCAATTGGATTGCACGCCACAATCACCACAACCTTCGCACACGTCCGTGTTGATGAAAATACGCTGATCTGGATCAGGGAATTTTCCACGTTTGCGCCGGCGTCGCTTTTCAGCGGCACAGGTTTGCACGTAAACCAAAGCAGATACGCCTTTTACCTTGGCCAAACGCTCTTGGATCTTGATTAAATCATCGCGGCCATTTTTAGTGATGTTTGACGGAAACAGTGAAAAATCAATGGCTTCTTTATCGTCATAAACCAAAGCCACATCTTTGACACCCATCGCCAATAGTTCCTTAACGATTTGTGGCGCCCCTAGCCCGCCATCGTGCCCTTGCCCACCTGTCATTGCGACAGCGTCATTAAACAGTACTTTGTAAGTGATATTGGTGCCTGCTGCGACAGCGGCGCGAATGGCTTGAATACCGGAGTGGTTATAGGTGCCATCACCGATGTTCTGAAACACATGTTCGGTTTTCGAAAACGGGGCCTCGCCCATCCAATTCGCACCTTCACCGCCCATATGTGTGAACCCAAGTGTCGAACGATCCATCCACTGAACCATGAAATGACACCCGATCCCTGCATAGGCGCGACTTCCGTCGGGCACTTTGGTTGAACTATTGTGTGGGCAGCCCGCACAGAAATACGGGATACGGGCCGCAACGTCGGATGCGTTATCCGCACGGCGCGCGGCATCGACGCTTGCCAACCCGCCCAAAACGGCATCGGAACCGCGTCCTTCTTCGACCAATATTTTGCCAAGATGCTCGGCTATTAGGACAGGATCCAGGGCACCCTCATCTGGGAATAGCTTGCCACCAGCGGATCCTTTGCGTGCGCCATAGATACGGCGCCCTTTTGGATCATCAAATATCGCATCCTTGGCTTGGCCTTCGATCAGTTTACGCTTTTCTTCGACCACAACAATCAAATCCAAACCATCGGCCCATTCCAAAAAGCTTTGCCGATCAAGCGGCCATGTTTGGGCAACTTTGTAAGTGGTGATCCCTAAACGATCTGCTTCTGTTTCATCGATATTTAGCAATGAAAGAGCATGCACCAAATCCAGCCAGTTCTTGCCCGCAGCCACAAAACCGATTTTCGCACCGGGCTTGCCCCAAATACGCTTGTCAATCCGATTGGCCCGCGCAAACGCTTCGGCTGCGTCTTTTTTATAGCGCACAAGTCGCGCTTCTTGTTCGGTGGGTGTGTCCACCAAACGAATATTCAAACCACCTTGGGGTAAATCAATGCTGGGTGTCACAAATTGATGGCGATGCGGATTACCATCGACAACCGATGTGACCTCGATTGTGTCTTTCATGACCTTTAAGCCCGCCCACAATCCAGAATAGCGCGACAAAGCAAAGGCATAATGTCCAAAGTCCAGAATTTCCTGCACACCGGCTGGGCTAAGAACCGGCATGGACGCATCAACCATGGCCCAATCTGATTGATGCAACACAGTCGAGCTTTCGCCCGTGTGGTCATCCCCCATGGCCATGATCACCCCGCCCAAAGCGCTTGATCCGGCCATATTGGCGTGCCGCATCACATCTCCACTACGGTCAACGCCGGGCCCTTTGCCGTACCAGAGCCCGAAAACACCGTCATATTTTCCTTGGCCCCGTATTTCGGCCTGTTGTGATCCCCACAGCGCGGTAGCTGCCAAATCTTCGTTTAGACCTTCTTGGAAAACAATATCAGACGCTGCCAATTCTTTTGACGCACGCTGCATTTGAAAATCAACCGCCCCAAGAGGCGAGCCGCGATACCCCGTTACAAAGCCTGCTGTATGATGGCCTGCACTGTGATCACGTTCCTTTTGCGCGAGCATCAACCGCACAAGCGCTTGGGTTCCGTTCAAAAGCACATATTGCTTGGTTAGATCGAACTTGTCTTCTAATGAAAATTGCTCAACACCCATGTGGCGGACTCCCATATGCATTTAGATGCAAGCTAGGGTATAATTTTCCCCTCGACCAGAGGCTTTCTCTTTTAACGTCGTGTCATATAAGCGGGTTAACAAAAGAACAGAATCGTGACACGGTAGCGCAAACAGAGGTAGGTGAATTCATGGATTGGGACAAACTACGCATTTTTCATGCAGTAGCAGACGCAGGAAGTTTGACGCATGCAGGCGATGTTTTGCGCCTGTCACAGTCCGCAGTTAGCCGACAAGTGCGTGCTTTGGAAGAAAGCTTAAACACAACTTTGTTTCATCGCCATGCCAGAGGTTTAATTTTGACCGAACAGGGTGAATTGTTGTTTGACGCCACCAGCTCGATGATCAAACGGCTAGAAGCCGCTGAGGCCCGCATCAAAGACAGTGAAGAAGAAGTGTTTGGCGAACTCAGGGTAACCACAACAACCGGGTTTGGATCGCTTTGGTTGGCGCCAAGATTGCCCAAGCTCTACGAAAAATATCCTGATTTGAAAATCGACTTGATGCTTGAAGAACGGGTTTTGGATTTGCCAATGCGCGAAGCAGATGTAGCCATCCGGATGAAAGAACCGTCACAAGCGGATTTGATCCGTAAAAGATTAATGGGGGTTCATATGCGCCTCTATGCTTCCCCTGCGTATCTTGCGGAACATGGCGAACCAAAAGAATTTGATGATATGCGCAAACATCGTTTGATTTGCCAAAATCCCAGATCCGCCCAAGTGGGCGCCGGACTTAGTTTGGTGCAACGCCTGATGTTGCTGGATTTGCCATCAATGTTGACCGTAAACAATTATTTTGGGGTTTTACAAGCTGTCATTCATAATTTGGGAATAGGTATCTTGCCAGACTATGTCACGCAAGATTTCGAAGGCGTTGTGCGCGTGCTTCCTGACGTGGAATCCGTCGAAGTTCCTGTATATTTGGCCTATCCAGAAGAGCTTCGTCATTCAAAACGGGTCGAAGCATTTAAAGAATTCGTTCAAAATGAGATCATCGAACACCGTCGAAGTTTAAGCCAAGCCACTAATAAATAACCGTTTTTACGAGCTATGCACATGCAGCATAACGGGTTTGCACCAAGAGAGGCCTGTTTTTTCTTGAAAGCGAGAAACAACCTTACTAGATACCCCCACATGGAAGCGTTGATTTATCCGCTTTCATACCTCCCTGTTGGACTAAGGCCGAGCTTTTGCTCGGCCCTTTTTTTTGTGCATCCTGAATGTGATCTGTATCGGGATCACTCTTTAAAGAGCAAACCGAAACTGTTGTGACGCATTGTGATATTGGCCAAGCGCATCAAATGCCACCCCAATACCTGATTTGAGGAAAAGCAAATTTTTCCTGTTAAATCCTCGATTTTTGAAATGACATCCAATGTCTGCAAATTTGTACAAGACAAAAACACCGCATCTGCGTCTGGACAGGTTTGCGCGAGCTTAACCGCAGCCGCGATAATAGATGGACCATCAATACGCGCAACTGCCGCCTCAGATCCTTCGTTAAAGCTACCAAAGCCAACAATCTTTAAACCATTGGAATTTATGACGGTTCGCAACTTAGCTGAAACCTCTTCGACATAAGGCGACAGAAATGCAATTTTTTGGACGCCTAAATGATCCGCTGCGGCGCAAAGTGCCGACACTGGCTCTGTGACATCGCGACAGTCACAAGCGCCCTTGATCAAGGAATGTATTGTTTTGGCACCAATGACAGCTGTTCCAGATGTGCATCCATAGGCCACTGACGCCAGTTTGGTTTCAGGCGGCAAAAGCGACGCGGCCTGCGGTAATTCAGCTTCCATTTGCGCCAAAGTTTCATTGGAAACGTCTTGGGCACTTGGCACACGCGACGTGTAAAGCGCGACGCCATCGGTGGGCAACATGCGCCGCAGATCATATTCCAAGGTTTCATCAGATTGAAGCACAACCAAACCCAGATTAGCGCGATGCCCAACCGAAGATCCCAGAGAATATTCAAAATGAGTGCTCATTACATTTCCACCATTGACCGAGGCGCTTTTACAGACAACTGAACAGGCCCATTTTTCCGAATTACAAAATTATCTTCATGAACCAAGACTGACCCATTTGACAATGTCACACCGGGTTCCAATGTGATCACCATGCCATCCTCAAGAAGCGTGTCATCCTCTGCTATAAACGAAGGCCACTCTGTCAATTGCATGCCCAATCCATGGCCTAAACGCCCCGCGTCCCCTGTGCCTTTTCCACCAGTTACAATTAAATCCATCGCATGAAAAACATCACTGGCCTTGTTGCCGACTTGCGCGGCTTCTTGTCCTTTGACCATTGCGTCCATCAAGACCGCATAGGCGTCTTGGACGTCTTGACAGGGCGTGCCGATTGAAAAGTTTCGGTCAAAATCACAGAAATACCCGTCAACAACCAATCCGGTATCAAGCATCAAAACATCCCCGTTTTTCAACGGCGTCGGTGCGGCGGGTGAAATGACATCGTCATACCCCAAAGGACCTGCACCACCAGCCAGATACGGCACCCAATCCGCTCCTTCTTCTAGGCAAAGCCGCTGAAAGTCGCGAAACACACGATCAAGCGGCACGCCCTCACCTGCGATTTCAGGAACGCGTGCAAAGGCACGTCCAGCAACATCGCACGCGTGTTGGATTTTTGCGATTTCCGCGTCAGACTTAATCATGCGAAGACGACGCATAATCCCATTTTCAGATGTAAATCCCAATCCAGCACAGGATGCTTTGACACGCTCAAAATCAGCAAGAGGCATGCGTAGGTGGGTTTCATGCCCCGACGGAATACCGACCGTACCACCATCGCGCAACAGGTCGATCAAAGCAGTAGACAAAAGACTGACACCGTCATCTTTTAAATCAGGTGCAGACCATGTGCGAATGTCATCAATCCACGTCTTGCCCATTAAGGCCGCACCGATTGACGGAATAACGGCTACAGGCTTGCCTGACAGGGGCACAATCAAAAACCAAGGGCGCGACGGACTTTCCCAAAACCGCGTGAGGTACCCAGTAAAATACCGCACTTCGGGTTCAGTCGTTAACAGTAACGCATCAAGGCCACTGTCTTTCATTAACCGCTGAGCTCGCGCAACCCGCGCCTCGTATTCGGCTTGCTTAAACCCGCGTTGCATTACGCTTCCTCACTTATAATGCACAATACACGATCCTTGGCCGTCAATGGCACAACGCCGCTTATCGCTGCAATCAACCCGGCTCCACCGGATTCGGTTGTTTCGATCCCCAAATCGGCCAACCGCATAACACCATCAGTTGCAGCCTGATCAGTGATCACCACAAACCCATCCGCATCGCGGGCCAATCCTTTTAGAGCAATCAATGATGGCTCTTTGCAATCCAAGCGCCCCATATTTGACACGGGCCCAGATGTGACAACCGATTGCCCTGCTTCAATACTTTGATACAGGGCCGGTGCGGCATCAGGTTCGACCACAATAATTTGCGGATCATCCCCCCAACTTTTGCGAAAATAGGCCGCACATGCTGTTGCCAATCCTCCAACGCCTGCTTGTAGAAAAATATGCGTTGGCGCAGCTGTCATCTGGGTTACACATTCAGCAGCCAACACCAAATACCCCTCCATCAAGCGATGCGGCGCTTCTGTATATCCAACCCAAGAACTATCCGATAACAAGAACCAATCATGCTCCGCCGCTGCAGCCTGAGCTGCGCGCATGCTTGCTTCATAATCCTCACCCGCCCGCACAACCTGCGCCCCTAAATCACGCAATCGCGCCGCGAACCCTTCGGGAACCGTATTGGACAGATATACCACAGCTTTTGCGCCGAAAATCTTGGCGCCAGCTGCAACTGACAACCCATGGTTCCCGGCACTCGCGGTTACAAATGTTGTCGCCCTCACATCACCGTTTTGCGCAGCATGCGCAATCACATAAGCGGCTCCCAAAGCTTTAAAGCTACCGAGCCCCATCCGAGGTCTTTCATCTTTGATAAAATACTCAATAGCGCTGCCATCAACCTGCATCGTCACCAATGGCGTTTCTTGATAGCTTGGGCAACGGGCCAACAATGCGCGCGGCGTATCGGCATCGACACTTGGAAACGGTATTGAGCTTGGAACAATATCAACAGCTCGCGCGCGATACGGATTTTTTAACATGTCTTGTCCTTTTTTAGCGACCACTATGGCACCTTGGAAATCGGACGACTGTAGATTTACGACATTTTTCGCTAAAATATTGACCAACTGGCCTCATTGAAACAGATCAACGCGGCTCCAACTGTGCTTACCTGCGTGATGAGAGTTGCCCTTTGGAACGACATACAATATTAGGGCGGCAAGCTAACCAAGGGGCTGTTGATGACCGAACCGAAAATTACACCTGAATTGATCGCTTCACACGGTCTAAAGGATGATGAATACCAACGTATCCTAGACATTATTGGACGCGAGCCGACCTTTACCGAATTAGGTATTTTTTCGGCAATGTGGAACGAACATTGTTCTTATAAATCATCCAAGAAATGGCTGCGCACGCTCCCGACCGAGGGACCTCAAGTCATTTGTGGACCGGGCGAAAACGCAGGTGTGGTTGATATTGGTGACGGGCAAGCCGTTGTTTTCAAAATGGAAAGCCATAACCACCCGTCTTACATTGAACCCTACCAAGGGGCTGCGACGGGCGTTGGTGGTATTTTGCGCGATGTCTTTACCATGGGCGCACGCCCGATTGCGGCTATGAATTCATTGTCATTCGGCGAACCCAAGCATCACAAAACCAAGCAATTGGTGCATGGCGTTGTCGAAGGTGTCGGCGGATACGGGAACTGTTTTGGGGTTCCAACCGTGGGCGGCGAAGTACGCTTTCACCCAGCTTACAATGGCAACTGTCTTGTAAACGCATTCGCTGCTGGTTTAGCGGACGCAGACAAGATTTTTTATTCTGCGGCCTCTGGCGTCGGAATGCCTGTTGTTTACCTTGGTGCAAAAACTGGTCGCGACGGTGTTGGTGGGGCGACTATGGCCTCGGCTGAATTTGATGACACCATCGAAGAAAAACGCCCAACCGTTCAAGTTGGCGATCCTTACACCGAAAAACGCCTTATGGAAGCCACGCTTGAGCTGATGGAAACCGGCGCCGTTATTTCAATTCAGGATATGGGTGCAGCTGGCCTTACCTGTTCTGCGGTTGAAATGGGCGACAAAGGCGATCTTGGTGTGCGCTTGGATCTAGAAAAGGTCCCAACACGCGAAGCCAACATGACAGCCTATGAAATGATGTTGTCAGAATCTCAGGAACGCATGCTCATGGTTTTGCGTCCCGAAAAAGAAGCCCAAGCCAAAGCCGTGTTTGACAAATGGGATCTTGATTTCGCAATTGTTGGTGAAACAATAGCTGAAGATCGCTTTTTGATTATGCTCAATGGCGAAATCAAAGCGGACCTTCCGTTGAAAGCCCTCTCTGGAAATGCGCCCGAATACGATCGTCCTTGGGTGGAAACTCCGGCGGTGGATCCATTGGACTCTGTTCCAGAAGTAGATCCAATTGATGGTCTAAAAGCCTTGATCAGTTCGCCAAACTACGCATCCAAGCAGTGGGTTTACGAACAATATGATAGCCAGGTTATGGCCGATACTGTGCGTCAACCCGGACTTGGCGCTGGGCTTATCCGCGTCCATGACACTGGCAAACAATTGGCATTTACATCCGATGTAACGCCCCGCTATGTCAAAGCAAACCCATTCGAAGGTGGCAAACAAGCCGTCGCCGAAGCCTATCGCAACCTAACTGCTGTGGGTGCGCGTCCCTTAGCGACGACCGACAACATGAATTTTGGCAACCCAGAAAAGCCGGAAATTATGGGTCAGTTTGTTTTTGCAATCAAAGGGATAGGCGAAGCTGTTAAAGCCCTTGACATGCCCATCGTTTCAGGCAACGTTAGTTTGTATAATGAAACGGATGGCAAAGGTATTCTTCCAACCCCAACGATTGGTGCCGTCGGTTTGATCGCAGAAGGCGAAGACCCCATTATTGGTCAAGCCCGTGACGGTCATGTTGCTGTGCTGATTGGCGAAACATTCGGACACCTTGGACAGTCTGCTTTGTTGGCAGAGGTCTTTAACCGTGAAGACGGCGATGCGCCCTATGTTGATCTTGCATTGGAAAAGCTGAATGGTGAATTCATCCGTGCAAATCGCGACATGATCAAAGCCTGTACTGACCTGTCTGATGGTGGCTTGGCAGTTGCGGCCTTTGAAATGGCCGAAGCCGCAGGCGTTGGCATTCAACTGGACGCAAGCGATTGCGCCACGCTCTTTGGCGAAGACCAAGCACGGTATTTGATTGCCTGTAACTTTGATCAAGCCGAGGCTTTGATGATTGCCGCAGCTCAAGAAGGTGTCAAAATCGAAACAGTTGGGCGTTTCACAGGCTCAGACGTTTCCTTTGGTGGTATATCTGCGTCACTTGAGGACCTCAGCGCGCTGTATCGCAACAGTTTTGCCAACACCTTTGGGTAAGGCGATAATTTAGGCTAAGTTTAAGGCTGCATCAGGAATACTGGTTGCAGCCTTATTTTTTGTCTAAACGCGTGCTTCAAGGAAATCTTTTATTCTTATTTGAATTTGAACTCTCTCTTGAACTTGGCAACATTGCACCCTAGTTTCAACGCAACATAGACAGAGGAATACCCGATGGCGATAGAAGCCCAAGAAATCGAAGATCTTATTCGCAGCACGTTTCCTGATGCTAAAATCACTATTACAGATTTGGCGGGCGACGGAAATCATTACGCCGCCGAAGTGATCGACGAAAGTTTCCGCGGCAAAAACCGGGTGCAACAACAGCGTGCTGTTTATGCAGCACTCAAAGGTAAAATGGATGGGCCGAACGGTGCGCTGCATGCGCTAGCCCTGACCACAAAAGTTCCTGCGTAACGCAGTTAGAATGCAAACAAAGTGTCCACTTATGCGACATATATTTAGGAATAAGCTATGACTGATGCTCATCAAAAAATCGAAGACACTGTAAAATCCAACGATGTTGTGCTGTTCATGAAAGGCACAAAATCGATGCCGCAATGTGGATTTTCAAGCCGCGTCGCCGGTGTTTTAAACTTTATGAACATCACCTTTGAAGACGTGAATGTTTTGGCTGATGATGACATTCGTCAAGGCATCAAAGATTATTCCGATTGGCCAACAATTCCTCAGCTTTATATCAAAGGTGAATTTGTTGGCGGCTGTGACATCGTGACCGAAATGGTGCTGTCTGGTGAAATGGATACTTATCTTGCTGACAACGGCGTTGCTTTTGACAAAGACGCCGCTGACAAAATTCGCGAAGCAAACGCATAAATAGAACGGGCTCCTTCGGGAGCCTTTTTTATGCCTGATCAGCCAAGGCTTCTGCACGCGCCGCGATCTGTGCAAGGCTATCTGTGATTTCTTGGGGGATCGTGGGCACTTCGATTGTTTTTGTCTGTGCCCTGCTCTCTTCCAATTCTTTTTTCAATGTTTCAATTTCGGCTTTTGCCGCGGATAGCTGATCCTCAAACGCACCGGTTTTGTCAGCCAGCATCAATCCTGACATCAACAGCATGCGGTTTTCGGGCATACGTCCAATTTGATCCAACAATTTAGACGCTTCGTCATCCAACATCTTGGCGGCGGATTTCAGAAACGTCTCTTCGCCTTCATGACATGCAACTTCAAAGTCGCGTTGGCCGATTGTGATTTTGACTTCTGGCATTATGCTTCCTCCCCTTGGGCAAGCGCTGCTGCAAGTTGATCATACAACGTCTGCACTTGGGCTGTTTGTTCTTCTAACGCCACCTTAAGACGCGTATTTTCTGCCTTTAAAGCATCCATTTCGGACGGATCCGCACCAGACGCAGTTTGCCCATCTAACCTAGCCGCAATGCGTTCGAACGCGGCATTGATGCGGCTTTCGTAATCTCGGATGTTATCCATATTTATGCCCTCTTTGCTGCTCGTGCCGCAGACAGTGATCCCATGCTCGAATCACATTTTTGCGGCTTTTTGATCATTTTAACCAAGCCGCGCGCAAAATGCGCCCCTTTTCGCAGCCTCTAACGCTTGATCTTATGTGCCATCCTGCTATGCACATGCCCAAGTCTTACATTACAAGGGAATGATCCGCACCATGGATATTCAAGAGCTTCGCAAAAATCACCCTGATCACTGGAACAAAGCCGCCGCAATTCGCGTTTTAACGCTTGATGCTATTGCCGCTGCAAACTCGGGTCACTCTGGCATGCCAATGGGCATGGCGGATGTCGCAACAGTTTTGTTCGAAAAGCACATGAAATTTGACGCCTCCACGCCAACTTGGCCGGATCGGGATCGCTTTATTTTGTCTGCCGGTCACGGGTCAATGTTGATCTATAGCTTGCTGCACTTGTGTGGTTACAAAGATTTCCCAATCGAAGAAATCAAACAATTCCGCCAGTTAGGTGCGAAAACTGCGGGCCACCCTGAAAACTTTTTGTCCGACGCAATCGAAACGACCACAGGTCCATTGGGTCAGGGTATTTCGAATGCTGTTGGCTTCGCAATGGCCGAGGAAATTCAACGCAATCGTTATGGCAAAAAAATCGTTGATCACCACACCTATGTGATCGCCGGTGACGGGTGTTTGATGGAAGGCGTCAGCCAAGAAGCCATCGGCCTTGCTGGTCGTCATGAGTTGTCTAAATTGATTGTTCTTTGGGACAACAACAACATCACAATCGACGGCACTGTTGATCTTGCTGACCGTACGGATCAGGTTCAGCGCTTTAAAGCGTCAGGTTGGCATGTCCAAGAAATTGATGGCCACGATCCTGTTGCAATTGACGACGCGCTTACGGCTGCGAAAAAAGCCAACAAGCCAAGCATGATTGCTTGCAAAACCCACATTGCCTTGGGTTCAAGCGCGCAAGATACGTCAAAAGGACACGGCGCGCTTACCGATGCTAAACTCATCGCGGATGCCAAGGAAACCTATGGCTGGACCGCGCCTGCGTTTGATATTCCAGCAGATATTAAATCCGCATGGGCCAAGATTGGGGAACGGGGTGCGGCGGAGCGTGCCGAATGGAACGAACGCTTTGCGTCTATTTCAGCAAACAAACAAAACGAATTCCATCGTGCGTATTCTTTTGAAGTGCCCAACAAACTTGCCGGAGCAATCCGCAAGTTCAAAAAGGACATCTCAGAGAGCACACCAAGTGTTGCCACACGTAAATCAAGCGAAATGGCGTTAAATGTGATCAACCCGATCATGCAGGAAACCGTTGGCGGATCTGCGGATTTGTCTGGGTCGAACAACACGAAATCAAGCGATATGACCGTATTCGATACAGATAACCGTGGTGGGCGTTACATCCACTGGGGTATCCGCGAACACGGGATGGCCGCGGCTATGAACGGCATGGCGCTTCATGGTGGTATCCGCCCCTATGGCGGTACTTTTATGTGCTTTACCGATTATGCGCGCCCGGCGATGCGTTTGGCAGCTTTGATGAAAATTCCAACAGTCTTTGTTATGACACATGACTCAATCGGTTTGGGTGAAGATGGCCCAACCCACCAACCTGTTGAACATTTAGCAATCAGCCGTGCCACACCGAATACATATGTGTTCCGTCCAGCTGATACGGTAGAAACGGCAGAAGCTTGGGAAATCGCAATTTCCAGCAAATCAACACCGTCTGTCATGGCGCTATCCCGCCAGAATTTGCCAACGGTGCGCACAGAACATAAATCTGCCAACCTAACGCAGCGCGGCGCGTATGTTTTGGCAGAAGCCGATGGCAAAAAGCAGGTTATTCTAATGGCAACTGGGTCCGAAGTTGCAATCGCTTTGGACGCACGCGCCGCGTTGCAAGCGCAGGGTATCGGAACGCGTGTTGTGTCTGTTCCTTGTATGGAGCTGTTCGCCGAACAGGACGAAAGCTATCGCAAACGCGTGCTTGTGTCTGGCACAGTCCGCATTGCAATCGAAGCCGGCGTTCGCCAAGGTTGGGACCGCTGGCTTTTGGGTGAACGTGGCCGCGAAGCAAAAGCCGGATTCATCGGTATGGACGGTTTTGGCGGCTCTGCTCCTGCCGAAGTGCTTTATGAAAAATTCGGTATTACAGCCGATGCAGTCGTCGCCAAAGCAACGTCGCTTTTGTAAGCCAAATACAAATCAAACTGAGTCGGCCCCACAATGTTGGGGCCTTTTCTTTTGCAGATAGAAAATGTTACCGCACACGTTAGCGTTAACAAGACACACTCTGATCAGTTTAACGCTAACATATTGGAAAATATTCGCTTTTAACATTTTTTTACAAGGATTGCTCGGGTATAGCACGGTAACAGCACCCATACTCAGGAGATCAGGATGACTGTCACAATTGGTATCAACGGTTTTGGCCGTATCGGTCGCAGCACTTTGGCACATATCGCCGAAAGCGCGCGAAATGACGTTCAGGTTGTAAAGATCAATGCAACCGGCCCAATTGAAACGAATGCCCATTTGCTTCGGTATGACAGCGTGCATGGTCGCTTTGCGGGTAATGTTGCGGTAAACGGTGACACAATGGATTTGGGTCGTGGGCCGATGCAGGTGTTTTCAACCTATAATCCAGAAGAGCTGGATTGGTCTGGCTGTGACGTCGTTCTAGAATGCACAGGCAAATTCAACGATGGTGACAAATCTGCTGTTCACATTCGCCAAGGCGCCAAATCTGTTTTGATCTCTGCCCCTGCGACCAACGTCCAAAAGACGATTGTTTATGGTGTGAACCATCGTAGCTTGATGTCGGGCGATACAATGATTTCAAATGGCTCTTGCACAACGAACTGCTTGGCGCCTTTGGCCAAAGTGTTGAATGACGCTATTGGTATCGAGCGCGGCATCATGACAACGATCCACTCTTACACAGGGGATCAACCGACCCTAGATCGTCGTCACAAGGATCTATACCGCGCCCGTGCAGCCGCTATGGCGATGATCCCAACATCCACCGGCGCCGCCAAAGCGCTTGGCGAAGTTCTTCCTGAACTCAGTGGTAAACTCGATGGCACAGCGATGCGCGTGCCAACGCCAAACGTCTCTGCGGTTGATTTGACATTTGAAGCCGGCAAAGACGTCACTGTTGCTGATGTGAATGAAATCGTGCGCGAAGCGGCGGCTGGACAAATGGGCAGCGTGTTGTCTTATGACCCAGAACCCAAAGTGTCGATCGACTTTAACCATACAACACATTCATCTATCTTTGCCCCCGACCAAACCAAAGTTGTTGGCGGTCGCATGGTTCGCGTTCTGGCCTGGTATGACAACGAATGGGGCTTTTCTTGCCGCATGGCGGATGTCGCTGCGTCAATGGGCCGTTTGTTGCAATAACGTCGCCCCCATATCTCATCAAGGACCCGCCCTCTGGCGGGTTTTTTATTTTCCCGCTACAGTGAGCAGATAAAAACAAAACGAGCAGATCAATGTCGCACAAAGCGTGGTTCATACTATTTAGTATCCTATTGGTGCTAGTGATTGGGGATGTGATTTTACGCGACTCCCAAAATGTTCTGTTTTTGTTGAAAAAACTTTTGGATTTGGTTGAATACATCGCTTTTTGGCGCTGAGCCTTTCGTGAATGTTCGTTTTGCGGTTGACATTTTTCCGTAAATCGCAATGTTAGCGCTAACTGAACAAGCGAGGTCAATGATGACAATTAAAGTAGCAATCAATGGATTTGGCCGTATTGGTCGCAATGTATTACGTGCGATTGTGGAATCCGGGCGCACCGATATCGAAGTCGTCGCAATCAATGATCTTGGACCTGTTGAAACCAATGCGCACTTGTTGAAATATGATAGCGTTCATGGACGTTTTCCACACCCTGTAACGACCAGCGAAAACTCTATTGATGTTGGTCGTGGTCCTATTCACGTGACTGCAATCCGCAACCCTGCTGAATTGCCATGGGGTCACATTGATATCGTTATGGAATGTACCGGTATTTTCACGGATCGCGACAAAGCCGCCATCCATTTGGAAAATGGCGCAAGCCGCGTCTTGGTATCGGCGCCATCAAAAGGTGCGGATAAAACAATCGTTTACGGCGTAAACCACACTACCCTTTCCGCAGATGACATTATCGTTTCCAACGCGTCTTGCACGACAAACTGCTTGTCCCCGGTTGCCAAAGTTTTGAATGACACTGTTGGCATCAAACGTGGATTTATGACCACAGTGCATTCCTATACAGGGGATCAACCCACATTGGATACAATGCACAAGGATCTATATCGTTCACGTGCAGCTGCGTTATCAATGATTCCAACCTCAACTGGCGCGGCCAAAGCGGTTGGTTTGGTTCTTCCTGAACTAAACGGGAAATTGGATGGTGTCGCGATCCGCGTTCCAACCCCAAATGTATCTGTTGTTGATCTAACATTCGAAGCAGCTCGTGACACGACTGTCGAAGAAATAAACGCCGCAATTTGTAACGCAGCAAATGGTGCAATGAAAGGCGTGCTTGGGTATACGGATGAACCATTGGTTTCAATGGATTTCAACCATGACCCGCATTCAAGCATCTTTGCCACGGATCAAACCAAAGTAATGGACGGTAATATGGTCCGAATTCTAAGTTGGTATGATAATGAATGGGGATTTTCAAACCGCATGGCAGATACAGCCATGGAAATGGCGAAATACCTATAAGATCAAGGGGCCAATCGGCCCCTTTTTATTTTGCAAACTTTGCCAAAAGACGCTCTTTCACGAAGGGCGACACAAATTTGGTTATGTCGCCATCCAAACGCGCTATTTCTTTTACAAGTTTGCTTGCCACCGCTTGGTGGCGTGCCTCTGCCATCAAAAACACGGTTTCAATTGACGAATCCATTGCACGGTTCATTCCAACCATTTGGAATTCATATTCAAAATCAGCCACCGCGCGCAGACCCCGCACAATGACTTGGGCCCCAACGTCACGCGCACAATTAATCAGAAGATTTTCAAACGGATGCGCTATGATCTCTGTCCCCGTTTCATGAGACAGTGAGGCACATTCGTTTTCGATCATCTCGACACGTTCCTCGAGTGAAAACAATGGCCCCTTGTCACGATTGATTGCGACGCCAATCACAAGCCGATCGACAAGCATGGCCCCACGACGAATAATATCGATGTGACCCGCGGTGATCGGGTCAAAGGTTCCCGGATAAAGACCGATACGCATGTGGCGTCCCCCTAATTATGCTTTGGCACACGCAATATTATTGCGCACCAATTTGCAAGGGTTAGTACCCCATAATCATGCCTTCAAGTGCTTCTTTTTCCATTGAAAGCTGGGTGAGACGTGATTTCACCACATCACCAAGGGTAATAATGCCGACAAGTTTGCCTTCGGACACCACGGGCATGTGACGAAACCGTTTTTCGGTCATGGTTGCCAACACTTGATCCGCGCTTGCCCCTAGCGAACAGGTCACCAATTTCGATGTCATCGCTGTTTCAACACGTTGCGATAAACATTCTGCGCCTTTTTGGGCGATATGTCGGACGATATCCCGTTCTGAAAGAATACCTAGCGCTTGATCACCATTTGCCGAGACAACGAGTGACCCAATACGCTTTGCCGCCAAAATTGTCGCTGCATCTGCAATGGTCGCATCTGGTTTGACGGTGACAACACTATCATCTGCTTTGGATTTTAGAATTTGTTGAACCAGCATATTGCCTCCCTAAGAAATAAAATTTCAATAAATTTATAGTTTCAGCAATTTTGAAAGCCGTCAACACATTGTTTCAAGACGCATAACTTCGGCGCGCAAGCCATCGGCCAATAGGCTGGCAAATCTATTCATCCGCTCGAGCCGACGATCATCCGTGTGCCGCACCAAATAAAAGCTGCGCCGCAAACTGAAATGATCCGTTAAAATTTTCTTTATGTTTGGATCAAAAGGCATGGCAAAATCATGCACGATCCCTATCCCAGCGGCCCCACGTAACAAATTGAACTGGACAGATACGGAATTTGACGCCAATCCCACACGTGGCACCCCTGTATCGGTTAAATAATCTAGCTCTTTGTCAAAAATCATATCAGGAATGTACCCGATAATCCTGTGGTGCTTTAAATCATCCAAAACGTCTAATTGGGGATGCTTTTCCAAATAATCTTTGTGTGCCGCCAAATGCAGCTGATAATCGGTCACCTTTTGAACCGTCAGCCGCCCCGCGCTTGGTGGGCTCACCGCAATGGCCATATCTGCCTCGCGTTTTGATAGATTGACAACGCGTGGCAAAGCGAGAATTTGAATGTCTAAATCCGGATTTTCATCGGCTATTTTTGCACAGACTTGTGGTAACAAAAAATTTGCACATCCATCCGGCGCTCCGATACGGATTTGCCCGGAAAGCTGTGCGGTTTTTCCAGCCAGCTCTTCGACAGCTTCGGACATTGTTTGCTCCATTGCCACCGCATGCGCCATTAATTTCTGACCTGCATCTGTCAACGAATATCCGCTATGTGACTTTACAAATAACGGCAGTCCAAGCGCGTCTTCTGCGCGGGTGATGCGCCGCCCAACAGTGGCAGGGTCGATTTTTAATCGACGCCCTGCTGCAGACAGGGTTTCGTCCCGCGCCACCGCCAGAAATATTCGAAAGTCATCCCAACTTAGCATATCCAAACCTTTGCAAAAATGCAGGACGTTTTTGAAGAATTTCAACTTTGATACGCAAAATTGCAATGATAGTCTATGCAAAATTCATCGGAGGATTCTATGCAAGAGCTAACCCACTATATCAACGGCGAACACGTAAAAGGCACATCGGGCCGTTTCGCAGATGTTTTCAACCCAGCAACTGGCGAAGTTCAAGCCAAAGTGCCATTGGCCTCTACAGCCGAGCTTGGGCATGCAGTTGATATCGCAGCCAAAGCTCAGCCGGCATGGGCCGCAACAAATCCTCAGCGTCGCGCACGTGTGATGATGAAATTCGTGGACCTCTTGAACCGCGACATGGACAAATTGGCCGAAGCGCTAAGCCGCGAGCATGGTAAAACATTCCCTGATGCCAAAGGCGACGTTCAGCGTGGTCTAGAAGTTGTCGAATATTGCATTGGCGCGCCTCAGATGCTTAAGGGGGAATTCACCGATGGTGCAGGCCCAGGGATCGACATGTATTCCATGAAACAAGCGCTTGGGGTCACAGCCGGCATTACGCCTTTCAACTTTCCTGCGATGATCCCAATGTGGATGTTTGCCCCTGCGATTGTATGCGGCAACGCCTTTATTCTAAAACCATCCGAACGCGATCCATCAGTGCCATTGATGTTGGCCGAATTAATGGAGGAAGCCGGTCTTCCAAAAGGTATTTTGCAAGTCGTTAATGGTGACAAAGAAGCGGTTGATGCAATCATTGATCACGACGTCATTCAGTCGATTGGCTTTGTTGGATCAACGCCGATTGCGGAATACATTTATGGTCGTGGGTGTTCCATGGGCAAACGTGTTCAGTGTTTTGGCGGCGCGAAAAACCACATGATCATTATGCCTGACGCCGATTTGGACCAAGCGGCAGATGCATTGATTGGTGCAGGTTACGGTGCAGCCGGTGAACGCTGCATGGCGATTTCTGTCGCGGTTCCAGTGGGCGATGAAACAGCGGATCGTTTGATTGAAAAGCTAATTCCACGTATCGAAAAGCTAAAAGTTGGGCCTTATACCGCTGGTGATGATGTGGATTACGGTCCTGTTGTTACAGCGGCTGCAAAGCAAAACATTTTGGGTCTTGTTCAAACTGGTATCGATCAAGGCGCAACCTTGGTGGTGGATGGCCGTGATTTTAATCTTCAAGGGTACGAAGACGGGTTCTTTGTCGGCCCGCATTTGTTCGACAATGTGACTGCGGACATGGATATCTATAAGAAAGAAATCTTTGGCCCTGTGCTGTCGACTGTGCGTGCGAAAACATACGAAGAAGCCATTGGACTTGCTATGGATCACGAATATGGCAACGGAACGGCTATCTTTACACGTGATGGTGACACTGCGCGCGATTTTGCAGCGCGGATCAACATTGGCATGATTGGGATCAACGTTCCAATCCCTGTGCCATTGGCCTATCACACCTTTGGTGGTTGGAAAAAATCAGTCTTTGGCGATTTGAACCAACACGGACCGGATGCATTCAAATTCTACACCCGCACGAAAACCGTGACATCCCGCTGGCCTTCTGGGATCAAAGAAGGTGGGGAATTTAATTTCAAACCAATGGAATAAGTAGGTTCGGAAATAGCTATGATAATTGGGGCCTTCGGGCCCCTTTTATTTTGCCATTTCAATGATTTCACGCGCAATACGTCGGCTTGTCCAATATCCATTGTGTGCATTGATCCCTTTGAAATGGACGAATGGAATGCCCAAAGAAATGCGCTGATCCAATAAGTCTTGGGTTTGGCACATCTGTTCGAACACTCCGCCTATGGGTCTAAGTGGTAAGCCCAAAATATCGAAATCTGCATAAAGGTTACGCCACCAATATTTCCGATAAAACGGGTGTTGAGGTGATGATATTGGGCGTAAATTTTCATGCGCAAATAGAAACATTGGCAAATTCGCCCCAATGGTCAGAAACCCTTGGAAATTTTCCAGGTTTTCCCAACGCGTGCCATAGGGCGTCAGTTTGCGCGTATCATAAATGAAATTTGACAAAACCGTTGCACCCAAAGAATGACCAACGAATATGATCGCATCATTGTCAGTGTTATCAAATTCCACATCCGCCACAGCCTGGGCAATACGTGCATGAACCTTGTGATACGCCGCCTGAGAATTTTCGAACGCGGGATAATAACTTCCGGCATCTGCTAATTTTTTGATCGCGAACCAATGCATCCAATACAGCAAAAGCGGACTGTTTAACCGCCTGAAATAGTCATCCTGCTGTGGTTGATAAACATCAGCCCAAAAGGCTTCTCGCCACACAATATCAATATCAAGACCCGCGCGAGCACATTCAGAATAAACCAAATCACGCAGCGGCTTTGAATACGTCGCCACTTTGCAATCAAAGGGCGGATCCTTTTTTTGAACGCCAATGCCATGCGACACAATAACAACAACACGTTTTTTCATAAAACCAACAACAAATTTATTAACTAAATGCTAAAACTCTAAATGACGTCGTGGCACAAAACAAGAAAAGCCGTTGCAATATCCTTGAAACATTTAGAAATTAAACAAGTGTTCAATTCCAAATACTGCAAGGACATCGTTATGGATTTCGCCCTAACCGAAGAACAAAATGCAATCTTTGATATGGCTTACGCCTTTGGCCAAGAGCATATAGCCCCCCACGCACAGGCCTGGGAAAAGCTTGGCACAATCCCCAAGGATCTGTGGCCCAAAGTTGCCGAACTTGGATTAGGTGGCGTCTATGTGGATGATGACATGGGTGGCTCTGGACTTGGACGCTTGGAATCAACGCTGGTGTTCGAAGCGCTTGCGATGGCCTGCCCATCCGTTGGATCGTTTTTGTCGATCCATAACATGTGTGCTGGCATGATCGATAAATTTGGATCACATGACATGCGCGCTGCATGGTTGCCCAAGATGTGCAGCATGGAAACTGTGTTCAGCTATTGTTTAACAGAACCCGGTTCCGGATCAGATGCAGCCGCGCTGAGAACCAAAGCGGATCGCACCAATGATGGCTATGTCATGAATGGAACCAAAGCCTTTATTTCCGGCGGCGGTTATTCGGATGCCTATATTGTAATGTGCCGCACAGGCGAAGATGGACCAAAAGGCATTTCAACCCTCATCGTCGAAGACGGCAGCAAAGGGCTAAGCTTTGGCGGATTAGAAGAAAAAATGGGCTGGCGTAGCCAACCCACCGCCCAAGTACAATTTGATGACTGCGCGGTCCCTGCCGACAATCTAGTAGGTGAAGAAGGCAAAGGGTTTACATACGCCATGAACGGGCTTGATGGTGGCCGCTTGAATATTGCCGCCTCTGCTTTGGGCGGTGCGCAACAAGCCTTGAACATGACGTTGACTTATATGGGCGAACGCAAGGCATTTGGAAAATCCATTGATCAATTCCAAGCGTTGCAATTCAAACTAGCCGAGTTGGAGACCAAGCTCCAAGCCTCACGCGTGTTTTTACGCCAAGCCGCTTGGAAATTGGACAATGGCACAGCTGATGCGACTAAATTCTGTGCCATGGCAAAGCTGTTTGTAACGGACGCATCCTTTGAGGTCGCCAATGCATGTTTACAATTGCATGGTGGTTATGGCTATCTTGCGGATTACGGTATCGAAAAGATTGTACGCGATCTGCGGGTGCATCAAATTCTGGAAGGAACCAACGAAATTATGCGGATGATTATATCGCGTCAAATGCTGGCGGATCGCGGATAATGAGCGATATTTCGATCCGATCCCAAGGGCGCGCAGGCCGCATAACCCTATCCCGACCCAAGGCATTGAATGCCCTTAGCTATGACATGTGCTTAGCAATCGAAGCCGCAATAGACACATGGCGCACCGATGATGCCATCGAGGTGATTATATTGGACGCCCAAGGCGACAAAGCCTTTTGTGCTGGTGGCGATATTGCAGAACTTTATGAGACAGGAACCCAAGGCAATTACGCATATGGTCAAAAATTTTGGGCCGATGAATATAGGCTAAACAACAAGTTACGGAGTTTTCCGAAACCAATTGTCAGCTTTATGCAAGGGTTCACAATGGGTGGCGGCGTGGGTATCGGATGCCACGGATCGCATCGTATCGTCTGTGAAAACAGCCAAATCGCCATGCCAGAATGCGGCATTGGATTGGTGCCCGATGTTGGGGGGTCTTATATCTTGGCCAAGGCACCGGGATATGTTGGCGCATATCTTGGTCTAACGGCCTATCGGATGAACGCAGCAGATGCAATTTTTGCAGGCTTTGCAGATCACTATATCCCGCGTGATCAGTGGGATACCTGCATTGCATCGATCTGCGACTCTGGTGACACTTTGGTTTTAAATACGATGTCTGAACGCACACCAACAAGCGCGCTGGCAAATCGACAGAAAGAAATTGATGCAATATTTTGCGTTAATACACTTTTAGAAGTGATTGAAAAGTTAGAACAAAAAGAAACAAAACTTGCGCAGGAAATTGCTAAATCATTGCAGCGGAATTCGCCTTTGGCAATGGCTGCTGCGCTTGCCATCATCAGCAAACAGCAAGCAGAAAATTCATCCTTTGAAGACGCCCTAAAGATGGAATATCGCTTTACCTACCGCGCCATGGAACATGGTGACTTCTTAGAAGGTATTCGCGCCGCAATCATCGACAAAGACCGCGCGCCCAAATGGCGCCAGACACTAAAAACCGTTAGCCAAGCTGACTTAACCCTAATGACGTCGCCTTTGGGCCACGCTGACCTTTCCTTGACGGAGGATTAAATGAAGATCGGATTTATTGGCCTTGGAAATATGGGCGCGCCCATGGCACAGAACCTTGTTGCGGCTGGGCACGACGTTATTGGATATGACACGGCATCCATTACTTTGACCGGGATCACCCAGGCAGCGACCGTACAAGAAGCCGCAAAAGACGCAGATGTGGTCATCACGATGCTGCCCAATGGCGCCATTTTACGCGCGGTCGCCGCTGATGTAATCCCAGTCATGTCGTCGGGTTCTGCCCTTTTGGATTGTTCCACGGTAGATGTAGACAGCGCACGCACTGTGGCAGAGCAAGCCACCAAAGCAGGGGTTTTGGCACTAGATGCCCCCGTTTCGGGCGGTATCGGCGGTGCGTCTGCGGGCACATTGACCTTTATGGTCGGCGGAAGCGATCAGGCGTTTGCTATTGCCAAGCCGTTGTTTGAGATCATGGGACAAAAAGCCGTTCATTGTGGACCGTCTGGAAATGGACAGGCGGCTAAAATTTGTAACAACATGATCTTGGGTGTGACCATGATTGCAACCTGCGAAGCCTTTGCTTTGGCAGATAAACTTGGTCTGGATCGCCAAGCAATGTTTGATGTGGTTAGCACGTCCTCAGGGTATAGTTGGACAATGAATGCCTATTGCCCTGCACCCGGTGTCGGCCCGCAATCCCCGGCGGATAACGGGTATCAACCTGGGTTTGCTGCGGATTTGATGCTCAAGGATTTGCGCCTTAGCCAGCAAGCCGCCCATTCTGCGGATGCAGACACCCCCATGGGCCAAGCAGCAGCTGCACTATATGAACAATTCGTTGAACACGAAGACGGTTCTGGCAAAGATTTTTCGGCTATGCTGCCCCGTTTTGAAAAACGAACCAGAGGGGAATAAATTCAAAAGGGCGCGGATAATGCGCCCTTTTTATGTATCGTTATCGCCCCTTGAACAAACCACCCAAAACGCCCCGAATTATGCGGCGTCCAGTGGTGCCTTTCAATTCTTTGATCAATGCCTGACCTATCGCGGACCCAAGTGAATCGTCGCTCGCGCGTGACTTTTTGGCAGTGCTTCGACCAACCCGAGACCCAGAATACCGCCGCGCGGACGCGAATTCGCGTGCCTGCATGTCTGCATCGGCAGCACGCTCTAGCTCGGCTTCTTTTTCAGCCCCCTCAAGCGCGGCTTGCTTAGCGCGATCTTGCAAAATTTCATAAGCAGAGACACGATCTAAACGCTTGGTGTATTTTGTATAAAACGGTGACATCTTAATCACATGGTCCCGCTCTGTAACCGCCAAAGGCCCTAATTGAGACGACGGCGGCCGGATCAAAGTGCGTTCAACGATGCCAGGCACACCTTTCTTTTCCAGAAAGCTGGTCACCGCTTCGCCAACACCCACCTGAAGTATGGCCTCTTCTGTTGAAAAACGCGGATTTTCTCGATAGGTTTCAGACGCCAAACGCAATGCGCGACGATCTTTGGCGGTATAGGCGCGCAGCGCATGTTGCACACGGTTTCCCAACTGACCCAGAATATCTTCGGGGATGTCGGTTGGACTTTGTGTGACAAAATAAATTCCCACACCTTTGGACCGAATTAGCCGTGCCACTTGTTCGACCTTGTCCAACAAAGCTTTGGGTGCATCATCAAACAAAAGGTGTGCTTCGTCAAAAAAGAACACAAGCTTGGGTTTGTCAGGGTCGCCGACTTCGGGCAGCGTTTCAAACAATTCAGACAGCAACCAAAGCAAGAATGTCGCATAAAGCCGCGGACTGCCCATCAATTTGTCGGCTGCCAAAATATTGATCCGCCCACGACCATCGGCATCAATTCCCATCAGGTCAGACAAGTCCAAAGCAGGCTCGCCAAACAAATCATTGGCTCCTTGGTTTTCTAGCACCAAAAGCCGCCGCTGAATTGCCCCAATCGAATTCACCGATATATTGCCATAACGTAGGGATAATTCGTTACGGTTTTCACCAAGCCAAACCAAGAGCGCTTGCAAATCTTTTAGATCGAGCAAGGCAAGCCCTTCTTCGTCGGACATACGAAAGGCAATGTTCAAAATACCTTCTTGTGGTTCAGTCAGCTCTAATAAACGCGATAACAACAACGGCCCCATTTCGGCAACTGTTGTACGGACTGGATGGCCTTGTTGCCCGAACAAATCCCAAAAGGTAACGGGAAAGCTGGTATAGCTATAATCGCTAAACCCAATTTTTTCTGCACGCTCTGTAAATGCGCCATGCAGTTTGAAATCAGCACATCCTGATCCCGCAATACCGGACAAGTCCCCTTTGACGTCGGACATAAAAACAGGCACACCTTGGGCAGAAAATTCTTCTGCCAGAATTTGAAGTGTCACAGTTTTCCCGGTTCCGGTCGCGCCCGCTATCAGCCCATGCCGATTTGCATATTTTAATTTCAAAAATTGACGTTCTGCATACTCAGCACCACCGCCACCGACAAATGCGGATTCTTCCATTTTGTACCCCTTGGTCTTTTTCTTTGGGTACACGAAAGTTCAGGTCAAATAAAGCCACCACGTTACCCACCTAACAAACAGATCAATAATTTTAACCTTTAACACATGCCAAAAACAGAATTGGAGGAAAGTAGCAAAATATATGTTGACCAAAGAGTTTTGCTTTTGTAGCGTACGTCAATAAGTCGGCCAGTCCGACGGGGAGAGAATAAATTTAAAGAGGGCTTTTTTACGAGAGCCCTCTTTAATTTATTCTAACACCTGACGTTCACTGGCAATGTTTCGCCAGATAAACCATTCAATTAGTTGTACATTTCAAATCAGATCTTACATATACAACAAGCCATTAACTAAAGGATCCATTCAATGTGGAAAAATTTAATTTCAGGGTCAGCTTTGTGTATCGCCATTTCCGCAGCCCCAGTAATCGCCCAAGAACAAACGGAAACTGAGACACCAAAGGAACCAGAAATTGGTCAGCCGTATTTGGGGTCAAACGAACTTGATTGGGATGTTGTTTGCCTAAAAACAGAAAAAGAAAACGATCCTTGTGAAATGCGTCAATTGATATTGGACCAAAACAAGGACCCAATGATCGAAATCACATTAGAGCGGCTATCTGGACAACAGGGTGCTGTTGCCGGTGCAACCGTGGTCGTTCCTTTGGAAACCATTTTAACGGTCCCGTTGGTGTTGTCCGTGGATGGTGCCAAAGGCAAGCAATATCCATTCACATTTTGTAATGCCGTCGGGTGCATCGCGCGTATCGGTCTTTCCGAAACTGACGTGAACGCCATGAAAAAAGGCAAGACAGCCGAACTTAGCCTGTCTCATCTAAGTGTCCCCGATAATTTGATCAGAATACCAATATCCCTGAACGGATTTACAGCGGCCTATGACAAAACAACTGTGACAGAAGTCGGCGATTAAGCCTGCCTTGCAAGAAAATCCATAACTGATTTCGCGGCGCATTCCCCAGGGGGCGTGCCGTTTTTTCCGAGCAAATCCATTGTTTCGCTTAAAACGGTCTGTTGGCGGCCCGTGTCGTGAAAGACGTCATTCAACGCCATAGCAATTAAATCAGGCTTGCATTTTGCCCCAATAAATTCGGGTATATCGCGTGTGTCCGTCACCAAATTGGCCAAGGTAACCGTGTCCACGCGCAGCATACGGCCAATAATTTGACGCGACACCCAGCCCATATCATAGGCAATCACCATGGGTGTTTGATTGGCTGCCAACTCTAGGGACACTGTGCCCGATGCCGCCAAGGCAACATCTGCACATTTAAACGCGGCCCTTTTGTCAACAAAACTGTCTTCTCCATGCTCAGGCGCAATAATGATCGGTTTAACAGCCCACGCCGCAGTCAATTCACGCACCAATGGTGCTACTGTCGCTGTGGTCGGTAAAACAAATCGAACATCAGGGTTTTGTTTATGAAATCGCGTCAAGGCCTCGCCAAATATCGGCGCCAACCGCGTCACTTCGGATCGGCGCGATCCAGGCAAACATAAACATATTGGGGCGGACCCTAAATCATACTTGGCGCGAAACGCCGAAACGTCGGCATCTGTGGCGATGGGATCGGTCACAACCGGATGGCCGACAAAATCGCAACTCATTCCGGCTTGGGTCATATAGGGCGGTTCAAATGGAAACAGCGCCAGAACATGATCAACGAAGCGCGCCATTTTGATCGCACGCTTTGGACGCCATGCCCAGACTGTCGGCGCGACGTAATGGACAATTGGAATATCGCTTTTTGCATTGACCAATTCAGAAACGCGTAGCGAAAATTCGGGCGCGTCTATCGTAATCAACACATCAGGTTTTTCATCCAATATCGCATCCGCAGTCAGTGCAATGCGCGATTTTAAAAAACGATACTGCTTGAGAATTTCAACAATGCCCATCACCGCTATATCGTTCATAGGAAAAAGACTATGCAACCCCTGTGCTTGCATACGATCACCGCCAACTCCACGGAAGGTTATATCCTGTGAAACATAGGTTTTTAGCCCCTGCATCAAAGCAGCGCCAAGCTTGTCACCGGAATCTTCGCCTGCAAGCACAAAGACTTTCATGTGCTTATTTCCAAAGCAGCTACAAAGAGCCCTAAATCTTGGGCCAACTGGATGATTGCCAGCCTATCAACCAAAATCACTTGGTTCGGGGAAATCACAATGCCAGACAAACCAGCACGCGCAACAGCTTGGATTGTATCGGGACCGATTGTTGGCATATCCACGCGCAAGTCCTGATCCAATTTTGGACGTTTCACCAAGATACCCCGGTTCAAATGTCGCAAATGGTCGTCTGTTTGTGCCACAAAATTCAAAAGTGCATCCGTTCCCTGAAGCGTTTCAATCCCCAAGGTCAATCCATTTTCAACCACAATGCCCTGCCCTATATCTAGGGACGATAGGGTGGACATAATGTGATCCGCTCGATTGATATCTGCATAGGTATGATCCGGAATAATCCCGCTCAGCACACCTTGGTCTGCGGTTAACTCTGGCAATAGGTGATGAGCGCCTATAACTGCGATATCATGGTCTTCGAACAGTGAGATCACAAAGCGAAGTAAGGCATCATCCCCTTGTTGGAACGCAGCCAACAAATGCGGTGCAACGCGGGTCATATAGCTATCAAATTTGCTCGGATCGAGGTTTGGACGCGACATTCCACCCGCTAAAACAACCCGGCTGATACCCTGGGCTTTTAGGTCCTGAAACAATGCGCCCAAGGTATTGAAACTATGTTCAATGACCGCGGTTCCCATATTATGGGCCATGCCCTGAAAGACAAATTTCATAGCCTGGGGATGCGCCTTGGCCAAAGCAACGGGCAATTGCCCTGCCCCTGCTATAATGGCAAGATCCCCAGCCATAGCTTATCGCGGCGTCAAAAAGGAACGATCGCTCGCGCCCATGACAAAATCAACAATCTGCTGAACATATTCGCTGTTGGTTTCCTCGCCTAGACGTTTGGCGCGATCATGAAACGTACCCTCGCCTTGGGCCAGCATCTGAAAGGCTGCGCGCAATGCGGTAATGTCACTACGTGCGACACCTTTGCGTTTCAAACCAACAAGGTTCAATCCGTCCAATTCACCCCGCGGGGCTTGGACCAATCCAAACGGGATAACATCATTTGTCACCATAGTCACAGCGCCAATGATTGCCCCACGTCCAATGCGCACAAATTGGTGGATTCCTGACAACCCGCCGATGATTGCATCGTCCTCGATAATACAATGACCCGCGACCGCAGAGTTATTAACCAAAATGACACGATCCGCGATGACAACGTCATGGGCCACATGACACCCAGCCATAAACAAACAGTCGTTACCAATTTTCGTAACGCCACCGCCCCCTTGGGTGCCAGTGTTCATTGTCACATGCTCGCGAATGCGGTTGCGTTCCCCAATGATCAAAGCCGTTGCTTCGCCGTTGAATTTAAGGTCTTGGGGAATTTCCCCCAAAACAGCAAAGGAAAACACAACAGTGTCGCATCCTATGGTCGTGCGCCCTTTGACGACAACGTGGCTTTTAAGTTCTACGCCACTGTCCAAGGTCACGTCTGCACCAATATGGCAGAACGGGCCAATTTTCACGCCCTCGCCAATCGTTGCGCCCTCTTCAATGATTGCGCTGGGATGAATTAGCCCATTGTTCACACCGATTACTCCTGTGGAAGATCCATCATTGCGGTAAACTCTGCCTCGGCAGCCATTTCACCATCCACGGTCGCCACGCCAGAGAATTTCCAAACCTTGGCGCCAGCCTTGCCGCGCAGCGTGGTTAGCTGCATTTCCAAGACATCCCCAGGGATAACCTTGCGACGGAATTTACATTTGTCGATCGACATAAAATAGATCAACATTTCTTTGTCTGCTAAATCAAGCGCGACACCGACCATCACAGCAGCGGTTTGCGCCATCGCTTCGACAATCGTTACACCCGGCATGATCGGCGTTCCGGGGAAATGCCCTTGAAAATGTGGTTCGTTCATCGTCACATTCTTAAGACCTTTGGCAGATTGAGTGCCATTAATATCGACAACGCGATCCACCAATAGAAAAGGATAACGATGAGGAAGAATCCGTTGGATCAATTGAATATCCGCAGTCAAAAGCGCGTCAGACATGATGGTTCCTTAAGTTGTTTACGCAAAGCCCTAACAATCAATAGCATTTTGAGCAAGCATTGAAGCTAGAATTATTCGGATTTAGGAAGGTTTACCCCATCCCCAAGGTCAGCATTCATACGCGTGATAACTTGATCCGTTATATCGATTGATGCCAAATCCAAAACCACAGTTGAACGTTCTAAAACCGCAACCGCGCCATGCTGTGTCATAATTTCAAACATAAAGGGCGCCGCTGTTTGAATGAGCTTGACTTGGCTGCTGTTATTTTCCTGAAGAATTTCATCTTCTAGTTCTTTACGCTGTTGGCGAATGCGGTTTACTTTGACGTCAAATTCGCCCGCCAGCACCCTAAAATCGGACGGGTCCATCGTTTTACGCTGGTCACGCAAAGCAAGCTCTTCGGCAGAAAGATCGCTTTCTATCTTATTATTTTCGACCTGCAAATCCCGCATTTTTTGATTCAGTTCACTGAACAAACGTTTCCCAAAATCAGATTCACGCACCAAACGGACACGATCCACAGTGACAATTGGATATTGCGCAATTGCGGCATCTTGGGCTAGCGCAGCGTTGGTCACGAACACCGCCAAACACGCAAACACTATCCCAAGAAAACGCTGTTTCATTAGAACGACGTCGAAATAGTGAGCTCAAACAAACGATCCAAATCTTGGGTCTCTTTCTTGAGCGCTTTCGAGAAATTGAACCGAAGTGGCCCGATTGGGGTCTGCCAGAACAACGAGGCGCCGACAACGTGACGCCATGCGCCATCTTCGTACAACACATCACCATTCACCTGTGGCAAAGACCAAAGGTTCGCCATGTCGTAATATAGACCACCTGACAGACCATATTCCTCTGGGATACCCAGTGGGAATTCGGCTTCTAGACGGACAGCTGCATAGACTTCACCACCCAAGGCATCATTCGCCGAACTATTCCGTTCACGTGGGCCAATACCACCTGGTTCGAACCCACGGATGACATCGCTACCCAGTAAAAAGCGATCAACAACGCGGCTTTCGCCTTTGGTGTAATTCAGCATGCCCCCTTCGACTGTGGCGCGCAATGTGACTTCTTCGTTCAAGACTTTCTTTTGGCCGATGGCCATTGCCATGGTTTTGATGCTGCGCGTGTCGCCGCCTAATCCTGCGAAATCTTGGCCGAACTGTAGCAAGACCCCTGAATTGGGGTCTAGACCCGTACGGCGATTGTCATAGCTTAGCGTATACCCCAAACCATTTGATACGACTTTGCCAAAGGTCGCTTCGTTGCCGATGATATTCCCTTGGGTTTGTACGCCCGTTATGTCGTTGAACTGCGTGGTTGCGCGTAATGACAAATACGTGTCTTCGCTAATAGGAAAGCTCAAGGACGGCTCTAGTTTTGCAATCGTCGTATCATAAGCTGCGTTTTGATTGTTGGTTGCGCGATAAGACATATTCAAAGAGAACTTTAGATCATTGTGCAAAAACGCAGGTTCCGTAAACCGCAACGAATAAGTTTGGGTATCGGCCCCACCTTTGATTGACAGGTTCAACTGTTGACCCCGACCGATAAAATTGCGTTCGCTATATTCGATAATGCCGCCAATGCCATCGTTCGTCGAATAGGTTGCACCAAAGCTCATGCTGCCTGTTGGCTGTTCTTCGACGTTCACGTCAATAATAACTTGATCGCCAGTTGACCCTTCGCGTGCGTTGACATCTGCATTGCTAAAGAACCCAAGGGCACGAATGCGTTCCGCTGTTTGGCGAATATCACGTGGGTTAAACGGATCGCCTTCGACTGTGCGGAATTGACGGCGAACCACTTGATCCAAGGTTGCTGTGTTTCCTTCGATATCAATACGTTCCACAAAAATACGTGGTCCACGTTCGACTAAATAATCAACATCAAGCGTGAGATTTTCGTTGTTACGCGTGACATTTGGAACAATACGGATAAAGTCATACCCTTTGCGAACGGCCAAACGCTCCATCCGGGCGATGTCAGTTTCGATGGCAAAAGGGGAATAAATCTTGCCTGCTTTGGATTTTATTGCGTTTTCAAATGCCGCAATATCAATACCGGCCAATTCGGTTGATGCCGAAATAGCACCAAACGTGAATTGCTGGCCTTCGCGCAGGTTGAACGTCATGAAATATCCATCACGCTCTTCGGCAAGCTCGGCAGACACGTTATTTATACGGAAATCAACGTATCCGCGGGATTGATAGAAATCACGCAACACTTGTTTGTCGAATTCAATCTGATCTTCGATAAACACATCGCGTCGCACCAATGCACGCAAAATTCCCGTTTGCTTGGTGTTTAGAACACGACGCAAGCGACGGTCGCTATAGGCACGGTTCCCAACAATACCGATACGCTCAACTTCGACTTGACCGCCTTCGAAGACTTCGTAAATGACATCGACACGATTGTCGGATTTGCGAATTATTTTCGGGGTCACTTTTGCAGCAAGTCGTCCAGCATCCGCATAGGCTTCTGCGATGGCTTTGCGGTCTTCTTCTACAATGATTGGATTATAAACAAACCGAGGCTGTGAGCGCACCATAACCGCTAACGCTTCGTCTTTGATCTTTCGATTACCTTCGAAAGCAACACGGTTAATAGTTGGGAATTCTTTGACCTTGATAATCAAAGTTCCCCCATTTGGGATCAAATCGACGGTTTCAAACAACCCACTATTTACAAGCGCCTGATATCCAGTGTTCAATTGCTCAGCGGAAACAGCGTCGCCACGGGCCACCCCGACATAATTCTGAATTGTGGCGTCCTCTATTCGGCGGTTGCCTTGGACATCAACGGAATTAAACCGAAAACTCTGTGCGATTGCGGCCTGAGCCGTAAAAACAACCAAAAAGCCAGCCATGACCAAAAACGTTAGCCAATAAGACCGCCCGCTGTCTTGCTGAATGGCAATGGTTTTTACCTTAGGTGAACGGTTAAGAGCCATGATGCAATCCCACTAAAATTATCCCGTGAATTTGTGACTAACGACAAACGCCGTGCTTGTCAAAAACACTTCGGCATTATGGCACATAATTGGCGGAAAAATGTGACTAGCAAAATAAATCATTGGTCACAGCAAACACCATGAACGACAGAACAATGGTCAAACCAAGTGTCATAAACACATTTAAAAATCTCGGACTTGGTGGGCGACCAATGACGGCTTCGATAGCGTAAAACACCAAATGCCCTCCATCCAAAACCGGAATCGGAAACAGGTTCATGAAGCCCATCGCAACTGACAATGACGCAATAAACCAAAGGAAATTAACACTGCCTTGCTTGACCATTTGACCCGAGGTTTCAGCAATTCCAATAGGGCCAGACAAATTACACGTACTAATGGCGCCCGTCACAACATGGTAAAGCCCGGACACAGATGCTTCCATAATGTTATAGGTCATGATTGATGCCGCTCTTACCGCATCCAAAGGCGGAACAGAGGTCTTCATCGGTTCAAAAGACAGACCACCGCCAACCACACCAATACGCCATTCGGTTTTAAATCCACCATCGGCTTGGGGTTCGTCCACACGTCGTGGGGCCAAAGGCAGATCAATTTCTTTTCCGTCGCGCCAGATAACCAGATCAATACTTGATCCATTAGACGCTTCGACTAGGGTTTTGAGATCTGAGAAATCGTTGATTTTCTCGCCATTCCCGTTTATGAAAACATCCCCTGCGCGCAGGCCTGCTTCGGCAGCCGCCGATCGCGGCATGACTTGGGAAATCCGCGCTGGCGACAGAGTTGGAGCCATGACTTCGCGCTGACGTCCGTCACGTTCAACAATATAGGGATACACGTCTTGGGGCGGTAAATTAGCAACGAAGCGATAAAATTCCGTGCCATCATCCATTTCAGGAATGTCAATTCCATTCACTGCAATCAAGCGATCCCCTGCTTTCAGCTCTTGTGTTTGCGGCATGGAAAATACTTCGCCGACGCGCAAGGGTTTGCTGATTTGTCCCTGTTGCAACAAAAGGGCCGTGAACATCACCATCGCAAGGATGAAATTAAATATCGGTCCCGCAGCTACCGTTGCAGTACGCGCCCAAAGCGGCGCGCCTTGCATCGTGGAACGACGATCTTGGGCGGTTAAATCACGCATATCGATCGAACGCGCGCTTGCGGCATCTGCGTCGCCTTTAAATTTGACGTACCCGCCAAATGGAAGTGCCGCAATTTGCCACTTGGTCCCCCGCTTATCAAAGCGCGCACAAAGAACCGGACCGAACCCCAGAGAAAACACATCCGCATGAATACCAGACCAACGCCCAACGATGTAATGTCCATATTCGTGCACTGCGACTATAACCGACAAGGCAAACACAAAAGCAAATAAAGAGATGAAAAAGCCCCCAAAGGATGGCAGCATTCCTAATAAATCCATTGTAATCCCGTCTGTTTATAGTTTTTCAATGATTTCTGCGGCGGTGATACGTCCGATGTGGTCCATCGCCATAACATTATCAAGACTCAAGCAGTCACTTTCGCTTGAAAACTGATGACCCACACGGTCTAGAACCTGTTCAACAACGGCTGCCATGTCCAAAAAACCAATCTTTTTGGCGATAAAGGCATCCAGAGAAATTTCTTTGGCAGCATTAAAGACGGCCCCACTTAGCCCACCTTGCGCCATCACGCGATAAGCCAAGCGCAGCGGAGGATATTTTTCAAGATCCGGTGCCGAAAAATCAAATCGACCAATTTTTGCAAAATCCAAGCGCTCAAGTGGCAAATCGGCCCTGTTCGGCCACGAAAGTGCATAACCGATCGCGTGGCGCATATCAGCAGGGCCAACATGAGCCATCAACCCGCCATCCGTAAACCCAATCATAGCATGGATCATGGATTGCGGATGGATCAAGACTTCGATTTGATCTGGCGTGAAATTAAATAACTCTTTTGCCTCAATGACTTCTAACGATTTATTAAACATGGACGCACTGTCAATTGTAATGCGTTGCCCCATATCCCAATTCGGATGCGTGGCGGCCTGTTCCGGCGTGGCTTGCGCGATTTGATCCAATGTCCAATCGCGAAATGCTCCGCCAGAGGCGGTTATAATAACCCGCTCTACCGAAGAAATGTCTTCTCCGACCAACGCTTGGAAAAGAGCGGAATGTTCGCTATCCACAGGCAAAATGCGACCACCAAACGACTTGACTTTGGACTGCATCAAGCGACCGGCACAAACCATGCTTTCTTTGTTCGCAAGCGCCAATGTCGCCCCTTGTTCCAAGGTTGCAACCCCACTGCCAAGCCCAGCAGCCCCCACAATTGCAGACACTGCAATATCGACGGGTCGCTGTGCAGCATCAACGATCGCTTGGCTACCGCAGGCAACATCGATCCCTGTGCCCGATAAGGCGGACTTCAAATCTTGATAACGGTCTTCGTAGGCGGTCACAGCAATCTTAGCGCGAAATGCAACTGCGTCCTTGGCCAATTGGTCAATATTATGACCGCCAGTTAGTGCAACAACGTCATAGGCATCCGGATCACGCTGGATCAAATCTAGGGTATTTTGTCCAATCGACCCTGTTGCCCCAAAGACGCTAATCCGTTTCAATACATCACCCAATGCGCAAGTAGCCCAAATGCAACGGTGGCCCCGATTACCCCATCAAAGCGGTCAAAAAAGCCACCATGACCGGGAATAAGGGTCGAGCTGTCTTTGATGTTGCACGCCCGCTTGAGCGCGCTTTGGGAAATGTCCCCCATTTGAGACGCAAAAGACAGGAAAAATGCCATTAAAACAAGCCACTCTTGGTTTTGATGTAGATCAACAAATAGCGTTAAAACCAGTGTAAAGACCATAGCGGCAGCCCACCCCCCAATGGCGCCTGACCATGTTTTCTTGGGCGAATAGCGGGGCCAAAACTTGGGCCCCCCAAGAATGCGTCCTGCAAAATATCCTGCGATATCGGTCATGACAACAACGCCCAAAACCCACAAGGCCATGGCTAACCCAAAATCCGCGCGGATTGACAGCAGCACGTAACCGCATGCAACAATCGCAAGGGAAAATAACATACCTTTGGTTTTGTGGGTGTGAAAAAAGCTACGTTGGATCAACACCCCGATAGCAACAGCAATTCCCGCACCAAGAGGGGACAAGATCAACGTCAACGATAATGTCCCAGCGGCAAAAACCGCAGAAAACCAATGCGCTTGACGAGACAAGGGCGTCAGCATTCGGGTGATTTCCCAATGGATCACGGCCACCAAAGCCAATACCAGTATCCCGAACGCAATGCCGCCCAACCAAAGAGCGCCGCCGCCCACCGCCAACAACACACATGCTGACAGAATACGAGGCATCAAATCGCCCCATTTTTCGGATACAGTCATACCTTGATGCCCCCAAAACGTCGGTCACGGCTTTTAAACCGATCTACGATGTTTTCAAAAATTTCCGCACTGAAATCAGGCCATAATGTATCGACAAATTCATATTCCGAATAGGCAGACTGCCATAATAGAAAATTCGAAATTCTGGCTTCGCCGCTGGTACGCACAACCAAGTCAGGATCAGGAAGTACACATGTATCCAGATACTTAGGAAGCGTTTCTTCACCAATATCAGCAACCAAAAGTTTGCCAATTGCCACATCATGTGCCAACCGTTTTGTCGCCCTCGCCACTTCGTCACGGCTACCGTAATTCAGTGCGATCGTAAGATGAACGCGATCGTTGGTTTCCGTCAATTGCTCAAGTTCATCCATTAACTTGACCAGCTTGTCATCCAAACGCACACGATCCCCAATAAACCGGACCCTTACGCCTTCTTTGGCTAAATTGCGCGCCTCGCGTTTGATGTATTGCCGAAACAATGTCATCAACCCCGATACTTCGCTCTGCGTTCTTTTCCAGTTCTCGGTCGAAAACGCGAATATGGTCAGATACTTAACGCCCACATTTGGACACGTCTGAACAATTTCGCGGATCCGCTTTGCGCCAGCACGATGCCCCATTAATCGAGGCTGACCCCGCAGTTGCGCCCACCGCCCGTTCCCATCCATAATGATGGCCACATGTGCGGGGCTGCTCGTCTGTGTTGACGAGCTTTTGCTAAGGTCCTGTGCCATACTCAGGAACTAGACTTGCATGATTTCAGCTTGTTTGGTTTCAAGCGCGGCATCGACAGCTTTGATGTATTTATCTGTCAAATCCTGAACTTCGGTTTCCCAGAACTTTTGATCATCCTCGGACATGCCGTCTGCTTTTGCTTTTTTAACCTGATCCATACCATCGCGGCGGATATTGCGGATCGAAACACGGCCGCTTTCAGCGTATTGCGCGGCAACACGCGATAGTTCACGACGCCGCTCTTCGTTCAATTCAGGGATTGGCAACATGATAATTGTGCCGTTCAACTGTGGGTTAATGCCTAATCCGCTTTCGCGAATGGCTTTTTCCACGGCATTCACCATAGATTTATCCCAAACATTCACCGTGACCATGCGTGGTTCCGGAACGTTGACGGTTCCCAATTGGTTAATTGGCGTTTGCTGACCATAGGCTTCGACGACGATCGGATCTAGCATCGACGCAGAACCGCGCCCTGTCCGAAGCGAAGCAAATTCAGTTTTCAAAGACCCCATAGCACCCTTCATACGGCGTTCTAGGTCATCGGTATCAATCATAAAATCGTCGGACATTTCACAGCTCTTATTCTTGTTTACGTTGGTTTGCGTTTATCAGGCCAAAGGGTCTTTCGTCCAGTGACAATCACAAATGTGACTTAATCAGAGACGCGTGTATAGGTGCCCTCACCTGCGAGAATACCTTTGAAACCACCTGGTTCGTCCAAAGAAAACACAATTATCGGCAAGCTATTGTCGCGCGCCAAGGCAATTGCACTGGCATCCATGACCGCCAAATGTTTGGCCAGAACATCATCATAGGTGATTGCATCATAACGGACCGCATCGTCGTGTTTGGCGGGATCCTTGTCATAGACACCGTCAACTTTGGTCCCCTTAAAGATCGCTTCGCATGCCATTTCATTTGCCCGCAATGTCGCGGCAGTATCCGTGGTGAAATACGGGTTTCCTGTGCCGGCGGCGAAAATACAGACGCGCTTTTTCTCTAGGTGACGTACCGCACGGCGGCGAATATAGGGTTCGCACACTTGATCCATCGGGATCGCAGAAATAACGCGGGTAAAGACCCCCAACCCTTCTAGTGCGCTCTGCATTGCGAGCGCGTTCATGACTGTGGCCAGCATACCCATATAGTCGGCTGTGGTGCGCTCCATTCCCTGAGCGCTGCCTTGGAGACCGCGAAAAATATTCCCGCCCCCGATCACCATACAAATTTCAACGCCCAGATCATGAACGATTTTGACTTCGCGGGCGATTCTTTCGACTGTTGGCGGGTGCAACCCAAAGCCTTGGTCCCCCATAAGGGCTTCGCCTGAAATCTTAAGCATTACTCGCTTAAACGTGGTTTTTTCGGGGGTAGCGTCTGCCATGTTGCACTCCTTGCGCGAAACTGTAGGATCTGCGCCAAAATGTCGGAAAACGTCGTCATGTTCAATGGCACAATCAAGCTTTCTGAATTTAAACGACCATGCCTGCAAAAATAACCAATCAAGAGAACTGTTTTATATGTCTGCTCGCTTTGACCAACTGGCCCCTTTGATCAAAGAAACGGGACCAATTTTAATAGCCGGCCCAACGGCATCAGGAAAATCCAGCCTTGCGATGGATTTAGCGCAGATGACAGGTGGACCAATTGTTAATGCGGATGCCATTCAGGTGTATGAAAATTGGCGTGTGTTAACCGCACGGCCTTCTATTACAGACGAAGGGTTGGTCGAACATTTGCTCTACGGACATATTGCCAAAGCCGCAGAATATTCTGTCGGTCATTGGCTACGTGATGTGCAGGGCATCCTGTCAAAGTATGAACGTCCCATCATCGTGGGTGGCACAGGACTATATTTCACCGCTTTGACCCAAGGTTTGGCGAATATTCCGCCGATACCAGATGATCTACGCGCCAAAGGGAATGCACTGCGGGCTGACCATGGCATTGACGCCTTGTTACAGGATCTAGACAGCGCGACCCGCGACAGCATCGACACCCAAAACCCAATGCGCGTTCAGCGCGCTTGGGAAGTTTTGCATGCTACGGGCACATCCATCATTGAATGGCAAACCCAAACACCGCCGCCGCTGTTAGATGTTCACACGGCTACGGCGATCGTGTTTGATGTCGAAAAAGATTGGTTGAATGATCGCATCGCGCAGCGATTTGACAGTATGCTAGACACGGGTGCATTGGCCGAGGCGCAAGACAACCTGACAGATTGGAACCCCAGCTTGTTATCTTCCAAGGCCATTGGGGCCCCGGACTTGATCGCCTTTTGTCAGGGGGAAATTCCGCTAGAAACCGCCAGATCAAACGCAACGATCGCGACTCGGCAATTTGCAAAACGCCAAAGAACATGGTTCCGAAGCAAAATGAAAACATGGATTCACTTTTCTCCGACCTAAAGGTGGCGCGCTTCGTGGAACAAGCCACACTGTCAACCCCTAAAAATTGGTTGCATTCCGGAAAAATGTCGCCTTTTCTATGGGCATATGTCGTCTTTCTGACTGAAAATGCCGAAAGTCGACGTTGACCTGTCTGCACTTTTCGTGCGGTATAGTCGGTGTAGCGAGAACAGGCGCAAGCTTGTCTAAGCATACCAAGGGTTCGCAAGTAACCCGCTTATAAATGTAATGTGTCACAGGGAGAACACGATGACGCAAATGACAAATTCAACTGCAACTATGCACCCAGCAGCAGAAATGTATGCGCGCGAATTCAAAAAAGGCCAACTCAGCCGCCGTGAATTCTTGACCCGTACTACTGCATTGGGCCTAACAGCAAGTGCAGCTTACGCCCTTGGTGGACTGGGATCCCCAGCACAAGCAGACGGCCATGCCGCCGCACAACAAGGCGGCACATTGCGCATGCAAATGGAAGTGCGCGCACTTAAAGACCCACGCACATATGACTGGACGCAAATTGCGACCTTCACTGCGGGTTGGCTAGAGTATCTCGTAGAATATAACAACGACGGCTCGTTCGCATCTATGCTTCTTGAAAGCTGGTCATCAAATGACGATGCAACAGAGTATACCCTGAACGTTCGCAAAGGCGTCAAGTGGAACAATGGCGAAGATTTCACTGCAGACGACGTTGCACGCAACATTGCTGGCTGGTGTGATAAATCCGTTGAAGGTAACTCAATGGCTGCCCGTATGGCGTCTTTGATCGATGCCGACAGTGGCAAAGCCTCAGAAGGTGCGATCACGGTTGTTGATAGCCATACCGTTGTGCTTAAAACCAACACGCCTGACATTACGGTAATTGCCGGTATGGCGGATTACCCAGCTGCGATTGTTCACAGCTCGTTTAATGCTGAAACAATGCTCGATAACCCAATCGGCACTGGCTACATGTTGCCAGAAAGCATGGACGTTGGCGTCAAAGGCGTTCTTGTTCGCAACGAAGGTCACCAGTGGTGGGGATACGAAGCCGGCAAAGGCGGGTATCTGGATCGCATCGAATTCATCGACTATGGCACAGACCCTGCAGCATTCGTTGCGGCATTTGATGCCGGTGAAATCGATCGCTGCTGGGAATCTGTTGGCGAATTTGTGGACGTATATGACAGCCTTGGCCTTGTCCGTTCCGAAGTCCCATCAGGATTTACTCTTTCTATTCGTCCAAACCAATTGGCAGAAGACGCAAATGGCAACAAAATCTATGCTGACAAGCGGGTTCGCCAAGCCTTGGCAATGGCCGTTGACAACAACGTCTGCCTAGAATTGGGCATGTCAAACTATGGTATCCCTGCGGATAACTGTTTCGTTGGCCCAATGCACCCAGAGCATGATCCATCTGTCACGCGTTTGCCTTTTGATCCAGCCAAAGCCAAAGCATTGATGGACGAAGCAGGCATGGGCGATTTCGAACACGAACTGCATTCAATCGATGACGACTGGCGCAAAAACACAACGGATGCCGTTGCAGCACAACTACGTGACGCAGGTATTCCAGTGAAGCGTACAATTTTGCCTGGTTCAACATTCTGGAATGACTGGACAAAATACGCGTTCAGCTCAACCAACTGGAACCACCGTCCTTTGGGTACTCAGGTTCTTGCTTTGGCCTTTAAGTCAGGCGAAGCATGGAACGAAGCAGGTTTTGCAAACGCAGAATTTGATGCCTTGTTGTCAGAAGCTAACTCTTTGGCAGATGCGGATAAACGTCGTGTTGTTATGGCTAAATTGCAAGCCATCATGATCGAAGAAGGTGTCACAATCCAGCCATACTGGCGGACAGCGATCCTTCACCACAGAGATAACGTGGTTAACGCAGGCAAGCACATTGCCGACCTACCACAAATCTACAAGTGGGGCCTAAAAGCTTAATCCACATTGAAATGAAGGGGTGCGGTTCTGGGTAAATCGCGCCCCTTTTTTATCCCCCGGAACGCGTCAAACGCGTTTGGGATGCATACCCCAACAAACCACAGGGACATCTATGGGACTGTTTATTCTCAGACGATTTGGGATCATGGTGTTTACAGCACTTTGCCTCACGTTCATCGTCTTCTTTCTGACAAATCTCTATCCAAACCTTGAAAAACTTGCCAAATCCGAAGGCAATTTTCGTATGGATGACACAGCGGTATCAACATTTTTGAACAACCGTGGCTATATGCAACCTTTGCCAGTGAAATACGGGCAATGGCTTGGCGTTGTGCCTGGTTATGTGATCGAAGGTACCGACGGGAAAACCCGCGGCAAATGCGTGGTGCCAGGTGGCACAATCGAAGACGCCCCAAGGTTCTGTGGTATTTTGCAAGGCGATTGGGGGTTTTCAACTGTATTCAAAGAAGATGTCTCTATGATCGTGGCGACCCGACTTTCCCTCACTGGGAAATTGATGATGTGGGTCATGATCCTGATGATCCCTTCTGCGCTGATCTTGGGCGTGCTTGCCGGTATGCGAGAAGGCAGTAAATTGGATCGTAGCCTGTCTACCTTTGCGATTATGACCACGGCGACACCTGAATATGTATCCGGTGTTATCCTGATCGCGGTCTTTTCGTCATCTGCATTTGGGCTAAAATGGTTCAAAGGCACGGCAACCAGTGCGATGGACAGTGCCAATTTCGAAAATTTCTTTCTACCGGTCTTGACGATTGCTCTTTATGGGATGGGATATATCGCACGAATGACGCGCGCCTCAATGGCCGAAGTCATGACAGCCCAGTATATCCGGACCGCCCGTCTCAAGGGTGTATCGTTCAAGAACATTGTTGTGAAACACGCATTGAGAAATGCGCTGATTGCGCCTTTTACCGTTATAATGCTGCAATTCCCGTGGCTTTTGAACGGTGTTGTGATCGTTGAAACTTTGTTTAATTACAAAGGCTTTGGTTGGGTTCTTGTCCAAGCAGCAGGAAACAATGACATCGAACTTTTGCTTGGTGTATCCGTCGTCTCGGTTGTGGTCGTTCTGGTCACTCAGCTGATTTCAGATATCGGCTACGTATACCTAAATCCACGCATCAGCGTCACTTAATCAGGGGGAAAACTCATGGAAGCTTTAAGCTGGGGCGCCATCCTTCTGGCAATGTTTACACAATTGACACCGGTTTGGATCGCGCTGGTCCTAACCTATGTGATTTCTATAAAATACAAACGCAAACTGGGGCTTTATGGCAAGCTGTTCGACAGCACCATTGGCATGATCGGGTTTGGTATCGTGATGTTCTGGGTCTTTGTCGGCTTTTTTGCCGGTGCCTTGGATATGATTGTTACCCACGATCCATTGGCCCAAATATCTGGTATGAAAAACAAAGTGCCCGGAACAGGCATTCGCGGCGCCGATGATGGCCTTTATGCCTATTACCTTTTGGGTGGTGATAACCTTGCTCGTGATATTTTCAGCCGTGTTATGGCAGGTAGCTCGATAGTTGTGGTCATTGCTCCATTGGCAACCGTGTTTGCCTTTATGGCTGGCATTACGTTGGGATTGCCAGCAGGGTATTACGGTGGGCGTTTGGATATTGTTTTGTCCTTCTTAGCAAACCTGATCCTCGCCTTTCCTGTTATTCTGTTGTTTTACCTCTTGGTGACACCAGAAATTAGAATGACAGGCATGCCACAATATATGGCAGTGGTTTTGTTTAGCTTTCCGTTGGTGTTCTATACCGTTCTAGTGAACTCACGGTTCTATATCCAACCTCAGAAACGTAATCTCTTTTTGGGTGCGGGTATCGTGGTTTTGGGATGGCTCTATCTGTCGATTGTCAACGAAGCTGGGTCCAAGATCACTATCTTTAACGCGATTGATGGGTTTGATGTGGACGCAGGTTTGCTGACCGTTTTCGTATCCGTGGTATTTGTGAACTCGCCAACTGTGTTCCGTATTGTGCGCGGTTTGGCCATGGACATCAAAACGCGCGACTACGTGGCAGCTGCGCAAACCCGTGGCGAAGGTCCATGGTACATCATGCTTTGGGAAATCTTGCCAAACGCCCGCGGACCTCTGATCGTCGATTTTTGTTTACGCATCGGCTATACCACCATTTTGCTTGGAACCTTGGGGTTCTTTGGTCTGGGGCTAGAACCCGAAAGCCCGAACTGGGGGGCAACAATCAACGAAGGTCGCAAACTTTTGTCGGTTTATCCGCACCCTGCTCTTCCGCCTGCCTTTGCATTGTTGAGCTTGGTTCTTGGCTTGAACCTTCTTGCTGATGGCTTGCGCGAAGAAAGCTTGAAAGATTGATCCCTGTTGGCGCGGGTCTGCTCGCGCCAGCTCCGACTGGGTTGATCACATTGGATGATCCCCGCCATAGGAGATAAAAATGAGTAAAATAACCGATTACGACGGTCCTATTCTAGAAATTGACAACCTTTCAATTTCGTTTTTCACCCGATTGCGTGAAATTCCGGCAGTCATGGATTTCTCAGTCACCGTTCAACCCGGCGAAGCTGTTGGTTTGGTCGGTGAATCTGGATGCGGAAAATCCACAGTTGCCTTGGGCGTCATGCAAGACCTGGGTGTCAATGGACGCATTGTTGGCGGATCCATCAAATTCAAAGGTCGTGACCTAAGCGAAATGTCCGCAGAAGAATTGCGTGACGTGCGCGGCAACGAAATCGCAATGATCTATCAAGAGCCAATGGCATCCTTGAACCCTGCGATGAAAGTCGGCAAACAGCTGATGGAAGTGCCAATGATCCACGAAGGTATTTCCGAAGAAGACGCCTATAAACGCGCTTTAGAAGTTGTAACGGATGTGAAACTTCCTGACCCCGAACGGATTTTGAAATCATATCCTCACCAGCTTTCCGGCGGCCAGCAACAACGTATCGTTATCGCGATGGCCCTTATGTCAAAGCCAGCTTTGTTGATTTTGGATGAACCGACGACGGCACTAGATGTGACGGTAGAAGCCGCAGTCGTGGAATTGGTCAAAGATTTGGGCAAGAAATACGGCACATCGATGCTGTTTATTTCGCACAACTTGGGTCTGGTTTTGGAAACCTGTGATCGTATTTGCGTCATGTATTCTGGTGAAGCCGTCGAACATGGTTCCATCAAAGATGTCTTTGACA